>JAJTHE010000124.1 GCA_021298815.1 Betaproteobacteria bacterium | reverse complement strand
ACTCGGTGCAGGGGGTGCTGCGGGGCATTCACTACCAGGTGGTGCGGCCCCAGGGCAAACTAGTGCGCGTCGTGCAGGGTGCCGTGTTCGACGTCGCGGTCGACCTGCGGCGTTCCTCGCCCAGGTTCGGGCAGTGGGTGGGTGTCGAGCTGTCGGCGAGCAATGCGCTGCAGCTCTGGATCCCGCCCGGCTTCGGGCATGGTTTTCTGGTGCTCAGCGCCGCCGCCGACTTTCTCTACAAGACGACCGACTATTGGGTGCAGCAGCACGACCGCAGCCTGCGTTGGGACGATCCGAGCGTGCGCATCGATTGGCCGCTCGCCGGCATCGCCCTGCTCCTGTCGGACAAGGACCTGCGCGCGCCGCTGCTGGCGCAGGCGGAGGTATTTGAATGAAGCGGGCACTGGTGATCGGTGGCGAAGGTCAGGTCGGCTGGGAGATGCAGCGCGTGCTGCATCCGTTCATGCAGCTCGTCGTGCCATCCCCGGGCGAGCTCGATCTGGCGCATCCGCGCGCGGCCGGACAGGCGGTGCTGGCGCTCGCGCCCGACGTGATCCTCAACTGCGCCGCCTACACCGCGGTCGATCGCGCCGAGCAGGAGGCCGCGCTGGCGCAGGCCATCAACGCCGATGCCGTGCACGAGATGGGCCGGGCCGCCGCTGCGCTGGGCGTGCCGATCGTGCACTTCTCCACCGACTACGTGTTCCCCGGCGACGGACGCGCGCCCTACCGCGAAGACGATCCGGTGGGGCCGTTGTCGGCCTATGGCCACACCAAGCTGGCCGGCGAGCTGGCGCTGGCGGCCAGCGGTGCGGCCTACTGGACCTTCCGCACGTCGTGGGTCTATGCGGCGCGCGGCCGCAACTTCGTCAAGGCCATCGTCGCCCGGGCGCAGGAGGCAGGTTCGCTGCGGGTGGTGAGCGACCAGCGCGGCAGCCCTACCTGGGCCCGGACCCTGGCCGAAGTGATCGGCGGCCTCCTGGTCGTGCCGCTGCGTGGCGGCCGGCCGCTGGCCGAGGCCGTCGGCGCGACGGCCGGCGTGTATCACCTGACCAGTCGCGGCGAGACGAGCTGGTACGAGTTCGCCTGCTTCGTCGTCGACCAGCTTGCCCCGCGGCTCAACCGCCCGGTGACCGTGACGCCGATTGCCACGCACGAGTTCCAGACCGTCGCGGTGCGGCCTGCGTACTCGGTGCTCGACACGACCCGGTTGCGCGACACGTTCGGCGTGGCCCTGCCGCACTGGCAGGACGCCGCGCACCTGTGCCTCGCCGACCTGCCGGTCTAGTCCTGCGCCGCCGCGCGGAAGCGGCGCGCCTGCACGCCGAGCTTCTTCATCCGGGAGCGCAGGGTCTGCGGGTTCAGGCCCAGGAGCCGCGCAGCGCCAAAGGGTCCGTCCACCCGACCCAGCGTGCGCGCCAGCGCCTGCTCGACGTGCAGCCGTTCCTGCTCCTGCAGAGTGGGCCACGGCGCCGGGGTCGCGGCGGCGGCCGGTGCGGGCGCAAGCACGGGCCCGGCCTCCTCGCGCAGCACGGGCTGCGGTCGCGAGCCGGCGGAGGGCAGGCCGAGCGCCTGGGCCACCTTCAGGCTGCGGCCATTGCCGAGGATGGCTGCGCGCTCGATCACGGAAGACAGTTCCCGGATGTTGCCGGGCCACGGGTAGCCGCACAGCAGCCGCAGGTCCTCGTCCGACGGCGTGCAGGGTGCCAGTCCGAGGCGCGTGGCGGCGCGCTGCGCGAAGTGCAGCGCCAGGGCCGGCACGTCTTCCAGACGGTCCCGCAGCGCCGGCAGTTCGATCGGAAACACCGCGAGCCGGTACCACAGGTCCTGGCGGAACCGGCCGTCACGGATCATCGCGGCAAGGTCCTGATGGGTCGCCGCGATCACCCGCACGTCGACCGGCAGCGCATGCTCCGAGCCCACGCGGGTCACCAGGCCGTCCTGCAGGACCCGCAGCAGCCGGACCTGCGCCGCGAGCGGCAGTTCCGCGACCTCGTCCATGAACAGCGTGCCACCGTCGGCCCGCTCGAACCAGCCGCGTCGTTGCGCCACGGCGCCAGTGAAGCTGCCGCGCTCGTGACCAAACAGCTCCGAGTCGATCAGCTCCGGCGGAATCGCACCGCAGTTCACGCGCAGGAAAGGTCCCTGGGCCCGGCGCGAGCGGCGGTGGACCGCGCGCGCCACCAGCTCCTTGCCGCTGCCGGTCTCGCCCAGCAGCAGGACCGGCACATCCGACGGTGCCACCTGTGCGACCCGGTCCATCACCGGTCGCAGGCCCCGCTCGGCCCCGACGATGTTGTCGCCGAGGTCACTGCGGCCCAGCCGCGACAGCAGCGAACGGCGATCGGCCTCGGCGGCCTCGCGTTGCGCAGCGATCTCGCGTTCGCGCAGGTGATGCTGCAGCGCTGCCGTCAGGGGCTCCGCCAGCGCCCGCGCTGCGGCCTGCCGCACGGCCGGCGGCGACCCGGATGGCACGTCCAGCGCGAGCACTGCCGTCAGTTGCGGCGTGCGCATCAGGACGGCCAGCACCGGCATGCCGTCGGCGGGGCCGGGGAGGATCGCGCGGCCCGCGGCCTGCGCCGCCTCCTCGATCAGCACCTCACCCGCGTTCAGTTCGGGCACGGTCGCTGCGGCCGCGCGGCTGGCGGTCGTCCACGCCGCGCCGGACTGGGCCAGAGTCTCCCAACCCGCATGGGTCGCGACGTGCAGCCGGATCAGCGCGCGCCGGACCGGCAGCTGCGGCGCCACGGTGTCCAGCGCCGCGCCGAGCGCGGCCCCGAGATCGGTCTGGCGACCGACGCTTCGCCAGCACGCGAGGGTCAGAAGATCATCCATAAATCGCTAAATAAAGAGAAAAAAGATCCATGTCTCCATTAATATTAGCGAAATATCGCGGTTTTTCTTTTTAACCGAGAAAAATCGAGTAATTTCATATACTTACTGCGCTGGCATGAAACTGGCGGTGGCTTTGGTCGGTTTCTTGCTGCCCGGTTTGTCCATGAGCCGTACCTATCGCGTCCACAACATGATCGCCGCTGCCGTTGCCGTCCTGATGTTCGCCCTTGCCGGTCCGACCGCGCGGGCGCAGGCTCCGGCAGCCGTCGAACTGCTGAACGTTTCCTACGACCCGACGCGCGAGTTGTATCGCGAGGTCAACGCCGCCTTCGCCGTGGAGTGGCAGCGGCGCAGCGGCCAACGCGTGT
>JAJTHE010000136.1 GCA_021298815.1 Betaproteobacteria bacterium | reverse complement strand
TCGCGCAAACGCTGGACGCACTCAAGCATGCACGCGAGCTCGGACACACCCACACGCTGGCGGTGTGCCACGTCGCCACCAGCGCGATGGTGCGCGAAGCGACGCTGCGCTTCCTCACCCGCGCTGGCACCGAGATCGGCGTCGCCTCGACCAAGGCGTTCACCACGCAGCTGGTCGCGCTGTACCTGCTGGCCAACACGCTGGCCAAGGTACGCGGCCGCCTGGACGCCCCCGCCGAACACGCCGCGATGGCCGCGCTGCGCCACCTGCCCGCCGCAGTGCAGACCGTGCTGGCACTGGAGCCGGCGATCATCGCCTGGAGCGAGACCTTCGCGAAGAAGGAAGACGCCCTGTTCCTCGGCCGCGGCCTGCACTACCCGATCGCCCTCGAAGGCGCGCTCAAGCTGAAGGAGATCAGCTACATCCACGCCGAGGCGTATCCCGCGGGCGAACTGAAGCACGGCCCGCTGGCACTGGTGACCTCGGCGATGCCGGTGGTGACGGTGGCCCCGAACGACACGCTGCTGGAGAAGCTCAAGAGCAACATGGCCGAGGTGCGCGCCCGCGGCGGCGAGCTGTACGTGTTCGCGGACGGGGACTCGCAGATCACCGCCAGCGAAGGCGTGCAGGTGATCCGGCTGCCGGAGCATTACGGGGCGTTGTCACCGATCTTGCATGTGGTGCCGCTGCAGTTGCTGGCGTATCACACGGCGTTGGCGCGGGGGACGGATGTGGATAAGCCCCGTAACTTGGCTAAGTCGGTGACGGTGGAGTGAAGCGAACGGTGGGATCTGCGAGTTGCCTGTCGCGCGGCACTCTGCCGGCGAGCATTCGCGGTGCGACAAGCCTGACGAGGGCATGCAGATTCTTGTGACACTGTCACGAGAATTGATGGTGGGCGCCGGATCACCTCGCGCGCCCGAAGCCAGGGCAACGCTTCTTTACGCGCCGAAACCCGTTTCGGACTAGACAGTTCTTCGACGTCTACGGCACAGCCGACAAGAAAGTGACCGCGCTGCTGACACGATTGCCATGGACTCACAACCTGATCACACTGACCCAGTCCAAGCGCCCGGAAGAGCGAGAGTTCTACCTCCGCCTGGCAGTGCAGGAAAAGTGCACAAGCCGCGAGCTGGAGCGCCAGTGCAGCCTGGGCACTTTCGAGCGGGCGGTGCTAAACCCAGCAAAAGTGTCGGCAGCGCTGGCACAAATGCATGGCGCTGCCGCCGGTAGCGTTTTCAAGGATGCCAAGGAGGTACCCGCCAGAATCCTCAAGGAGGCGAGGACGACGCGGCACTACAGCTTGTGCGGGCCGACGATGGGGCAGCCCGGCCAAATCGGACCGATCATCAACGTGTGCGCCTTGGCTCGGGTGATGGCCACCCGAAGAATCTTCCTACTTCGGTAGTAGGGAGTTTCGTCTCCCCACCAAACGAACGAGGAGATCATCTGTTCGCCATCGTGCCGTCCCTCTCGGACGACGATAACGCCGTCGAACTGCTTGCCCTTCGACTTGTGTACCGTCATGACCTGCACGCCGGGCGGGTCATCGATGCCCCCAAGAATCTGGTCCTGCGCGAGTGCCAGATCTAGCACTTGGCGTGCGCCGGTGTACTGCCCGTCGCGCGTCCACACCGCACCGAGCCCACCGCTGATTCGCTTCCCACGGTTGAATGCGACGAGGTAATCCAGGTTCTTCGCGGCCTCCGCCAGGTGTTCGTCGCCGGCCGCGCGCAAGGCGACCTTGAGTCGGGTCCAGTCCCGCCCTGGATCGCCTGAAAAGCCCTGTGCTCGCAACCCGTCGATGACGCTCAGAACGGCTTGAACAAACTTCGCTTTCGGCACCTTACCGGCCCGAGCGGCCAACGCCCACACCTGCCACTGCTTCGCGGCGGCCAGGCCGTTGGCTCGCTTCGCCGTTGCCAGAAGCTCAAGAGCCGTCGCGAGGTCTCGCACCCGATCAAGCTCTTGCTTGGGTTCAAGCAGGAACGCCGCGAAGCGAGCCGTCAACATTGCTTCGGCCTCATCGAACGACAGCTTATGTCGGACTGGCTTTGGTTCTGCGTTCAAAGCCACCGATACCTTGGCAGCCGACGCACCAGAGTGCGTCAGGATCGCGACGTTCTTACCGTACTTTCCGGTCGACTTCCGGATCGCCCGCTGGAGCACGCCAATGGCCATGCGCATGATCGCGCTCAACGTCCGTTGCTTCGGGTTGTAGTTGAAGGCTGAGACGCCGACATATGGTGACCCTCGAACTTTGCCCAGCAGAATGTCCTGCCCAAACGCTGCGATCTCCGTATCGCCGCTGCGGTAGTTCTGCGCACCGAGATCAATCTCCAACGGGCTCAGCGACTTCTTGATGGCGACGATCCGCTCTGGACCGATACCGGGGAGATGATCGAATATCTGCTGCTCAAGGTCCGCCAGGCAGATCACCTGAGCAGTAGGTGCCAGGAGATCAATGCAGCGCCAGGCATGTTCGTTGGTGTCCTGCGCCTCGTCCACGATGATCAGTGGGTGGCGCTGCGTGACGAGGCGCCGGACGTGCGCGCTGCGTCCGAGCAACTGCGCCGCGTTGGACGGGAAGAGGTCGAAGGCAATCAGCCCATCCTCCCGAAACAGGCGCTCGCGTTCTTGCAGCCAAGCTTGCCATTCCGGGTTCTCTTCTTTACGGTCCTTCGCTCTGATCGTCCCGTACTTGGCCTGCTCATCCTGCGGCAACAGGATGCGCAACGACTTTGGGGCACCGAGCAGGTAGGCATGTGCCGAGAGCAACGTCCAGAAGAACGAGTGGAAGGTCTGCATGCTCAGCATGCCCCGCTGTGCCTTCGGCACTTCGAGCCTCGTCGCCTCACCGACGCGAGCGACGGCAGCTCGGGAGAAGCTCAAGAACAGGACAGATTGGCCGGGCTCCAGACCATCGTTGATGCGCATGACGGCCTTCTTAAGGGCAATGGTCGTCTTGCCGCTTCCCGGGCCACCGATGACGAGGGCGTGCCCCTTGCAATTGAGGAGCTGCTGGCGAAGGTCGCAGACCTCCATTGGCTTCTCTTCGCTCAAGCCGCCGCAGCCGGCGGCACGGCGCCGACAGCTGCAGTTGGCTTCGCGGGCGCCGCCGCTGCTGCGACTTCAACAGGAATATCGGTTGGCTTCGGGAAGGCCGCGTACACCTGCTTCAAGAAGCCTGTCACCGTCGGGGGTAGCTCTTCCACTGCGCTGCCTTCAAAGAGCCTCGCCGCCCAACCAGCGCCCTTGCTGCCGTCTAGTGCGGACCGAGCCAGCTTCCTCAGCTCTGCATCGATCGGGCGTACAGCGGGGATCGAAAAGTTGCCGTTCTCGCCAGTCGTCCGAAGATCGTCAAGGAAGGCCCATAGACGATCGAGGGACATCTCGCTCACGATCAACGCCTCGAAGCCTGTGTGCGCATGCTCGCAATCCACGTCGAATGCGTCGGTAAACAGCTTCTTCTTTTCCGGTGGGCGAGGCATCGAGTCATAGAACGAAAAAGTCTTCAAGCCCAACGCCTTGAAGAAAGTGCCGAACTTCGGCATCGACCCCTCGCTCTCCGCGTCGAAGAACGCGGCACCAGCGATGTCGAGCGGCTGCAGCGAGTCGTCGCTCTCCTCCAGCTTCCTGGCTGCCACCGGCAGGGCGTGAAACTCCGTCAGGCCTTCGACGACGATTGCACCCTTGCCGAGCATGCACTCCGTCAAGCCACGCCGTGCGAACCGCTTGAAGTCATTGCCTTTGAGGCCGCCCGCATCGGACAACCTCTTTGCACTGACGCAGGAGTCGGGTCCGCGGGACAAGAGCAGGGTTTGCTCCGGTTCGAAGCGCTCGATGACAAACGGCGAATGCGAGGTCGCGAAGGCCTGCGTCGTATTGTGGCGAAGGTAGTCGGCGATCCGGCGCTGCGTGTGGGGCGGCACCGCGATCTCCGGCTCCTCCATGGCGAAAATGACTGACGCTGGCTTTAGGTCTGCTATGAACGACAGGAGGGCGAGCACCAAGACATTCAACGTGCCAGTGCCAACCTGCTGGAACGGCACCGGCGTTTGATCCTTGGACATAGCAAGGAAGAACGCCATGGTCTTGCGCAGGTGCTCACGCGTCAGTTGGGATACGTGCAACTTCGTGGTTCTACCGTCCCCGTCGGACGCGATGTAACGTCCGAGACGCGCTTCGATCGACGTCAGCACGGGCTGCAGGTGCGTGGCGTCTTGCTCGATGTCCAGGTTACGCAGGCGCTCGATAGCCTTCTCCCAAAGGCCTGCGCGCGAGCCCCTGAGACGCAGAATGACATCGAGTAGTGAGCCACGCTCCAGGCTCAGCGCGCGCGAGCCGGTGCGGACAGCACGCAGGTACAGAAAACCGAACAGGCGCTTGACTTCTTTGCTGACCTTGTCCAACTCGCCAGGTTCCGCGTTCGGGCTACGCGAATAGCAGGTCTTTGCTTCGAACTCGTCCTCCTCAGGGTTGTAGACTGCCTCGGTCTCAAGCCGCAGGCAACTCACCACCAGCGGAGGGTTTGCGGCGTCGGCCTCGCCTTCGTTTAGGGTCCGTCTCTCAGTCGTATGCCAGAACTCAAGGTGCTGGCCGCATCGGTTCTCAACCTCGAGATTGATGTCGGCAAGCACGACCTCAATCTTGATTGGCACCGGCGTCGGCTCTTCGCCCTCCACCGACGCCGGAGCTAGGTAGTGTGCGTTGTGGAAGTCGAACTCCTCGACTGGCGGAAACTTCGATATGCGATCCGGCCCCAACACCAGGTCAAGCGCTTCACAAATCGTGCTCTTGCCAACGTTGTTCGGCCCGACGATCAGGGCGTGTCCGTCGAAGTGCAGCTCGGCGCTCTTGATGCTCCGAAAGTTCGAAACCTTCAGTCGTACGACTTTCATTCTTGTTCGCCCCTGTCTGTTTCTCGTTCACATTACAGATGTAGGCTGGGCGGCCACCGCAGCATCGATACGGGCAGCGTCGGTCGACTCTGGGGTTAGATGCTAGTATCGAACTTCGCCCTTCCGCTGCAGGTCTTCAGAGCTTGAGCTTCAAGAAGACCAATATCTGGGCGCGAGCTCGATGCCTAAGCGTCGGTGCCGATCGCCTCAAACAGCGGCTCAAGCATCGACGAAAGTTGCTCACAATCGCCCGACAATGGCACGGGTAGCAGGGCCAGCTCCACCTGCCGGTCGCCACTCCGGACCTTCGCGCGCATCGCGCCCCGCCGATGGTCAGGCAACTCACGCCAACGTTCCATGGTAGCTGGATAGACGAGACACGCCACGACACGGGGTGAATTGAACAAGGTTGAGTAGGCGAGTGCTTGCAGTACATCATTGCGATGCTGCTCACGCAACACGTCGCTGGCACTACTCCATCCAAGGCGTTCTATATCTTCCGCGTGCCGCTTGTACTTCGCATCGATGACGATCACAAGATCGTCACGTTCAATTACGACGTCTGGAATCAATGAGCGCTGAGAACCTGACGAGGCGGGCTCCCAATCAAGGGGCACGCGAGTCTCGTTACGCCTGCCGCACCTAAAGCGCGCGCCTAATCGACGGGAGGCGTGTTCGGCGATCGCCTCGACCCAGGCCTCGAAGAACACTTCCATATCCATTCGCCACGCGAGTCCCGATAGATCAGACAGCCCCGCCAATCCTCGTTCTTCGACAGTCCACCCGAGTGCCTGAATTCCTTCACGGAACACTCGGGCGTTGATTGCGACGGACGCCCATCCATTGCGTGTACGTCGATCAGGTAGCCTGGGCGTAGTACCCCTCAACTGCACCAGCAAGACCTCGCACAATTCCAGGAGCCGGCGAACGACGAGCCCCGCGCAGACTTGACCTAGCAAAGCTTCGCGATGTCGCAGAACAACCCAGTGAATCGCGGAGCGAAGGCGAGAATCGTCCCTCAGATCCGGGAACCGGCACGGAACGTCCGCCGCCCGACCGATGGCGAACCGCAGTCGTGCATAGGCGTCCCAGTCGACGTGTCCGCGTACCGTCCGTAGGTCAGCTTCAACCATCACGAACTGACGCTTCAATGAATGCAATAGCGACTGCATGCGCGAAAGCACCACAGAAGACAATACCCACGGCGGTACGCGCTGCTCGGATTGCGGCAAATCCGGCAAAGGAAGGAACTCTGGCAGTATCCGAAAGCCAGTGCCCGCAAGCATGTCACCGGCCGAGCGCCAACTGAATCGAGGCTCCACCACTAGTCCGAAGTCCGGGCGACCTGTTACCGGCGAAAGAAGCGGAACAGCACCGACTCGCGTTGACGTAGTGACATTCAACCCCGCCTTGCCATTTCGGCGTCCCGGTGCAGCGAGAACTCCGATTTCACGCAACACGCCGTCATTGGCAGTACAGAACTGTTCCGCACGACGCTCGGCGGAACCCGCTCTGTCTGAACCGTCACCCCCGAGCCATGGCAAGGCCTCGATGAATTTGGTACTGCTGTCGGGGACTGTTCGCGTACCCGCTGCCATGCGTGTCGAGGACGCGACGGGCATCTAGGCTTCCTGCACGTGACGGCTGAGGAAGGCCCGGATCTCCTCGGCGAAGCCCGATACGTACCCTTGGGACAGATACTCTTCGAGTAGCGGCCTGACTCCGGTACTCAGTCGACTAACTGCCTCATCGTCCTGCCCGAGAAAGTACGCATGGCCAGGAACGAGCGACAGCGCATCGTCTGTCGCATGTTCGACGAAGAGCATGAGCAGATCTTCAAAAGCTTGAGCAAGTGTGTCCCCCGCATGCTGCTTGACGACCGAGAGTTGCGGCCATAGCTGAACAAACGAGAATCTCCGCCGCACAGCGAGATCGAGAATCGCGATGCTTCGGTCCGCGCTGTTCATCGTACCAAGCACGTACAGGTTCGGTGGCAGCCGAAGTGTCCTCCCCGTATCGGCATAGTGATGCTGAAGCGTCACTTCCCGGCTTTCACGGCCCGGCTCGAACAGATAGATCGCTTCACCGAGTACCTTGGCCAAGTCGGCACGGTTGATCTCGTCAATCACGAGCAAGTACGGTTCGCCGGGCTTTGCTGCGGCCTCGCGTGCAGCTTCCATCAGATGCCCCGGGCTTGGTCGGAACGTGAACCCCAGGGTTCCGCCATCTTGCGGTGAGAGACCTCCGATGAACGTCTCATAGGTCGTTCCCGGATGGAACTGGATCACCCGGCCGCGTCCACCGAAGGAGTCACGCAGCAGCGACTCTGCCATCTCCGTCTTCCCCGTCCCGGGTGGGCCTTCGACAATCACGAATCGACGATCATCGAGTAGACGCTTCACCTGAGTAGGCGCTATCGAGGGAAGGATGCAGGACAGCCAAGCCGTTCGAAGTCGAGCCGCACTCGGTTGGAACGGCTTCTTTGGTGCGATCCCGCGTTCATCGAAGAAAAGGTCAATAAAGCTCCACAGGGCATCCAGAACGAGCGCGTCGCTCTCCACGGTACGAGCGCTCGGGGGTACGAAGGTCGCGTAGAGAACGCGCCCGTACTTCTTCACGGGGCCCTGCCAGGACTCCAGTTGGGAGGCGACCGCCTTCGGTAGCTCCATGTCGATCCGGACTGGGTCATGCTTCGCCCATGCGCAGCCGCTGTGCCGACGATTCAAGGCTGCTGCGATGGCTGCGCATTTTCGCGCATGACCAGGGCGGCCCAGGATTGCTTCATCTGGGGCGAGCCCGTTGGTTCCGACGACCATGCCGATGATCGCTGGACCCCCATCGTCCGAGTCGCTTGGGAACGCGACGACGCTCATGCCTCCATAGCCGCCACTGAGATCCTGGTCCGGCGCGATCAGGGCTGCGTACGGGACCGCACCATCAGACGCGTCCGCATTGAGTCGTAGCTGGAATCGCTTCTCCTCATTCCGCTTGTCGGTGAGGTTCATCACTCGGAGATAACGCTCCTGAAGGGCATCCGAGAAAGCGGTGCGCGCGTCTGCATTCCAACGACTGCGGGGCGCGTAGATCAGTTCCAGAAGTGAAGGCATGAGCGTCTCGACCTTGAATCTCGGAGCAAAAGGGAACGGCGGAAGCCGATTCCCATCCAGGATAACGCGTGAACCTGCGGAACTCGAGCACAGATCGTGTCGCGAGCGTATGCGGCATGCAGAGCGCTCGCAGCAGTCGTGCACAACAAAGCGCTGACGTTTGCCCGCGCACAGTTTCGTCCGGACCACGACACGTACCCTCGGGCGACGCGGCGCTCGTCGATGAGGTCGTGCAGGCCTCGGTTCGAACTGCGCCCCTCTTGCGCGCCATCGCCCTCAATGCCCCATCAGGAATCGCCCGGCTCATCCCGACGTCAGGTCAGAAACAGCCGCCTCTGTAATATGCTCGAGCAAATGGAGCAACACTCACAGCAGCCCGCAACAGCACCAGGCTCGATCATCCGGGGGAGCACGCGCTCCTTTGCACAGTGAGTGAAGCGCGCCGCGGCAAGCTCATCCGCGACCACATCCCTGCCATCGCCAAGGCGCAGGGCCGCCTGCTGGACACGCGCACCGCAGACCCGAGCGAACTCGCCCGCCTGCTCGGGCTGAAGCTGCTCGAGGAGTCGCACGAGGCGGTCGACGCACTCTGGCATGCCGATCGCGATACGGTGCTCGAAGAGCTCGCCGATGTGCAGGCGGTTATCGACGCCATCGCGGCCTATCGGGGCCTGTCGACTGCAGACATCAGAGACCATGCCCAACGCAAGCACGCGGAGCGCGGCGGATTCGATGCGCGTCTGGTGCTGTGCGACCCGCCGAAGAAGCTTCAGCGATTGCATCAGGGCGGAAGCGACTCGTTGCTCGATGCAATTCAGCACGAGTTGCGCACCTGCGTGCGTGCGAGGGTTGCGGTGTCGTTCGTGATGAACAGTGGCATTCGTCTGCTTGAGGGCGCGATGCGCGCGGCGCAGCTGCGGGGCGCCACGCTGAGTCTGTTGACCACCGACTATCTAGGCGTGACAGAGCCGGACGCACTGCGTGCATTGTGCGGATGGCCGGTCGGGTTTGAAGCGCGGGTCTACTGCCAGACTTCGCGTTCGTTCCACCCGAAAGCATGGATGTTCGAACGTGCGGATGGTTCGGGACGCGCGTTCATCGGCTCTTCGAATATCAGCCGCAGCGGCCTGGTCGACGGGGTCGAGTGGACCTGGTCAGTGCTGGACGTGGATGCGGGCGACCCGATGCACGAGATCGCGTCCGCGTTCGATGACCTCTTCAGCAGCGCACACACCGTGCCGCTCACGCTTGACTGGATCGACGCCTACGAACGACGTCGCAAGATCGTACCCATCGAAGCGGCCGAGCCGCCGGGTCGTCCCTACAAGGGTGCTGTCGAACCGCGGCCCGTACAGACCCTCGCCCTGCAGGAGCTTCAGCGTCTGCGGGCCGATGGCGAACGGCGAGCGCTGGTCGTCGCGGCCACCGGGCTCGGCAAGACCTTTCTCGCTGCATTCGATTCGGCCCACGCGCGCAAGGTGTTGTTCATCGCGCACCGGCGCGAACTGCTGCAGCAGGCGGCCGAAGCCTACGCGAGCGTGTATCCAGACCGCTCTCGTGGCTTCGTCGTCGATGGCCAGGCCGAGTACGATCGCGACGTCGTGTTCGCGTCGGTGCAGACCGTGTCGAACCCTGCGCATCTTCAGCGACTTCGCGACGGCAATTTCGACTACGTGGTGGTCGATGAGTTCCATCACGCGGCGGCAGAGAGTTACAGCCGTGTCCTGGCGGCGCTGGATCCGGCGTTCCTCCTCGGGCTCACGGCCACACCCTTCCGCTCGGACAATCGTGACCTGCTCGCGCTTTGCGACGGCAACCTCGCCTATCAGGTCGGACTGCTGGAGGCGATCGGCTTCGGCTGGCTGGTGCCGTTCCACTACTTTGGCATCGCCGACTCGGTCAAGTACAGCGACGATCTGCTGAACGCTGCACGCACCGGATACGACGCATCGCGGCTGACCCCGCGCGTTGTCACGCCTGAGCGCATCGCCCTGGTCATCGAGCGTTACCGCGCGCATTCGTCGCGTGCGGCGCTGGGCTTCTGTGTGTCGATCGAGCACGCAAACCGCATGGCTTCGGCATTCAATGCCGCGGGTATCCCCGCTGCTGCCGTCCACTCCGGCGAAGGGTCGCTCGACCGAGCGGAAGCCATATCTTCGCTCGCGGCCGGGCAGCTGCGCGTGCTGTTCACCGTCGACCTTTTCAATGAAGGTGTCGACATCCCGGTCGTCGACCTGGTTCTGTTCCTGCGGCCTACCGAGTCGATGACGATTTTCGTGCAGCAACTCGGCCGCGGTCTGCGCGTGCACCGAGACAAACCCGTCTTGACCGTGCTCGACTTCATCGGCAACTACCGTAACGCGCACGTCAAACTGTCACTGCTGGCCGGGCAGGAGTTCAACGGCGCCTCCGACCGTTCGACAAGCGCGAGTGCGCTGACCCGCATCGAGCGATGGCTTGAGGGTGGGACTCGGCCGGACGGCGTTCCAGAGGGCGTGCTGCTGGATATCGAACCCATCGCACTGTCGACGCTGCGCGACTCGCTGCGGCGAGCGATGCCGCAGCGCGAGGCGGTGCTTCAAGCGATGACGGCGCTCGCCGGGCGCAAGGGTCGCGCGCCGAGCCTGAAGGAGTGGGTCGACGAATCCGGCTTCAAACTCGGCACCGCGCTGAAGGCAACCGGCACCGATCGATGGATGTCGCTGCTCGGGCTCGCGGCCTTGGCGACCGATGCCGACCGCGCGCTCGACGAACAGGTCGGCGAGTTCCTGAAGGAAATCGAGCGCACCTCGATGACGCGATCGTTCAAGATGGTCGTCCTTGAGGCGATGATTGCCGGCGACAGGTTTCGTGATCGAATCGGCCTTGCCGCGCTGGTGAGCCATTTCCGCGAACGTTTCGCCCGCGAGGCCTGGCGCAGCGATGTCGCTGGCACGGAGGTCGAGGCCGTCGATACGGTGTCCGACGCGCGCTGGCGCGCATACCTGTTGCGCAACCCGATCGCCGCGTGGGTTGGATCCGCAGAAAAGCCCGGCAGCTTTTTCCGGCTGGACAGCACGTCCGACGAGCTTTGTTACGTCGGACCTGTGCCGCCCGAGCCGTTGCGCGATGCTTTCCGCCGGGCGATTGCTGATCGGACTGATGCGCGACTGCTCGACTACTGGCGGCGACCTGGTCCGGGTCGATTCGTGTTCCCCGTCATCCCGACAGGCGCCGAGGCTCGCCAGGAAAGCAGGCAGCGCTCGTTCTGCATCATGTTCGGCAACAACCGCGAAGGGCTGCCCGTGGGATGGCATGTCGTCCGCATCAATGACCGCACCCTCTACGGCAAGTTCGTGAAGGTCGCGCTCAACAAGGTTGCGG
>JAJTHE010000112.1 GCA_021298815.1 Betaproteobacteria bacterium | reverse complement strand
CACACGCAAGCAGGGGCGCTTGTATCGCTACTACGTCAGCCAATCGGTCCTGAAGGGCGGGGCGGATGATGCGCCCTATCGCCGCCTGCCGGCAGGCGAGATTGAGGCGCTGGTGCTGGACCAGCTTCGCGCCCTGCTGCGCCAGCCGGAGGTGGTGGTCGGCACTTGGCGCACGGCGCAGGCCGAAGTGCCGGACCTTGGCGAAGACACTGTGCGCGACGCCCTGGCCCGGTTTGATTCTGTCTGGTCCGAACTATTCCCCGCCGAGCAGGAACGGCTGATCAGGCTCCTGGTGCAGCGCGTAGTGGTGGGCGATGCCGGGGCGCAAATCAGCCTGAACCTTGAAGGCCTCGCGAGCCTGGCGCGGGACCTTTCGCAACCGAAGGAGATTGCAGCATGAAGGGCGTGACCAGCGTGACGGTTTCGGTGCCGCTGACCATCCGCCGGCGCGGCGGGCGGAAGCAGATCATCGGGCCAGATGGAGCGGTGGCCCGGCCGGGCGGCGGCGCAGAGGGTGTTGTCCCGGTGCATGGCGACCCGGCACTGATAAAAGCGCTGGCGCGGGGCTTTCGCTGGCGGCGGATGCTGGAGGAAGGGCGGTATGCCTCCATCAGCGAAATGGCGAAGGCCGAGGGGATTGAGCGCGGGTATCTCGGCTCCCTGCTGCGGCTCACGCTGCTGGCACCGGAAATGGTGGAGGCGATCCTGGACGGGCGGCAGCCGGAGGGGGTGACGCTGCCGGGGCTGCTGGAACCGTTCCCAGCTGCTTGGTCAGACCAAACCGTATCGTTGACAGCCAGTTAGGCGACCCGCCGCCGCATCTGGAGGTTCACCCCAGTGCGGTCGAGGCGCATCCGGAGCAACTGGCTGCTGACCCGAAAGCGCTGCGCCGCAAGGTCGCTAACCATACCGCTCTGTACGATTCTGAGGAGAGCTGGGCGGGGCAGGAGCAGCACCGCTCCAAGCCAATCCGCCTCAGCCTCCTGTTGTTTGTCATAGGCACTAAGCATGAGAGGACCATCAGCCTTGCGGAGCGCACTCGGGGGCACATGGTTCAGGACTATATGAGCGCACTCGTGCATTAGATCGTTGGACTTGCGCCCATCGGTATGAGCGGGATTTACGACCACGACCCGAACATCACCCAGCATCATAGTCACCGCTGTTCATGGCTCAAGTGAGTTCTTCGAGTTTGACCACGCGGCCAAATATCAGGGCGGTGGGCGCCGCACCAAAGAACTTACTGGAGTTGATCGACGCCCTGCAGGAGCGCGGTCACCATCTCCTCACCACGCTGCGCCAAGCAGTCCAGGAGAACCTAACGCTGTCACCGCAGGACCTTGGGCTGGTCACTGTTCTCGTCGTGGCGCCTTTGATGCGCGAGCCTGACCATCCGGTTGTTGCAGAAGACGCGATGGCGTTCGGCATTTCGATCGGGCTTGACGAACTCGGGGTGTGCTTGGGTGTCCTTTACAAAAATCCCGACTACGATCCGAACAACAAGGCGAACTGCTCCCAATACGGCCGGCTTCTTACGCCCTCGCCGCCCGCCGGCTTGGAAGGTGTTCTGATCGAGACACTTCCGGTGCATTTGGAGTTTGACCGAGAGTTAGCCAGCCAGTGCGCAGGGAGTTCGGGCGTAGATGACCGCAGGGTGACCCTCGTTGGCGCCGGCGCCATCGGCTCGCATATAGCGATGTCGCTTGCGCGCGAGGGCAGGTTCCGGTGGACGATAATTGATGACGATCTCCTGCTTCCGCACAACCTTGCGCGGCACACCCTGAACCGCGCGGAACTTGGCAAGGCAAAGGCGGAGGCTCTTGCCGAGGGCGTCGCAATGGTCCTAGGCAGCCGTGTCGATGCCTGCGGCATCGTGGGCAACGTCGTATTCCCCGGTGATCAGGCACCTATGCTGGGGGCCGCCCTTTCGGAGGCGGACATTATCATCGATGCCTCGGCCTCGGTCGCAGTCGCTAGGAACCTGTCAGACGTGCCAGGTGGCGCTAGGCGGGTGTCTGTCTTTCTGAACCCGGCAGGGACCGCCTCTATCATGCTGGCAGAAGATGCAGGCAGAAGTATCCGGCTGGATGCGCTGGAGGCCCAGTACTACCGCCTAATCCTTCGTGAGGGGGCGCTCCGGGAGCACCTTGCCTCGCCTGATGATGGCCTTCGGTACACGGGGGCTTGCCGACACGTTACCAACCGCATCCCCGCCAGCAGCGTTGCCGCGCTGAGCGGCCTTGTGTCTCGAGGCCTGAGCGCCTCTCTCGGACGCGACGAGGCCCGTATCACGATATGGAGTATGAATAACGAAGGCGCAGTGGCGGTTTCAACGGCTGACCCCCGCCCTGTTTTGCGGACCCCGATTGCGGACTGGACCATCTTCTATGATGAGGGCTTGCTTGGGGACATCCGTGTCGCCCGTAAGCGCGCTCTGCCCGCCGAAACCGGCGGCGCCCTTGTTGGTATCGTGGATGTCAACCGGAAGGTCATCCTGGTTGTCGATGCTCTATCTCCGCCCGCCGATAGCGTCGAAAGCCATGCGGAATTCGTTCGCGGCATAGACGGACTGACGGACCATCTCCAAGAAGTCTGCGCAATCACCCGCGACCAAGTCCGGTATGTCGGCGAATGGCATACGCATCCGAGCTGCCATCGTGCCACGCCCAGCAGCACCGACCTCGCGCAACTCGAGTTCCTTCGCGCGCAGCTGGGACGAGAAGGCATCCCGCCAGTGATGATAATCATGGGTGAGCAAGAAGAAGCCGTTGTGTCAGCTTTCCGTCCGGACCAAAGTAAGAACCCCGAGGCATGAGCAAATCACTCTCGCTGGTCCTAGATCCCTATGATCGTGGCGCCCGTCTATACCCGGCACTGATCGCCACCTTCCCGGTTTTCGTCGCTTTGACAATCCTGCTGCCGCACTTCCTCGGCCGCGACCTGATGACTGCCATGCTTTCCTTGGTGACTGGCTGCGGCATGCTGGTGCTGGTCACCCACTTGGCCCGTGATGCCGGGAGGGCCAAGGAACTTGGGTGGTACCAGATGCAAGGTGGCAAACCGTCGGTAGCCATGCTCAGGCACCGCGATGGTCGCCTTACGAGGGAGGACAAAGTGCGTTACCATCGCTTCCTCACTGGGCGCGCATCAGATGCCCCCCTTCCTTCTCCCGAAGTTGAAGCAATGAACCCTATAGAAGCGGATGCTACGTATGCAGCCGCAGCGACTTGGTTGCTAGCGCAGACGCGGGACAAAGCCAGATTTGAACTGCTGTTCAGGCGTAACATCGACTATGGATTTCGCCGAAATCTCACAGCTCTGCGCGGCGTGGCGCTGTGTTTGGACGGGATGATCGCATTGGGCGTCCTCGGAATGATCGCGGGAGCACATCTGGGAGCGCTTTCAGCCAAAGCGATGCCGGCGACTTCGAGTATGGTGATGATCCTAATCATTAGCTTAGCGCACGCAGCATTGGTGTGGAGGGTTCTCCGTCCGGCTTGGGTCGCTGCGGCCGCCGAGGACTACGCAAGGCAGCTCTTTGCCGCCTGTGATGTCCTCGGCCCCACAGGCGGCACCGCAACATCGACGTCGCAGCGAGCGGTAGTGAAGAAGCGGGTTGCCAAAGGGAGGACAGGCCAACCATAACGGCGCGGCTTTCTGTCTTGGCCAAGAATTCCCACGAATTCCCGCTTCTCGTCGCTCGGTATGAGTTCCATGCGCGGCTCGCCCGAGGTAAGCCTACAGACATGAGCCTAGAGCAGGGATTCGATATCGCCTTCGTGGCTTCCCACGCGCTGCGTGAGAAGCAGATACAGCAAGTCTACCGCCCGTACGTGGCGGTCCACAAATGGTTTGCCCGCCGCCCCGGCAGCCTGTTTCGGAGCTTGGTCTTGGCTGAGTTCGGAGACATGCCTCTCCGCGAAGCCTACTACCGGGCGCACGATTTCGCCGGAAAGCTGGTTGCGGACCCATTCATGGGTGGCGGGACGCCCGTGATAGAGGCTAACCGGCTCGGCTGCGACGTCATCGGGTTCGATATCAACCCCATGGCTACGTGGGTTTGCAGAGAGGCTGTGGAGTACCTGGACCTAAAGGCTTACGCAGGGGCTGCCGACCACCTGATTGAGACTCTGCGGAAGGATTTGGGCCACCTCTACCTGACCGACTGCCCACTCTACGGGGATCGCGACGTTCCGGTGAAATCCTTTCTGTGGGTGAAGGTCGTTGAATGCGAGTCATGCGGGGAGGACGTGGACCTGTTCCCCGGCTATCTTTTGGCCGAGGACGTTCGGCACCCCCTCAACGTGCTGGTCTGCCACGCCTGCGGTGACCTGAATGAGGTGGAGGACCGGAAGCGTCCCGGCGCATGCAAGGGCTGCGCGGCCGAACTACTGGCGGAAGGCCCGGCGAAGCGGGGCAAGTGCGCGTGCAAGGCTTGCGGCCACCTGAACAGCTTCCCACGCGGAGGGAAAGAGTCGCCGCGGCACCGCCTGTTCGCGATCGAGTACTACAACCCCACGCGCAAGAAGGACCACAAGGGCCGCTTCTTCAAGAAGCCTGACGAGCGGGATCTCGCCCGAGTCCGCGACGCCGAATCTATCTGGGCGGTAGAGAAGCCTCGCTTCGTCCCGGATGACGAGATCCCACCGGGGGACGAAACGGACCGCCTGCACCGTTGGGGCTACTGGCGCTATCGTGACATGTTCTCGGCCAGGCAGTTACTCGGGCTGGAGGCGAGTGCCCGGCTCATCGCCGCCGTCCAGGACGATCGTGTGCGGCACGCGCTAGCGACGAACCTCTCGGACCTACTGCGATACCAGAACATGCTCTGCCGCTACGACACGATGGCGCTCAAGTCCCTAGACATTTTCAGCGTCCACGGCTTCCCGGTTGGCCTCGTGCAGTGCGAGAGCAACCTGCTCGGTATCGTTAACGGCGGAGAGAAGAAACTCGGCGCCAGCAACGTTGGCTCGGGAGGCTGGTCCAACATCGTCGAGAAGTATCGGGCTGCTAAGGCGTACTGCGACGCTCCCTTCGAGGTGCAACCTGGCGCCAAGGGCAAGGACGCCCAAGTCCCGGTGCATGGCGAGTGGATTGGCGAGCGCCGCGAAGGCTACCGGCCGCGGAGCATCGCCATCCGTTGCAAGTCCTCCACCGAGGTGGAGCTGCCGCCAGCCAGCCTCGACGGCTGCTTCACTGACCCTCCGTACTTCGGAATGGTCCAGTACGGCGAGCTGATGGATTTCTGCTATATCTGGCTCCGGAAGCTGGTTGGCTCGCTTGCCGAGGGCTTCACCCCGACCAGCGCACGTTCCGCTGGGGAAGTCACCGGAAACACGACGAAGGGCCGCGACCTCGCACGGTTCACCGAGGGCTTGGCAGAGGTCTACCGCCGCATGGCGGTTGCACTGAAGCCAGGCGCCCCGCTCGCGTTCACCTTTCACCACAATAAGCAGGAAGCATATGCTTCGGTGGCAGTCGCCATTCTCGACGCGGGCCTGACATGCTCGGCTTCTTTGCCCTGCCCGGCCGAGATGGCGGGGAGCATCCACATTTCTGGGACCGGCTCCTCAATCGTCGATACGGTCTTCGTGTGCCGCAGCACGGGCACCACGCCCAAGGAATGGCTGTTTACGGATTCGGACGGGTTGGCCATCATCGTCAGCCGCGACCTGCAGCAACTGCGAGCGGGCGGCATGCGGCCCACACCCGGCGATACCCGTTGCATTGTCTTTGGGCACCTGGCGCGTATGGCAATCTGGAATCTACGGGCGAAATGGAACCCTTGCCTCCCGACCAAGGAGAAGCTGAAGTTCCTTTCCGATGGGATGGATCGGCTGGCATCGCTCGATTCGGTAGTGGCGGCGCTCACGCCGGACGCACCGGCAGCGGTCGGGCTTCCGCTCTTCGTCGACCAACGCAGGGTGTCAGAGACCATAGATGCCGTTTCCTTTTGAGATTCCCGCGGCCGAGATCTCGGTCAACATCGAGGATCACGTAGACTCCATCTACGCGGGTCTGTCCTCGGACTTCATTTCGATGCCCAAGGGCGAAGGCTTCGTGGACTACTCGGTCTTCGAGGCGGGCTATGAGGCCCTAAAGAAGGCCACAAGCGGGTTTGACACGCTGGCGCCGGAAGCCCTGCTCACGTGCATCCTGGATGTGCCGATTTCCTTCTTGGTCCTGCGGACCATGCTCGGCTTCACCCCGCCCGAACTGGCCTACACGACGACGGTACGTACTAAGGTGGAGGTGGACCAAGGCTTCGCCCGCACGCTAGACCGCAAGGTACGGCTGGAGCCTACGAAGCCCCTTAAGCCGTCCCCTCTGATGATGGCCCGCCTCCAGGCGATGGTCAGGACCGCCAACGAGTTGCTGCTGGCTGGGGTACCGGCGGGGACGTCGGACAAGGTGGTCCACCGTCTCGGTAAGATCGACACCGAGCGCGGCAAGGATTCGCTCAAGGCATCTTCGCAGCTTGGCATCCCCTACGCGGCGCTTCTCTATGAACGATTTCTCGGAAGGCCTTTCGCAGGTCACCGAGATTCCGTGTCAGAGCTGGTCGGTGACGCGCTGGAGAGCGCCATTGAGCGGCAGCTAGACCGATGGGGAGTTAGCAACCACAAGACGAAGCGAGCCGAGAAAGTACCGGGCTTCGTACAGTCACCAGACTTCATTATTCCGTCCTGGGCAAACCCACGGGTTATCATTGAGGCGAAGGTAACTGAGGACGACGGCACGGCTCGCGACAAGGTCACCCGCATCATCAACCTCGTTAACCTATCGAGAGACGCATCATCCAATCCCAGAGGCTATCAAGTGGTCGCCGCGCTCGCGGGGCGTGGCTTTGCCGTACGGCGGCAAGACATGCGGAACCTGTTGATTGCCACGGGCGGCAAAGTGTTCACGTTGGCGACGGTGCAGCACATCGTGGCGCACACCGACATTAAGCTATTCGCCACGAGAATTCCGCCCGCTGAGCCGGAAGCCTTCGCTGGCGGCACACCCGACATTGAGGGTCAAAAATACGAGGCTCTGACGAAGGCAGCCGAGAAGGCCGCCAAGGAAGAGGGTGGCTCTGGTACTCTGCTGTAGCCAATGAGGCAGAAGGGAGTCTCACGCCCCCCATCGTTACACTGGCTGCTGAAGACCAACGGAAGTGGCAGCCTCCCAAACCTTGTAGTCCCCGATCAATTTTCCGCCCCCAGTTCCACTCCCCCAGGCATCTATTTCGCCAACCCATGCTGCGTCGCAGCATAAGAAAACCATTTCAGATCAACGCGTTAAACCTTGTTGGAAAAATCGACTAACCCTCAAGCTTTGGAGAGAATCCCGCGATTCGGAGAGAAAAAGCCCGACCATTCCGCCCTCGCACCATCAAGGTTTCTGGCGAAAAGCCCGCAAATACTCGGGAATTTCCAAGCCCACCCTAGGCTGAGAGCATGTTTGTG
>JAJTHE010000173.1 GCA_021298815.1 Betaproteobacteria bacterium | reverse complement strand
GACAGATCGAGGCGCTTCTTGACGATGGCCACGAGCACGTAGACCGAGACGGCGATCCAGATCTGCGACTTGACGGCGTTCTCGGAGGTCCCGAAGAAGGCCTTGATCCGCAGGTGCTGCTTGATCCACTTGAAAAACAGTTCGACTTGCCAGCGGCACCGATAGAGCTCGGTAATCGTGATGGCCGGCAATGCGAAGTTGTTGGTCAGGAAGACCAGCGTCTTGGCCGTCGCAGGATCCTTGAAACGGATGCGGCGCATTGGTGCCGGGTAGTAGTTCGGCGTGTGCTTGCCGGCCAGCACTACGGTCTGGTCGCAGATCAGCCCGGTGCTGCGATCGACGCCTCGGGAGTAGCGCCGGCTCAACTGGGTATTGGATTTGGCGCGCGTGACGAAGAAGCTGCCTGCCTGATCGAATCGATGCAGGCGAGAAAAGTCGTGGAAGCCACGATCCATGACGTAGAAGGCGCCCGCCTCGGGGATCAACTGATCGAGGATCCTAACTTCGCTTAGCTTGCCGTCGCTGATGTGGATGAACGTGGGAATGTTGCCGCGCAGATCGAGCAGGGTATGGAGCTTGACTGCGGCCTTGACACCCTGGAACGGTGCCCACGGAAACACCGACAGGCACAAGTCGATGGTTGTGGTGTCCAGTGCGTAGACCGTGTCCTTCAGATCGACACCGAAGGGTTCGTCGACGTACAGCCCTCGTGCGATACCGATCAGGCTCTGAGCGAACTCGGCGTAGATACGCCAGTCGCGCACGGCATTGGCGTTGGCCAGCGTGTTGCGCGCGACCGTCGAGCGGATGCCGAGGTGGTAGAGCTTGTTGCGCTGGGCGCGAAGGCACGCTTCGATGTCGCGCAGGCTCTCCCGAAAAGTCAGCTGTGCGAACGCCATGCACAGGTACTGGTCCAGGCAGGAGAAGGATTGAACCTTGTGCTCGCCTCGATACCGCGCGACACAACGGCGGAAGGTCGTCAGCGGGAGGTGCTGCATCACCTGCGCGAACACTAGCTTGCCTTGATTCATCGGTCACCCCTGCGAACGCGGTGTTCGCAGAGTCGCAGAATCGTTGCCGCCGGTTCAAATCGAGACCAGAGCCGATTGCCTCATATCCTTTCCTGATCAGGGCCTTGCGCAACCAGCGGCCCTGAACGTTGGGACACTACTGGGTCAGAGACGATTTTCCTCCGGGAAATTCGTCTCTGACCCGGATTGTCTATCGGCGGTCCAGCGCGCCGATCGCGCGCAGGATGCGTTCAGGTGTGACCGGCAGTTCCAGTACATGGGCGTCGAGCGGCAACAGTGCGTCGTTGATCGCGTTCACGACGGAAGCCAGTGCGCCGGTGACGCCCGCTTCGGCCCCGCCCTTGGCGCCCAGTGCGGAGGTGGCGGTGGGCGTGGCGACATGGCCGACATGTATGTCCGGCATCTCGGCGGCCATCGGCACGAGGTAGTCGGCCAGCGTGGCGTTGCGCAGTTCGCCCTGCGTGCCGTACAGGCAACCCTCGAACAGCGCCTGGCCGATGCCCTGCACTGCCGCGCCGCGCAGTTGTTCGTCCAGCAGCAGCGGGTTGATCACCGTGCCGCAGTCGTCGACGATCCAGTGCCCGAGCACCTTCACGAAACCGGTGCGGGTATCGACTTCGACCCAGCTGGCACTGGCGCCGTTGGTGTAGATGCCGTCGTACTCGGTCTGTGCATAGTGGCGCTGCGCCGCGGGCTCCGGCCGGAACCCGGGCGGGAAGCGCTCGGGTCGGAAGTAGATCGCCTCGGCCAGCGCCTTCAGCGTGCACAGGCTCGACGCGTCGTCGCGACGCTGGACCACGCCGTCGACCAGGTCGAGCGCCTCCGGGCTGCACGCATGCAGGGCGGCCGCGGCCTCGAGCAGCTGCGCGCGCAGGGCGAGGCCGGCCTGCCACAGCGCCTCGCCGGAGATGCCGGTGCCGCGCGAGCCCCAGTTGCCACCGCTGACCGGCGTGTGCTCGGTATCGCCCATGAAGACCCGCACGTCGGCCAGCGGCACGCCGATGGCGTCGGCGGCGATCTGCGCCATCGCGGTGGTCACGCCCTGCCCGGAGTCGGTCAGGCCGATCGCGCAATGGATGCCGCCGCCCTGGGTGAGCCGGGCTGTGGCGCCGTCGCGGCTCGCGATCGGCGCGCCACCCCGGCCGTAGTTGGACGACGAGTGGTTCGAGTTCTCGACGAACACCGCGAGCCCGATGCCGCGGTACACGCCAGGTTCGCGACCGACGCTCGGCGCGCGCTGGTCGGAACGCAGTCGGTCGTAGTCCATCAGCCGGGCCAGTTCGTCTAGGCAGGCGCACAGCGACAGGCGCTCGAAGCGCGCGCCGGACGGTGCACGATGCGGATAGGCATCGTCGGGCACGAGGTTGCGTCGTCGGAACGCGAGCGGATCCACGCCCAGCCTGCGCGCCACGGCATCCACCGCCGCCTCGGTGAACAGGCAGGCGAGCGGATGGCCGACGCCGCGGTACTGCCCGTAGATCGCCTTGTTCTGCAGGGCGACCCGGATCCGGGCGCGATACTCGGTGGCGCGGTAGCAGGCCCCGGTGAGGCCGAGCACATGCCGCGATTCGTTGACGCTGCCGCGCGGATAGATCGAGAACGGGCCGGCGCCGCACAGGTCGTCGACCTCGAACGCGGTGAGCCGGCCATCGGCATCGGCCGCCGCACGCACGATGGCTTCATGGCCGCGTGCATGGACATCGGAGACGAATGCCTCCAGCCGGTCGACCACGTAGCGGAGCGGGCGTCCGACCAGCATCGCGGCCACGGCGACCGCCGATTCGTCGCCGTAGCAGTGGATCTTCGACCCGAACGAGCCGCCGGTGTCGGCCGCGACGACCCTGACCTGGTCGCAGTCCAGGCCGAGCACGTTCGCGAACACCGCCTGCATCATCCACGGGACCTGCGTGCCCATGCGCACCGTGAGGCGGCGCTGCGCGGCATCCCATTGCGCCAGCAGGCCGCGGGGCTCGAGCGACATCGCCGTCACGCGCTCGCTGCGCAGCGCGAGCTCGACCACCGTGGCGGCGCGTGCGAAGGCCTGGTCGACATTGGCGGTTGCGACCGTCGCCGTGAACATCAGGTTGCTGTCCAGTTCCGGGTGTAGCCGAGGCGCATCGGCTTCCAGTGCGGCGCGCGGATCGACCAGCGGTGGCAGGTCGGCCCATTCGAACGCGATCGACTGTGCAGCGTCCTCGGCGATCGCGCGGCTCTCGGCGACCACGATCGCCACCGGCTCCCCGACCCAGCGCACCCGCCCCCGCGCCAGCGGCCACTGCAGCGCGGCCTGCATGGCGGGAAGATGCGCGAGCACGCCGCGCACCGGCTGGCAGTGCGCGGCGAGCGTCTCCCCGTCCCAGGCGGCGACCACGCCGTCCATGCGCAGCGCGGGCGCGAGGTCCAGCTTCACGATCGTGCCGTGTGCCACCGGGCTGCGCAGGAAGGCGGCATGCAGGAGGCGGTGCACCGGCAGGTCGTCGACATAGGCACCGGTGCCGGTCGCGAACCGCCGCGCCTCGGCGCGCGCGGACGGCTGTCCGATCGTGCGCGCGCGCGGGCCGGCCGTGGACGGCATTCCCGGATCGTGGCTCATCGTGCGCGGCCGTCCGTCGAGGGTGCTTCGCGCAGCCGGCGCGCGGCGAGCTCGACCGCATCCACGATCGCCTGGTATCCGGTGCAGCGGCATAGGTTGCCCGACAGGTAGGCGCGGATCGATTCGCGCGAAGGATCCGGATCGAGCGCGATCAGCTCGGCCGCCGTGAGCAGGAACCCGGGCGTGCAGTATCCGCACTGCAGCGCGTTGCGTTCGACGAACGCATCCTGCAGGGCCCGCATCACCGGATCGTCGCCCTCGCCCTCGATCGTGCGTACCCGTGCGCCGTCGGCCTGCACGGCCAGCATCAGGCAGCCGCGGACCGCCGCGCCGTCCACCCGCACCGTGCATGCGCCGCACACGCCGTGCTCGCAGCCCAGGTGCGTGCCGGTGAGCCCGCAGCGCTGGCGCAGTGCATCGGCGAGATGTTCGCGCCGGGAGACGGCGAGACGCACCCGCTGGCCGTTCAGTTCGAGCTCGATGTCCTGCATGGGTTCCAATTCACTCGCCTGCCATCGGATTGCCGAGATCGCGCCAGGCTTCGCGCAGCAGGTGCACGGCGAGATGCCGCTTGGCCTGCGCCGAGAACCAGAGATCGGGCCTGGGGTCCAGTTCGCCTTCGAGCCGCGCCTGCGCCTCCGGGAAATCGACGCCGGCGATCAGTGCCGCGGCACAGGCGCTCGCCTGCACCGGGGTGTCGCCGACGCCGAAGAAGACGACGCGCATGGCAGTCCATGCCCCCGGCCTGCCGCGTGCCGAGAGGGCCAGCCCGACGGCCGCGTAGTCTCCATGGCGGCGTGCCAGCTCGCGGAAGGAAAACACGGCATCGTCGCCAGGCGGCGCGAAGTCGCAGCCCACGAGCAACTCGTCGGCGCGCCGCTCGGACTGGTACAGCCCCTGGAAGAACGCGCTGGCGGGAACGGAACGCTCGCCGCCGTCGCGGCTCGCCAGCCGGATCGTCGCGTCGAGCGCCACCGCGCAGGCGGGCCATTCGGCCGCCGGATCTGCCAGCGCGAGGCTGCCGCCCAGCGTGCCCCGGTGGCGCACGGCCGGATGCGCGATCCATGGGGCCGCGTCGTGCAGCAGTGGCGCGCGCGCGGCGACGGTCTGGTGGCTGGCGATCTCGCGGTGCCGGACCAGCGTGCCGATTCGCAGCGCGCCGCTGGCCGGGTCTGTATCGATCGCCGCGAGCCCGCGCAGCGCATTGATGTCGAGCACCACCGCCGGCTGCACCAGGCGCAGGTTCAGCATCGGCACCAGGCTCTGCCCGCCAGCGAGCACCAGCGCGTCGTCGCCATGCTCGGCCAGCACGTCGAGCGCGTGCTCGACCGACTGTGCGCGAACGTAGGCAAAGGGTGCTGGCTTCATTGCGAGCGGCGGACAGCCATGACCACTTCAGTATACTCTGCGCGCCCACGACCGGACCCGGGTCCTCCCGCGGCACGGCGACGACAGCGACACGCGGAGCGCAGGACCCCTCGACGGGTCGACAGGAGGAGCGATGGCGGTTTTCACTGCAGGTATCGGACAGGCGATCGAGTCGCGTGCACGGGCGGCGACCGGTCGCACGCTGGGCGGATGGCTGGTGGCCTGCGCGCTGACGGGCATCGCCCCCGCGGCCCTTGCCCAGGCGAAGGGCGCGACCGCGTCCGACGGCTTTCCGATCCGGCCGATCCGGCTGATGGTTCCGTTCGCGCCCGGCGGGCCGACCGACTTCATCGCGCGCGTGGTCGCCGGCCGCCTCGCCGATCGACTGGGCCAGCCGGTGGTGGTCGACAACCGCGCGGGTGCCTCGGGCAACATCGCGATCCAGACGGTCGCCAAGGCGGTGCCCGACGGGCACACGCTGCTGTTCTCGAGCAGCAACCTGGTGTCCAACCCGCTGCTGTCGGCCACCCCGCCGTTCGACCCGGTGCGCGACTTCGCGCCGATCTCCTATGTCGCGGTATCGCCCAACATCGTCTTCGTGCACCCGTCGGTGCCCGCGAAGAATGCCGCCGAGCTGGTCGCGCTGATCCGGGCGCAACCCGGGAAATTCAGCTTCGGTACGCCAGGGGCCGGCACCACGCCGCACATCGCCTGCGAGGCGCTGCGGCTGGCCGCCGGCGTCGACCTGCAGCATGTCCCGTACAACGGTGCCGCACCGGTGGTGTCCGCGGTGCTCGGCAACCAGATTCCGATCGGCTGCACCGCGCTGCCGCCGACGGTCAGCCATGTGAAGTCCGGCGCGCTCCGGGCGATCGCGGTGACCAGCGCCCGGCGCAGCGCCGTGCTGACCGACGTGCCGACCCTGGTCGAGAGCGGCTTCCCGAGCGTGATCGCCGACAACATGCAGGCGCTGCTCGCCCCGGCACGCACGCCGCAGTCCGTCGTGCGCAGGCTCAATGCCGAGGTGAAGGCGATCCTCTCCGAGCCAGACGTGCGCGACCGCCTGCTGGCCGTCGGCTTCGACCTGCATGCGAGCACGCCCGAGGTGCTGGCGCGTATCGTGCGCGAAGAGACCGAACGTTACGGGAAGACCATCCGAGCGGCCGGTATCAAGGTAGAGCAGTAGCCTTCGACAACCCTGAGGCGTCGCCCATGTCCGGACAGATCCTGATCGTAGGTGCAGGTGCCATCGGCGGCATGCTCGCCGGCTATCTCGGCGCAGCCGGCCGCGATGTCGCGGTGTTCGTGCGCGGCGAGACGGCACGCACGATCGCCGAGCGCGGCATCCGCGTGGTCACCCCCGACAAGGTCGAGTTCCATGCGCGGCCGCGCGTGGTCGACGGCAACACGCCGCTGTCGCCGGCCGACATCGTGATCTTCGCCACCAAGGCCTTCTCGCTCGGTGCGGCGCTGGCGCAGGTGCGTGGCGCAATCGGGCCCGATACGCTGGTGGCACCGGTGGTCAACGGCGTTCCGTGGTGGTTCGGCACGGCGCAGCAGCCGGTGCGGGCCGTCGATCCGCGCGGCGAACTCGCCGCGGCCGTCGGCGCTGATCGCCTGGTCGGTGCCGTCACCTATTCGCCGGCCTGGCGAAGCCTCGAGCAGGCGAACTGGACGCAGACCGTGCCTGGGCAACTCACGCTGGGGCCGGTCACCGCTGGTGGCGATCCCGCCGCCGCTGCGAAGGTGGCGCAGGTCTTCGAGGGCTCCCCCTTCCAGGCGGTGGTGAGTGGCGACATCCGGCGCGTGGTATGGACCAAGCTGGTCACCAACGCGGCGTTCAACACGTTGTGCGCGCTGACCGGCGGGCGCCAGTGCGACGTGGCGCGCGACGCCTCCACCGGACCGATCGCCGAGGCCATCATGCGCGAGATCGCGGCGCTGGCGGTCGCGACCGGGTCGGGCATCACAGGCGACATCCCGGCCAAGATGGCCCAGGCCCGTGACACCGGCATCCACAAGCCGTCGACGCTGCAGGACTTCGAAGCCGGGCGCGAGATCGAGATCGGCGCACTGGTCGATGCCCCGCTGGAACTGGCTGCGCGCTGCGGCGTCCCGATGCCGGAACTGACCCGCATCGGCGCGCTGCTGCGCCTGAAGGCGTCCGTCGCCGGCCTGCTTCCCGCGACCACCTAGCCGCCTGGCGGAAATCCGGGTCAGAGACGAATTTCCTCGGGGAAATTCGTCTCTGACCCGGATTTCCGTCAGCTCCGGGTTTCCTGCGCTACGGGTTGAGCACGATGCCGAAGGTCTTGCCGATGCGCTCGTAGGTCTCGAACTGCTCGCGCACGAAGATGGCGGTGTCGGCGGGCGAGCGGATCTGCGGTACGGAGCCGATCTTCTCGGTGGCGCGGATCCAGTCCGGGTCCCTGGCGACCTGGGCCATCACCTTGCTCCAGAAGGCGACCTGCTCCTTCGACATGTTCGGCGGTCCGAACAGGGCGCTCCAGCCGACGATGCGCTCCATCGCCTCGGCGCCGATCTCGCGCGCGGTCGGCACGTCCGGGATGTCCTTGTACCGTTCCGGCAACGTGACCATCAACGCGCGCAGCTTGCCGGCCTGGATCTGCGGGTTGGCCGGGCCGAGGTTGCCGCAGCCGAAGTCGACCTGGCCGGACAGGATCGCGATCGCCGCGTCGCCGCCGCCCTTGAACGGCACCTGGATCGCCGCGTCCTTGCCCAGCTTGAACACGTCGAACATCATCTGCGGCCCCATCTCGTGGATGGTTCCGAAGCCCGCCGTGCTGTAGGTCAGCTTCTTGGGATTCTTGCGGATGGCATTGACCAGGTCGTCGAACGTGCGATGCGGCGAATCGGCGCGCACCAGGCAGACATACGGATTGAGTTCCAGCAGGCCGAGGAAAGTGTAGTCGTTCCAGCGGTAACCGAGCTTGGGTGCGAGCGCCGGCAGCACGGCCTGCGAGCCCACGCGCGCGAGCAGCAGCGTGTAGCCGTCCGGCGTCGCCTTCGACACCATCTCGGAGCCGATCGCGCCGCTGGCGCCGGTGCGGTTGACCACCAGCACCTGCTGACCGTTCAGGTAGCGCGGCAGCACGTTGGCCAGTGCGCGGGCGGCGAGGTCGGCGTCGCCGCCGGCCGAGAACGGCGCGATGATCTGCAGCGGCTTGGTCGGGAAGGGCTGGGCCGTGGCCTGTGCCGCGGCAGGTCCGGCGCTGGCGAGCAGCATCGATCCGGTCACGGAAACCGCCCATGACAGCGTCGACAGTGCGGCGGCAGTGGCGAACGCGGACAGCCCGCGCCGGCGTATGTGGCTCGTGCTCGACATGACTCCTCCTCGGTTTCACCGGTTCCTGCACCGGATCGGCTCTGTACCTGGCCGATTTCCGGTGTTCAGGCGGCACGTTAGCCCGTTTTCCCGGGGGCGGCAAATCTGCTATGTTCTTCGCCCCTGCTCCTGTCACCCAAGAAACACTCGAAGAGGTCCGGCATGAACGACGCGCTGCCCGCCCTGCAAGGCATCACCGAACGGATGATCGTCCGCAAGGAAGGTCCCCTCGGCTGGATCGTCTTCAACCAGCCGCTGCGGCACAACGCGATGTCCGTCGACATGTGGGAGTCGCTGCCGAAGATCCTCGACGCCTGCGAGGCCGACCCGGAGATCCGCGTGATCATCATTACCGGCGCCGGCGACAAGGCCTTCGTGTCCGGCGCCGACATCTCGCAGTTCGGCGAGCGCCGCGGAACGATGGAAGCAGTGAAAGAATACAATGCGCTCGCCGACCATGCGAACGACCGCCTGCAGGCCTGCGGCAAGCCGGTTATCGCGATGATCCGCGGCTTCTGCATCGGCGGCGGCCTGGGCATCGCGCTGGGCGCGGACATCCGCATCGCCTCGGAAGACTCCCAGTATTCGGTGCCGGCCGCCAAGCTCGGCCTGGGCTACCGGTTCTCCGGCATCAAGCGCCTGGCCGACATCGTCGGCCCGTCGTTCGCGGCCGAGATCTTCTACACGGCCCGCCGCTTCAACGCGAAGGAGGCCGAGACCATGGGTCTCGTCAACCGCGTGGTGCCGAACGACCAGCTCGAGCAGTACACCCGCGACTACGCGATGGTGATCGCCAACAATGCGCCGGTGACCATCGCCTCGGTGAAGCTGATCATCAAGAACATCCATGCCGATCCGGCAGACCGCGACCTCGACGCCTGCGCGAAGGCGGTCGACTTCTGCTACACGACGGAAGACTACAAGGAAGGCCGCACGGCCTTCATGGAGAAGCGCAAGCCCCAGTTCAAGGGGCTCTGACAACGAGGCCCGGCCGTCGCGCCCGACCGGGCCTGCGGCGTGCCTCGGGTCCAGGAGGAACAGTCACAGATGGCATCCGATCCGAGTTTCGATCCGCATCGTCCCGATCTGGTGGTGGGCGTGCTGGGCGCAGGTGCGATGGGCCGCGGCATCGCCCAGGTAGCCGCCGCCGGCGGCATGCACGTGCTGCTGCATGACGCCAAGCCCGGTGCCGCCGCCGAGGCGCGCGAGTTCATCGGCAAGATGTTCCAGCGCGCAGCCGAGAAGGGCCAGCTGTCCGATGCCGATGCCGCCGCCGCCCTGGGCCGCGTCGAGGTCATCGACAGCACGGCCGGCTATGCGCGCTGCCACCTGCTGGTCGAGGCGATCGTCGAGAACCTTGCGGTGAAGCAGCAGGTGTTCGCCGAGCTCGAGCAGGTCGTGACGCCCGAGTGCATCCTGGCCACCAACACCTCGTCGCTGTCGGTGACCACCATCTCGGCGAAGCTGAAGACCGCGCATCGTTTCGCCGGCTTCCATTTCTTCAACCCGGTTCCGCTGATGAAGCTGGTCGAGGTGATCGACGGCGTGCAGAGCGCGCCGTGGGTCGGCGATGCGCTGATGGTGATCGGCAAGCGGATGACCCGCGAGCCGGTGCGCTGCGTCGACGTGCCCGGGTTCATCGTGAACCAGGTCGGTCGCGGCTTCACCATCGAGTCGGCGCACATGCTGCAGGAGAGCCTGGCTGGCATCGTCGACATCGACCGCGTGATGCGCGATGTCGGCGGCTTCCGCATGGGCCCGTTCGAGCTGATGGAGCTCACCGGCCTGGACGTCACCCATCCCGCGTCGGAAGCGATCTACCAGCAGTTCTACGACGAGCCGCGCTACCGGCCCGTGATGCTGATGCGCGCGCGCTACGAGGCCGGCGTGCTGGGCCGCAAGACGAAGCGGGGCTTCTACGAGTACGACGCCGAGATGAAGCCGCTGGTCGCGCCCGAGGCGCCGGCCCCGGATGCGAGCCCGGCGAGCGTCTGGGTGAGCCGCGCCGAACCCCATGGCCATGAAGCGCTGTCCGCGCTGCTGTCGAAGCTCGGCGCCAGCGTCGAGCGCGGCGACGCGCCGAGCGCCGGTGCGCTGATCCTGGTCACGCCCTACGGCACCGATGCGACCCATTGCGCGGTCGAGCAGGGCCTCGACCCGAAGCGCACGGTGGCGGTCGACACCCTGTTCCCGCTGGTCAAGCGGCGCACCATCATGGGCACGCCGCTGACCGACCCGGCGATGATCGCCGCGGCGCACGGACTGCTCGCCTCCGACGGCACGCCGGTGACGGTGCTGCGCGACAGCCCGGGCTTCATCGCCCAGCGCGTGGTGGCGATGATCTGCAACATCGGCTGCTCGATCGCGCAGATGAAGACCGCATCGCCGTCGGACATCGACAAGGCGGTCACGCTGGGCCTGAACTACCCGCACGGGCCGCTCAAGTTCGGCGATGTCGTCGGCGTCGAGCGCATCCATGCGGTGCTGTCCAACATGTACCGGATCTACGGCGATCCGCGCTACCGTCCCAACGTCTGGATGACCCGGCGGGCGAAGCTCGGCGTG
>JAJTHE010000004.1 GCA_021298815.1 Betaproteobacteria bacterium | reverse complement strand
CACCGGCACCAAGATGATCCATGTCGGGAAGAACACCCGCAGCAAGATCGTCTCCAAGGGCATCTCGGCCGGCCGCTCCAGCAACAGCTACCGCGGCCTGGTGAAGATCGGCGCGTCGGCCGACGGCGCGCGCAACTACTCGCAGTGCGACTCGATGCTGATCGGCGACCGCTGCTCGGCCAATACCTTCCCGTACCTCACGGTGCAGAACCCGGCCAGCATCGTCGAACACGAGGCCACGACCTCGAAGATCGGCGAGGAACAGCTCTTCTATTTCGCCCAGCGCGGGGTGCACGCCGAACAGGCGATCTCGATGATCATCAACGGCTTCTGCCGCGACGTGTTCATCCACCTGCCGATGGAGTTCGCCGTCGAGGCGACCAAGTTGCTGGGCCTCAAGCTCGAAGGATCCGTAGGATGATCGACCCCACTGCAGCGACGCTGCTCGAAGTCCGCAACCTCCATGCAACCGTCAACGGCGTGCCCATCCTGAAGGGACTCGACCTGACTGTCCGTGCCGGCGAAGTGCACGCGATCATGGGGCCGAACGGCTCGGGCAAGAGCACCTTCTCCAAGGTGCTGGCCGGTCATCCCGCCTATGAAGTCACCGGCGGCGAGGTGCTGTTCGAGGGACGCAACCTGTTCGAGCTCGAGGCCGATGCGCGCGCGCGCGCTGGGGTGTTCCTCGCGTTCCAGTACCCGGTGGAGATCCCGGGCGTGACCAACAGCGCCTTCCTGCGCCTGGCCTACAACGCGAAGGCCACCGAGGAGGGGCGCGACGAGCTCGACCCGCTCGAGTTCGACGACCTGGTGCGCGAGAAGGCGAAGCTGGTCGAGATGGACCCGAGCTTCCTCGACCGCAGCGTGAACGACGGCTTTTCCGGCGGCGAGAAGAAACGCAACGAGATCCTGCAGATGGCGATCCTCGAGCCGAAGCTGGCCATCCTGGACGAGACCGATTCCGGCCTGGACATCGACGCGCTGCGCATCGTCGCCGGCGGGGTCAATGCGCTGGCCGCGCCCGGGCGCGCGATCGTGATGATCACCCACTACCAGCGGCTGCTGAACTACATCGTGCCCGACCATGTGCACGTGATGGCCGATGGCCGCATCCTGAAGAGCGGCGACCGGTCGCTCGCGCTGGAACTCGAGAGCCGCGGCTACGACTGGGTCACCGGCGCCCGCCAGGCAGCCTGAGGGTGGATGCGATGACTGCATCCGCCGGCATTCCGTTCCCCGCGCTGGGCACCACCGCGCTGCCGCCGGCGGCCGGGGCCGCCTGGCTGGCCGAGGTGGTCGAGGCGGCGCGCGCGGCGGCCGCGCGCCTGCCGGTGCCGACGCCGCGCGACGAAGCCTGGCGCTTCACCGACATCGCGCAGATCGCCAGGCAGTCCTACGTGGTCGACACGTCCGCGGCGTCGGTGCCCGACCGCGACGCGCTGGCGCCGCTGCTGATCGAGGAAGCGACCGACGCGCGGCTGGTGTTCGTCGACGGCGTGTTCGCGCCGGGCCTGTCCGCCACCGGCGGGCTGCCGCAGGGCGTGCGCCTGCATCCGCTGTCCGCGCTGTTCGCTGCCGACGGTGCCAATGGCGCCGATGCCGCAGCGGTCCGTGCCCACCTCGCGCGCCATGCACCGTTCGAATCCGACTTCTTCAGCGCGCTGAACACCGCCCGCCTGTCCGACGGCGCCGCCGTGGTGTGCGATGCGGGCACCGTGGTGCCGGGCGCGGTCCACCTGCTGTTCCTGTCGACCGGGCGCACGGCGCCGCTGGCAGTGCACCCGCGGCTGCTGGTGGTGGCCGGGGCGGGCAGCGAACTCACGCTGGTCGAGGAACACGCATCCCTCGGCGAGTCGATCGTGTTCTCCAACGCGGTGGCCGAGTGCGTGGTCGGGGCCAACGCATCGCTGCGCCATGTCCGGCTGCAGCGCGAGAACAGGGCGAGCTTCCATGTCGGCCGCTGCGCAGCGTCGGTCGCTCGCGACGGCCGCTATGCATCGGTCAGCCTGAACATCGGCGCGCGGCTGTCGCGGCTCGACCTGGCCGTCACGCTGGACGGGGAAGGGGCGCAGGCCCACCTCGACGGGCTCGCGCTGATCGAGGCCCGGCAGCATTCCGACACGCACACGCTGCTCGACCATGCGAAGCCGAACGGCACCAGCCGCCAGCTCCACAAGTGCGTCTGCGATGGTGCGGCGCATGCGGTGTTCAACGGCCGCATCCTCGTCCGCCCGGATGCGCAGCGCACCGATTCCGCCCAGCAGAGCCGAGGCCTGCTACTGTCGCCGAAGGCGCAGGTCAACGCCAAGCCGCAGCTGGAGATCTTCGCCGACGACGTGAAGGCCGCGCATGGCGCGACCGTCGGCCAGCTCGACGGCGACGAACTGTTCTACCTGGCGAGCCGCGGGCTGCCGCTCGCCCAGGCGCGGAAACTTCTCACCTATGCGTTCGCCGCCGAGGTGATCGAGCGCATCCCGGTCCGGTCGCTGGTGGCCCGGCTGGCTGCGCAGGTGATGGCAAGGAGCGGGCTGTGAAACCCATGGACATGCACGACACCACCGCCGGCTTCGACATCGACCGGGTGCGCGCCGACTTCCCGATCCTGTCGATGCGCATCGGCGACAAGCCGCTGGTCTACCTCGACAACGCGGCCAGCGCGCAGATGCCGCAGCGGGTCATCGACCGCATCGTGCACTACCAGACGCGCGAGCATTCGAACATCCACCGCGCGGTGCACTACCTGTCCGAGACCGCAACCGCGCAGTACGAGGCGGCGCGCCTGAAGGTGCAGTCGTTCATCAATGCGCCGTCCGAGCGCGAGGTGATCTTCACCAGCGGCACCACCGACGGCATCAACCTGGTGATGCACGGCTACGGGCGCAAGTTCATCGGCGCCGGCGACGAGATCGTCGTGTCTGCGATCGAGCACCATGCCAACATCGTCCCGTGGCAGATGCTGTGCGAGGAGCGCGGGGCGACGCTCAAGGTGATCCCGGTCAACGACGCCGGCGAGCTGGCGTTCGACGCCTACCAGGCGCTGCTCGGGCCCAAGGTGAAGATGGTCGCGATCACCCATGTCTCGAACGCGCTGGGCACGGTGGTGCCGGTGCGCGACTACATCGAGGCGGCGCATGCGTTCGGCATCCCGGTGCTGGTCGATGGCGCGCAGGCCGCGCCGCACATCCCGGTCGACGTGCAGGCGCTGGGCTGCGACTTCTACGTGTTCTCCGGCCACAAGATGTGCGGCCCGACCGGCATCGGCGTGCTCTACGGGCGGGCCGAATGGCTCGAGAAGATGCAGCCGTTCAAGGGCGGTGGCGACATGATCGCCTCGGTGAGCTTCGAGAAGACCACCTACAACGTGCTGCCGTTCAAGTTCGAGGCGGGCACGCCGCCGATCATGGCGGCGATCGCCCTGGGCGAGGCGCTCGACTACCTGCGCGGCATCGGCATCGAGGCCATCGCGCGCCGCGAGCACGACCTGCTCGCCTACGCCACGGAAGGCGTGTCGACGATCCGCGGCATCCGCATCATCGGCACCGCCGAACGCAAGGCGGCGGTGCTGTCGATGGTAATGGAAGGCATCCACCCGCACGACCTCGGGACCCTGCTGAACGAGGACGGCGTCGCCATCCGCACCGGACACCACTGCGCGCAGCCGGTGATGACCCGCTACCGCATACCCGCGACCGCGCGGGCCTCCTTCGCCTTCTACAACACCTTTGCCGAAGTCGACGCGCTGGTGGCATCGCTGCAGCGCGCGAAGACCGTCTTCGGCGTCGACTGACCCAGGCCGCCCCGCATGTCCGCGTCGAACCAGCTCTACCAGGAAGTGATCCTCGACCACAACCGCAAGCCCCGCAACTGGGGCGCGCTCGCCGGTGCCAACCATCGTGCCGAAGGGCATAATCCGCTGTGCGGCGACCACATCGTGCTGACGCTGTCGGTGGGCGAGGGCAACACGGTCGACGCGGTCGGCTTCGAGGGGGACGGCTGCGCGATCTGCAAGGCCTCGGCCTCGATGATGACCACCGCGGTGAAGGGCAGGTCGGTGGACGATGCCGAATCGATGGTCCGGCAGTTCCGCGACATGGCCACCGGCAAGCTCGATCCGGAACGCGACCCGCACATGCTCGGCCGGCTCAAGGTGTTCGCCGGCGTGAAGGACCTGCCGTCGCGCGTCAAGTGCGCGATCCTGCCGTGGCACACGCTGCATGCGGCGCTCAACAACGACGCGGTCGCCTCCACCGAAGGTGATGCAGCCTGACGGCACCGCCCGAGCTTCATCCCCTGGCGCCCGCCGCCTTCCGCCTGCCCGATCCCCGCCACGCTCCCGTCCCATGCCCAAGATCGCAGAAGTCGAGTACACGCCCAACCCGAATGCCCGGAAGTTCGTGCTGAAGGAGCCGCTGACCTGGGGCATCGCCCGCTCGTTCGACGACGCGGGGGCGGCCGCCGGCGACCCGCTCGCCGCCGCGCTGTTCGACATCGGGCACGTGACCAACGTCTACTACGTGGACCACTGGATCACCGTCACCCAGGATGGCACGGCGCCCTGGGACGAACTGCTGCGCGAACTCGCCGTGCCGATCCGCGAGGCTGCGGCCGCGGATGCCGCCACCGAGCACATGGTCGCCGCGGCGGCGGTCGCGCGCACCGACATGGATGCGGCGACGCTCGATCGGCTCGACCGCATCAACGCACTGCTCGACGACCAGATCCGTCCGTACCTGCAGAACGACGGCGGCAACCTGGAAGTGATCGACCTCACCGACACCCAGCTCATCGTCCACTACCAGGGTGCCTGCGGCAGCTGCCCGAGTTCGACCTCCGGCACGCTCTCGGCGATCGAGAACATCGTGCACACCATCGAACCGGAGCTCGAAGTTGTCGCAGTCTGACGGTTCCAGTGCATGGACCGCCGTGGCACCGGCCGCCGAGATCGAAGCCGGTGGCTACCGGACGGTGGATGTCGACGGCACCGCGGTGGCGGTGTTCAACATCGGCGGTGCCTTCTTCGCGATCGAGGATGTCTGCACCCATGACGGCGGACGCCTCGCCGGCGGCGTCGTGGAGGGCGACCAGGTCGTCTGCCCGCGCCACGGTGCGCGCTTCTGCGTGCGCACCGGGGCCGCGCTGACCGCGCCGGCCTACGAGCCGACGGCCTGCCTGCCGGTGCGCGTCGAGCAGGGCGTGGTACAGGTCAGGGACGACCGGTGGGACTGACCTTCTCGAGGTATATCTGGATACGTTGACGCATGCATTGACCGGGGTGCTCGCCGCCCGGGTCGTCGCCCCGGTGGCCGTGTCGCGCGGCCTCGAGGCGCCGGTGGTACCGGGCGTCGCTGCCTGCCTCGCGGTCGGCTTCTTCTCCGCGGCCTTCCCGGACCTCGACAGCCTGCTCGCGCTGGTGTCGCCGGTCGCCTACCTCGTCGGCCATCGCGGCCTCACCCACTCGCTGCTGATGCTCCCGGTGTGGGCGGCGCTGCTCGCCTGGCTGTTCAGCGGGTTCGGCCGCAGGCGCGAGTACCTGAAGCCGTTCTTCATCGTCAGTGCCGCGGCGCTCGCGGTGCATGTCGCCGGCGACCTGATCACCACCTTCGGCACGATGCTGCTGCAGCCGCTGTCCGACCGGCGCTTCGCGCTGTCGACAACGTTCATCATCGACCTCTGGTTCAGCGGCATCGCGCTCGCCGCCGTCGTCGCCACGCTGCTGCTGGCGCGGTGGCGGTGGCCGGCGGTGGCCGGGCTGCTGCTGCTCTGCGGGCATGTCGCGTTCTCGGCCCTGCAGCACGACCGTGCGATCGAGGTGGGCCTTGCGCGCGCGGCCGCCAACGGCTGGTCCGACGCGAAGGTGAGCGTGGTCCCGCGCCCGGTATCGCCGTTCAACTGGATGGTCGTCGTCGAGCATGGCGAGAGCTACGAGGTCGCCCAGGTGAACCTGCGCCGCACCGAGTTGCTGGTCGCCGGCGAGGACGCAGGGTTCGTGCGCCGGCTCGACGCCGCGTATCGCCCGGTGGCGCAGGCGACCTGGGCACCCGCGAGCCGGTTCGGGCTCGACCAGGATGCCCGCGAGATCGCGCAGGCGGCATGGGACGAGCCGGCGTTCGGCGTGATGCGCTGGTTCTATGCATTGCCCGCGCTGTATGCGATCCAGCGCACGACCGGGGAGCAGTGCGCCTGGTTCCAGGACCTCCGGTTCTCGGTGCCGGGCCGCGGGACGGTCCCGTTCCGCTACGGCATGTGCCGAGCCAGCCCGTCCGCGCCGTGGCAGCGCCTCGAGATGGTCGGCGAAGACGGGCGCCGCCCGTTCTGACAGGAGAAACGACGATGGTGACACCCGAGCAGGTCAGGCAGTACATCGAGCAGGGCATGCCCTGCGAGTTCGTCGAGGTCACCGGCGACGGTGCGCATTTCGAGGCGGTGATCGTCAGTGCGCTGTTCGCCGGCAGGAACAAGGTGCAGCAGCACCAGGTCGTCTACAAGGCGCTGGGCGAGCGCATGCGCGAGGAGATCCACGCGCTGTCGATGCAGACGTTCACGCCCGAAGCCTGGAAGGCACGCAGCTGAGCCGGCGTCGCGGGCAGGGCGCGCCCGGCGGCCCGGCTCACCGGGGCCCGGGTTCCAGCCGCAGCAGCCGGCCGTTGCGTTCGTCGGTGAGCAGGTAGACGAAGCCGTCGGGCCCGGTGCGCACGTCGCGCACCCGCGCCTGCCCCTGCAGCAGGCGCTCCTCGTGCACGACCTTCTCCCCGTCGAGTTCCAGCCGGTGCAGCGCCTGGCCGCGCAGGGCACCGACGAGCAGGTTGCCCTTCCACGCCGGGAACGCGGTGCCGGTGTAGAACGCCATGCCCGAGGGTGCGATGGAGGGCGTCCAGCGTGCCAGCGGCTGTTCCATGCCGGCCCTGGCCGTGCCTTCCCCGATGCGCGTGCCGATGCCGTAGTTGGCGCCATAGGTGATCACCGGCCAGCCATAGTTGCGGCCGGCGCGTATCACGTTGACTTCGTCGCCACCCTGCGGCCCGTGTTCGTGCGTCCAGAGTTCGCCGGTGGCCGGATGGATGGCGGCGCCCTGGATGTTGCGGTTTCCCAGGGTGAATTTCTCCGGACGGGCGCCGGGGGTGCGCACGAACGGATTGTCCGCCGGCACCCGCCCGTCATCGTGCAGGCGGATCACGGACCCGGCATGGTCGTCCATGCGCTGCGCGCGCTGCATCTCGCCGCGGTCGCCGAGCGTGATGTACAGGTAGCCCTTCGCATCGAAGGCGAGCCGCGATCCGAAATGCTGTCCCCGCGTCGAGCGCGGCGCCATCCGGAACACGACCTGCACCTCCTCCAGCCGCAGGCGGCCGGCCTGCTCGACCAGGCGCCCGCGCACGACGTCGGTGCCCACGCCGTCGGCGTCGCCGCCGGCGAAGGACAGGTAGATCCAGCGGTTGCTCGCGAAGGCCGGATGCGGCAGGACGTCGAGCAGCCCGCCCTGTCCGACCACGGCGACCTTCGGCAGGCCTTCCACCGGGTTCGGATCGAGCGTGCCGTCGCGGGCGAGCACGCGCAGCCGGCCCGGGCGTTCGGTGACCAGCATCCGCCCGTCGGGCAGGAAGGCGAGGCTCCAGGGGAACTCGAGGCCCGCGGTGAGCGTCGCCACGCGCACCGGACCGCGTTCGCTGCGCACGACCTGCGCCTCGTTCGCCGGCGTCTGGGCCTGTGCCTGCGCCGGACCAACGGTGGCGGACAGCAGGGACGCGGCCCCCAGCAGGGCGGCGAGTGCGCATGCGCGGCGGGCTGCCGGGGAAAGGCGGTGCGCGGAGTAGGGACGGTGCATGCTCAATGCTCCCTGGAGGAAGTCGGGCGCCGCGTCGGCCGCGGCGATGGTTGCCAGAGGATATCAATGCGGGCCTCGGCCTCGGCCCTGGCGCGTCCTGCACGGGCAGCGCGGCGGATGTCTGGTGTCGGATGTCGGCAGAAATCCGGGCCTCGCGGGCGTGGTCCTGCGTCGGTATACTCGAAAGCTTTTCGTCCTCAGGCCGGGGATGGTGTCGGGCAGCAGGTGCCGCGGTGGTCGTCGCGGTGGTCGTCGCGGTGGCCGTCGCCGCGGCAGTCGCAGCGGCAGCACGAGCGGCGGCAGAAGCGGCCAGCGCTGCCACGACGCAACGGCAACGCGACCTGCAGTGTCTTCCAGTCCCCCGGTTCCCGTGCTGACCCGAAGGAGCGCATCAGATGCCGCCCGACCAGGAAATCCGCGCAGCTGCGCTCGACTACCACCGATTTCCCCGGCCCGGGAAGATATCGGTCACGCCGACCAAGGGCCTGACAAACCAGCGCGACCTCGCGCTCGCCTACACGCCCGGCGTTGCCGCAGCGTGCGAACTGATCGCCGCCGACCCGTCCGAGGCGCGCAACATGACCAGCCGCGGCAACCTGGTCGCGGTGATCACCAACGGCACGGCCGTGCTCGGCCTGGGCGCGATCGGGCCGCTGGCGGCCAAGCCGGTGATGGAAGGCAAGGCGGTGCTGTTCAAGAAGTTCGCCGGCATCGACGTGTTCGACATCGAGATCGACGAACGCGACCCGCAGAAGCTGGTCGAGGTCATCGCTGCGCTCGAACCGACCTTCGGCGGCATCAACCTCGAGGACATCAAGGCACCGGAATGCTTCTACGTCGAGCGCAAGCTGCGCGAGCGGATGAAGATCCCTGTGTTCCATGACGACCAGCACGGCACGGCGATCATCGTCGGCGCGGCGATCCTGAACGGCCTGAAGGTGGTCGGCAAGGACATCGACAAGGTCCGGCTGGTGGTCTCCGGCGCCGGGGCTGCGGCGCTCGCCTGCCTCGACCTGCTGGTCAACATGGGCCTGCCGCGCCGGAACATCACGGTGACCGACATCGAAGGCGTGGTCTACAAGGGTCGCGCCAAGCTGATGGACCCGGACAAGGATGTCTATGCGATCGAGACCGAGGCGCGCACGCTGGGCGAGGTGATCGAGGGCGCCGACGTGTTCCTCGGCGTGTCCGCCGGCAACGTGCTCACGCCCGAGATGGTCAAGCGCATGGCAGACCGGCCGTTGATCCTCGCGCTGGCGAACCCGAATCCGGAGATCCATCCTGCCGAGGCGAAGGCGGCGCGCCCGGACGCGGTGATCGCCACCGGGCGCTCCGACTATCCGAACCAGGTCAACAACGTGCTGTGCTTCCCGTTCATCTTCCGGGGTGCGCTCGACGTCGGCGCGACCGCGATCAACGAGGAGATGAAGATCGCGGCGGTGCGCGCGATCGCCGACCTGGCGCAGGCCGAGCAGTCGGACATCGTTGCCGAGGCCTACGGCACCGATTCGTCGCTGTCGTTCGGCCCCGACTACCTGATCCCGCGGCCGTTCGACCCGCGGCTGATCCTGAAGATCGCGCCGGCGGTGGCGAAGGCTGCCGTGGCGAGTGGCGTGGCGACGCGTCCGCTGACCGACTGGGACGCGTACGAGCAGGAGCTGAAGCAATTCGTCTACCAGTCGGGCTTCGTGATGAAGCCGCTGTTCAGCGCGGCCAAGCGCGCGCCCCGGCGCGTGGTCTACGCCGAAGGTGAGGAAGAGAAGGTGCTGCGCGCGGTGCAGATCGTGGTCGACGAGAAGCTCGCGCGGCCGATCCTGGTCGGGCGGCCCGAGGTGATCAACACGCGCATCCAGCGCCTGGGCCTGCGCATCCAGGAAGGCCGCGATTTCGAGATGGTGAACACCGAGAGCGACCCGCGCTATCGCGAGTACTGGCAGCTGTACCACCAGGTGATGGAGCGCAACGGCGTGTCGGTCGAGTACGCGAAGCTCGAGATGCGCCGCCGTCCGACGCTGATCGGCGCGACCCTGGTGCGCCAGGGCGAGGCGGACGCGATGCTCTGCGGCACGGTCGGCATCTACCAGCACCACCTGCGCTACATCGAACGCATGATCGGCCTGAAGCCGGGCGCGAAGACCTACGCGGGCATGAACGCGCTGATGCTGCCCAACCGCACGGTGTTCATCGCCGACACCTACGTGAACTACGATCCGACCGCCGACCAGCTGGTCGAGATCGCGACGATGGCCGCCGAGGAAGTGCGCCGCTTCGGCATCGTGCCCAAGGTCGCGCTGCTGTCGCACTCGAGCTTCGGCAGCCACGATTCGCCGTCGTCGCGCAAGATGCGCGAAGTGCTGTTGCGGCTGCGCGAGGTCGCGCCAGGCCTCGAGGTGGAAGGCGAGATGCATGGCGATGCGGCGATCTCGGAGGCGATCCGCAGCGCGCAGTTCCCGAATTCACGGCTCAAGGGAGAGGCGAATCTGCTGATCATGCCGTCGATCGACGCGGCGAACATCTCGTTCAACCTGCTCAAGCAGGCCGCGGGCGACGGCATCACCGTCGGGCCGATCCTGCTCGGGGCGGCCAGGCCGGCGCACGTCATCACGCCCAGCTCGACCGTGCGCAGGATCGTCAACATGACCGCCGTGGTGGTGGTCGACGCCGCCGGCAAGCCGGCGCTGTCCATCTAGCAAACAGGGTAGCGGAGGGAGACAAGATGAGCGCGGACAAGACCAGCGGCGCCGGTAGCAGCGGGTTCCGGGAAGAGAAGGACACGATGGGCATCATGCGGGTGCCCGATGCGGCACTCTGGGGCGCGCAGACGCAGCGCTCGCTCGAGAACTTCCGCATCTCTTCCGAGAAGATGCCGATCGACCAGGTGCATGCGCTGGCGATGGTGAAGAAGGCCTGCGCGGCGGTGAACGCCGAACTGGGCCAGCTGCCGGCGGACAAGGCGAAGGCGATCATCGCCGCCGCCGACGAGGTGCTGGCCGGCACCCACGACCGGGAATTCCCGCTGGCCGTGTGGCAGACCGGTTCCGGCACCCAGAGCAACATGAACGTGAACGAGGTGCTGGCCAACCGCGCCTCCGAGCTGATGGGCGGCGTGCGCGGCGAATCGCGCAAGGTGCACCCGAACGACGACGTGAACCGGGGCCAGTCCTCCAACGACGTGTTCCCGACGGCGATGAGCGTGGCCGCGGTGATCGCGATCGAGAAGCAGCTCAAGCCGGCGGTGCGCAAGCTGCGCAAGACGCTGGCCGGCAAGTCGCAGGCCTTCATGAACATCGTGAAGATCGGCCGCACCCACCTGCAGGACGCGACGCCGCTGACGCTGGGCCAGGAGTTCTCGGGCTATGTCGCCCAGCTCGACCAGGGCCTGAAGCACCTCGACCAGACGCTGCCGCACCTGTGCGAGCTGGCCCTCGGTGGCACGGCGGTCGGCACCGGCCTCAATGCGCATCCGAAGTTCGCCACCGGCGTGGCGGCGGAGCTGTCGCGCCTCACCGGCTTTCCCTTCGTCACCGCGCCGAACAAGTTCGAGGCGATGGGCGCCAACGATGCGATCGTGTTCGCCCATGGCGCGCTCAAGACCCTCGCCGCCTCGATGATGAAGATCGCCAACGACGTGCGCTGGCTGTCGTCCGGCCCGCGCAGCGGCCTGGGCGAGATCGCCATCCCCGAGAACGAGCCGGGCAGCTCGATCATGCCGGGCAAGGTCAACCCGACCCAGTCCGAGGCGATGACCATGCTCTGCTGCCAGGTGATGGGCAACGACGTGGCGATCAACATCGGTGGCTCGATGGGCAACTTCGAGCTGAACGTGTTCAAGCCGATGATGATCCACAACTTCCTGCAGAGCGTGCGGCTGCTCGCCGACGGCATGGTGAGCTTCAACGACAACTGCGCGGTCGGCATCGAGCCGCGGCTGGACGTGATCGACCGGCTGATGCGCGAGTCGCTGATGCTGGTGACCGCGCTGAACCCGCACATCGGCTACGACAAGGCCGCGTACATCGCGAAGAAGGCGCACAAGGAAGGCACCACGCTGCGCGAGGCGGCCGTCGCCTCGGGCCACCTCACCGGCGAGCAGTTCGACCAGTGGGTGAAGCCGGAAGAGATGGTGGGTACCCTCAAGGCCTGATGCCGGACCTGCCGGAGCGGGGTGGGCCGCCCGCCCCGGCTTCGTGCATGCGGCCCGCGCGCGCATCATAATGGTGCGTGCGCGCCGGCCGACGCCACGCGCCGGTGCTCGGCGCCCGCGCGAGAGGGGCGTTCGGACCGTCGCGCGACATCGCGCGGGCATTGCACGGGCATGGCACGGCGATTGCACCTGCGTTGCCCGAACCGTATCCCGACGCCCACCCGAACCGCCAGCCCCTGGCTTCCCTCCGGACCTCGATGACTCCTGCCGCGCCGCCTGTCCCGGATGTGCTCGAACTGCGCGCGGCGCTCGCCCGCGGCACGCTCAGCGCATCGGACGTGGTCGAGCAGCTGCTCGTCCGCATCGCCGCACGCGGCGACGACCCCACCTGGATCACCCGCGAGACCGATGCCGCGCTGCGCGCGCGCGCGGCGGCGCTCGACGGCATGCCGGCCTCCGCCCGTGGCTTGGGCGGGCTGCCGCTGTTCGGTATTCCGTTCGCGGTGAAGGACAACATCGACGTCTCCGGGCTGCCGACCACGGCGGCCTGCAAGCCCTTCTCCTACCGGCCCGAGGCCAGCGCCACCGTGGTGCGGCGGCTGCTCGAGGCGGGTGCGATCCATGTCGGCAAGACCAACCTGGACCAGTTCGCCACCGGCCTGGTCGGCGTGCGCAGTCCGTATGGCGTCCCGGCCAACACCTTCGATGCCGACTACGTGCCCGGGGGCTCCAGTTCCGGCTCCGCAGTCGCGGTTGCGGCTGGCCTGGTCAGCTTTGCGCTGGGGACCGATACCGCGGGATCCGGCCGCGTTCCGGCCGCCTTCAACAACATCGTCGGCCTGAAGCCGACGCGCGGGCTGGTCAGCAACCACGGCGTCGTGCCGGCCTGTCGCTCGCTCGATTGCGTCGCGGTGTTCGCGCACAACTGCCCGGATGCGCAGGCGGTGCTCGACGTGATCGCCGTGCCCGATCCGCTGGACGCGTGGTCGCGCGCCGCGCCGGCGGCCGGCGCCGACGGCGCGATGCGCGATCCGCGCGGCCTGCGTTTCGGCGTGCTGGCCGCGGCAGACCGCGAGTTCTACGGCGATGTGCAGGCGGCCGCGGCGTACGACCGCGCGATCGACCGCCTCGCCGCCATGGGCGCGGTGCCGGTCGCCTTCGACTACGCGCCGTTCGCCGAAGCCGCCGCGCTCCTCTACCACGGTCCCTGGGTCGCCGAGCGCTACGCGGCGATCCGCACGTTCATCGAGGCGCAGCCGCAGGCGCTGCATCCGGTCACCCGGCAGATCACCGAAGGAGCACGCGCCTTCAGTGCAGCCGACACCTTCGAGGCGATGTACCGGCTGCAGGAACTGCGCGTGTCCTGCGCCCGCGTATGGCAGGGGGCGCAGGCGGTCGACCTGCTGCTGCTGCCTACCGCGCCGACCCTCTACCGGCTGGCAGAACTCGAAGCCGAGCCGCTGCTGCTCAACACGCGCCTGGGCCGCTACACAAACTTCGTCAACCTGCTCGACCTGTCCGCGGTCGCGGTGCCCGCCGGGCTGCGTGGCGATGGCATGCCCACCGGCGTCACCCTGATGGGCGAGGCGTTCCGCGATCGCGCGCTGCTCGCGCTCGGCGCGTGGCTGCAGTCGGCGCTGAACGCGACGAGCGGTGCCTGCCGGCTGCCGGTGCCGCAGCCGCAGGCGCACGAGCCGGCCGCGCCGGGCGCAGGCTCGGGAGCGGGCATCGGCACCGTGCGGCTCGCCGTCGTCGGCGCCCACCTGTCCGGCATGCCGCTGAACCACCAGCTGACCAGCCGTGCGGCGCGCTGCCTGGCGGCGACCACCACTGCGCCGGTCTATCGGCTGCATGCGCTGCCCGGTACCGTGCCGGCGCGTCCCGGGCTGGCCCGGGTCGGCGCCGGCGCGGCGTCCACCGGCACCGCGATCGCGGTCGAGGTCTGGGAACTGTCGACGGAAGCCTTCGGCGCGTTCGTCGCCGAAGTGCCGCCACCGCTGGCGATCGGGACCGTCACCCTGGCCGATGGCAGCACGGCGAAGGGCTTCGTCTGTGAACCTGCCGCGCTGGACGGTGCACCCGACGTCTCGGCGTTCGGTGGCTGGCGTGCCTACTGCGAGAGCCTGGACGGAGGACAGCAACGATGACCGACCCTGCAACCGTCGACTGGTCGGCCTATGTCGAATCGACCGCGGCTGCGATCGGCCTGGCCATCGACCCCGCGTTTCGCGACGGGGTGGTCGCCAACCTGGAACGCATCGCGCAGGTCGCGCAGGTGGTGAACGCGATCGAACTCGGCGATGCAGACGAGGCCGCCGGAGTGTATCGCCCGTGACCGGGCCGGGCACGGCTGGCATTGCGTTCGCACGCCAGGGCGCCGCGGCGATCGCGGCAGCGGTACGCGAGCGCCGGGTCGGCGCGGTCGAGGTGGCACAGGCCGCGCTGGCGCAGGTCGATCGGGTGGATGCCGGGGTGAACGCGTTCACCGAGGTGACCCGCGCGCGCGCGCTGGCCGAGGCGGCGGCGGTGGATGCGGCGATGGCTCGGGGCGAACCTGTCGGGCCGCTCGCCGGCGTGCCCTATGCGGTGAAGAACCTGTTCGATGTGGAGGGCGTGGTCACGCTCGCCGGCTCGAAGATCAATCGCGAACGTCCGCCGGCGCTCGCCGATGCAGCGGCGATCCGCCGCCTTCGCGATGCCGGGGCAGTGCTGGTCGGCGCGCTGAACATGGACGAGTACGCCTACGGCTTCAGCACCGAGAACACCCACTATGGCGCCACCCGCAACCCGCACGACACGACGCGGATCGCCGGCGGATCCTCGGGCGGTTCCGGCGCGGCGGTGGCGGCCGGCCTGGTGCCGCTGGCGCTGGGTACCGACACCAACGGCTCGATCCGCGTGCCGGCGTCGTTGTGCGGCGTGTTCGGGCTGAAGCCGACCTACGGCCGACTGTCCCGCGCCGGCGGCTACCTGTTCGTCGGCAGCCTGGACCATGTCGGTCCGCTCGCCCGTTCCGCAGCCGACCTCGCGCTGGCCTATGACGCGATGCAGGGGCCGGATCCGGCCGACCCGGTGTGCGCGCAGCGGCCGGTCGAACCGACGGCGGCACAGGTCGGTCGCGGCATCGACGGGCTGCGTATCGGTGTGGCCGACGGCTACTTCGCGCGGCCGATGGCCGACGAAGCACGCGGCGCGGTGGAGGGCGTCGCACGCGCCCTCGGCGCCACGCAGCGGCTCGACATCCCGGAGGCGGGCCGTGGCCGCGCGGCGGCGTTCCTGATGACCTCGATCGAAGGCAGCCTGCTGCACCTGCCCGACCTGAAGTCGCGCGCCGCGGACTTCGAGCCGCTGATCCGCGACCGCATGCTCGCTGGCGTGCTCGCGCCGGCGCACTGGCTGTGGCAGGCGCACCGGGTCCGCCGCTACGTGCGCGAACGGGCGCTCAAGGTGTTCGAGCGCTGCGACGTGATCATCGCACCGTCGACGCCGATGTGCGCGCCGGCGATCGGCACCGAATGGATCACGCTCGAAGGCGAGCGCATGCTGGCCCGGCCGAACCTCGGGCTGTTCACCCAGCCGATCTCCTTCCTCGGCTGGCCGGTCGCCGCGGTGCCGGTGGCGCGGGCGGCCGGGGAACTGCCGATCGGCGTGCAGGTGATCGCCGCCCCCTGGCGCGAAGACCTCTGCCTGCGCGTGGCGGCGCACCTGGAACGCATCGGCATCGCGGCGGCGCCCGCCGTGCTGCCGGCCTGACCCCCGATACCTGCAATCGATGGAAGCAGAACCGATGACCCTCGAAGTGAACATCCCCGACGTGCATGCCGAAGTGACCGCGGCGTTCTACCGCTACGAAGACGCGCTGGTGAACAACAAGGTCGAGGTGCTGGACGAGATCTTCTGGAACCATCCGACCACGTTGCGCTATGGCGCGACCGAGAACCTGCACAGCTACCAGGAGATCTGCGAATTCAGGGCCTCGCGTCCGTCGCAGGGCCTGATGCGCACGCTGAGCAACACCCGCATCACGACCTACGGCCGCGACTTCGCGGTGGCCAACACCGAGTTCAAGCGGCCGCCGGGCGACCGCATCGGACGCCAGAGCCAGACCTGGATGCGCACACCCGAGGGCTGGCGCGTGGTGTCGGCGCACGTGAGCATCATGATCGAACCGAAGTGACCACGAGGGCAGCGATGGACGCCACCGCAACGACGGGCAATGCCGCAGGCGCATCGGCGCAACCGGCCGAGCCGTTCATCCGGTTCGAGGACGTCAGCCTGCGCTATGGCGGGCCGACCGGCACGCTCGCGGTCGAGGGCGCATCGATCGACATCCCGAAGGGCGGATTCGTCTCGATCGTCGGGCCGTCGGGCTGCGGCAAGTCGACGCTGCTCAAGATGGTGTCCGGGCTGATCGCGCCCACGGCGGGCCGGGTGGTGGTCGGCGGCAAGCCGGTCACCGGTCCGCTCGGCTTCGTCGGCATGGCGTTCCAGAACCCGACGCCGCTGCCCTGGTACAGCGTGATCGACAACGTGATGCTGCCGCTGCGCATCGTCGAGCCGTACCGCAGCACCTTCCGCGCGAAGCGTGACGAGTACCGCGCGAAGGCGGAAGCGCTGCTGGAAGTCGTCGGGCTGAAGGGCTTCGGCGAGAAGAAGCCCTGGCAACTGTCGGGCGGCATGCTGCAGCGGGCCTCGCTCTGCCGTGCGCTGATCCACGAGCCGGCGCTGCTGCTGCTCGACGAACCGTTCGGCGCGCTCGACGCCTTCACCCGCGAGGAACTCTGGCAGGTGCTGCAGGAACTGTGGCTCGCCAAGCGCCCGACCGTGATGCTGATCACCCATGACCTGGCCGAGTCGGTGCTGCTGTCGGAGACGGTGTTCGTGATGAGCGCGCGGCCCGGCCGGCTGCTGCACAGCGAGCACGTGCCGTTCGCCCGCCCGCGCGGGCTGGACGTGATGTACGAACCCGAGTTCGTGTCGATGGTGCACCGGCTGCGCACGCGCATCGGCAACGCGCGCGCCGACGGCATGAAGGCGGCCTGACCATGAACGGCTCGCTGCTCGCCAACCGCTTCGTCATCAAGGCGTTCCCGGTCGCCTTCCTCGTCCTCATCTTCATCGCCTGGGAACTGCTGGTGGTGCTGACCGGCATCAAGTCGGTGATCCTGCCGCCGCCGAGCGCGGTGATCTACGACCTGGTCACCAAGTTCCCGCTGATCTGGCCGCATGCGGTGCAGACCCTCTACACGACCATGGTCGGGTTCGCCGGCGCGATCGTGGTCGGGGTGCTGCTGGGCGCGCTGATCGGCTCGTCCCGGCTCGCCTACGAGGCGTTCTATCCGGTGCTGGTCGGCTTCTCCAGCATCCCCAAGGTCGCCGTGGTGCCGATCTTCGTGCTCTGGTTCGGCGTCGGCACCATCCCCGCGATCCTGACCTCGCTGGTGATCTCGTTCTTCCCGATCGTCGTCAACGTGGCCACCGGCCTGGCCACCACCGAGCCCGAGCTCGAGGACGTGCTGCGCGCGCTGGGCGCGAAGAAGCGCGATATCCTGCTCAAGGTGGGCCTGCCGCGGGCGATGCCCTACTTCTTCGCGTCGCTGAAGATCTCGGTCACGCTCGCCTTCGTCGGCACCGTGCTGTCCGAGACGGTGGCGGCGAACAAGGGCATCGGCAACGTGATGATGGTGGCCAGCGCCAACTACCAGACGGCGCTCGCCTTCGGCGCGCTGCTGCTGCTGGCCGTGATGGGCGTCATCCTGTACGGCATCTTCGCATTGCTGGAAACCCGATTCGCCGGATGGTCGCAGCGCAAGACCGACCTCGCGCTGCAGAGCCACTAGCCGCGCGGCGATCCGGCCGAGCACCGCTGCGACCGCGCAGACCCCTTTTCAGAACCCACCCAGGAGAACCCGGAATGGATGCACCCAAGCGCAAGACACTCGCCACCGCAGCCGTGCTGCTCGCCTCCACGCTGGCCGGCCCGGCCGCGCTCGCCCAGGGCAAGGTGCAGATCCGCTTCCAGCTAGACTGGGTGTGGCAGGGCCCGCATGCCTTCTTCCTGCTCGCGCAGGACCGCGGCTACTTCGCGAAGGAAGGCCTCGATGTCACCTTCGACCAGGGCAAGGGATCGGGCGTGGCCGTCAACTCGGTGGCCAGCGGCGTGTACGACGCCGGCTTCGGCGACACCAATGCCGTCATCCGCCTGGCTGCACAGAAGCCGGGCGAGCAGCCGGTGGCGGTGTACATGCTCTACAACCGCGCGCCCTTCGTGATCGCCACGCTGACCTCGTCGGGCATCAAGACCCCGCGCGACCTCGAGGGCCGCACCCTCGGCGCGCCGGCCGGCGATGCCGCGCTGGGCCTGCTGCCGGTGTTCGCCAAGGCCAACGGCCTAGATGCGAGCAAGGTGAAGATCACCAACATGGCGCCCAACCTGCGCGAGCCGATGCTGCAGAAGAAGGAAGTCGACGCGGTCGCCGGCTTCATCAACACCATCTGGTTCGCGGCGCAGGCGGTCGGCCTCAATCCCGAGAAGGACCTCACCATCTTCCGCTACGGGGACATGGGCGTGGCCGGCTACGGCAACTCGATCATGTTCTCGCAGAAGTTCGTGAAGGAGAACCCGGATGCGGTCCGCGGCTTCCTGCGTGCGCTCACGCGCGGCGTGCAGGACGTGCTCGCCAATCCCGATGCCGGGGTCGATGCGGTGATGAAGCGCGACCCGCTGCTCAACCGCGAGAACCAGAAGGCGCGCCTGCTGGCGGCGATCCAGAACGACGTGCTGTCGCCCGAGGTGACCAAGGTCGGGCTGGGCGACGTCGTCGATGACCGCTTCGCACGCGGCGTCGCGCAGCAGGTCGAGGCTGCCAAGCTGCCGCGCGCCCCGGCACAGGCCGAGGTGTTCAACCGCAGCTTCCTGCCGGCCCGCGACCAGCGCTCGGTCAAGTAGGCAGGCAGGGTGCTTCGATGAAGGTACCGGATGACGCCATGGCCGCGGTGGCCGTGGCGGCCACCGCAGCAGCCGCGGCCCCCCGGCTGGGGCTGCTCGGCGCCGCGGTCGCGCGCAAGGACGCACCGGCGAAGATCCTCGGCCAGGCGCGCTACGTCGACGACCTCGTGCGTCCGGGCATGCTGCACGGGGCGACGGTGCGCACCCGCTGCGCCGGCGGCACGCTGGAGCGCATCGAGTTCGGCCCCGGCATCGACTGGGATGCGTTCGTGGTGGTCTCCGCCGCGGACGTCCCGGGCATCAACGCCACGCAGATGATCGAGCAGGACCAGCCGGTGCTGGCCGACCGCTGCTTCCGCCATGCCGGCGAGCCGGTGCTGCTGCTTGCCCATCCCGATCGCGACCTGCTGCGCGCGGCGGTCGAGGCGGTGACGCTGCACGAGTGGCCCGAACCTTCGCCGGTGTTCTCGATCGACGATGCGCTCGCGCAGCGCGGGCAGGTGTGCCCTGGCAACGTGTATCGCGACTACCTGATGCAGCGCGGCGACATCGCCGCAGGGGAGGCGGCGGCCGAGGTCGTGTTCGAGGGACGGTTCGAGACCGGCGCGCAGGAGCATGTGTACATCGAGCCGCAGGGCATGATCGCGCATGTCGACGCCGCCGGAGTGCTGGTCGTCGAGGGTTCTATGCAATGCCCGTACTACGTGCTGGGCACGCTGACCGCGGTCACCGGCCGCGACGCGGGCAGGGTGCGGGTGGTCCACTGCACCACCGGCGGCGGCTTCGGCGGCAAGGAGGAATACCCATCGCATATCGCCGCGCATGCGGCGCTGCTGTCGCTGAAGGCCGGAGGCCGCCCGGTGAAGCTGGTCTACGACCGGTCGGAGGACATGCTGGCCACGCCCAAGCGCCATCCGTCGCGTACCCTCGTGCGCATCGGTGCCCGCCGCGACGGGCGCCTGTGCTTCATGGACATCGACTTTGCGCTCGATGGCGGCGCGTACACCACGCTGTCGCCGGTGGTGCTGTCGCGCGGCGTGATCCACGCCCCCGGCCCGTATGCCTGCGCCAACGCGCGCGTGCGCGGGCGGGCGGTCGCCACGCACCATCCCCCGAACGGCGCGTTCCGCGGCTTCGGCGCGCCGCAGAGCATCTTCGCGATCGAGCAGGCGATGGACGGCCTGGCACGGGCGCTCGGTCTGTCCCCGCTCGAGCTGCGCCGCGTCAACATGCTGCGGCCGGGCGACCGCTCGGTGGCGGGCCAGCCGATCGACCACACCACCGACTTCGACGCCGTGCTCGACCAGGCATTGCGCGAGAGCGGCTATGTCGCGAAGCGCGAGGCGTTCGCCGCGTCCAATGCACGCAATGCAGCCAGCGGCGACCCGTTGCGCCACGGGATCGGCCTGGCGACCTTCCACCACGGCGCCGGGTTCACCGGCAACGGCGAGGTCGTGCTGGCCTCCGAGGCCCGGGTGCGCGCCGATGTCGATGGCCGGGTCGAGGTGGTCGCCTCCAGCAGCGAGATGGGACAGGGCAACACCACCACCTTGTGCCAGGTCGTCGCCGAGGCGCTCGGCCTGCCGCTGGACCGGGTGAGCCAGGCACCGGTGGACACCTTCGACGTGCCGGATTCCGGGCCGACGGTCGCCTCGCGCACCTGCATGGTGGTCGGCCTGATCGTCGAGCAGGCGGCGCGCCGGTTACGCGCCGAACTGATCGAGAAGGCAGGCCTGCCGGCGTCCGGCGCGGACGAGCATGCGTTCGCCGCGGCCTGTGCGCGCTACCTCGATGGCCATCCCCGGCTCGAGGCGCAGGCGCGCTACGAGCCGCCGGCCAACGTGCAGTGGGACGAGACGGTGTTCCAGGGGTCGCCCTATGCGAGCTATGCCTGGGCGGCCTATGTCGCCGAGGTCGAGGTCGACCTGACCACCTGCGAGGTCGCGCTGTCGGGCTTCACCGCGGTGCAGGAAGTGGGCAAGGTGGTGAACCCGGTGATCGCAGCCGGGCAGGTCGAAGGCGGCGTGGTGCAGGGCATCGGCTTCGCGCTGTTCGAGAAGGTTTCCTGGGGGGGCAACGGCGCGATGGCCAACAACCGCCTGACCAACTACATCATCCCGACCAGTGCCGACATTCCCCCGGTGCGCGTTTTCTTCCAGGAACAGCCCGGCGGCATCGGACCCGCCGGCGCCAAGGGGCTCGGCGAACTGCCGATGGACGGACCCGGTCCGGCGATCCTGAGCGCGGTGAACTCCGCGCTCGGCAGCCGCATCGCCAGCCTGCCGGTGCTGCCCGAGGACGTGATGGCCGCGGCGGCCGGGGTGGCCTCATGAGAGCGCAGGCCCCGGCGGCGCCGGGCCCCGCGCTCTCGTTCACGCTGAACGGCCGCAACCTGTCGAGCGCGGACGGTTCGATCGGGGCGCCGACGATGCGCCTGCTCGACCTGCTGCGGCTGCACGCCGGCCAGACCGGCACGAAGGAGGGCTGCGGCGAAGGCGAGTGCGGCGCCTGCGCGGTGCTGGTCGATGGCGAACTGGTCAACAGCTGCCTGGTGCCGGTCGGCCAGTTGCACGGGTGCAACGTGACCAGCATCGAAGGCCTGCCGCGCGACGACCCGTTGCTGTCCGCCTTCGCGCGCGCCGGTGCCGCCCAGTGCGGCATCTGCACGCCCGGCATGGTGCTCGCGGCACGCGCGCTGCTCGAGCGCAGCGCGCAGCCCTCGCTGGACGAGGTGCGCGAGGGACTCGCTGGCAACCTGTGCCGCTGCACCGGCTATGCACGCATATACACGGCGGTGCTCGACGCGGCGGCCGCCGGGGCGTCGCCGGGAACACAGGCCGGCGGCGCACCGGGACTTCCGGAATGAGCACGCCGGCAGCGCATGCCTCAAGGCCGCCGCCGGCCTGGTATCGCCCGGGGACGCTGGCCGATGCACTGGCCGCGCGGGCCGAGTGGGGCAGGGACCTGGTCGCGATGGCCGGCTGCACCGACCTGATGGTGGGCTGGAATGCGGGCGCCCGCCGGGTGCCGTCGGTGCTCGACCTGTCCGCGCTGGCCGAGCTGCGCACGATCGAGCCCGGTCCCGACGCGGTCACCATCGGCGCGACGATGAGCTGTGCCGGCATCGCCGCGCATCCGGTGATCGCCGCACGGCTGCCTATGCTGGCCGCGTCCGCGCGCCAGACCGGCTCGGTGGCGATCCAGAACCGCGCCACGCTTGGCGGCAACATCATGAACGCCTCGCCGGCGGCGGACAATCCGCCGGTGCTCCTCGCCTACGGGGCACGCCTCACGCTCGCCAGCGTGCGTGGCGCGCGCACGATCGGCTACGACGCCTTCCATGCCGGCTACAAGCGCACGCTCGCCGAAGCGGACGAACTCCTGGTGTCGATCACCATACCCTTCCCGCCACCGGGTGCGATCGGCTACTACCGCAAGGTCGGCACCCGGCGCGCACAGGCGATCAGCAAGATCGCGCTGGCGGCGCTGGTCGAGACGTCGGGCGCAGCCGACGGCGCGGTCGTGCGCGGCGCGCGCTTCGGCTTCGCGTCGGCAGGGCCGGTACCGCTGCCTGCGCCGGCGCTGTCGCGCGCGCTGCACGGCATGCCGCTGGCCAGCATCGACGCCGGTCGGGTCGCGCAGGCCCTGGCAGCGGACCTCTCACCGATGGACGACATCCGCTCCACGGCGGCCTATCGTCGATCGGTCGCGGTGAACCTGGTGCTTGCGGCGTTGCAGTCGGCACGCCGGGAAGTCGCACAGGCTGCGTATACGGGCTAGCCGCGCCCGCGCACGGTGCGCGCGCCCGCACCGCGCGCGTTGCCACGGTGCGCGTTGCCACGGTGCGCGACTGCGGCGCAGACGGCGCGTTCCTGCACTGCTGCCGGAGCTGCATGCTGCCAGCGCAATGGCACGCTTGTTGCTCGATTGGAAGGGTCGCGACCGGTTGGTATACCAGTTGGTGTGCCAACAGATGCAAGGTCGTGTCCGCCAGGGCGCCACACGTGTGGCGCTGCACGGCCGTGGCCCGCTTCCCACCTGATCGGAGAGTCCATGAATCGACGCCGCTTCATCAAGTCCGTCGCCGCCACCGGCGGCGCCACCTCGATCGCCGCCAGTGCCCCCTCGGCACTCGCACAGGATGCAAAGCGCGAAACGCTGGTGGTCGCGAACGAATTCGGCCCGAACAGCCTCGACATCCATGGCGTGGGCGCGAACCGTCCGGCGTACGGCGTGGCGGTGAATGCCTACGACCGGCTGATGACCTTCGGTCGCAAGAAGCTGCCCGACGGCACGATGTCCTACGACTACAACAAGCTCGAGCCGGAGCTGGCTGAGAGCTGGCAGGTGGCGAAGGACGGGCAGTCGGTGACCTTCCGGCTGCGCCGCAACGCCACCTTCCACGACGGCACCAAGGTGACCGCGAAGGACGTCAAGTGGTCGTACGACCGCGCGCTGGGCATGGGCGGCTTCCCGCAGTTCCAGATGCGCGCCGGCTCGCTCAACGATGCCAAGCAGTTCATCGTCGTCGACGACCAGACCTTCCGCGTCGAGCTCGACCGCCGCGACAAGATGGCGATGCCGAACATGGCGGTGCCCGTGCCGTCCATCTACAACTCGGCGCTCGCCCAGAAGAACGCGACCGACAAGGACCCGTGGGCCGCCACCTGGCTGCGCAACAACACGGCCGGCGGCGGTGCGTTCCGGGTCGAGGCATGGCGGCCGGGGCAGGAACTGATCTACACCCGCTTCGACAACTGGAAGAGCGGCCCGCTGCCGCGGCTGCGCCGCATCGTGCAGCGCGAGATCCCGTCGGCGGGCAACCGCCGCGCACTGCTGTCGCGCGGCGACATCGACATGACCTACGAGCTGCCGCCGAAGGACTTCCTCGAGATGGCGAAGGAGGCGGGCCCGGTGCGTGTGGTGTCGACGCCTATCGAGAACGCACTGTTCTACATCGGCATGAACACCACCCGTCCGCCGTTCAACAACTCGCTGGTGCGCCAGGCGATCGCCTTCGCGCTGCCCTACGACCGGATGAACGACATCGGATTCTGGGGCCGCGGCAACAAGATGTGGGGCGCGAAGTCGAACACCCCGGCGAAGGCCGAATGGCCGGTGCCGCACGGCTACAACACCAACGTGCCGCGCGCGCTCGAGCTGATGAAGCAGGCTGGCATGGCCGACGGCTTCGAGACCACGCTGTCGTTCGACCTCGGCGGGGCGACGGTGGGCGAGCCGATCTCGATCCTGGTGCAGGAGGCGCTCGCGCGCATCAACATCAAGGTCGGCATCAACAAGGTGCCGGGCGCGAACTGGCGTGCGGCGCTGCTGAAGAAGGACATGCCGCTGATCTTCAACCGCTTCGGTGGCTGGCTCAACTTCCCCGAGTACTTCTTCTACTGGTGCTACCACGGCCAGAACGCCGTGTTCAACACGATGAGCTACCAGAACCCGAACATGGACAAGCTGATCGAGGCGGCGCGCTTCGAGACCGACCCGAAGCGCTACGACGCACAGGTGAAGGGCTTCATCGAGATCGCGTTCAACGAAGTGCCGCGCATCCCGGTGATCCAGCCGGCCTTCGACGTCGCGATGCAGAAGAACGTGCAGGGCTACATGTACTGGTTCCACGTGCAGCCCGACTACCGCACGCTGTTCAAGGCCTGAGCGCCACATGCTCCGGCTGATCGGCAGGCGGCTGCTGGCGGCGATCCCGAACGTGATCGGGATCGTCGTCGTCACCTTCATCCTGACCCGCGCGCTGCCCGGCGACCCGGCGGCGTTCTATGCCGGGCCCGCCGCGACGCAGGAGGCGGTGGAGCAGGTGCGCGCCAAGCTCGGGCTGGACCAGCCGCTGTGGAAGCAGTTCGTCGACTACGTCGGCGACCTCGCGCGCGGCGACCTCGGCCTGTCGATATCGACCGGGCAGCAGGTGCTCGACGAGATCCTGCGCCGGCTGCCCGCATCGCTCGAGCTGACGCTGCTCGGACTGGTCGTGGCCTGCGCGATCGCGCTGCCGCTGGGCATCCTCGCCTCGACCCGGCCCGGCTCCTGGATCGACCATGCCTGCCGGCTGGTCACCACGCTCGGGGTGTCGCTGCCGATCTTCTTCACCGGCCTGCTGCTGGCCTACGTCTTCTATTACCTGCTGGGCATCGCGCCACCGCCGGTGGGGCGCCTGGATTCGATGTATTCGCCGCCGCCGCATTTCACCGGCTTCTACCTGGTCGACAGCCTGGTCGCGGGCGATGTCGGGCTGTTCCTCGCCGCCGGCAAGCAGATGATCCTGCCGGTGCTCACGCTGGCGATCTTCGTGCTGGCGCCGATCGCGCGCATGACCCGCGCGGCGATGCTCGGCGTGCTGTCCTCGGATTTTGTGCGCACCGCGCGCGCGAGCGGCCTGTCGTCTTCCACCGTCCTCTACCGGTACGCGTTCCGCAACGCGATGCTGCCGGTGGTGACCACCATGGGCATGGTGTTCTCCTTCATGCTCGGGTCCAACGTCGTGATCGAGAAGGTGTTCGCCTGGCCGGGCATCGGGTCGTTCGCGGTCGATGCGCTGGTGCAGTCCGACTACGCACCCGTGCAGGGCTTCGTGCTGGTGATGGCGATGCTGTTCGTGGCGATCAACCTGATGATCGACATCCTCTACACGGCGATCGACCCGCGGGTGAGCATCGATGACTGACCACACGGGAAGCGAGCGATGAGCGCCGGTTCCACGCTGCCGACGGCTGCGCCGCCGGTGCCCGCCTCGGGAGTCGCCGCGAGCCTGCGTCACGTGCGCTACGTGCTGGCCGAGAACCCGGTGACCGCCGGTGCGTTCGCGCTGTTCGGCGTCTTCCTGGTGCTGGCGCTGTTCGGGCCGTGGATCGCGCCGTTCGACCCGCTCGCCACCAGCCCCGACAAGGTGCTGCAGCCGCCGTCGGCGACGCACTGGTTCGGCACCGACCAGCTGGGCCGCGACATCCTGTCGCGGGTGATCGTCGCCACCGGGCTCGATTTCGGCATGGCCTTCGCCGCGGTCCTGCTCTCGTTCGGCCTGGGCTGCGCGCTGGGTTCGTGCGCGGGCTATTACGGCGGCTGGATCGACCGCATGGTGAGCCGGCTCGCCGATACCATCATGGCCTTCCCGCTGTTCGTGCTGGCGATGGCGATCGTCGCCGCGCTGGGCAACTCGGTCGAGAACATCATCTACGCGACGGCGATCATCAACCTGCCGTTCTACATCCGGGTCGCACGCGCGGAGGTGAACGTGCGGCGCAACGCGGGCTTCGTCGAGGCCGCACGCCTGTCCGGCAACTCGGAGGCGCGCATCCTCGCGTTCCACCTGTTCCCCAACATCCTGCCGCCGGTGATGGTGCAGATCTCGCTCAACATAGGCTGGGCGATCCTCAACGCCGCCGGCCTGTCGTTCATCGGCCTGGGCGTGCGGCCACCGCAGCCCGAGTGGGGCATCATGGTGGCCGAGGGCGCGAGCTACATGATCTCGGGCGAGTGGTGGGTGTCGTTCTTCCCGGGGCTGGTGCTGATGCTGGCGGTGTTCTGCTTCAACCTGCTCGGCGATGGCCTGCGCGACATGATCGACCCGCGGCGGCGCACGTGATGGACCATCCGGTTCCCCTGCTTTCGGTGGAGTCGCTGGGCGTCGAGTTCCGCACGCGCAGCGGCACCGTGCATGCGCTGGAGGAGATCTCGTTCAGCGTCGGCAAGGGCGAGACCATCGGCGTGGTCGGCGAATCGGGGTCGGGCAAGTCGGTGCTGTTCTATGCCGTGCTCGGGATCCTCGACCCGGCCGGGCGGATCACCGGTGGCCGCGCGGTGTTCGGCGGCCTGGACCTGGTGCGTGCGAGTCCGTCGGAACTGGAAGCGATCCGCGGCCGCGAGGCGGCGATGATCTTCCAGAACCCGCGGGTCGCGCTCAATCCGATCCGCAAGGTCGGGCACCAGATCGAGGACGTGCTCGCGCGCCATACCAGCACGCCGTCGGCCGCGCTGCGCCAGCGCGCGATCGAGGCGCTCGCGTCGGTGCGCATCCCCGATCCCGAGCGCCGCTACGATGCCTATCCGTTCGAACTGTCGGGCGGCCTTTGCCAGCGCATCATGATCGCGATTGCCCTGGCCTGCTCGCCCTCCCTGCTGGTGGCCGACGAGCCGACCACCGGCCTGGACGTGACCACCCAGGCGGCGGTGATGGATCTGATCTCCGAGCTCGCGCACAAGCGCAAGATGGCGACCGTGCTGATCACCCACGACCTCGGGCTGGCCGCGGAGCATTGCGACCGCATCGTCGTGATGCATGCCGGCCACGTGGTCGAGACCGCGCCGACCGCAGACCTGTTCGCCCATCCGCGCCACCCGTACACGGCGCGGCTGATCGCCACCACGCCGCATGGCACCAGCGACCTGCGCTCGCTCGCCGCGATCCCAGGCTATCTTCCCGACCTGCGGCGAGGCGACCTTCCTGCCTGCCGCTTCAGCGAGCGCTGCGACCGGTTCGAGGCCGCGTGCACCGAGCGTCCGCTGGCACGCCTCGACGCCGGCCAGCCGCATTCCGTCGCCTGCAGGAGGCCGCTGTGAGCGCACCCGAAGTGCGCGGGGCGGCGGTGTCCCCGGAAGGCGAGGCACCGGCCGGGGCACCTTTGCTGGAGGTCGAGCAGGTCCGCAAGCTTTTCCCGCTGAAGGGGCGCGGCAGCGTGCTTCCGCTCCGGGCGGCGCATGTGCCGATGCTGCATGCGGTGGACGGCGTCGACCTGGCGATCGGCACCGGCGAGAGCGTCGGTCTGGTCGGCGAGTCCGGCTGCGGCAAGTCGACGCTGGTGCGCCTGATCACGCGCACGCTCGATCCCACGGCGGGGGCCATCCGTTTCCGCGGCGAGGACATCGCGCGCATTCCCGCAAGCGCCTTCGCGCGCGTGCCCCAGCGCAAGCTGATCCAGATGGTGTTCCAGGACCCGACCGACAGCCTGAACCCGCGCTACACCGCGCGCGAGACCATCGCCGAGCCGCTGCGCCTGCTCGGCGGGCTGTCCGGCACGGCCCTGTCGACGCGCATCGACGCGGTGGCGGCCCTGGTGCAGATGCCGCACGAACTGCTCGGGCGCTTCCCGCACCAGCTCTCGGGCGGGCAGAAGGCGCGCGTGGGCATCGCACGCGCGATCGCGCTCGAGCCTTCGCTGCTGATCCTGGACGAGCCGACCGCCGCGCTCGACGTGTCGGTGCAGGCGGTGATCCTGCACCTGTTGGCGGACCTGAAGCAGAAGCTCGGCATGAGCTACCTGTTCGTGTCGCACGACCTGAACATCGTGCGCCTGCTGTGCGATCGCTTGATGGTGATGTACCTGGGCCGCATCGTCGAATCCGGGCCGGCCCGGCAGGTGTTCGAGTCCCCGCGACATCCCTACACCCGGGCGCTGCTGTCGGCGATTCCCGGCCTCGGCGGCGGCGCGTCCCGGCGCATCCGGCTGGAGGGCGACCCGACCAGTCCGATCGATCCGGATCCCGACCGCTGCCGCTTCCATGGACGCTGTCCGAAGGGGCAGGATGCCTGCACCCGCTCGTCGCCGGCGCTGGTGCAGCTGGCGCCCGGCCAGGTGGTCGCCTGCCATTTCCCGGAATCCGCGTGAATAGGTCGCATCGATGAACCCGCTGCCGCTCGTCAATCCGGGACAGAACCTGTCCGAGGCGGCGTACGAGCAGATCAAGCGCGACGTGTTCGAGTTCCGCCGGCTGCCGGGCGACCGTTTCACCGAGAACGAGATCGCGCGCGAGCTCGGCATGTCGCGCACGCCGGTGCGCGAGGCGCTCAACCGGTTGGCGCAGGAAGGCCACCTGTCGGTCGTCGCACGCAGCGGCTGGATGGTGCGGCCGCTCGACTTCGCGCTGTTCGACCAGCTCTACGATGCGCGCATCGTGCTCGAACTGGCCGCGGTGCGCCGGCTGTGCGAGCAGGAGAGCGCCGAGGCGCTGGGGCCGCTGCGCGACACCTGGCTGGTGCCGGCGGCGTCGCGCCTGGCCGACGAGCGCGCGGTGGCCGCGCTCGACGAGCAGTTCCACGAGCTGCTGGTGGTGGCCACCGGCAACCTGGTGATGGCGCAGATGCACCGCGACGTGACCGAACGCATCCGGATCATCCGCCGCCTCGATTTCACTGATGCGGGCCGGGTCACCGCGACCTACGACGAGCATGCGCAGCTGCTGCGCAGCATCCTGCGGCGCAAGGGCGACCATGCCTGCCTGCTGCTGCGCTCGCACATCGAGACCAGCAAGCGGGCAGTGCGCAAGATCACGCTGCACCGGCTGTTCATGGCGCGCAGCGCAGGGGCGGCCCCGGCCACTGCCGTGCCTGCCGTGGCGGCGATGGCCTCGGTGTTGTCCGGGCGAGCACCGGCCGCCACAGCCATGGCCGCCCAGGGTGCGACGAAGGCCGGGCGGGGCGCGGCTACCGGCGCGACCGCCGGTCGCGCTGCCGGTCGCGCCGGTCGGGCCGGCGCGCCGCGTCCGGCAGGGCAGCCCGTATAATGGGCGCATGGTAAAGACAACCGTTCCACCGGCTTCGGCAGATGCCTCGGGGCAGGGGCCGCGCATCGCACTGGTCACCGGCGCCAACCGCGGGCTCGGCTTCGAGATCGCGCGCCAGCTCGCACGCCGCGGGCTGAAGGTCCTGCTGGCCTCGCGTACCCTGACCAAGGGGCGCGCTGCGGCGAAACTGCTGGCGGTCGAGGGCCTGGAGGTCGAGCCGGTGCGCCTCGATGTCACCGATCCCGACCAGGTCAAGGCGCTCGCGCGCGACCTGCGCAGCCGCCTTGGCGGGCTGGACGTGCTGGTCAACAATGCCGGCGTACTGCTCGATCCGCGCGGCGGCCGCTTCCTCGATTCGCGCCAGGCGACCTATGAACGCACCCTGGCCACCAACGTGCTCGGCCCGCTGATGCTGTCGCAGGCGATGCTGCCGCTGATGATCGAGCGCGGCTACGGCCGCATCGTCAACCTGTCGAGCGGCCTGGGCCAGCTCGACGAGATGGGCAGCGGCACGCCTGCCTACCGCATCTCGAAGACCGCGCTGAACGCACTGACCCGCATCGTCGCCTCGGATACCCGGGGCACCGGCGTGCTTGTCAACTCCGTCTGCCCGGGCTGGGTGCGCACCGAGATGGGCGGGGCGGAAGCGCCGCGCACGGTGGCGCAGGGCGCGGACACCGCGGTCTGGCTGGCCACGCTCCCTGGCGACGGTCCCAGCGGTGGCTTCTTCCGCGACCGCAAGCCCATTCCCTGGTAACCGGAAGGCAGCGGCCCTGCGATGGATACGACGAGCCTTGTATTCCTGGTGGGCGGTGCAATCTGGATCGGCGTGATCGGCTGGGCCGTCCATCGCTGGAAGCGCGGCCAGGAAGCGCGCGAGCACGAGCGTGCGATGCGCTATGAACAGCTGATCGGGCCGGCGCTGGTCAGTGGCGCTGCGGCGCCGCCCGGCGTGGGCGCCGCGGGAGCCGCCGGATCCGCGCCGGCTTCCGCGGCCGCCGCTGCCGGTGTGCGGCAGGGTGGGTCGACGGGGGCTGGGGCGGGCGTGGGAGGCGCCGCGGTCCCGGCGGTCGACCCTGCGAAGCTCGCCGAAGCGCTGATGTCCGCGCAGCTCGCGTCGCTGGCCCGGCCGTCGGCGGCCGCGTCCGGACTCGCTTCGCCGGCGCGGACCTCCGCCGCGCTGATGCCGGATGCGGCGATCCTGCGCGCCCCGCCACTGCGCATGCGCGGCCGCCTGCTGGACAAGCCGGCCACCCTGGCGCTCTATGCGATCCGTGCGGCGATGCCCGACCACGAGGTCTTCGTGCGCGTGAGCCTCGCCGAACTGGTCGACGTGCCCGAGACGGTCCACGGCTACGACCGCGCGCAGCGCCTGAAGAAGCTGGCGCCGCTGACCGTCGACTACGCGGTGGCGAACAAGGCGATGCAGCTGGTCGCGGTGATCGACCTCGAGGACGCGCACCCGAGCGCCGAGCAGCGCGAGCAGCAGCGCATGAAGATCGAATACCTGCGCGCGCTGCCGGTGCGCCACCTCACGTTCTCGCGCGCACGCCTGCCGAAGTACCAGGACATCCGTCAGCTCCTGCAGTCCGCGGCCTGATCGCCCTCGTGCCTGCGCCGGTCCTGCCGCTGTCCGAACTGCGCTCCACCTTCCGCGGCCCCGGCCGGGTCGAATGGATCGGCGTACGGGCGCAACGGCGCGCACCGCTGACATGCTGCCCGTCGGGCTCGGCGCGCGAAGGCGGGGCGCTTGCCGGTGACCATGGTGGCGGCGGGCGCCGCGCGGTCACGCTGATCCAGTTCGAGCACCTGCCGGTGATTGCGGCACTGGCCGGCCGCGACACGCTCGATCCGGCGAGGCTTCGGCGCAACGTCTGCGTGTCGGGCATCAACCTGCTGGCGCTGCGCGATGCGCGGTTCCGGCTCGGCACGCTGGTGCTGGAAGGTACCGGCTCCTGCGCGCCGTGTTCGCGCATGGACGAGGACGCCGTGCTCGGCTGCGGCGGCTACAACGCGATGCGCGGCCATGGCGGCATCACGGCGCGAGTCGTCGGTGCCGGTGCGTTCTCGATCGGCGATCCGGTCGTCTTCCTCGGGCTTGCCGCCGCCACGGACGCACCTTTGCAGCGGCCGCTCGCGCTCTGAAGATGCGGCCCGCGCTACCGGTCGATCGCGACTGGCTGGCCCGGCGCCTGGCGGGCGCCAGCGAGCGCGAAGCGCTGGTCCCGGGCGACGTGCGGGTGCCGGTGCCGGGCGCCGGAGACCCTGCGCGGCCGGCGGATCCGGCGCGGCGGGGCGCTGCGTCCAATGCGTCCGGCAGCGAGATCGCCTTCGAGCAGGCGCGCGTGCCGGCCGCCGTGCTGGTGCCGCTGATCCCGCGTCCGCAGGGCATCACCGTGCTGCTGACCCAGCGTGCCGGCCACCTGTCGCGCCATGCCGGGCAGATCGCCTTCCCCGGCGGGCGCAGCGACCCGGGCGACCCCTCGCTGGTGCATACCGCGCTGCGCGAGGCGCAGGAGGAAGTCGGGCTGGACCCGGGCCGGGTCGAGGTGCTGGGCCTGCTGCCGCAGTACCGCACCCGCACCGGTTTCCTGATCACCCCGGTCGTCGGCTGGATCGAGCCGCCGTTCAGCCTGCGGCCCGATCCGGGCGAAGTCGCCGACGTGTTCGAGATGCCGCTCGCGTTCGCGCTGGACGCGGCGAACCACGAGCGCCACCACCGGGACGTCGACGAGGGGCGGCGCTACTTCTATGTCCTGCCGTTCGAGGACCGGTACATCTGGGGCGCGACCGCCGCGATGCTGGTCAACTTCCACCATGTCCTCGTGTCCGGCTGAGCGCGGATGAGGCCGCGCCGATGACCGTCGAACTGCTGTTCCTGCTCGCCAGCGCGGCGCTGGCGGCATTCTGGTACGACTCGATGCGTGCGCGCGAGGCGGCACTGGACAGTGCGCGGCGTGCGACCGAGGCGGCCGACTGCCAGTTGCTCGATGCGACCGTCTCGCTCGAGTCCCTGCGCCCGGCGCGCGAGGCCGGCGGCATGCTGCGCCTGCGCCGCGTCTACCGGTTCGAGTTCAGCGACGACGGGCAGCGCCGCCTGCAGGGCCGGGTCACGCTGCACGGCAGCCGGCCCGGGCGGGTCGAACTCGAACCGCATCGCGAACGTCCGCCGACCTGGACGGTCATCCGCGGCGGGCGCGACCGGGACGAACGCGAGGACGACCGCTGGTGAATCGACGCCGCGGCGGCGTCAGCCGAACAGCTTGCCGCCGAGCAGCGCTTCCAGGTTCTGCGGCACCATCGATTGCAGGTCGCCGACCTTCCCTTCGGGAGTGAGCCGGTCGATCACCTCGGGCAGCAGCGAGGCCACCGACCGCGAGGCCTGCTCCGGCGAGGTGCCGAGCTGGGCGGCGAGGGCGGCCATCCAGTCGCCGCCGAGCGCCTGCTGCAGCTGGCCGCCGTCGACCGGCAGGTTGGCACCGGTACCGACCCATGAAGCCGCCTGCGAACCCAGCCCCGACTGCTGCAGCTTGTCGATCAGGCCCTGCAGTCCGCCTGGCTGCTGGAGCAGGCCGAGCACCATCTGCAGCAGCGGGTTCTGCTGTGCGCCGCCGCCACCGAGCTGCTGCAGCAGCTGTCCGCCGATTCCACCGGCGATCTGGTCGAGCAATCCCATCGAGTTCCCCTGTCGTGTCGTTGCCGTTCAGGCTCTCATGAAACCGCGGCCGGGACAACCGGCGCGGCGCCGCCACCGGGCGGGCAGCGCGTCCTTGGTCAATGCCGGGGAACTGTGGTTGAATGCGCGGCCACGTTTCCCCGACCCGTTCCCGCTGAAATGGCCGATCGCCGCCTCCAGGTGTTCCATGCGGTTGCCCGCCTGAGGTCCTTCACGCGTGCTGCCGAGGAACTGTGCATGACCCAGCCGGCGGTGACGTTCCAGGTGAAGCAGCTCGAGCAGCAATACAACTCGCGGCTGTTCGAGCGCAGCCACGGGCGCATCGCGCTGACGCCGACCGGGCAGGTGGTGTTCGAGTACGCCGACCGCATCCTCGGCCTGAACGCCGAACTCGACACGCGCATCGGCGAAATGACCGGCGGCGTCAGCGGCCCGCTGCTGCTCGGCGCCAGCCTGACCATCGCCGAGTTCATCCTGCCGCGCATCCTGGGCGAGTTCAAGGCGCGTTATCCCGACGTGCGCACGCGCATGACCGTGGCCAACTCGGAGTCGATCGAGACCCGCGTCGCCGACCATGCGCTGGACGTCGGACTGATCGAGTCGCCGTCGACGCTGCCCGGCCTGAGCAGCGAGGTCTGCTGCGAGGACGAACTGGTGCTGGTGTGCGCAGCGTCGCATCCGCTCGCCCGGCGCGAGTCGGTGACGCCGCAGGAGGTCGCCGCGCAGCCGTTCATCAGCCGCGAGAGCGGCTCCGGCACGCGCGAGTTCGCCGACCAGTATTTCCGTCAGGCCGGCATCGCGCCCGAGGACCTGGACGTGGTGATGGAACTGGGCAGCCCGGAGGCGATCAAGGGCCTGGTCGAGACCGGGCTGGGCGTGTCCATCCTGTCGCGTGCATCGATCGCCAAGGAGCTGCGACTGTGCGCGCTGGTCGCGCGGCCGCTCGAGCCGCGGCTGATCCGGATCCTCTCCCTGGTGCACCCGAAGGACCGATTCCAGTCGCGGTTGGTGGCCACCTTCATCGATTTCGCGCTGACCCGCATGAAGCAGTCGGTGCCGGTGCAGGCGCTGGCCGAAGCCCGCACCGGGCGGGGCAGCTGATGCCGCGCCCGCTGCAGGCGGTGATCGACATGGGCGCCCTGGCGTCCAACCATGCACTGGCGAAGCGGCTGGCGCCGGGTGCGCGGGCGTTCGCGACGATCAAGGCCGATGCCTATGGCCACGGCACGCGCCGCGTCGAACGTGCGCTGGCCGGCGCCGACGGCTTCGCGGTGTGCGAGATCGAGCAGGCAGCGGCGCTGCGAACGCTTGCGCGCAGCGCGCGCCGCGACCGGCCGGTGCTGCTGCTCGAAGGATGCTTCTGCACCCGCGACCTGCTGCTCTGTGCGCTCGAGGGCATCACGACCGTCGTGCACGACATCGCGCAGGTCGAGATGCTGGAGCGCACGCGGCTCGATCCGGCGGTCGACGTGTTCGTGAAGATGAACAGCGGCATGAACCGGCTCGGCTTCGCGCCCTCGCGCTTCGGCGCGGCGGTCGAACGCCTGCAGGCGCTGCCCGCGGTGCGTTCGATCACCCTGATGACCCACTTCGCGTCTGCCGACGAGCCCGAGGGCATCGCCGCCCAGATGGCGGTGTTCGAGGCGCATGCGGCGGCGTTCCCCGGGTTGCCGCGCTCGCTCGCCAATTCCGCCGCGCTGCTGCGTTATCCGGAAAGCCATGCCGACTGGGTGCGGCCCGGCCTCATGCTGTACGGCATCTCGCCGTTCGCCGACCGCGACGCCGCCTCGCTCGGCCTGCAACCGGCGATGCGGCTGGAGTCCGAGGTGATCGCCGTGCAGGCGCTGGTGGCCGGCGACCGCGTCGGCTATGCCGGGACGTTCCGAGCGGACGGCCCGATGCGGGTGGGCATCGTCGCCTGTGGCTATGCCGACGGCTATCCGCGCCACGCACCCACCGGTACCCCGGTGCTGGTCGACGGGCAGCGCAGCCGCCTCCTGGGGCGGGTGTCGATGGACATGCTGGCGGTCGACCTGACCGCGCTGCCGGCCGCGGGCGTCGGTTGCCCGGTGGTGCTCTGGGGGGGCGCGCTGCCGGCCGAGGAAGTCGCCACCGCGGCCGGCACCATCGCCTATGAGCTGCTCTGCGCGCTGGCCCCGCGGGTACCGGTGCGTGAGCAGGCGGCCGGCGAGGGCAGCATGCCCGGCGCCGAAGCGGACTGAGGGGCGCACCGTGGCGCGCGACCGTACCGTCCATGTCTGCAGCGCCTGCGGCGCGCAGTCCACGAAGTGGCAGGGGCAGTGCCCGGGCTGCAACGAGTGGAACACCCTGATCGAGACGGTGGTCAGCAGCCACCCGGCCGCGGCCGGTGCGCGGCCTGCATCCGGCGCGGCAGGCAGTTCGCGGCCGGTGTCGTCGCTGTCGATGGTCAAGCCGCATGCCGAGCCGCGCTTCGAGACCGGCAGCACCGAGCTCGACCGCGTGCTCGGGGGCGGGCTCACGCGGGCCAGCGTGGTGCTGATCGGCGGCGACCCCGGGATCGGCAAGTCGACGCTGCTGCTGCAGGCGATGGCCACGATGTCGGCCGACCGCCGCTCGCTGTACATCACCGGCGAGGAATCGATGGAGCAGGTCGCGCTGCGTGCGCGCCGGCTCGGCGTCGATGCCTCGGACCTCGGGTTGCTGGCCGAGACGCAGCTCGAGAACATCCTCGCGACGCTGTCGGCGGAACGGCCGGACGTGGCGGTGATCGACTCGATCCAGACGGTCTATTCCGGCCAGCTGCTGTCCGCGCCCGGTTCGGTCTCGCAGGTGCGCGAATGCGCCGCCCAGTTCACCCGCTTCGCCAAGGCCTCGGGCTGCGCGCTGGTGATGGTCGGCCATGTCACCAAGGAGGGCGCGCTGGCCGGCCCCCGGGTGCTCGAGCACATGGTCGACACGGTGCTGTACTTCGAAGGCGAGACGCATTCCAGCTTCCGGCTGATCCGCGCGTTCAAGAACCGCTTCGGCGCGGTCAACGAACTGGGCGTGTTCGCGATGACCGAGAAGGGTCTGAAGGGCGTGTCCAACCCCTCGGCGATGTTCCTGTCGCAGCACGATGCCGAAGTGCCGGGTGCCTGCGTGACGGTGACGCTGGAGGGCACGCGGCCGCTGGCGGTCGAGCTGCAGGCGCTGGTCGACGACGCGCACGGCTCCAATCCGCGCCGGCTCACCGTGGGCCTCGAGAACAACCGGCTGGCGATGCTGCTCGCCGTGCTGCACCGGCACGCCGGCATCGCCTGCAACGACCAGGACGTGTTCGTCAACGCCGTCGGGGGCGTGCGCATCGGCGAGCCGTCGGCCGACCTGCCCGTGCTGCTGGCGATCGTGTCCTCGCTGCGCGCGCGCGCGGTGCCAGCCAAGCTGGTCGCCTTCGGCGAGGTCGGCCTCGCGGGCGAGATCCGGCCGGTGGTGCGCGGCCAGGACCGGATCAAGGAGGCGGCCAAGCTCGGGTTCACCCGGGCGATCGTGCCCGCGGCGAACCGGCCGAAGCAGCCGATCGAAGGCATCGAGATCGTCGGCGTCACCCGCATCGAGGAAGCCCTGGCGGCGCTGCGCGGGTAGGTCCGCTGGCAGGACCGCAGGCAGCCCCGGCCAGGGCGTGCCGGCGGTGCCGCTGCGTGGACCATCCGGCCCGGCCAGGCCGGGCCGGACGCGAGCGGCTATAATCCGGGGCTACCGTTGGCTCACTAGGGATGGTCCGGGATGAAGGTGCTGGTCGCAGTCAAGCGCGTGGTCGATTACAACGTCAAGGTGCGGGTCAAGGCGGACGGCACCGGCGTGGACATCGCCAACGTGAAGATGTCGATGAACCCGTTCGACGAGATCGGCGTGGAAGAGGCGATCCGGCTGAAGGAGTCGGGCGTCTGTTCCGAGATCGTGGTGGTGTCGCTTGGCGTGCCGCAGTGCCAGGAAACCCTGCGCACCGCGCTCGCGATGGGCGCCGACCGCGCGATCCTGGTCGAGACCGATGTCGAGCTGCAGCCGCTCGCCGTCGCCAAGCTGCTGAAGGCGGTGGTCGACCGCGAGCAGCCGAAGCTCGCCATCCTCGGCAAGCAGGCGATCGACGACGACGCCAACCAGACCGGGCAGATGCTCGCCGCGCTGCTCGACTGGCCGCAGGCCACGTTCGCGTCGAAGCTCACCGTGGCCGGCGACCGCGCGGAGGTGGTCCGCGAGATCGACGGCGGCCTCGAGACCCTGTCCATCGGGCTGCCCGCGGTGATGACCACCGACCTGCGGCTGAACGAGCCGCGCTACGTGACGCTGCCGAACATCATGAAGGCGAAGAAGAAGCCGCTCGAGGTGATCAAGCCGGATGCGCTCGGGGTCGACCCGGCACCGCGGCTGGCCACGCTGAAGGTGGAGGAGCCGCCGAAGCGGCAGGCCGGCGCGAAGGTTGCCGACGTGAAGGAACTGGTCGCCAAGCTCAAGGGCGAAGCGAAGATCATCTGAGCGGGGGCAAGAGATGGGTATCCTGGTCATTGCAGAACACGATGAAGGCGCGCTGAAGCCGAGCACGCTCAACGCAGTCACCGCCGCGGTGCAGATCGGCGGCGAGGTTACCGTGCTGGTCGCCTCCGACAGCACGGCCGCGGTCGCGGCCGAAGTCGCGAAGGTCGCCGGCGTGGCGAAGGTGCTCGTGGCAGACGCGCCGCAGTTCGCGAAGCCGACCGCCGAGAACGTCGCGGCACTGGTGCTGTCGATCGCCGGCGGGTACACGCACGTGCTGGCGCCGGCCACCAACTTCGGCAAGAACTTCATGCCGCGCGTGGCGGCGCGGCTCGACGTCGCGCAGATCTCCGAGATCTCGGCGGTGGTGTCGCCCGACACGTTCGTGCGTCCGATCTATGCCGGCAACGCGCTGGCGACGGTGCAGTCGAAGGACGCTATCAAGGTGATCACCGTGCGCGCCACCGCGTTCGACGCGGCCGGTACGGGCGGCAGCGCGCCGATCGAGCCGGTGGCCGCGGTCGCCGACACCGGGCAATCGTCGGTGACCGGCCGCAACCTCACGAAGAGCGCGCGTCCGGAACTCACCGCTGCCCGCATCATCGTCTCCGGCGGCCGCGGCATGGGCAACGGCGAGAACTTCAAGCTGCTCGAAGCGCTGGCGGACAAGCTCGGCGCCGCGGTGGGCGCATCGCGTGCGGCGGTCGATGCCGGCTTCGTGCCCAACGACTACCAGGTCGGCCAGACCGGCAAGGTGGTCGCGCCCGACCTGTACGTGGCGGTGGGCATCTCCGGGGCGATCCAGCACCTGGCCGGAATGAAGGACAGCAAGGTGATCGTCGCGATCAACAAGGACGCCGAGGCGCCGATCTTCCAGGTGGCCGACTACGGGCTGGTGGCGGACCTCTTCCAGGCGGTGCCGGAACTGACCGGCGAGCTGGGCTGAGGTAGGCTAGGGCCCGCCGACGCCCGGCCCGGCGGCGTTTGCCGGCGGCCGGGCCTGGCCCGGCGGCGGTCCCGCGAAGCGCACGGTGACCAGGGTGCCGCGGTCGTCCTGGCCGCTGCCGATGTCCACCCGGGCGCCGTGGGCATTGACGATCTCCTGCACGATGGCCAGGCCCAGGCCGCTGCCGTCGCCGATCGAGCCGGGCACGCGGTAGAAGCGCTGGAAGACGCTCTCGCGCTGGTCGGGCGGGATGCCCGGCCCGTCGTCCTCCACGCTGAGCACGGCCGCGCTGCCTTCGCGGCTGGTTCGCACGGTGATGCGGCCATGTTCGGGCGTGTACCGGATGGCGTTCTCGATCAGGTTGTCGAGCAGGTCGCGCAGCAGCCGTGCATCGGCCACCGTCATCGCCGGCTCCAGTTCGAAGCCGAGGTCGAGCTCCTTCAGGAGGGCACGCGGAACCCATGTCGATGCTGCGTCCTGCGCAACCGAACGCAGGTCGATCGGCCGCAGCGAATCGGGGCGATGGCCTCCGGGCTCGGCCCGCGACAGCGCGAGCAGTTGGTTCGCGAGGTGGGCCGCGCGCACCGTCGCGCTGCGCAGCTGGTCGAGGCTGCGCAGCATCTGCTCGGAGGCGGGCTGCCGCAACGCGAGTTCGACCTGGGTCTGCAGCCCGGCCAGCGGCGTGCGCAGCTGGTGCGCGGCGTTCGCGGTGAAGCGCTGCTGCGCATCCAGTGCATCGCGCAGGTTGCCCAGCAGGTCGTTCAGCGTCGCCACCAGCGGCCGGACTTCCGTGGGCGCATAGCTGCCGTCGAGCGGCCGCAGGTCGCGCGCCGACCGCTGGGCGATCTCGACCCGCAGCCGTTCGAGCGGTGCCAGGCTGCGCAGGATGCCGAACCAGACCAGCACCATCGCCATCGTCGCGACCATCAGGTCGGGCACGGTCTCGCCGATCAGGATCTCGCGCGTCAGCCGGTTGCGCTTGACCATGGTCTCGGCGACCTGGATCACCACCGGCCCATTCGGTTGCGGCACGTAGAGTGCAGCCACCCGCACCCGTTCCGAGTTCACGATGCTGTAGTAGAAGATCCGGTGTCCTTCCGGTACGGTCTGCGGCGGCGCCGGCATCTCCGGCTGGCCGGCCAGCAGTTCGCCGTTCATCCGAGACACCGAGAAATAGATCCGGTCGTAGCTGTCGATGCGCAGCACGTCCTGCGCCACCTTCGGCAGGTCGAGCACGGGGCTGCCGCTCTCGGTCTCCACATGCTCGGCGAGCGCGAGTGCCGGGTCGAGCAGTGCGCGGTCGTAGGTGATCGTCGCCGAGCGCAGGGCGACCCAGTAGGAGAACAGCGTCCCGGAGACCAGCAGCAGCGCGAGCGGAACGACCAGCCAGGTCAGCAGCTGCTGGCGCAGGCTCCGCGCGCGGGCCGGGGACGCTGCCCCGGGTGGTGCGGCAGTCGCCGTCAACCCGGCTCGTTCTGCTCTTCGAGGAGGTAGCCGAACCCGCGCACGGTGCGGATGCGGACGCCGCCGGACTCGACCTTCGCGCGCAGGCGCGACATGTAGACCTCGATCGCGTTCATCGACAGTTCCTTGTCCCAGTTCGACAGGGCCTGCATCAGGTTTTCCTTCGACACCACCTGGCCGGCACGCAGCATCAGGTTCTCGAGCACGCTCCATTCGCGGCTGGTCAGGTCGATCGCCTGGCCGTTGAGGGTGGCTCGCCGCGCCACGGTGTCGAGCAGCAGCGGACCGTTGCGAAGTTGCGGATTCTTGTTCGCCTGGCCCCGGCGCAGCAGGGCGCGCACCCGCGCCTCGAGCTCGGGCAGTGCGAACGGCTTCGGAAGGTAGTCGTCAGCACCCATGTCGAGGCCGTGCACCCGGTCCTCGATCGTGTCGCGCGCGGACAGCACCAGCACCGGCACGTACTCCGGGCGCTTGCGCAGCCGCCGCAGCACCTCGAAGCCGTCGATGCCTGGCAGGCCGATGTCGAGCACGATCAGGTCGAAGCGTTCGCGCAGGAAGGCGGCCTCGGCGGCTTCCCCGGTCGCGGCATGCTCGACGCGAAGCTCGGATTCGGTGAACATACGGGTCAGTCCATCGGCCAGCGTAGCGTCGTCTTCAACGATCAGGATTTTCACGCGCCCTCCTCGAGCAGTGGCAGTCGATCCCCGGATGATGCACCTGCAACCTTGCTGCAGGCTTTCGCTCCTGACGCAGGCCGCGTGCAATGGGTGTCGGAGCGGGCACGGTGCCACGCGGACGAGTTCGATTCGTTTGCAAACGGCATGCCTGACGGCTACCCTGACTATATCGCTAGATTGGAGAGCGGAGCGGGTTGGTGGAACGTTTGAGCAGTCCGAGCTGTCGCAGCATGGCGAGGGCGGTGGTCGCCCTGGTCGCATTCCTCGCGTTCCCGCCGTGGGCGATCTCCGCAACCTTGACCCTGCCCGACGCGCTGGGCATGGCAGAGCGGAACAATGCGTCGCTGCAGGCGGTGATCGCGCGCCAGGACGGTGCGCGCGCCGCGGCGGTCACTGCGCGCCAGCGCCCCAATCCGGAGCTCGACGTCATTGCCGGGCCGGTGCGCCCACGCGGCCCGGGTGGCCCCGACGGCCATGCGCTGGGCATCACCTTCGCCCAGCCGCTCGACTACGCCGGCGTGCGGACGGTGCGCGCACAGGTCGCAGACCTCGGCAGCGAAGGTGCCGAGGCCGCCGTCCGCACGCTGCGCCGGTCCCTCTATGCACGCGTCAAGGTGCAGTTCTACCAGGTCCTGCAGCGGCAGGAACAGCTGCGCCTCGCCGAAGAGGAACTGCTGGCCCTGCAGCAGATCCGCGACCGGGTGAACCTGCGCGTGCAGCTCGGGGAAGCGCCGCGGCTCGACCTGATCCGCGCCGACACCGAGGTGCTGAACGCGCGCCGCAATCGCGATTCCTCGGTGGTCCGGGTCGAGCAGGCGCGCGGTGCGCTCGCAGTGCTGGTCGGCCTGCCGCAGGGCGAACCGATGCGCGTCGAGGGGACGCTGCCGGCGCTGGCCACGGTGCCGCCGCTGGCCGACATCCGCGATCGCGTCTTGCGCAACAACCCCGAACTGGTCGAGCTCGATGCCGGGCAGCGCCGTGCACGCGCACGGGTGGAACTCGAACAGCGCCTGCGCACGCCCCAGGTTCGGGTGCTCGCCGGCCACGACGTGGAGCCTGACCAGACGCGCTGGCGCCTGGGCCTGTCGATCCCGCTGCCGCTGTTCAACCAGCGTCAGGGCCAGATCCTCGAAGCGCAGGCCGATGCCGCGTTCGCCGACGCACAGCTGCTCGCGCGCCGGCAGCAGCTGCTCGGCGAAGTCGACTTCGCCATCGCCGGCTATTCGATCGCCCGGCAGCAGGTCGACGCCTTCGAAGGTGGCCTCATCCGCCAGGCCGAGCAGACCGTGCGCGTGGCCGAGGCGGCGTATCGCTTCGGCGAGCGCGGCATCATCGATTTCCTGGACGCCCAGCGCACGTTGCGCGGCGTCCGCCAGGAGTACATCAATGCGCTGTACGAGGCGCGCTACGCACTGATCGAGGTCGAGCGGCTGGTCGGCGTCGACGTGCTGGGAGGAAGCAAATGAGCGTCCGAAGCCGGGCAAGCCGGTCCAGGCTGGCAGGTGTCCTGCTCCTCGTGGCAGGCCTGTCAGCGCTGGCGGGATGCGGCAAGGAGGCGGCCAAGCCGGCGCCCACGTCCGCGCCCGTGCGCGACCCGTCGCAGGTGAAGGTGGACGCAGAACTGCTGAAGCGGTTGCAGGTCGCCCCGGTCGCGCCGGTGGAGATCCAGGAGTATTTCCGCGTCGCCGGCAGCGTCCAGGTCGACGAGGACCGTGTCGCGCGCATCGGTTCCTCGGTCACCGGGCGCATCACGGACGCCCCGGGTTCCCTCGGCCTGAACGTGCGTGCCGGGCAGACGCTGGCGACCCTCGACAGCGCCGAGCTGGCTGCGGCCCAGCGCAACTTCCTGAAGGCCGGCCTCGACCTGGAGCTCGTGCAACGTGCGGTCGAGCGGGCCCGGCTGCTGGTGAACGCGGACGTGATCGGATCGGCCGAACTGCAGCGGCGGGAAAACGAGCAGTTCTCCGCCGAGGCCGAGCTGCGCACCGCGCGCGGCAACCTGCTGATCCTCGGCATGAGCGGCCAGGCGATCGAGCGGCTCGAGAACACGCGTGCGATCAGCCCGGTGATCTCGATCACCTCGAAGCTGTCCGGCACGGTGATCGAACGCCGGGTGACCGTCGGCCAGGTGGTGCAGCCGGCCGACCAGCTGTTCACGGTCGCCGACCTGTCGCAGGTGTGGGTGGTGAGCGAGGTGCCGGAGGAGCAGGCGTACAGCGTGCGAATGGGCGATTCGGTCGAGGTCGAGATCCCCGCGTTGCGTGACCGGCGGCTGTCCGGCAAGGTGACCTTCATCGGCAACACCGTCAACCCCGAGACGCGCACGATCACCGTGCGCACGGTACTCGCCAACGAGGACCGCTCGATCAAGCCCGCCATGCTGGCCACGATGTCGATCCGCGAGCCGATGCGGCGGGCGCTGGCGGTGCCCGCGGCTGCCGTCGTGCGCGATGGCAACCGCGACCACGTGTTCGTGCAGGCCCGGCCCGACCTGTTCCAGCTGCGGCCGGTCACGCTGGGCCCGGAGAGCAACAACGGGCTGCGTCCGGTGCTGGGCGGCCTGACGGAGGGTGAGCGGGTCGTCTTCGACGGTGCCTTCCACCTGAACAACGAGCGCAACCGCCAATGATCGAAGCGATCGTACGTGCGAGCCTGCAGCAGCGGCTCGTGCTCCTGGTGATCTTCGTGGCGCTGGGCGTGTTCGGCGCGCGCTCGGTGCAGAAGCTCTCGCTGGATGCCTTCCCGGACGTCACCAACATCCAGGTGCAGGTGGCGACCGAGGCCCCCGGCCGTTCGCCCGAGGAGGTCGAACGCTTCGTCACGGTGCCGATCGAGATCGCACTGACCGGCCTGCCCGGGCTGCGCGAGATGCGTTCGCTCAACCGCGCCGGGCTTTCGCTGGTGACCCTGGTGTTCACGGACGCCACCGATGTCTACTTCGCGCGGCAGCTGGTGCTGGAGCGGCTGATCGAGGTGCAGGCCCGATTGCCCCAGGGCACGGTGCCGGTGCTCGGGCCGGTGTCGACCGGCCTGGGGCAGGTCTACCAGTACACACTCGAACGGCCGGACGACGGCCGGCGCGCGCTCACGCGCGAGGAACTCACCGAGCGGCGCATCGTGCAGGACTGGGTGGTGCGCCCGATGCTGCGCGGCATCTCCGGCGTGGCCGAGGTCAACTCGCACGGCGGCTACGTGCGCCAGTACCAGGTGCTGGCGGATCCGCAGCGCATGCGTGGGCTGAACGTCCACCTGGCCGAGATCTACAGCGCGCTCGAGCGCAACAACGCCAACAGCGGCGGCGGGCTCCTGCCGCGCGGTGCGGAACAGTACCTGATCCGCGGCGTGGGCCTGGTGCGCACGCTGGAGGACATCGGCAACATCGTGATCAAGGAGGTGCGCGGCACCCCGGTGTTCCTGCGCAGCGTGGCCACCATCACGCTCGGGGAAGAGGTGCGCGTCGGCGCGGCCGTGAAGAACGGCGACACCGAGGCGGTCGCCGGCATCGTGATGATGATCCGTGGCGGAAACGCGCGGGAAGTGGTGACGCGGGTCAAGCAGCGGGTGGAACAGATCAACGAACAGGACCTGCTGCCCGGCGGCCTGAAGATCGTCCCCTTCTACGACCGCACCGAACTGGTCGACGCGGCGCTGCTCACGATCGTGAAGGTGCTGCTCGAGGCGATCGTGTTCGTGGTGATCATCCTGGTCATCTTCCTCGGCGACATACGCTCCAGCCTGATCGTGGTCGCGACGCTGCTGCTGACGCCGCTGTTCACCTTCATGGTGATGAACGAATACGGCATATCCGCCAACCTGATGTCGCTCGGCGGGCTGGTGATCGCGATCGGCCTGATGGTCGACGGCTCCGTGGTGGTGGTGGAGAACACCTTCAAGCGCCTTGGCGAGGCGCGCGACTCGGGCGAGAACCGGCTGCGCATCGTGCTGCGCGCGGCGAGCGAAGTCGGCGTGCCGGTGGTGTTCGGCGTGGGCATCATCATCGTGGTGTTCATGCCGCTGCTCACGCTCACCGACATGGAGGGCAAGATGTTCGGGCCGCTGGCGCAGGTGATCGGCATCGCGCTGGCGATCTCGCTCGTGCTGTCGCTCACGCTGACGCCCATCCTCGCGTCCTACATGCTGAAGGGCGGGGCGGACCACGACACGTTCGTGATCCGGATGATAAAACCGGGATACCTGCGCCTGCTCGACTGGTCCGTGGGCCACGAGAAGACCGTGGTCGCGATCGCGGTCGCCCTGCTGGTGGCGGCCGGTGCGGCGTTCCCCTTCCTGGGGACCGCGTTCGTGCCGGTGATGCAGGAAGGGTCGGTGACGCCGCAGATCATCCGGGTGCCCTCGGTCTCGCTGGAGGAGTCGGTGCGCACCGAGTTCGAGGCGATGAAGCTGGTGTCCGAGGTGCCCGGCGTGAAGATGGTGGTGTCCACGCTCGGCCGGGGCGAGAGTCCGGCCGATCCGGCCGGCATGAACGAGTCGGGGCCCGTGGTGAGCCTGCTTCCGATCAGCGAACGGCCCGAGGGCTTCAAGCTGCAGTCCGACATCGAGCGCAGGATCCGCGAGGTGCTGTCGGTGCTGCCCGGCGTGCAGCTGGTGATGAGCCAGCCGATCCAGGAACGGGTCGACGAGATGGTCACCGGCGTGCGCTCGCAGGTCGCGATCAAGCTGTTCGGGGAGGACCTCGAGGTCCTGCGCCAGAAGAGCGAGGAGATCGCGCGCGTGCTCAACGGGATCGCCGGCACCCGCGACCTTCGGCTGGATCGGGTCAGCGGACAGCCCTACCTGACCATCGACATCGACCGTACGGCGATCGCGCGCTACGGCATTAACGTCTCCGACGTGCACGACGTGATCGAGACCGCGATCGCCGGGCGGCAGGCGACCGAGGTGTTCGAGGGCGAGCGCCGCTTCGCCGCCGTGGTGCGCTATCCGGAGGCCTACCGCAACAGCGTGGAGGCGATCGGCAACATCCTGTTCACCTCGCCCAATGGCGCGATGGTGCCGCTGAAGAGCCTGGCTGCGATCTCGATCGTGGACAGTGCGCCGGTGATCTCTCGCGAGTCGGGCCGGCGCCGGATCGTCATCGGCTCCAACGTGGCCGGCCGCGACCTGGGCGGCTACGTGGCCGAGGCGCAGGCGCGAATCGCGGAGAAGGTGGTCCTGCCCGAAGGCTACACGCTGGAGTGGGGCGGCCAGTTCGAGAACATGGAACGTGCGCTCGGGCGGTTGTCGATCATCGTGCCGATCACGGTGGCGGTCATCTTCTTCCTGCTGTTCATCCTGTTCAAGTCGGTGCGGTATGCGGCGCTGATCATCCTGGTGCTGCCTTTCGCCTCGCTCGGTGGCATCTTCGGGCTGCTGCTCTCGGGCGAGTTCCTGTCGGTGCCGGCCTCGGTCGGGTTCATAACGTTGTGGGGCATCGCCACGCTCAATGCGGTGGTGCTGGTCGAATACATCAAGCACCTGCGCAACGAAGGGCTGGACGTTCGGGCGGCGGTGATCGAAGGTTGCAAGGCGCGGCTGAGGCCGGTGCTGATGACCGCGTCGGTAGCGATGCTGGGTCTGATCCCGATGTTGTTCGCCAGCGGACCAGGGTCGGAAGTGACCCGTCCGCTGGCGGTGGTGGTGATCTCAGGACTGATCACTTCGACGCTGCTCACGCTGGTCGTGGTGCCGTCGCTGTTCAAGTGGTTCGACGAGAAGCCGATCGAGGCGTGAGACGCTGCGCGCACGGCATCGATGGCACCGCCGGCCTGGGCCCGGCGGTTGCCCGAATGGAGGAGCGATGAAGGAAATCAAGGCGATCGTGCGGCCGGCACGGCTTGACCGGGTGCGCGATGCACTGCGCAGGCTGCCCGGATTCCCGGGGATGAACTTCGGGAAGGTGGAGGGATGCAGCCGTTATCCGTCCGGCCAGAACCCGCGCAGCCCGAAGGAGGCACTGACCGAGTTCTCGAGCAAGGTTCGCATCGAGATGGTGTGCCCTGACGAGATGGTGGAACCGATCGTGCGGGTGATCGCCGACAATGCGTTCACCGGGCAGGCCGGGGACGGCCTGGTATGGGTCACCGACGTGGCCTGGCGGGTGCGCGTGGTCGAGAAGGAGGCGGATCTGGCTGCCCTGGCTGCCGCTACGGCTGCGCTCCCGGGCACTGCCTGAGGCAGTCGAGCATCGTGGTCCACCCGGTGTAGGGCTTCCCGGGCTTGCACCTGCCCGCGGTGCGCACCACGGCGCGCGTCGCGCTGGAACACGACCGGGCCTGGGTGCTGGGTGATGCACAGGGAGGCACGATCAACGGCAAGCGGCGGCCTGCGTCGCACCGGCTGGACGCACGTGTGTCGATCGAACATGGATCGGGTACCGGCCGCGTGGTAGTCGAGCTCCCGGCGGGCACCGACGCGGCGCCGGCCGGGCGGTGCATGCTCGATCCCGATCCGGCATCCGCGGCCGATCGCCTCGCCCTCGAATCGAGGCTGGGCGCATGGTTCGGCGAACCAGTGCGTTTCGAGCACGATGCGCAGGGCGGCTTTCCCGACGATCCGGACTCGCCCGGGCCGACCGTGGTCTCGGTAGCTTCGCTGGCGGCTGTCGCTTCCTGGTTTCCCGACCTAGACCCTCGCACCATCGACCGCCGTTTCCGCAGCAACCTCGAGTTCGACGAGTGCCCGGCGTTCTGGGAAGACGGACTCTACGGCCCTGGCGCCGCGGCGGTGCCGTTCACCATCGGCGGTCTCGAGTTGCACGGAGTAAACCCGTGCAAGCGCTGCGTCGTTCCGTCGCGCGAGCCGGTCGGCGGCGAGCCGATGGACGGGTTCCAGCGGCAGTTCGTCGAATGTCGCCGCCGTTCGCTGCCGGACTGGGTCGACCGGTCGCACTTCGATACCTACTACCGGCTGGCGGTCAACACGCGACCGGGTCCCGGCCATCGTCCCGGCACCTGGCTCCATGTCGGCGACCGGGTGCAGCGGCGTCCCGACTGAGCTTCGGGCACTCTCGGATCGACGGCGCGGGCGAACCTGGCTGAAGCTGCGCCCGGTCAGTGCCGGGTGGCGCTGCCCGGGGAACGTGTGCCGCCGGTGAACAGCTGCGCCGCGTCGACCGGGTCGAACCGGTAGCTGCGGTTGCAGAAATCGCAGGTGACCTCGACATGGCCCCGTTCGGCGAGCACCGATTCGACTTCCTGCGGCCCGAGCATGGTGAGCATCGACTCCACTCGCGCCTTCGAGCAGGAGCAGCGGAAGGCGAGCGGTTGCGGTTCGAACAGCCGCACGTCCTCTTCATGGAACAGCCGACGCACCACGTCGGCCGGCGCCAGCCCGAGGAGTTCGGAAGGCTCCACCGTCCCTGCCAGCATGCAGACGCGGTTCCAGCGATCGGTATCGTCGTCCGCCGCCTCGGGCAGCCGCTGCAGCAAAAGGCCCGCGACGCGGGTGTCGTCCGCGGACACGATGAGCGAGGTCTCGATCTGTTCGGAATGCCGCATGTAGTGCATGAGCATCGCGGCCACGCCGTCGCCGACGACCTCGACTACGCCCTGGTAGCTCTGCGAACCGTCGGGCTGCACCAGCGTGATCGCGCAGCGTGCGTCGCGCAGCAGTTCGGCGAAGCCGGCCTGCTCGGGAATGTCGTCCCATTTCGCGGTCGCGCGCAGGGTGCCGGCGCTGGTGCATTCCACCACCAGCAGCCGCAGCGGACCCGTGCCCTGCACCTGCATCAGCATCGCGCCATCGAACTTGAGGGTGGCCGAGAGCAGCGCGCTGGCGGCCATCATCTCGCCGAGCAGGGTGCGCAGCAGCGGCGGATAGTCGTGGCGATCGAGCACCGCACGCCAGGTCGCGTCGAGCTGCACGATCTCGCCGCGGATCGGTGCGCCTTCGAACAGGAATCGTCGTATCGAATCGGACATGCGCGTGCCTCAGTGCCGGGTGCCGCCGGGCGCGCTTGCGGCGTCGGGCTGGTGCTCGGGGACCAGCACCAGCGCGGCCAGCGGCGGCAGCTTCACCCACATCGAGGCCGGCTGCCCCGACCAGGGTTCGGCAGTGGCTTCCACGTGGCCGCCGTTGCCCAGGTTGCTGCCGCCATAGAGCGCCGAGTCGCTGTTGAGCGCCTCGCGGTAGCGGCCTGCCTGCGGCACGCCCAGCCGGTGCGCGGGCCGCGGTACCGGCGTGAAGTTGAGCGCGACCACCACATGGCGGCCGGTGCGGGTGCGGCGGATGAAGGTCAGCACCGACTGCTCGGAGTCGTTGCAGTCGATCCATTCGAAGCCGCCGGACTCGAAGTCGAGCTGGTGCATCGCCGGCTCGTCCCGGTACAGCCAGTTCAGGTCGCGCGCGAGCGCCTGCACGCCCCGGTGCCAGTGCAGCGACAGCAGGTGCCAGTCGAGTTCGCGCTGCGAGTCCCATTCGCGGCCCTGGCCGAACTCGTTGCCCATGAACGACAGCTTGCGTCCGGGCGTGGTCGATTGCAGCGCGAGCAGCAGGCGCAGGCCCGCGAAGCGCTGCCAGTCGTCGCCCGGCATGCGGTCGAGCAGCGATCGCTTGCCGTGCACCACCTCGTCGTGCGACAGCGGCAGCACGAAGTTCTCGCTGTACGCATAGAGCTGGCCGAAGGTCAGCTGGTGGTGGTGGTAGCGGCGGTGCACCGGGTCGAGCCGCATGTACGACAGCACGTCGTGCATCCAGCCCATGTTCCACTTCATCGAGAAGCCCAGGCCGCCCAGCCAGGTCGGGCGCGACACCATCGGCCATGAGGTGGATTCCTCGGCAATGGTCAGCGCGCCGGGGAACTGGCCATGAACCATCGCGTTGAGCTCGCGCAGGAAGTCGATCGCGCCGAGGTTCTCGCGGCCGCCGTGGCGGTTGGGCAGCCATTGCCCCGGCTCGCGCGAGTAGTCGAGGTAGAGCATCGAGGCGACGGCATCGACGCGCAGAGCGTCGAAGTGGAACTCGGACAGCCACCACGCGGCCGAGGACAGCAGGAAACTGCGTACCTCGTTGCGTTCGAAATTGAACACGCAGGTGCCCCAGTCGGGATGCAGGCCGAGCCGCGGGTCGTCGTGCTCGTAGAGCGCGGTACCGTCGAAGCGCGCCAGCGCGAACGGGTCGCTCGGGAAATGGCCGGGCACCCAGTCGAGGATCACGCCGATGCCGGCGCGGTGGCAGGCATCCACCAGGTACTTTAGGTCGTCCGCGCTGCCGAAACGGGAGGTCGGCGCGAAGTAGCCGACGCTCTGGTAGCCCCAGGACTCGTCCAGCGGGTGCTCGGTCAGCGGCATGAACTCGATGTGCGTGTAGCCGAGGTCGGCGGCATAGGGCAGCAGCGTGTCGGCGAGTTCCCTGTACGAATAGAACCGACCGTCGGGATGCCGCCGCCATGACCCGGCATGCACCTCGTAGATGTTCATCGGGCGTTCCAGCCAGGCTGCGTCCGCGCGCTGTTGCATCCACGCGGCATCCTGCCAGGTATGCCTGCCCTGCGCCGGCGTGATGCTGGCATTGCCCGGCCTGACCTCGCAGGCGCGGCCGTAGGGATCGCTGCGGGTGAACACCGCGCCGCTGTCCCGGTTGCGGATCTCGTAGCGGTACAGGGTGCCGGCCGGCAGGTCGGGCAGGAACAGTTCCCAGACGCCGGAGGCGCCGCGCGAGCGCATCGGATGGACCGTGCCATCCCACTGGTTCCAGTCCCCGACGATGCTCACCCGCTCGGCATTCGGTGCCCAGACCGAGAAACGGCAACCGGACACCGCGCCTTCGGGCGCAGGCGAGCAGCCGAGCGTGCGCCAGGCCTGGGTCAGGCGCCCCTCGTTGAACAGGTAGAGCTCGTCGTCGGAGATCTGCGCGGCGAAGGAATAGGGGTCGCGCCACTCGCGCTGCGTGCCGTTGTCGAAGGCCGCGCGCAGCCGGTACGGCCATGCGGGTGCATCGGCACCGTGCCATTCGAACAGGCCGCGCGGATCGATGCGCACCAGCGCCGCGGCCGCGTCGTCGTCCGTTCCGGCCAGCAGCCAGACCTCGCGCGCGCGAGGTTCGTACACCCGCACCACCCAGCCCGGGCCGTCCGGATGCAGGCCCAGCCAGTCGAACGGGTCGTGCAGCCTGCCCTGGAGCAGCCGCTCGAACGGGCCATCCAACATTTCGTTGACTTGCGTCGGGAGGTCGTGTCTCATGGGTCGAGCTAGCATACAACAGCGATGCCGCAGCAACCGCGCCCGGGACCTCGACTGCGACTTCGTCTGCCACCGCACCTGCGACCGCACCTGCGACCCCATCCGCGAAACGTCCCGCCCGCGCCCTCCACCATGCCGGTCACCCCAGAGAACAGAGAACACGCCGCCGCCGCGATCGCGATGGCGGAGAGTGCATCCAATCCGCGTTTCGTGAGCCAGCTCACGAAGAATGCATTCGCGCTGATCCTCGCCGGCGGCCGCGGCTCGCGCCTGAAGCAGCTCACCGACTGGCGTGCCAAGCCGGGGCTCGCCTTCGGCGGCAAGTTCAAGATCATCGACTTCGCGCTGTCCAACTGCGTGAACTCCGGCGTGCGCCGCATCGGCGTCGCGACGCAGTACAAGTCGCACAGCCTGATCCAGCACATCCAGCGCGGCTGGAGCTTCCTCGACGGCCGCTTCGACGAGTTCGTGCAGCTGCTGCCGGCGCAGCAGCGGGTGGAGGAGGCCTGGTACCGCGGCACGGCCGATGCCATCTTCCAGAATCTCGACATCCTGCGCGAGCATGCGCCGGAGCATGTCGTGGTGCTGGCCGGCGACCATATCTACAAGATGGACTACGGCAAGCTGCTCGCCTGGCACGTGAGCCGCCAGGCCGACCTCACCGTGGCCTGCGTCGAGGTGCCCCGGCTCGAGGCGCGCGGCTTCGGCGTGATGCATGTCGACGAGAACGACCGCGTTACCGGCTTCCTCGAGAAGCCGGACGATCCGCCGCCGATCCCCGGCGATCCCGACCATGCGCTCGCCAGCATGGGCGTGTACGTGTTCAACGCGGCCTTCCTGTACGAGCAGGTGATCCGCGATGCCGATGAACCGAAGTCGAGCCACGACTTCGGCAACGACATCATCCCGTACGTGGTGCCGCGCTACCGCGTGTTCGCGCACCGGTTCGCCGACAGTTGCGTGCGCGAGCCGGGCGAGGCGCCCTACTGGCGCGACGTCGGCACGATCGACGCGTTCTGGGAGGCGAACCTCGAGCTCACGCGCGTGACCCCGGCGCTGAACATGTACGACAGCCACTGGCCGATCTGGACCTACCAGGAGCAGCTGCCGCCGGCGAAGTTCGTGTTCGACGAGGTAGACCGGCGCGGCATGGCGGTCGATTCGCTGATCTCGGGCGGGTGCATCATCAGCGGTTCGCTGGTGCGCGGGTCGCTCCTGTACTCTGGCGTGCATGCGCATTCCTACTCCTCGATCGAGCACTCGGTGCTGCTGTCGGGCGTCGACGTCGGCCGCCGTGCGAAGCTGCGCCGGGTGATCGTCGACGAAGGGGCGCGCATCCCGGAAGGCCTGGTGATCGGCTACGACCCGGAGGAAGACCGCAGGCGCTTCCACGTATCGGAAGGTGGGGTGACCCTGGTCACCGCCGAGATGCTCGGCCAGCAGCAGCGCCGCGTGCGCTGAACGGCGGATGGCCAAGCGCCTCGACCTCGTGCTGTTCTGGCATATGCACCAGCCCGACTACCGCGATGCGGCCAGCGGGGAGTTCCTGCTGCCGTGGGTCTACCTGCATGCGCTGAAGGACTATAGCGACATGGCCGCCCACCTCGAGCGGCATCCGTCGATGCGCGCGGTGGTCAACTTCGTGCCGGTGCTGACCCGGCAGGTAGACGACTATCTCGACCAGTTCGCCCGGAATCGATTCCGCGACCCGCTGTTGCGTGCGCTGGCCATCGAGGATCTCCGCGAACTGTCCGCGACCGACCGTACACAGGTTCTCGACCTGTGCTTCCGCGCCAACCCGAGGACGATGATCGAGCCGTTCGCGGGTTTCTCGCGGCTGGCCGAACTGCACCGGCGCTGCACGGCGGACGGCCTCGACCTCACGGCATACCTGTCCGCCGACTACGTGGCCGACCTGGTCACCTGGTACCACCTGGCCTGGACCGGCGAGACCCTGCGCCAGGAGCAGCCGCTGCTGCGCAGGCTGCTGGCACAGGGGTCCGGCTTCGGCGTGGCCGAGCGGCATGCGCTGCTGTCGCTGATCGGCCTCGAGCTCGAGCGCGTGCTGCCGCGCTGGAAGGCGCTCGCCGCTCGCGGCCAGGTCGAGCTGTCCACCACGCCCGACTGCCATCCGCTGGCGCCACTGATGTTCGATTTTTCCGTCGCACGGCAGACCCAGCCACGCGTGGAGCTGCCGCAGGCCGCGGCCTATCCCGGCGGTGCCGAACGGGTGGCGGCGCATGTCGATCGCGCATTCATCGAACACGAGGCGCGTTTCGGCGCGCCGCCGACCGGCACCTGGCCGGCCGAAGGCGCGCTGTCGCCGCCGATGGTCGATGCGCTCGCCGCGCGCGGCAGCCGCTGGGCCGCCAGCGGCGAGGCGGTGCTGATGAACAGCCTGCGCCTGTCCGGCGAGCTACTGCCCGAGCGCGCGCGCGCACTGTACACGCCCTACCGGATGCCGGGTGTGAAGCCGGGCGCGGCGGACCTGCGGCTGTTCTTCCGCGACGACCGCCTGTCGGACCTGATCGGCTTCGACTATTCCCGCCGCCACAGCGGCGAGGCGGCGGCGCAGTTCGTCGCCGAACTCGAGGCGATCGCGGCGCAGTGGACCGGGAACACGCCGCCAGTGGTGAGCGTGATGCTAGATGGCGAGAATGCCTGGGAGCACTTCCCGTACAACGGCCACTACTTCCTCGACGAACTGTACCGGCGGCTGGCTGCGCATCCGGTGATACGCCCGACGACGTTCGCCGAACTGGTCGCACGCGACGTCCCGGCGGCGCCGCTGCCGTCGCTGTGCGCGGGCAGCTGGGTGTACGGCGACCTCGCGACCTGGATCGGCGCACCCGAGAAGAACCGCGCCTGGGACCTGCTGGTCGAGGCACGCCTGGCCTACCTGCGGGTCGTCGACGGGCTGCCGGCGGCAGCCCGGGCGGAAGCGACGCGCCGGCTGTCGATCTGCGAGGGCTCCGACTGGTTCTGGTGGTTCGGCGACTACAACCCGCAGCAGACCATCGCCAGCTTCGATTCGCTGTTCCGGCTGCATGTGACGCGCCTGTACGAGGCCCTCGGCCTGCCGGCGCCGGCCGCGCTGTCGCAGCGCATCCACGGTTCGGCCTCGGGCGGCGACGCCGAGGGCGGGGGATCGATGCGGCGCAGCTTCAACGGCTGAGCGATCGCCGGCTGGCCCTGAGCCGGTCGGCGGCCCGCCTGCCAGGGGCAGGGTCGTTCAGCGCGCGGCTGGTGCCTGGGCCGCGGTCGCCGCGGCGCGGCGGTAGAGGCGGTAGAGCTCCTTGCGTTCGCCGGGCCGCGCGCCTTCCCACAGCTTCACCCAGGGCTCGCCCAGCGGTTCTGGATCCCAGACCCAGCCCTGCCAGAGCAGCAGGTCGCATTCGGCCATGGCCGCCTGCCCGCGTTCGATCCGACGTGTCTTCACGCCCGCGAAGTAGTCGAGGAGCGCGCGCTGGCTCTCGCCGAGGTTCTGGCTCGCCATGCAGCCGTAGCTGGCCGGGATGTGCGGCTTCATCTCGTCGATCATGCCGCGATAGCTCTTGCCATGGTCGATGAAGGACAGGAAGAACAGGTTGGTCAGCACCCAGAACAGCGTAAGGCCCGAGGCCCAGTTGACGATCGCGCGCCGGTTGGATCGGCCGACCCTCCACACCAGCCCGATCCAGAAGAGCGTCGCTGTCGCGGCGACCGCAAGCACCACGGGATCGAAGGCCGGCACGAAGCCCGGATGCAGCTCCGACAGCCGTGTCGACACCTGCGCCGGCCAGCCGGTCAGCAGCGCGACGTACGCCGTCCAGAGCACCAGGGCGAGCAGGCCGAAGGTCATGATGCCGAACCAGTCGAGGAAGTTGGCCGCGCTGCGCTTGAGCGCATCGATCGAGGCGGCCGCGAGCAGCGACAGCGGCAGCAGCATCGGCATCGCATACAGCTCGCGTGCGTCGGCCGACACCGACAGGGTGACGAAGGCAACCAGGAACACCAGCATCGGCAGCTGCAGTTGCGGCGTGACGAAGGCCTCGCGCCCGCGCTGCCAGAGCACCCAGGCGGCGAGCGGCAGCGCGGGCCATGCATACCAGAGCAGCATCACGAAGTACTCGCCCGGCGCGGATTCCGGTGCCAGGTCGTCGAGGCCCAGGAAGCGCCCGAAGTTGTTCACCCAGAACCATTCGTTGAACAGCTCCGGCGATCGTGCGTTCAGCGCCAGCGGCCACACGGTCACCCACGGCGCGATCGCGACGCAGGCCACGAGCAGCACCGGCAGGTAGCCACGCCGTCGCCAGGTCGAGAACACGAGCGGCAGCAGCAGGGCGCAAAGTCCGAGCAGGCCCGGGGCGAGCAGGCCCTTGGCCATGAAGCCCAGCCCGGCGCCGGTGCCCAGTGCGATCCCCGCCAGCACCGGCCGGCGCGCGCTCAGGCACAGGCCGTAAAGGCCGATCGCGAAACCGGCAAGCAGCGCGGTATCGGCGATCATCTGGTGTGCGCGGATCAGCAGGCCCACGCAGCCGATCAGTGCGAGCGGGGCGACCCAGCCGTGTTCGCGGCCGTAGAGCTCGCGCGCGGACAGCGCGACGAACGTGAGCACCACGCACATGTAGAACCCGGCGGCGAGCCGGGCCGCGTCATGCAGTTCGAGCAGCCCGCCGAACAGGACCGCGAACCCGGCCGCGGTGAGGAAGAACACCGGCGGCTTGTCCATGAACGGCTCGCCGGCCAGGACGGGCACCACCCAGTCGCCGCTCTGCAGGATGTGCAGTACCAGCCCGAAGGTGTAGGCCTCGTCCGGTTTCCACGGGTCGTGCGGGAACAGGCCGGTGAAAACCCACGCGATGCACAGTGCGATCGTGAAGGCCGCGTGGAGCCGCAGGTGCGATTCCGGGGACGGTACGCCCGGCGCGGCGAACAGGCGGGGGTCAGGGGCCATTCAGGGACTCAGGGCGGATTCGATCTCCGGGCCCGGCGCGCCCCGCCAACCATTCCGCCGGGTACCCCGGGAATCCCGGGTTTCCCCTCAGGCCGCTTTCCGGGCGTACTTCTGGCGGAACTTCTCGACGCGACCGGCGGTGTCGAGGATCTTCTGCTTGCCGGTATAGAACGGATGGCATGCGGAGCAGACCTCGACCTGCAGGTCTTTCGCGAGCGTCGAACGCGTCTTGAAGCTGTTGCCACAGCTGCAGGTGACGGTGATCTCGGCGTAGACGGGATGGACTTCGGCTTTCATTGGGATGCCCTTTAACATGCGCAGAGGCTCACGCCGCCGCAGGAACAGCGATTGGCAAGGCTAGCGCCGCCGCAAAACCGCGAATGATAACAGGGGCATAGCGTTTCACCAAGCCCCGTGTCCATTTGTCGCCGGATGCAGCCGGCGTGCCCGGGGCACCGGGGTACCGCGCCACCTCGCTACCTCGAAGCGCAGTCCTCGCCCGATGCGCCCTACAGGTGGCTGTCGATGAAGGCGGTCAGCTGGGATTTCGACATTGCACCGACCTTGGTCGCCTCGACCGCGCCGCCCTTGAACAGCATCAGGGTCGGAATGCCGCGCACGTTGTAGCGCGTCGGGACCCCCGAGTTCTGGTCGATGTTGACCTTGGCGACCTTCAGGCGGCCGGCATACTCGCCGGCAACGTCGTCGAGCACCGGCGCGATCAGCTTGCACGGGCCGCACCATTCTGCCCAGTAGTCGACCAGGACGGGCGTCTCGGACTTGAGGACATCGTGTTCGAACGTGGCATCGCTGACGTGGAGGATCTGATCGCTGCTCATGGCAACCTCGCTGCGGTAAGTACACTGAATGCAAAGGGAATTCCCGCGATGCCGGCATCCCTGGACAGGGCTTGCGCGGCACCGGTGGCATTCCGGCGGTCCGGCGGCTACCGGCCGCAGCCCATCGAGATAAGGGCGCGGCCCGGCATTTCAATGGACGGGAGCGTAGCCGAAAACGCCGGCCGTGCGTATGCATCCGGGCGATCGCGGGCCGTGGCACGCGGTCGCTGATAACATACCGACCTGTCGAAGCATTGCCCAGAGAGAGGATCGTTGCACTATGGCCTATGTCGTCACCGAAAGCTGCATCAAGTGCAAGTACACCGACTGCGTCGACGTGTGCCCGGTGGATTGTTTTCGGGAGGGGCCGAACATGCTCGTGATCGATCCCGACGAGTGCATCGACTGCACCCTGTGCGTCGCCGAGTGCCCGGTCGAGGCGATCTTCGCGGAAGATGACGTGCCGGACGGGCAGCAGGACTTCATCAAGCTCAACGCCGAGCTGGCGCGCGGCTGGAAGCCGCTGATCGAGAAGAAGGAACAGTTGCCCGACGCCGACGAGTTCTCGAAGATCAAGGACAAGCGCCAGTTCCTCGAGCGCTGAGCAGGGTCCGCCACGGCCGCCCGTGCCCCCGCCACGCGGCATGAGCGAAGAGGGCGGCGACCGCCCGCCCGGCGCGTCGCAACTGCTGCACCTGCGCGCGCCTTACCGCGGTTTCGTGGCGCACGCCGCCCGGGCGATCGTCGACAGGCACCGCGCAGCCTGGCCCGACCTCTCGCGGCTCCTGGTGCTGGTGCCCGACCTGCATGGCGCGGGAGACGTGGGGCGCGCGCTGGCCGCGGCCGGGGGCGGCAGCCTGCTGCTGCCACGGATCACCACGCTGGATGCACTCGCGTCGAGCGCGCCGCTGCCGCTGCGGATCGTCCCGCAGTCGGTGCGCGAAGTGGAACTGTATGCAGCGCTAGCCAGGCGCGAACCGTTCGCCGGCGCGGATGTATGGGCACTGGCCACCGAACTGGTCGCGCTGTTCGACCGGATGACCCTGGCACGCAGCCCGGTGGCCGCCGACCTGGACGCGTTCGGCGCGACGCTGCGCGAGGCCTACCGTGCAGGACGCAACCGCGCGCTGGAGTACGAAGCCGCGCTGGTGCATGAACTGTGGTGGGCGCAGCTGGCGAAGGCAGGCGAGGGCACCCGGCCGCGCCCTGCGGCACCCGGTGCCGCAGCGCCGGCGGTGGATGCCGCCACCGCGCTGTCGCTGCGCCTGGCTTCGATCGCCGCGACGATCGACACGCCCGTGATCGCGCTGGCGCTCGAGGACCCGGCGGGCGTCGGGCGAGCCTTCCTCGACGCATGCGCATCTCGCGTCCCTGTGCTGCAGGTGGACCCGTCGTTCGCCGAAGGCGACGATCCCATCGACCTCGCGCTCGAGCTGGCCTGGCCCGCCGCGTCTGCGCAGGGCCCGGACGCGGCTGACGCCTCCCGCGGTGGCGCATCGATACGCGATCGTGCGCAGCGGCTGGCGGCCGCGTTGCCGTCGAGTCCGCTGCTGGGGCGGCTGCGCTTCGCGCCTGCGCGGTCGCTCGAACAGCAGGCGGCGGTGATCGACGTCGCGGTACGCCAGGCCCTGCTCGACGGGCGCACCCGGATCGGCGTGGTGGTGCTCGACCGGCTGGTCGCGCGGCGTGCCCGGGCATTGCTCGAGCGCGCGGGCGTCGCGGTGGTGGACGAGGCTGGCTGGTTGCTGTCCACCACCGTGGCCGCCGCCTGCGTCGGCCGCCTGCTGGACGTGGTGGCCGGCCGTGGCTACCACCGCGACCTGGTCGACCTGCTGCGCTCGCCGTTCGTGTTCGCCGACCTGGAGTCCGACGCGCGGCCGGCCGCGATCGCCTGCATCGAACGCACGCTGGCACGCAACGACCTGTCCGAGGGCATCGCGGCGATGATCCCGCTGTTCGCCACGGTCGACGATCCCGCTGCGCCGCTCGCGCACGACCTGCTGGTGCGCGTGTCCGAGGCGATGGCCTTGCTCGACGCCGGCGTGCGCCGCCCGCTGGCGGCCTGGCTGGAGTCGCTGACGGCGGCACTGGTGGCGCTGGGGGCATACGATGCGTTGGAGGCCGATGCCGCCGGCAGCGACTTGCTCGAATTGTTCGCACTGCGCCGTTCGGAGTTGCAGTCCAGCGGCTGGCGCGCGAACTTCGCGCAATGGCGATCCTGGACCGCGCGCACCCTGGAGGGGGCGAACTTCCGGCCCGACGATGTGCGTGGCCCGGTGGCGTTCACCTGGCTCGCGGCGACCCGGCTGCGCAGCTTCGATTGCCTGGTGTTCGCCGGCGCCGACGCCGGCCACCTGCCGGCGAACGATCCGCCCGGGAGCTTCTTCAACCAGCAGGTCCGGGCGCGGCTCGGCCTGTCGACGCGCGTGCAGCAGCACGCCGAGGTGGAACGCAGCCTGCGCCTTGCGATCGCTGCATCGTCCGAGGTGCTGGTCACCTGGCAGGCGGTGGTCTCGGGGGAGGCCGGACTGTTGTCGCCCTGGTTCGCGCGCCTGCAGGCGCTGCATGCGCGTGCCTGGCCGTCGACGCCGTTGCTGTTCGCCGCTGCCCTGCGGCGGGCGGCCGTGGCATCGCCGCCGGGGGCGGTGCCGGTGCCGATGCCGGTGCCCGCGGGCGCACCTTCCGCCGTCGTGCCTCCGGGCCTGGTGCCACGGCGTATCACGGTCAGCGACTACGAGACGCTGGTTGCCTGCCCCTATCGCTTCCATGCGCAGGTGCTGCTCGGATTGCGCGCGACCGACGAGGTGACCGAAGCGCTGGAGAAAGCCGACTTCGGCGAACTGGTGCACGGCATCCTCGCGGCCTTCCATGGTCAAGTGCCCCGGGTGGCCGACCTCGGCGCGGCGGCGGCGGTCGAGCACCTGCAGTCGCTGTCGCGCGAACGGTTCGCTGGCGCGATGGACCGCAATTTCCTCGACCGGGCCTGGCTCGCGCGCTGGATGGCCGGCATCCCTGCCTACATCGACTGGCAACTCGCCCGCGAGGCCGACGGCTGGCTGGTGGATGAACGCGAGGCCGACCGGGTGCGCCAGGTCGACACCCCGGCCGGCCACGTAATACAGCTGCGTGGCCGGCTCGACCGGATCGACCGGCGGGATGGCCCGGCGGATGCGGGCAGCGGCGGACCCGGCCCCGTGCTGTCGGTGGTCGACTACAAGGCACAGTCGCCGGACCGGCTGAAGAAGCGCGCCGCCGACCCCGGCGAACATGTGCAACTGCCCGCGTACGTGCTGCTCGCCGGCGCGCGCGCGCGGGAGACCCTGTTCCTGTCCATCCACGGCGAAGCGGTCGAGCCGTTGCCGGGCGAAGGCGATCCCCTGCCGGCCGCGCAGGCGAACCTGGAGCGCCTCGGCCGCCTGGTCGATCGCATGCATGCGGGCACGCCGCTGCCGGCCAACGGCATCGACGAGGCCTGCGAGTACTGCGACATGCGCGGCCTGTGCCGGCGCGACCATTGGGACCCGCGCCCGCCGCAGGCCGAGCCCGCCGCGGGCGGCCTGCCGTCGGCGCCGGCCGAGGGGGGCGCGCGATGACCGCCCAGCAGGCGCTGGTCGACGTGTCGCTCGATCCCCGGCAGTCGGTGGTGGTGTCGGCCTGTGCAGGCAGCGGCAAGACCTGGCTGCTGGTGTCGCGCATCTTCCGGCTGCTCCTCGACGGCGCGCCGCCGCCGTCGGTCCTGGCCATCACCTTCACGCGCAAGGCGGCGCAGGAGATGACGGCCCGGCTGGACCGCCTGCTGCAGGAAGCGGCGATGGCCGACGACGCGGCGCTGGATCGCCTGCTCGTCGAGCGGTCAGTGTCGCTGCCGGCGGATGCCGAAGCGCTCGCCGCACTGCGCGAACGCGCGCGCTGCCTGTTCGAGCAGGTGCTCACCGCACAACCGCCGCTCACCGTCGCGACCTTCCATGGCTGGTTCCTGCAACTCGTGCAGCGAGCCCCGCTCGAGGCCGGACCGTTGTCGGGGCAGACGCTCACCGAGGAGAACGCGCCGCTGGTGGCCGAGGCGATGCAGCGTTTCGGCGCGCGCGCGGCACGCTCGGCGCCGCTGGCCGAGGCGCTCGACCACCTGTTCGGGACCTGCGGGCTGGACTCGACCCTGGCGCTGCTGCGGTCCTTCATCGGCAACCGTGCGTCATGGTGGGCGATGTCGCAGGGCGAATCGGATCCGCTGGCGCACAGGCTGGCGCAGCTCCGCGCATCGCTGCTGCCGCCGCTGCGCGACGATCCGTCGTCCGACCTGCTGCGGCCGCTGCGCACTGACGCGGCGCTGCTGCGCGACCTCAAGACCTTCCGGGAACTGCTGCAACGGAACAACGACACGAAGGCCGACCTCGATCGGGCCGACGGCCTCGCGCTCGCCGAGCAGTTCGAGGCGCCCGAGCGCTGGCATGCCACCGTGCGCAGCCTGCTCTACACGAAGGCCGGCACGCCGATCGTGGTGAAGTCGACGAAGGTGCGCACCAGGCGCCTCGGTGCCGAGGGCGACGCGATGTTCGTCGACCTGTTCTCGGGCATCACCGCGCGCCTCGATGCGGTGGACGCGCTGCTGCGCGAGCAGCGGTCCTACCACTTCAACGTCGCCGCCTTCACCTGCGCGGTGGCGCTGCTGCGCGAGTTCGATGCCGTCAAGCAGCAGCGGCAGGCGCTCGACTTCGCCGACCTGGAGCAGCAGGCGTGCCGGCTGCTCACCGACGACGACCATGCAGCGTTCCTGCACGCGAAGCTCGACGCGCGCTACCGGCACCTGCTGCTGGACGAGTTCCAGGACACCAATCCCCTTCAGTGGATGGCGCTGCGCGCATGGCTCGACGCGGCCCAGGCCGCGGGCGAGAGGCCCACCGTGTTCCTGGTCGGCGATCCGAAGCAGTCGATCTACCGGTTCCGCGGCGCCGAGGCCAGGCTGTTCGACGCCGCGCGCGATTTCCTCGTGGAGCATTTCGAGGCATGCGTGCTGGAGCAGGACCGTTCCAGGCGTTGCAGTGGCGCGGTGATCGACCTGGTCAACGCGCTGTACGAAGGCCATCCGGTTTTCACCGGCTTCCGCACGCACGAGGCCTTCGACCGCGCGAAGCCGGGTTGCGTCGAGGTTCTGCCGATGATCGGCAAGCCCGGGCGGGCCGGTACCGGCAAGGCCGACGATGGCGCGGACGCCGCTGCCGCTGGTGCGGCGGTCTCGCTGCGCGATCCGCTGGATGGCGCGCGCGAGGTCGAGGAAGACCTGCGGGTCGCGCAGGAAGCCGCGCTGCTGGTCGACGGGCTGCAGCGCTGGCACGGCCATGCGGTGCAGGGCGATGACGGCAAGCTGCGGCCTGCGCGCTGGAGCGACATGCTGGTGCTGGTGCGCACCCGAGGCCGGCTCGACCTGTACGAGCAGGCGTTGCGCGAAGCCGGCATCCCCTGCACGAGCTCGCGCCAGGGCGGGTTGCTCGACACGCTGGAAGCGCGCGACATCGTCGCGCTGCTGCGTTTCCTGGTGGCACCGCAGGACGGACTCGCCCTGGCGCAGGCGCTGCGCTCGCCGGTGTTCTCGCTTTCCGATGCGGACCTGTCGGACGTCGTTACCTGGGCGGCGGTTCCGGGCGCGGATGGCAGCCTGTCGCCATGCGGGCCGCAGGCGCTGTACCGGCGCCTGTGCGAGCGAGCGGCGGTGCAGGATGCGCCGGCCGCAGTCCGTCGCGCGGCCACCCTGCTTGCGCGCTGGTTCGGCCTCGCCGGCACGCGCCCGGTGCACGACCTGCTCGATGCGATCTACTTCGACGCCGACGTGACCGCGCGCTACCGGGCGAGCGCGGTGCCGAGCGCCGCCCCTGCGGTCGAAGCGAACCTGCTGGCGCTGCTGGAACACGCGCTGGCGGCCGACGCCGGTCGCTTCCCGACGCTCGCCCGGTTCGTCGATGAACTGGGCGACCTCGCCGAGGTCCCCGCGCAGGAGGCGCTGGACGAACCCGATCCGGGGGATGCCGGCGACGCGGTTCGCTTCATGACGATACACGGCGCGAAGGGCCTCGAGGCACCGATCGTCTGGCTGCTCGATACCGCATCGGCGAGCCCGCCGCAGCGCGGCTACCAGTCGCTGGTCGAGTGGCCGGCGCAGGCGCCGGTGCCGTCGCATTTCTCCTTCTGGACGCGCGAGTCCGCGCTGTGCGCCGCGCAGCGCGAGGTGTTCGAACGCATGCGCGGACATGCCGCGCGCGAGGAACTCAACCTGCTGTACGTCGCGGCGACCCGGGCCAGGCAGGTGCTGGTGGTCAGCGGGCATTGGCGCAAGGGCGGCGACAACGCGTGGTACTCGCAGTTGCGCAAGGCGGTGCTGCGCCTGCGCGGGGAGGCGGAAGACCCCGGCGGCCGGCTGCTGCACGGCACGGCCTTGCCGCTGGCGGATGCCGCCGCGCGGGTGGCGACGGCCGGTGCCGGCCCGGGGCCCGCGGGCGGCGGCCACTGGCTGGCGCTCGACCCCGCCGACGCACCTGCGCCCGATCCGCGCCTGAACCGGCCGGTGGTTGCGCCAGATGCCGCGCCCGGTACGCTGCCGGGCGTGGCTGCCGCCGCGCTGCCGGCGATCAACCGTGCCGGCGTGCGCTACGGCGAGCAGTTCCATGCGCTGATGGAACGCCTGACCGAGTCTGCTGCGCTGTGCGGACCCCTGCCCGCCGGCCTCGCGCTGCCGCCCGAAGGCACGATGCCGGCGCGGCTCGCGCGCCTCGACGAGGCCGGCCGCGCGCGACTGCGCGAGGAACTCGGCGTCGGTCCCGTGCCGTTCGATCGCCTCTGGCAGCAGGCGATGCGCGTGCTGTCGAGTCCAGACCTCGCGCGCTTCTTCGATCCGTCCCGCTACCTTCGAGCGCGCAACGAGGTCGCCTACCTCGACGCATCCGGTGCGCTGCGCCGGGTGGACCGCCTGGTCGAGTTCGAGCACGAGGTGTGGGTGATCGACTACAAGACCGGCGATCCTGCCGCGATGGCACCATGGCTGGATGCCTACCTGGCGCAGGTCGGTGCCTATGCCGACGCCATGGCGGTGCTGCATCCCGGCAAGTCCGTGGCGGCTGCGCTGGTGCTCGGGGACGGCTCCCTGGTGCGCCGGGTCCCTCCCGTATAATCCGCGGCCCGACCGGAGCCGACCATGACCGCGACCGAAGCCGCCGACGCGCCCGCCACCGTCCCCGCCGTCCCGGCGGTGATGAACGTGCTCGGCGGCGGCAAGGCGGGGCGCACGATCGCCCGGCTGCTGCGCTCGCACGGATGCTGCACGCTCGGCGGCATCGCCAATCGTAGCCTCGATAGCGCGGCGCAGGCGGCAGCCTTCATCGGTGCCGGCCTGCCCTCGGCGGACGCCGCGTCGATGATGCCGGCCGACTGGTGGCTGGTCGCCACCGGCGATGACGCGATCGCGCCCACGGCCGCGGCGCTCGCCGCGAGCGGGCGCCTGCGCGCGGGCGACCTCGTGTTCCACCTGAGCGGCGCCACGGCATCGTCCGCGCTCGCGCCCTGCGGCGATGCCGGTGCGCGGGTCGCCAGCATCCATCCGGTGAAGAACTTCAGCGACCCGCAGGCTGCGGTGGCGACCTTCGCTGGCACCTGGTGTGGCTGCGAAGGCGAAGGGGCGGCGCTCGCGCAACTGAAGCCTGCCTTCGAGCGGCTCGGTGCCCGGCTGTTCGACATCGACCCGCGTTACAAGGCGATCTACCACGGTGGCGGCGCGTTCGCCTGCAACTTCATCCCGGTGCTGATGGAACTCGCGCTGCGCTGCGAGCAGAAGGCCGGCATCCCGCGCGCGGTCGCGCTCGAGATGTTCGAGCCGATCGCGCGCGAGACGCTCGACGCGGTGTTCCGGCAGGGCATCGCGCCGGCGCTGGCCGGTCCGATCTCGCGCGGCGACGCCGGCACGGTCGCCGGCCACCTGGCTGCCATGGGCGGCTGGGATCCCGCGGTCGCCGAACTCTACGCCCGGCTCGGCAGCGTCGCTGTCGACATCGTCGAGTCCCTCGGCCGCGTCGATGCCGCCCGGCTCGAGGCCACGCGTGCCGCGATGCGCTCGCCCGCCGGCTGAGGCCGCGCACCACGCCATCCAGGTACATGCCATGACGAATCCCATCCCATCGGCTGCAGGCATCCCGGACGCCCGTCGTGCAGCCATCCGCCGCCGCGTGCTGCAGGCGCTCGCGGACAACCGCACGCCCGGCCTGCATTTCGTCGGCCACTTCATGGGCACGGCCTGGGACGAAGTTTCGCCCGCGCGCGCCTGCCTCTCGATCGAGACGGCGGAGCACAACACCGATGCCGGCGGGGAGGCCAATCTGAACATGGTGACGACGCTGGTCGACATGGCGCTGGCCAACGCGATCCGTGCCCGGCTGTCGATGGAGGCCGGCATGCGCCTGGGCACCATCAGCCTGCACATCGCGTTCACCGGCGTGCCGTTGCGCGGCCGGCTGGAAGCCGTGGCGCACTGCGAAGGCTGGGTCGAGGGCGCGCTCACGCGCCAGGGGATCGCGCACTGCCGCCTGACCGCCGCAGGCCGGGTCGCCTGCATCGCCTCGGGCACGTTCATGGAACTGCCGCCGCCACCCGGGGTGACGCTGGCACCGCTGCCCTGGCAGCCGGGCGGCATGCCGCCCGGCGACGCGATCGCGGTGCGCGACCTGGATGCGCGCGAGCGGGCGGTGTGGAAGCGGGTGAACGAAGTGGTCGCGCGTGCCGATGGGCGCACGTCGTTCGCCGACCACCTGTTCGCACAGTTCCCCGTGCAGGATGGCGCCGGGCGCGCGCACTGCCGGATGCCGATGGGACTGCACTCGGGAAACCGCGTCGGCCATGCGCAGGGTGGCGTCACCTTCGCGCTCGCGGCGCGCACCGCCTGCGCAGCCGCGCCCGCGGGGCACCGGCTGGTCGAGGCCTCGGCGTGGTACCTGAGCCCGGGCGAGGGACGCTCGCTCAAGGCGGTGGCGAAGGTGGGCCGGGCCGGCCGCCGGCTGTCGGTGGTGGATACCCTGGTCACCGGCAAGGGCGGCAGCCGCACGCTCGAGATGGTCTCGACGCACAGCGCCTGCGACAGGCCGCAGGATTCCGACCCTGCGTGACGGCAGGCTGGCAGCGCGCCCGCGCGCGTGGCAGCATAGGGCATGGATTCTCTGCGTGCCTACCTCGACCGCTTCGTCGCCGACACCCTCGACCGCTGCACGCGATGCGGCCGGTGCTACGATGCCTGCCCGATGACTCCGTATGCCCGCGAGCTCGACGGGGCATCGCCGCCGGCCGTGGTGGAAGGGCTGCTGCCGCTGCTGCAGGGGGCACCGGGCTCGACCGAAGCGGTCGCTTGGGTGAAGGTCTGTACCCAGTCGGCGACCTGCATCGATGCCTGCCCCGAGGGCATCAATGCCATGCTGATGCTGCGCGCGGCGCGCATGGGGGCGCTGGGTTCGCTGGGTGGCGAGGCACAGATGAGCTCCACCGAAGACCCGCTCTTCTTCCGCAAGATCGAGGCGTTCGCCGCGACCCAGCTCACGCCCGACGAGATCGAACAGTGGCATCGCGCCAGTCCAGGGGAGCGCAGCGCATCATGAGCGAGAAGGTCGTCTTCTGGTATGGATGCAACGTCGTGCGCCATGGCGACATCATCCACAGCTCGATCGAGATCCTGCGCGCGATCGGCCTCGAGGTGGCGCCGGTGGGCGGGCCGAGCTACTGCTGCGGCACGTCGAAGGACGCCAACCTGCGGGCTGCAGACGGCATGGCGAAGCGCACCGTCGGCAAGTTCAACGACCTCGCGATACGGCTGGCCGAGGGTGGGCCGCCGCCGGCAGACGGCACCGGCGCCGCGGCGAGCGGCGCACCGGCACCGGCCGAGCCACTGGCCGCGGCGAAGGTAGTCACCTGGTGCCCCTCCTGCCATCGCCACATGAACCAGTTCATGGGCGAGTACACCGATCCGCAGTTCCCGATGTCGCACTTCACCCAGGTGGTGCACGCGCAGCGCGAACGCCTGCGCGAGCGGCTCGTGCATCGGGTCGAGCGCCGGGTGGTGCTGCATCGGCACTTCGGCTTCCGCGAGGTCGATGTCAATCCGCTGGTCGAGGACCTGCTGCGCCTGATCCCGGGCCTTGAACTGGTCGACAGCGACGTGTCCGTTCCGGGGCACATGTGCTCCGCGCTCGTGTCCGTGCCCGCCGCGCTGAAGGACGTCACCCGCGGCGTCTGCGACCTGGCCCGCGAGGCAGGGGCCGACACCGTCGCCACCGTGTTCCACTCCTGCCAGCGCGTGCTCTGCGGCCTCGAGGCCACGGAGCCGTTCAAGGTGGTGAACTACGTGTCGCTGCTCGGCGAGGCGATGGGGCTGTCGCTGGTCGACGAGTACAAGGAATGGAAGCTCGCCGGCAGCGCCGACGCCGTGCTCGAGCGCATCGGTGCCGACCGGGTCGAAGAGCTTGGCGAAGCGTTCGTGCGCGAACAGCTGATGCCGGAGCTGCTGCGCGCGCCGGCGAAGTAGGCAAGGCGAGGGCAGCCCTGGTGCGCGCGCCGGCGCCGGGCGCAGGTGCTGCTCAGCAGCCGCGCGACCAGAACCAGACCGAGGGCACGCCCCCGCGCGCCGGGTCCAGCATGGGGATCCACCCGGACAGCGACACGGGCGGCCGCGCCTCGCAGACGTCCGCGCCCCGGGTATCGACCTGCAGCCAGAGCACTCCGTCCAGCCTGCGGGTGGACACCACCCGTGCCGCGATGTCGCCATCCAGCGGCCTGGCGTCCCTGCCGGGTGCCTGGCCGGGCTGCGCGGCCAGCGGCACCGGCGTGCCTCCCCGCAGGTAGGTCATCTTGCTCGACAGCAGTCGGGTCAGCGGGATGAAGCGCCGGGTATCGTCGATGTTCACCCAGCCGCTGCCGTCTGCCAGCGCGATCCGGTACCAGCGAGGCCGCCGTTCGAGGACGATCGCCGCCGGCTGCTCGTAGCTGAGCTCGATGGTCGGCAGTTCGCTGCCCTTGCGGCTTCCCGCCGGCGATACCAGCGCCGTGACCGGCATGCACTCGCCCCCGGCCTTGGCAGCGGACGGGCGGGCCGGGTGGATGTGCTGCCGGCTGCGTTCGATGCGATCGGGCTGCCGGTGCACCAGGAGTTCCTTCGCGACGAACGGCGCACAGGCACCCGGTCCGAAGACCTCGGGCAGGGGCAGGGCGCCGATGATGCCCGCGGCGCGATCGAGCGGGTGGGCCTGTGCGGGCTGCGCCGGGGCGAGGACGAACAGCGCGCCGAGCAGGGGTGCCGCGGCCACAGGCAGCCAGCACAGGAACCCGGCGAGCCCGGGCGCGCATCCGGGCCTGGATGAAGTGGGGTTCGAGCGCGTGGCTGGCATTGCCGGAGTGTATCGCCCGCTGCCGGCCCTGCGTCGCACCTGCCTTGCGCTCTGCTGCTCATCCTGCGCGGCGGAAGGTGTGCTGGGCACGAGTGATGCGCAATGGAGGCATCGCAACGCGCCGCCGGGCGCCGGGAGCAATCGATGAACAGGATGGTGATCGGACTGGTCGTGGCCGCTGCAGGGGCGGTACTGCTCGCCAACGCGGCAAGGCGCGAACGGCAGGTACAGCGCGCGCTGGACGAGGTCGCGCTCGCGCGCTGGGAGGACGAAACCGCTTCGCCGCCGGGATACCCGGATCGCACGCCCGCTGGCCCTCCACGGGCGGGCACGGCCGTTGCCTAGACCTTGAGGGAGAGCGGTTGCCAACCCCGCGCAGCCGCTCCGATCGCCAACCGGGAGAACCTCCATGAATACCCCCACCTCTACCGCCAGCATGATCGAGGGCGACATCGACCGCACCGTGGCCCGTGCCACTTCCAAGGCGCATGAGACCGTCGACCGCGTCGCCGCCTCGGTGACGCCGGTGGTCGATCGCATGCGATCGTCCGCGGAAAGCGCGACCCACCAGCTCCAGTCGACCGCGCACGAGCTGATGGAATCGCGCGACCAGTGGATGCAGGACGCGCGCAACTACGTGAAGGAGCGGCCCCTCACGACGATCGGCGTCACCGCGATCGTGGCCCTGCTGGTCGGCCGCTTCTGGGCCAGGTAGTGGAAACGCCGGGCTGGCGCGCGGCGATCGACGGCGCGCTGCACGGACTGGGCGCGGCAGCCGGCGCGCGCCTGGGCTTGCTGCGCCTGGAAGCGCGACACGCGCTGCGGGTGGCGGTGGCGGCGATCGTCGCGCTCGCAGCCGCGCTGCTGCTCCTGGCAACGGCCTGGTTCGCACTGATCGCCGCGCTCGTCGCCTGGGCCGTCCTTGCCGGGTTCGAGTGGCCATGGGTGCTGCTGGCGGTGTCCGCCGCCTGCATCGTGCTCGGCGCGATCGCCGTGGCGAGCGCGCGCAGCTCGGTCGCCAGGATCCGCTTCGATGCAAGCACGCGCGCCTTCGGCCTTTCGCCGCTGCGTGCCGGCCCGGATCTGCCCGCCAACCCTGCCGGAGGATCGCGATGAACGCGGGCGCAAGCGCATACCTGCGACAGGTGCAACAGGCCGAGCTCGACGTCGACCTGGCGGACGCGGCCCTGCGCGCCGACCTCGCGCGACTGAAGGCGCACGCCGGAAGGCCGGGGAGCTACAGCGCTCCCCTGGGCGCCTTCGGGGTGCTGGTTGCCTTCAGGCTGTTCCGGCGGGCGCTGCGCCGAGAGCCGAAGCCCTCGGCGATGGCCGCCGCCGTAGCGCCCGCGAAGGCCGGCATCGCGGCATTGCTGCTTCGCCTCGGCCTGCCAGCGGCAATGGGGTTCGTGCGCGAGCAGGCGCAGGCATGGCAGGGCGGCGCGAGCATCCGGGCCGGCCTCGCCGGCGGCGGTGCAGGGCGGCACGGCCTGCCGCTGCCCCGGGTATCGGCGACGCTCGACCGCGCACGCTTCGCCGGACGCTGGTTCGAGGCTGCGCGCCTGGTTGCGGCCTCGCCTTCGGGGCGGGCGACCGGGCGCGACCCGGCGAGCCTGGTGCTGGTACCGGTGCCGGACGGTTTCGCGGTGCGGCGATCGACGACCGTCCTGGATGCACGGCGCGTACCGCGGGTGCGCACGCAGCTCGGCGTGCTGCGGCCGACCGACGCGGCCGGTCATCCATCGGAGCTGTCGCTGTCATGGGCCCCAGGCTGGGGTCGGTGGATGCCGCTGGCATGGCACGATTTCTGGGTGCTCGAGGTCGACAAGGCCTACGCCTTCGCGCTGGTCGGGGACCGCGCTCGAAACTTCCTCGTCGTGCTGTCGCGGACCCCGACCATCGACGATGCGGCCTGGCAGCTGCTGTCGGACACGGCCGCGGCGGAAGGCTATCCCGTCGCCCGCTTCGAGCGAACGGCGCCCGGGCCCTAGGCTTCGGCAGCGAAGGCGCAGCGGCGGGCGGCAGCTGCGCGACGCGTACCGCAGGCCAAGATGCGGCCCCGGCGACCGGGTCGCCGGGGCCGCCCGCTCAGCGATGGATGTCGCGCGCGCGTTCCTTCTCCCACGCCGAGGCGAGGAACTCTGCATCCTCGGCGTTGCGTGGCGTGACGCCCATGACGATGCCGCTGTCCTTCAGGTGGCCCTCGTACTGCTTCACCCGCTCTTCCGGCACGCCCCAGCCGATCAGCGCACCGACGCCGCCGCCTGCCACGCCACCGGCCCCGGCGCCGGCCAGCGCACCGGCGATCGGCCCCGCTATGACCAGCCCCAGTCCGGGTATGGCGATCGAGGTGCCGACGGCTGCCACCGCCCCGACGATCGCGCCGAGCACGCCGCCCACGGCGGCACCGGCGCCGACGCCTTCGGCCGCCTTCGAACCCAGTTCGGTCTCGAGCGTGCCTTCGCTGGTGAAGTACTTCTTCCGCGTCTCGTCCGACATCACCACGCTCACGTCGTCCTTGCCGTATCCGCGCGCGCCGATATGCGAGAAAGCCCGTTCCGCACTGTCCCGGTCGGGGAATGCTCCGGTGACGATGCGCCCGTTCGAATCCGTGGTCGTTGCCATGGAGGTTCTCCTCTGTCTGCGAAGCGGATTGCTTCAATGTCCGTGTCGCAAGGACGTTGCCCGAACCGCATGCATGCGCGGGCATGTGCCTTGCGCAGGACACCTTGCGTCCGCGGATGCGCGTCGGCAGCCGCCGATGCCGATGCAGGGCACAGGGGAGGGGATTCGACATGGGATTCATCGCATGGCTGGTGGTGGGCGGGCTCGTCGGCTGGATCGCCAGCCTGATCATGAACACCGACCAAGAGCAGGGCCTGCTGCTCAACATGGTCGTGGGCGTCGTCGGCGCCGTGATCGGTGGCTGGGTACTGTCGCCGCTGCTCGGCGTGTCGACGATCAACCAGTCGAGCTTCAGCTTCGCGTCGATCGTCGTGTCGGTACTCGGTGCGGTCATCCTGCTCGGGCTGATCAGGATGCTGCGCGAGTCCCGCTCGCGCTAGGTACCTGCACACTGGCCGGCGCGCACCGGACGCCTTCAGCGGCGTTGCGCGGGCGCCTGCCGGTCCTTGCCTGCCGGGCCGGCCCCGGCCCCTGCCTTCACCCCGCGCAGCAGCTCCCTGCAGTCGGCGTCTTCTCCGCCGCCGGTTTCCACCAGCGGGATCAGCGCGGCCAGCGGATTGACCAGCCCCAGCAGGATCGTCGCTGCTGCCCGCAGGCCCAGCGCCTTCGCATCGACCGACACGCGTGGCCGGGAGAACGGCCCGCGGAAGTGGATCGGACTGCGCACGCTGAACAGGCTCCAGTCCTTGGGCTGCGCATGCAGCGTGAAGTCCAGCTGCTCGGCCTTCAGGTCTGCCGAACCGGTGATCGCGATCAGCGTGTCGTCGGTGTCGATGACCACGGCTTCGGCAGTGACCATGCCGGCGCGCACCGGCAGCGCGGCGACGGCACAGCGCAGTTCGGACCGCCGGTCGCCGCCGAGCAGGAAGCGCACGGCTTCGCCACCGTCCAGGCCGGCGACCTCGAGCAGCAGGTTGCTGATCTTCCCCGGTCCCATGGCCAGCACCAGCCTGCCGTTGCCGGCCGCGAGGACGCCGGCCGGCGAAGTGCCCTCTCCCGACAACTCGACGCTGCCATTGACCTGGCCCAGCCCGGCCTTCGTGGCGTCCGTCGAAGGCAGCAGCCGTGCGAGCTGCAGCCGCTGGAAACGCGCGTCGGACCTGAGCATCACTGCCTTGCCGCGGCGCTCGATCGACAGGTTGCCCGCGACGCTGCCACCGGCCATGGATATCGACAGCGGCGACACGGTCAGGGTGCCCTCTTCGAGGACGGCGCGGAAGCTGAACGCATCGATGGCCCAGCGGCCGGCATCGACCACCCGCACGGCATCGAGGGTGAGGTCCATGTCGACGTTGGGCCACAGGGCCGTGTCGAACGGTACCTGCGGCAGGATCCGGCGCGGCCCCTGGCGTGCCGCCTGCGCAGCCGGCCTGTCGCCGGCTGCGCCCATCAGCGGACCCAGGTCGGCGAGGTCGAGGGGATCCGCACTCATCCGGCCGACGACCTTCGCGCGCCCGCCGCCGTAGGAGAGGTCGAGGCTGCCCTGGAGGCGGCTGGCGCCGAACGTCGATGGCCGGAGCACGATGGTGGCCCGGTCCTGCTCGATCGCGACATCGGCATCGATGCGATAGGGCGGCGTGGCGGGGATGGCGGCACGTGCCAGCGGCCTGAAGGCCGACAGGTCGGGTCCGCTGGCCGTGACCTTCAGCCGGGTACCGTTGGCTGCGTATCCGGGGCCGAGCCGTCCGGAGAACGTGATGCGGGCGTCTCCCAGCGTTCCCTTGCCGCGCAGCGCAGGCGCGGGTGCGCCCGGGTCGGTCGCCGCTCCCAGGGCTTCGGTGGCGCCGATGGTGACCAGCGAGGCCACGACCGGCATGCCGCGTGCATGCCCCGCGACGTCGATGCTGCTCGAGCCATCCGACATGCTGCCGATGCGCGCGCGCACGTCGGTCCGTGCCGCTGCGTCGAGGTAGCGCACCTCGCCGCCGTCGATCGCGAGCCGGCGGATGACTGGCACCGACGCCGGATCCGACTGGCTCGCGTCGAAACGCCATGAGCGGCGATCGTCCGCGGCAGTCTCCAGCGCGATGCGTGCGCCCCGGGCCTCGATGGCCTCCACCACCCGCGGCCGGCGCAGCATGCCGCCGAGGTCGATGGTCACCGAGATCTCCTCGGCCTCGAGCAGGTAGGGCTGTTCCGCCCATGCGGGGTTGGCGTAGCGCACGCCGCGGAACGTCAGCGTGGGCTTCAGGGACCATCGCCCGGACATGTCTCCCGCGAGCAACAGTTCGCGGCCGGTACTGGCAGTCACCCACCGCTCGATCGGCCTGCGCAGCCAGTTCCATTCGAACAGCAGTACCAGCAGCAGCGCCAGCACCAGCAGGAGTCCCCCCACGGCGAGGATCGTCCGGAGCGCGCGGCGCAGGGCGGGCCGGCCGACGCTCACGTTCGAGCGGGGGCCCTGCGGCGGCGCACGGGACATCATCCGGCAGGCAGTGCAGCGACCGTACGGGTCGGTTCACGATCGATTCGATGGCGGGCCATGGTGCGTCCAGGGCAGCAACGGGCATGCCCGGGCGCTCGCGCCTTGCGGCAGTCCGGTTCGTCGATCAGGCGGCGAGGGCCGCGGCGGAGGACAGGCGGCGCACCTCGACCGACGGGATCTGCATCGCGTCCCGGTACTTGGAGACCGTCCTGCGTGCGATCGCGATGCCCTTGTCTGCGAGGATGTGCGTTACCTTGACGTCGGACAGCGGATGCCGCGCATCTTCCGCGCCGATGATCTGCCTGATCAATGCCCGGACCGCGCGTGCCGAGCAGGCGTGCCCGTCCGATTCCACGTGGCTGCTGAAGAAGTACTTCAGCTCGATGAGCCCGCGCGGGGTCATCATGTACTTGTTGGAAGTGACGCGCGACACGGTCGACTCGTGCATGCCGAGCGTGTCGGCGATCTCCCGCAGCACCATGGGGCGCATCGCGATGTCGCCATGCTCGAGGAAGCGGCCCTGCCGGTCGACGATGGCCTGGGCCACGCGCAGGATGGTCCGGAAGCGCTGGTTCACGTTGCGCACGAACCAGCGGGCCTCCTGCAGGTGGTGCCCGATCGGCGATGAGCCGGAGCCGCGCTGGTCGCGCACCATCGACGCGAACGACTGGTTGAGGTGGATGCGGGGCACCACTTCCGGGTTGATCCGGGCGACCCACCTGCCGGCGATCCTGCGTACCTGCACGTCCGCGACGACGTAGTCCGTGCGCTCGGGGCCGAAGGCCGATCCCGGCTTCGGCGCGCAGCCGCGCACCAGCTGGTAGGCGGCGGCCAGTTCGCCGTCGGTGCAACCGAGCCTGCGCCGCAGCCGCGGGATGTCGGGGCTCGCCAGCTCGCCCAGGTGATGGCGCACGATCCGGCACGCGAGCCCGAGGCCCGGCGTGCCTTCGTCGCGATCGCCCAGCTGCAGCAGCAGGCATTCCTCGAGCGTGCGCGCGGCGACCCCGGCCGGCTCGAAGCTCTGCACCAGCCGCAGCACCACCATCAGCTCGTCGAGCTCCACCTCCACGGCGGGCGGGCACAGGGCCGCCAGTTCCTCCATCGACATGCGCAGGTAGCCGTCGGGTTCCAGGGCGTGGATGACCAGCTGGCCGAGCTGCCGGTCGCGCTCGTTCACGCGGCAGGCGGACAACTGCTCGAGCAGGTGGTCGCGCAGGCAGACCGATGCGATGGCGAAGTGCGTTGCATCGGTGTCCTCGCCGAAGCGGGTGCCGGTGGCTGTCGGGTCGTCGTGGCGGAACGACGAATCGTCCCAGTCGCCCGTGCCTTCCGATCCGGACGCGGCATCGGGCTCTGCGGCCGATGCCGCCGCCGTCAGCAGGGGATCGCCCTCGCTCCCGACGGCGTCGGCCTCGCCGGGGTGGGCGCGCGCGGCGTCGTCGCGTTCGAGGAAGGGATTGCCGGCGAGGGTCTTCTCGATCTCCTGTTCGAACGCCGCGGCGGACATCTGCAGCAGGCGGATCGAATGCTGCAGCTGCGGCGTCATCGCGAGCTGCTGGCCTGCACGTCCCTGGAGGGCTGGCCTCATCGCATGGCCCCGCGTCGCGCGCCGCTGGTTGCGCCGTCAGACGGATGGCGGGCGCCGGCCGATGACCGCGAACACCACGGCGAGGATCAGCCCGATGACGAACAGCGCCCATGCGATGTTGGCCGCGGTGCCGGCGAGGCCGCCGAGGCCCAGGACCGCGGCGACGATGGCGATGATCAGGAATACTGCTGCCCAGTAGAACATGGTCGACTCCCGGGAGGAACTGGTGGATTCATGCAAGCGGGCTGCAGGGCGCGGCTGCATGCCGCAGGGGCCTGCACCCGCGCCGGCGCTCAGCGCCGGGTCTTCTCCGCGCTGTCCTGCAGGCGCTCTCCGCCGCGTTCGATGTCCTTGCCGACACCTTCCACGGTGTTGCATCCGGCCATGCCCAGCGCGGCGAGCAGCAGGGCTGCAATGAATGTCCTCATGCGAATCTCCTTGGAGTTGACCTAGGTGTCGAGCAGTGCCCGTATGGGCTTTCGCAACGTGCATGCCCGAGCAACCGCGCCCGCTCGCCGGTGAAGCCCCGTCCCGGTCCGGCGTCCGTGCGCCGCAGCTCGCCGGCAGGGTTGCCTGCAGGGCCCGCGCTCAGGACTGGCGCCAGCGCACCCACTGTCCGATCAGCGCAGTGATCGCCAGCACGAAGTTGGTCGCCACGAACACCGCGTTCCCGACGAGCAGGCTGTACCAGGCGAAGCCGAGCGAGGCCGCCAGCTGGCCGACGAACAGGCAGCTCGACACGTCATCACCCGGTCCGCTGCGCCACTGCACCTGCCGGACGATCGTCGCGAACAGCACGATCGCGCTGGCCCATCCCACCCATTCTGCACTCACGCCGTGTGTCTCCTGGTCGGTCGTGAGGTTGCAAGCACGGGGCGTGCCCCGGGAGGACGGGCCTCAGCGCGCCTTGAGCCGCCAGAGGGACACCAGCTCGGCTGCGCGCGCCGCGTGCAGCGGGTCGCGCGGATCGCCGGACTTCGGATGCGTCGGCCGCGTATCGATGCGCTCGACGACCCGCAGGCCGCCGGCGTGGATCATCGCTTCCAGCTCGGCCCGGCTGCGCAGCCCGAGGTGCTCGGCGAGGTCCGACAGCACCAGCCATCCCTCGCCGTCGGGCGCGAGATGCGAGGACAGGCCCGACAGGAAGCCGCGCAGCATCCGGCTGTCAGGATCGTAGATCGCCTGCTCGAGGGTCGAACTCGGGCGTGCCGGTACCCAGGGCGGGTTGCATACGACCAGGGGCGCGCGTCCGGCCGGGAACAGGTCGGCGTCGACCACCTGCACCCGTCGTTCGAGCCCGAGGCGGGCCAGGTTGTCCCGTGCGCAGGCGAGCGCACGCGGGTCCCGGTCGGTGGCGACGATGCGCTCGACGCCGCGCCGTGCCAGCACCGCGGCAAGCACGCCGGTGCCTGTGCCGATGTCGAAGGCCAGCGGCACCGCTGCCGCGGGCAGCGGTGCCTCCGAAACGAGCGCGACGTACTCGCTGCGCAGCGGTGCGAACACGCCATAGTGCGGATGGATGCGTTCGCCCATCGCTGGGATCTCGACCCCGTTGCGGCGCCATTCGTGCGCGCCAATCAGGCCGAGCAGTTCGCGCAGCGATGCGACGTAGGGTTCGTGCGCCGGCCCGTACGCGGCTTCGCAGGCCGCAGAGACATCCGGCGCGCGGCGCAGCGGGATCACATGTCCCGCGTCGAACGGGACCAGGAGCATGCCCAGGGTGTGCGCGCGCTGGGCCTGGGCCATGCGGCGCTTGTGGAAGGCTTCGGACGGCGAAGGCGGTACAGCCTCGGCAGCGCCAGCTTCGATACCCGATTTCGCGCGCGTGCGCGCCTTCGCCCGCGCGCGAGCCTTCGCCTTGACCGGCGTCCGGTCGACACGCCGCGCGAGCGCGATCAGCAGGTGGCGCGCGTTCTGGAAATCGCCCTGCCAGACCAGTGCCGTGCCTTCGCTGGCCAGGCGGTAGGCCGTGTCCGCCGGGGTGGTGTCGTCGACGGCGACGACGCGCTTCGGCGGCGCGGTGCCGTTCTCCGAGCGCCAGCGCACGGATTGCGGCCCGTCGGGCCCGTCCCAGGCGAGGACGGGATGGACCGGGGCGGGGGGCGCGAGAGGGGTCGTCATGTCCCGAGTATGCTCGATGTGTATCGGCCGTGCCTTGCGCCCGCGCGGCCCGGACAGGCCGGGATGCTGGACAAAGCGCAGGGCGGTGCGCATGATCCGCCACACAAGAAAATCGCACTCCAAGGAGGATGCAGATGTCGTCTGGAAAACGTGTAGCGGCGATGTGTTCGCCGTCGATGCTCGCGATCGCCACGCTGGCGTCCGCCGCGCTGCTGCCCGCCCAGGGCGTGCATGCGCAGACCCAGTTCCCGGTCAAGCCGATCCGGCTGATCGTCGGCAGTGCCGCGGGCTCGGGGCCCGACATCATCGGCCGCGCGATGGCCGACCGGCTGGGCGAGACCTGGGGGCAGCGCATGATCGTCGACCCGCGACCGGGCGCGGCAGGTGCGATCAGTGCCGACCTTGCACTGGCCGCCGCACCCGACGGCTACACGATGATGATGCTCACCTCGCAGCTGTTCGTGGCGAGCCAGGTGCTGTCGGGGCTGAAGTTCGACCTCGCACGCGACTTCCAGTCGATCTCGCTGATCGGCACCGTGCCCTTCGTGCTGCTCGCGAACAACCAGGTGCCCGCGAAGTCGCTGAAGGAACTGATCGAACTCGCGCGCAAGGCGCCCGGCACGCTGCGCTACGGGTCTGCCGGTACCGGTGCATCTGAGCACCTGTCGGGGGTGCTGTTCACCCAGCTCACCCAGACGAACATGCTGCACGTGCCCTACAAGGGCGTGCCACAGGCGATCACCGACGCGATGGCCAACGAAGTGCAGATCACCTACGCGGTGGTGCCCGCGGCCATGCCGCACGTTCAGTCCGGACGCCTGCGCGCCCTTGGCGTGACCACGCCGACGCGTGCGCCGCTGCTGCCGGATGCGCCCGCCATCTCGGAAGTGGTGCCCGGCTATGCGATGTACGGCTGGTACAGCATCGTGGCGCCCACCGGCACGCCTGCGGCCATCCTGAACCAGTCGAGCAGCGAGATGGTTCGCGTGATGAAGGAACCCGCGTTCGGCGAGCGCCTGAAGGCGCTGGGCGTGGACCTGGTGGCGGGTGACCGGCAGGTGCTCGACAAGTGGCGTGCGGAAGAACTGCGCCGCATCCGCGAAGTGGTCAAGATGGCGGGCGCGAAGCAGTAGCGTCCGCGCTTTGTCCGGGCCTTGCCGCCAGCGTTGCGGCAGGCCCGGCGACGCCGTGGAAGCGCGGCACTCAGGCGAGTTCGACCGTGCGTGCGTCCACGGTCCCGCCCGCGACGATCAGTTCCCCGATGGAGATCGGCAGCCTGAAGCGCCGGCGGCCCGGGCTGCCCGGGTTCACGTACAGCACGCCATCCCGCCGTTCGATGCGCGGCTGGTGCGAATGGCCCGACACCACGACCTGCAGGCCTGCGGCGGCCGGGTCGATGTCGAGCAGCGAGAGGTCGTGGATGGCATAGAGGCTGATGCCGCCGGCGTCCAGCCACTCGGTCTCCCGGATTTCCGCGGCCCACGGTGCCTGGTCGTTGTTGCCGCGCACGACGGTCAGCGGTGCGATGGCTTCCAGCGCATGCAGGATGGCAGGGTCGCCGATGTCGCCGGCATGCACGATGAAGTCGCTGCCCTGCAGGAAGGCGAGCGCCTCCGGGCGCAGCAGTCCGTGGGTGTCCGAGATCAGGCCGATGCGTGTCTTCATCGCTGCACTGCCGCTTCGAGCGCCTCGCCCAGCGTACGGGCGGCGGGCGCGTAGAGGTGGAGGCAATACCCGACGGCAGCCAGGAAGACCGCGGTGAGGCAGAACGGCAGGACGGTGCGCCTGAACGCCGTCGACAGCCAGTGTGCCTGATCGGCGCCGCGCAGGTTGCGGTAGAGCGTGTACGAAAGTGCGCCGTCGAACAGCAGTTCGGCGAACAGCATCGGTGCCATCCACACGATGTAGAGAGAGGCGAGTGCAAGCCCGACCGCAAGCCCGATCGCGATGAGCGGTATGGCGAGCTCGTCAGCGTCGAGGATCGAGCCGGCGTCGCGCGCCGCGGGCAGCCAGTCTGCGCTGGCATCCGCTCCGGCACTGGCACCCGGCTGCACGCCCGACCCGCCACCGGACCCACCACCCGAGCCGCCCGCCAGGTCGAAGCGCCCGCTCGCACCGCCACCCCCGAACGCGCCGCCGTCGCCGCCGAACGAAGGTGGCGAGGATCCCCGGACCGGCCACGGCGCGTCTCCGAGCCCGGGATCGGGCAGGTCGAGATGCAGGTCGTCCCGCGTCCGCAGCCACACCCAGAGCAGGAACAGGAAGAACAGGTAGGCGCCGGCAAGCGCCAGTGGATAGCGGATCGCCATCGCGTGCACGCCGGCCAGCAGCAGCAGGTACGAGCAGAGCAGGCCCGACGTGCCGGTGAGCGCGACGATGAACGCCATCTGGATGCGCGGGTACGACTCCGCTTCGAGCCGCCGTCGCAGGCGGATGATCGCCACCGAGCGCTCGAGCCGAACCTTGCCGGGTCTCATGCGGGCAGGGCTTCAGCCGGGATGCGGGAAGTACGGATAGTTGTGCGGATGCACCTGTCCCGAGGCGATGGCCTCGTCGCGGGCCCACCAGCGGTACGCGGAATGCTGGGCACGCGGCAGCGCCTCGAGCGCCACCGGCAGGTCGATCCGGCAGGCGATCACCACGTAGTGGGTCGAGATGCCCGGCACGCCCGCGAAGTTCTCGCCGTAAATGTGGGTGAACAGGCCCAGCAGCGTCGAATCGGCGCGCGCCAGCGCGACGCCGAGTTCGACCTCGGTCAGCCGCGCGAAGGCCTCGTCGAGCGGCTCGTCCTTCAGGATGCGCCCGCCGGGCACGAACCAGGAACCGCGCGCCGGTTCGTTCGTGCGCTGGCCCATCAGCAGCCGGCCGCCGGCATCGGGCACCACGAGGTCGATCGAGACCAGCGGGGTGTCGCGTACCACCGCCAGGAATGCATCGCGGGACAGGGGAGCGGGCTTCATCGTCATCCTCGATCGTGCGTTCAGCGGTCGCGGTTGCGTCCGATCCAGATCGTCGCCGCGAGGCCGCCGAACATCGCGCACAGGATCAGCCGCATCATCGGCAGCGGCGCATCGGGGGCGTCCGCGGCAGGCCACTGGGCCCAGGCCATGAAAGCCCAGTAGAGCGAAAAGGCGAGGCTGGTGGCGGCGGCGATCTGCGGGCGGGTCATCGGTTCATGCGGTGCGCGGGACGCCCGGAGAGTGACCGAGCCGCGGCCGCTTCGCAAGACCCTTGCCGAACGCCGGCCGATCGGCGATAAAAGAGGCCCGATTCCGCAGCCGCTGAAAGGTAAGCCGATGGGTGTGATCGAAACGAAGCTGGCCGGCATGGGCCTGTCGCTGCCGCCCGTGCATCCCTACCCGAGCCCGAACCGCACGGCAGCGGTGCGCGTCGGAAACCTGCTGTTCCTGTCCGGACACGGCACCGGGCGGCAGGAGATGGCGCTGGGCATCCGGCAGTACGGCAAGGTCGGTGGCGACGTCACCGAGGCCGAGGCGCAGCTCTGCGCGAAGTCGGTCGCACTGGCGATGATGTCGTCGATCAAGGCCGAAGTCGGCGACCTCGACAAGGTGCGTCGCGTGATCCGGCTGTATGGAATGGTCAACAGTGCGCCCGGCTTCGACCGCCAGTTCTCGGTGATCGACGGCGCGTCGGACCTGTTCTACGCGTTGTGGGGCCCGGAGTTCGGGCGACATGCGCGCGCCGCAGTGGGCATCGCGGAACTTCCGCGTGGCGCGGTGCTCGAGATCATGGGCGAGTTCGAACTGCATCCCGGGTAGGCGTCCCGGTGTGCGCAGGCGCCGAAGACGTCGGTCATGACGGGGGTCTTCCGGCGAGGCCCGTCTTCAGCAGGATCAGCACGACCGACATGGCGAAGGCGGATACCGTGCCGAGGACAGCGAACGTGGTCATCGCCGACATCATGACGTCCGGCGGCAGGTGCAGCGCCGGCCGCGCACACCGGGATGGCCGGCAGAGGCCCTGCGGAATCGACGAGCGACTGCATCGGTCAACGCGCGCCGGCATCGAATGCCGGGTCGAGCGGCACCTGCAGGCCGGTGGCCAGGTGGTTCGTCCTGCCGGCCAGCGACACGATGGCGAGCAGTTCCGCATGCTGTGCATCGGTCATGCCCTTCGCCTTCGCCGCGGCCGTATGCGAATGCACGCAGTAGCCGCAGCCGTTGGCGATCGATACCGCCACGTAGAGCATCTCCTTCACCAGCGGATCGAGCTGCGTCGGCGTGGCCATCAGCGCCTTGACCTCGGACCAGGTGCTTTCCAGCAGCGGCGGGTCGAAGGCCAGCGTGCGCCAGAGGTTGTTGACGAAATCGGTCCTGCGCGTGGCGCGGATGTCGTCGAACACGGCCTTCACGCGCGGGTCTGATTCAGGGTCTGGGGGCTGGCGGACGGTGGTCATCGGTGTGGGGCTCCTGTGCAGGATCGGTGGATCCGGAATAACGTGGAAGATCGGTCGGGTGCTTCACGGGATGGCACGGCCGTCGCGCAGAAATGCGTCCAGTTCCACCTCGATCTCCCGGGGAAAGCGCACGCCCTCCTCGACGCCGACATAGAGCAGGCACATGGAGCGGGTGGGCAGGAACACGTCCTTGAATTTCGCCAGCCAGAGGACCAGGTGCAGCCGGAGTGCGCCGGAGGACGGCAACTCGTCGGCCAGACCCGGCGAACGTTCCAGCAGGTCGAGCGTGCGCTGGTTGTAGTCGTGCAGGACCGACTCGGTGTAGGCGCGCATCGTCCGATGCAGACGGAGTTCGTCGGGCTCGAACTGGTCGAAGAACCGGTCGAACAGTTCCTCGAATTCGAAGTGTGCGGTGATGCCGAGGCGGCGCCTTGTCCGCTGCGCGAGTTCGTCGCGCAGGCGTGCCTGGGCGCGAAACGTCGTGCCCGAGGTGTCGAGCAGCGCGCGCAGTTCGCGCGCTGCGGCCTGCAGTGCGTCGCTGGCCGTGGCCGAAGGCGGATGCGCAGGGGCCGCCGGGCCGGGGAACGGGCTCTGGGCCGCCTCCTGCCCCGGAAACGCGGGCGCGGCGTCGGGCTTTCCCGTCGGGCGAAGCGCATCGAGCAGGCGGGTGCGCGCCTGGTCGGCCGACAGGCCGATCAGGTCGCAGTAGACGATCGTCCGGAGCATGCCCGTGGTCTCGCATGGCGCCACCCGTACCGGCAGTACCAGCCGCTTATCCCCGGTCGGGTCGCGTGCGAAGGCCGCGGCCCACTCAGGTTGCGTGTACAGCGCGCCGAGGTAGTCGGGCGTCAGGACGATCAGCGTGCGCTCCGAATCGGCTGCCGCCCGCTGCATGTCGAGCACGAAGTTGCCGCCGGGACGGAAGTCCCATTTCTGGAAGTAGTGGCTGTACCCCGCGTCGGACAGCGTCCAGGCGATCCACTCGGCCCACTGTACGTCCTTGCCGTTGTAGCTGATGAAGAAATCGCGGCTTCGGGTCATCGGCGTCCTCTTCCTATCCGTTTCCGTCGATCGGCCTTGCGCGTGCGCGGCGGCGCAGCCGGTGGCAGGGCCGCGGCCCGCGTCCGGCGCCATCCCGTCACCGACAGCACGAGCCCGACCAGGCCCAGGGCGAGCGGCATCACCGGCAGCCAGGGCGAGACCCCCGAATTATGGTGCGCGATGTCGTCGCGCAGGGACTTCAGTTCCTGCCCGTCGATCGTGAGCCCGTGGACCACGCGCCGGCCGGGTTCATCCTGCGCGCCTGTCGGCGCGGCGAGGACGAAGAATCCGAAGGATGTCCTGCCGGCCTGCCAGCCCCGCGTGGACTCGCGCGTGGGCGGCGAGGCCGACACGTAGCGATCAGGGTCGCCGACGAGTTCGAACTCCACCCGGGCGCCGCGGTACCCGCCGGCATCCCTGAACGCGTGCAGGACGCCCTGCACCGGACGGTACGCATCCGGCGCCTCGGGCAGCGGTTGCGTCGGGAACAGCAGCAACAGCACGCCCATCAGGGCGACCAGCATCGACACGACGCCGAAGAAGGAGAAGTCGCCGCGGGTCTCCAGCCTGAGCATGCGGGCTACGAATCCGGGTCCGGGATGCCCGGCCCGCGGGTGCCGACGACGATGCCGCGCGACGGACGGCCGATGACCGGCATCCGATGGCCGCCCGTGCCGCCCGTGGCTACTGCGGCTTCAGGCCGATCTCGGGCAGCAGCGCGCGGTAGAGATGGTATTCGGCCTGCCACTGCGCGGCGAACTTCTCGGGCGTGGTGTCGACCGCCGGCTCTCCGCCGTAGCGGGCGAACTGTGTCGCGGTGTCGGGTGCCTTCAGCGCGGCCGCGATCTCGGCATGCAGCCGCTTCACGAGCGAGGCGGGCATCCCGCGCGGGCCGATGACGCCGATCATCGTGTCGACCTCGGCATTCTTCAGGCCGATCTCCGACACCGTGGGTACGTCAGGCAGCCCGGCGAACCGCTTCAGGCTGGTGACTGCCATCGCGCGCAGCGGGCTGTCGGTCACCATCGGAAGCGCGGCGGGCGAGATGAACATCAGGTAGTGGACCCGGCTTGCGCGCATCTCGGTGACCACGTCGGAGACCGACTTGAACGGGACGTGCACCGCCTTGATGCCCGCTGCACGATTGAAGAGTTCGGGCGTGAGGTGGGCCGCACTTCCCGAACCGATGGACGCGAAATTGAGCTGGCCCGGCCGCGCCCGCGCATACTCGACGAACTCGCGCGCGTTCTTCACCGGCACGCCCGGGGCCACGACCAGCACGCTGGTGATCGAGGAGAGCAGGGCGATCGGGACGAAGTCCTTGATCGGGTCGTATGGCGGCTTCAGTTGCAGCAGCGGCGCGACGATGGTCGACGTCGATGCGATCCCGATGGTGTAGCCATCGGGTGCGGAAGTGGCAACGATGCCCGAGCCGATCAGGCTCCCCGCGCCCGCCCGGTTGTCGACGACGACCTGCTGCCTGAGGGCTTCGGTCATCGCGCGCGCCACCACCCGGCCCATGTTGTCCATGCCGGTGGCCGGCGAGCCGGGCACCACCATGCGGATCGGCCTGACCGGAAAGCTGGCCTGGGCCATCACATGCCCCGCCGACATCAGTCCTGCCGCAATGCATGCCACGCGTGCCATCCGCTGCACGCTGCCTGTGTGCTTCACGTCGGTCTCCTCCGGTCGCGGGCGTGGTCAGTGTGCTCGTCGGCACCCCTTGACCGGCCGCTGCCAAACTGCATAAAACGGGGCCGTACGGCCCCGATCGGACGACTGCCGGACGATAGAGCAATGCCCGCGGAATCGCAAATGGCGAGCGACACCGCGGTGGCCTGCCCACCGTGCGCGGCTCGGTTGACGGCGCATTCGCGGGCGCACGATACTTCGCCTCCTTTCAATGATCGATCGAAAACGCCCATGACCCAGGCTGAAGACACCGTCGTCACTGAACACTTCCTGCTCGAGAGGGACGTCGACGTCCCCATGCGAGATGGCGCCCGGCTCAAGGCCGATTTGTTCCGCCCCAAGGACGGCGGCAAGGTCCCCGCACTGCTCAATTTCGGGCCCTACCAGAAGGACAAGCCGTGGACGCCGCCGGCGAACCTCGAGGAGAAGCCCAACCAGTGGATGAACTGGGAGACGGTCAATCCGGAATGGTGGGTGCCGCGCGGCTATGCATCGGTGCGCGTCGATGCGCGCGGTACCGGCAAGTCCCCCGGGCAGTACGACCCGTGGTCGCGTGCCGAGTCGGTCGATTTCCATGACGCCATCGAATGGGCGGCCGCGCAGCCCTGGTGCAACGGCAACGTCGGCCTGTCCGGCATCTCCTACTACGCGATCAACCAGTGGTTCGCCGCGAACCAGCAGCCGCCTTCGCTGAAGGCGATCGTGCCCTGGGAAGGCTTCGCCGACATCTACCGCGATGCGCTCTACCACGGCGGCATCCTGTCGCTGTTCATGACCAACTGGTTCACCGCGCACCTGCTGCACCACACGCTGGGCCGTGCGTCGCACATCCATCCCGATACCTGGCAGAAGAACACGCTGCATTTCTGGCTGACCAACAACCTCGACAGCGGCGCGTTCTACGGCGCACAGGCCCGCTGGGAAGACATCAAGGTGCCGTTCCTGTCGGTCGGCAACTGGACCGGGATGGGGCTGCACCTGCGCGGCAACACCGAGGCCTACATGCTGTCGAAGTCGCCGCACCGAAAGCTGCGCATGCAGGGCGGGACCCATGTCCATCCGTACTACTCGGCAGAAGGACGCGAAGACCAGCTGCGCTTCTTCGACTACTGGCTGAAGGGCGTCCAGAACGGCGTGATGGACGAGCCGCCGGTGAAGCTGGCGATACGCAAGGGCGGCGACAAGTACGACTGGCGCCTCGAGAACGAGTGGCCGTTGGCGCGCACGCAGTGGACGAAGCTCTACTTCGACCTTGCGCAGCCGTCGGTCGACGACGTGCCGCTCAGCGGCACGCTGGTCGAGCGCAATCCGGCGAAGGCCAGCGAGTACACGTACGCCGCGACCGGACTCGGCTCGATGGGCTCGACCTCGGCGGCCTCCGCGCAGGTGATGGGCGGCGGCATCAAGCCGGGCATGGGGGTCGCGCTGGTCACCCCGCCGATGCCGGAGGACATGGAGGTCACCGGGCCGCTGGCGGCGACGCTGTGGGTGTCGAGCAGCAGCGAGGACATGGACCTCTTCCTCACCCTGCGCCATTTCGACGCCGACGGCAACGAACTGATGGAGACCGGACAGCAGGGCACGCCGGTGCCGGTGGCCAAGGGCTGGCTGCGCGTGTCGCACCGGGAGCTCGATACGGAGCGGTCGCTGCCGTACCGGCCGTACCACCGGCACAAGCGGCGGCTGTTCCTGAAGCCGGGCGAGGTGGTGCAGGTGCAGGTCGAGATCTGGCCGACGTCGATGGTGTTCGCGAAGGGCCACCGCCTGCGCCTCGACGTGCAGCCGCGCGACGGCGTGGGCAGCCAGTCGTACATGCACTACCACGCGGACTACAACACGGGGACGAACACGATCTACTCGGGTGGCGAGCGGGAGTCGTTCCTGCTGCTGCCGGTGATCCCCAAGGCCGGCTGAGGCGGCGGGCGATGCCGGCGGCGATGCGGCTGGTGCGCAGACCCGCGTCAAGCGGCTTTTTGCGATCGCCAGCCGCCATGTCCAGGAGCCGCAACGCAGGCCGTTGCTGAACACGATGCTGCCGCTGCTGGAGTCCGGTGCCGATCGCCTGCCGGAACCGGAAGCGGCGCAGCGCTTCGCAGACTGGAAGCAGGCCACGGCCGCCGTGCCGCCTGCGACGCTGAAGGCGATCGGGGATGCATCACTGCCGGTCGCCGGGCATGACCAGCGCCGGTCGATCCATTCCCGCGAGCTGCGTACCTACGGCGGCAGGCCCGCGATCGACTATCTGACCGTCACGAAGAGCACGCAGCAGTTTCGCAAGCGCATCCTGTGCATCGACTACGACGGCGAGCTGCTGGCCGTCTATTTCGGCGTGCTGGGCCACGAGGCGCACCTGGGCGAGTTCGACCAGGTGGTGCGCTCGCTTCAGTTCGCGACGGCAGCGAGCGAGCGGCGGTAGATCGACTGCGCGCCTTCGCGCGTACGGCTGCCCACCGCCCATATCGCGTTGCTGCCCTGGACGTGCAGCGCGTGGATGTCCTCGCCCGCGACCTCGAACTCGACCCGCCAGGTCGCGCCACCGTCCCGTGTGTGCAGGATCAGCGAGCGTCCATGGTTGGGATAGTAGCCGGCAAGCCATCCGGTGGACGGGTTCACGAAGTGGATGGTCGACAGCGTCAGGCCGGGCGTGCGGTCGCCGGCGTCGATGACATCGACCTTGCCGGCGCGCTGGACCGTCTCCAGCTTCGCGGCGGAGCGGGCATCCTTCACGCCCGTGTCGCTTGCCAGCCATGAGGCGCCACCATCGCGCGTGGCGAACATCGTCCCGTCGCCGCCGACCACCCAGCCGTGGCGCTCGTCGACGAAATGCACGTCGTGGAACGCCGGCCGGTCGCTTGCAGGCAAGGGCAGCGTGACCTGCTCCCAGGTGCTGCCTCCGTCGTTCGACCGACGCAGCATGCCGTTCGGCCCGGCCAGCCAGCCCACCGATTCATTCACGAAGTGCACCGTGCGGCCGCCGACGCGGGGCTGGCCGCCGACGGGCGCGATCTTCGACCATTCGCTGCCCTGGTCGATCGTGCGCCAGATCCCGTTGTCGCCAGCGGCCCATCCCGGCGAATCGCCCAGGAACATCAGGTCGCTCATGAAGTCGGTGCCGCCGGCGATCCGTGCCCGGCCCCAGTTCTCGCCGCCGTCGGTCGTCACGTAGACACCCGCGCCGCCGGTGGTCGCGACCCCGCGGTCCGGGCCGAAGAAGCGCAGGCCGCTGACCAGCAGGCCGCCGCGCGTGCCACCGTCCCCGACGATGTTGCTGGCGAAGCGCCAGGTCTTGCCGCCGTCCCGGGTGCGGCCGACGAGGCCGCCCACCACGTTGAAGCTGCCGCCGCCCACCCAGCCATTGAGTGCGTCGGCGAACCAGACCGCACGCAGGTCGGCCGAGGTGCCCAGCTTGAACGACTCCCACGGGCTTGCGGGCTTGCTGGAGCAACCGGCGAACGGGAGCAGCGTCGAGGCGGCGAACGCGGCAAGCAGCGTCCGGCGTTCATCGTCGGCTGGCGCAAGCTGCACCGAGCCGCGCGCTGGCGGCGACGACCCTGCCGCAGACCGCATGGGGCTTTTCACGCATTGCCCTCCGGGTTTCCCGCTGTCCTGCGCGAGTCTAGTCGCAGGTGCCGACCACGAAAAGGCAACCGCGCACGGGATTCATGTGCGCAGCGCGCGGGCGACTTCGCCCGCTTGCGGAAAGCGCCCGCTGCTCCGCTTCGAGTACACCAGCCTGCCATCGGCCTCGACTTCGAACACGCCGCCGCTCGACTTGGCCAGCGTTGCGCGCGCGCCGAAGTCCCGTTCCAGTTCGGCCGCCAGACTGGCGGCCCGGGCTTCGTACCCTCAAGACCCGCAATAGGTGATCCGGATGTCCATGTTCCCGCGCCCTGGTTTCGTCAGTCATCCGATGCTGCACGCGTCGAAGCGCACCGGCAAGCCCCCGCGCGGTCGTCCGATCGGAAGATAGGCGTAATCCTTGCGGAAGCCGGATGCGACCGTCCATCGCGCGCGCGCGCGCAACGCCTCCAGCACGGCCTGCACCTGCATCTCGGCGAAGTTCATCCCGACGCACATGTGGGCACCGCCGCCGAACGGCGTCCACGCGGCCGGATGCCGGCGGTGTTCCGCGCGGGCCGGGCCGAAGCGCTCCGGGTCGAAGCGGTCGGGGTCCGTCCACCATTGCGGGTCGCGCTGCACGAACAGTGGCGCGACGATCAGCCGCGTGCCGGCCGGGATACGGCAGCCGTGCAGTTCGACCTCGCGCGTGGCCATCCGCGCGATGGTCGGCAGGGGCGGATACAGGCGCAGGGCTTCGCGCAGGATGTTGGCGTCGTCGTCTTCCGTGGCTCGGCGCTGCCATTGCGGTTGCTCGCCGAGCGCCATCACGACGGTGGCCAGGGCGCTGGTGGTGGTGTCGTGCGCGGCCATCAGCATGAACACCATGTGGTCTACGACCTCCGCGTCGGTGTAGTGCATGCCGTCGTCGTCCCGCTCGCGGCAGAGCAGCGAAAACAGGTCGTCGCCGTCGCCGTCGCGGCGCGCAGCAACGCGCGCCGACAGGAAACGCACCAGTCGTCCTCGCGCCTGCAGTCCGCGCCGATAGGCGCCGCCGGGCAGGGGGTAGCGAACCAGAGCGGCGGATGCCTGCACCAGGTCGATGAAGTCGCGTGCGACATCGTCGATCTCCTGCTGCAGGCGCACGCCCAGGAACAGGCGGGCGGCGATGTCCAGGGTCAGGCGCTTCACGCAGCCATGGAACTCGACCTGGCCTCGCTGCAGCCAGTCGTCGATCGCCGCGTCGATGATCGGCTGCATCTGCCGGCGGTGTTCGCCGAGCCGGTCGCGGCGGAATGCGGGCAGCATCAGCCGTCGATGGCGGCGATGGTCGGCGCCGTCGCGCAGGATCAGTCCCCCCGGGAACAGTTCGCCGAGCAGCGGCGTCCAGCCGCCGGCCGCGGAGAAGGCATCGTCGCGGTCGAACAGCGTGCGCGCGTTGGCCTCGGCGCCGAGCGCCAGCACCTGTGGCCGGCCGAACACGAAGATGCGCGTGACCGGCCCGCGCCGTTCGTGCACGCGGCGCAGGAAGCCGAGCGTGTCGCGGAGGAAACGCAGGTCGGCCAGGATCGGCGGATGGCCGCAGTGGGGCAGGTGCGCGAGCGCAGGTGTCATCGGGCGGATCGGTCGCGGCCCCGCCGGCTCAGCGGTGCGAAGGCAGCGTCCGACCGGCCACCGGCACCGGCGCCGAAAGGATGCAGCCGGCTTCGGAGTCGACGATGTACAGCGTGCGCAGGTCCGGCCCGCCGTGGGCAACGTTGGTCACCACCGTGCTCTTGGGCGAATCGATGCGCAGCACAGGTTCGCCGCGCCGGTCGAACAGCCACACTGCGCCCAGGTCGGGGTGGGCCACCGCGAGTCCGTCTCCGGCGTCGATCGCCATGCCGTCGGGGCCACGCCCGCCGGAGAGCTGGATGAACATCCCCATGCGCGCGACGCCGCCGGCCGGGTTCCGCGGGGTGGGCGCCAGCAGGGGCAGCCGCCACACTGCGTTGGCGCGGGTCACCGCGACGTACAGGATGTCCTGCGCGCCGTTGAGGGCGAGTCCGTTCGGGCTGGGCAGGTTGTCGGCCAGGCGGTCGAGCGCGCCGTTCGCGCGCAGTCGGTACACGCGGCCGGTCGGGTCGTCCAGCGCGGTCTGTCCCTGGTCGGTGAAGTAGAGGTCTCCGTTGTCTGCGAAGGCCAGGTCGTTGATGCCCTTGAAGCGCTCGGCGCGATAGCCGTCGACCACGACCTTCACCGTGCCGCGCGCAGGGTCGAGTTCGAGCAGCCCCTGCCGGTAGTCTGCGACCAGGATGCGGCCGTCGCCGGCGATCGCCAGGCCGTTCGGCTCGCCATCGTATTCGGCCACCAGGGTGAAGCTGCCGCGCGCATCGACGCGGAAGATGCGCCCGAACGGAATGTCGGTCACGTACAGGTTGCCGGCGCGGTCGAACGCCGGGCCTTCGAGGAAGCAGCCGTGCTTCGGCACGCTGCGGCCCGAGGCCATGCGTTCTGCCGAAAGGGCCCTGGTGCGGAAGCAGGTGGGCAACTCGGCGAACACGCTGGCGGTGATGCGTGGCGGCGGGGCGAACAGGGTGCTCATCGATGGCTGCCTCGTGTCGGTCGGGTCAGAAATGCGGCACCACGTCCAGTTCGCCGCGGCGGTCGCCGGACTTCCGGCGCCGGTCGCCGCTCGCCGGCCGTGCCTCGCTGCCGAGCAGGTCCGCCTTCACCTGGCGGATGTCCTCCAGGTGAACGCGCAGCAGGCGCGCGGCCTGCTCGTGCCGCCCGGCTTCGAGGAGGTCGAGAAGCTTCAGGTGCTCGTGTGCAGCCGCCGCAAAGGCCCGCGTGTCGTCGAAGGGGCGGTAGACGATCAGCCGGCGCAGCCGGTTGGCACGCTGGCTCGCCTCGATGAAGAACGGATTGCCGCAGCAGCCGACGATGGTTGCATGGAAGCGGGTGCCGATGTCGAACCATTCGTTGCTGGTGAGCCGGGGCGGGCGGGGCTGCACCAGTTCCATCTGCTCGCCGCGCACCTTCGCGAAGGCGGTGGCATCGACCCGGTAGCCAGGCTCGAGCAGCGCGGCCGGTTCGATCGCCAGCCGGAACCGGTAGCTCGCCGCATGCGCCTCGGCCGAGTCGAGCACCGGCAGGAAGCGCCAGCCGTAGCCGGGCCGGCGCTCGATCCATCGTTCCTGCGCCATGCGGGTGAGGTTCTGGCGCAGCACGGCGCCGGTGACCCGGTAGCGGCCGGCGAGCAGGCGCTCGGTGACGAACTCGGGCAGCCGGCCGGCCAGTCGGTCGGCCGCGATCTGCAGGTAGGGCGGGGCGGCATCGGTCTCCATCAGGGACTGCGCGGCGCGAAGCGACGCCGCGCGGTCGCCGGTGACCACGAAACCGCGGTTGGGCTCGCGCGCGGCGACGCCGGCCTGCTCGAGCAGCAGCAGCGCGCGCTCGATCGGCGAGCGCGAGACGTCATGGCGCAGCGCGAGTTCGGCACCCTTCAGGCGCGCACCGGGCGGCAGCAGGCCTGCGGCGATGTCGGCGAGGATGCGCCGGGCGATGCGGCGCACCAGCGGGCTGGAGGAGGGCGCCATCTGGGATGAGTGGGCGTTCAGCCCGCGTCGAACGCGGTCGCGCGACCGTCGGGCAGCGCCACCTTCGCCTGCGCGGCCTCGCCAGCCAGCGCGCGGATGACATCCGCGGTGATCGGGATGCCGCTGGCCGCACGCCGCGCGGCCGTGCGCGCCTCGGGCTCTCCGGGGATCAGGATCTCGTCGCAGCCCTCGGCCCGCGGCATCGCCTTCGCGCGGTCGATCATCTCGTCCATCCGGTCGCGGTACTGCTGCATCGGCATGAACAGGTCGGGACGGAACGCGATGAACAGATGGCCGACATCCTGCGGGCCGGAGAAATCGAAGTAGAGGCTCTTCACGCCAGCGCCGAAGGCCGAGCCGGTCAGCACGCCGGAGAAGATGTCCATCATGAACGCGATCGCCGAGCCCTTCACGCCGCCGAAGGGCAGCAGCACGCCTTCGAACGCCGCCTGCGCGTCGGTCGTCGGGCGACCTTCGTTATCGAGCGCCAGGCCGAGCGGGATCGGTTCCCCCTTGCTCGCGGCGAGGCGGATCTTGCCGCGAGCGATCACGGTCATCGCGAGGTCGAGCACGTAGTCGCCGCGCCTGCCGCCGGGCGCGCCGACCGCGAGCGGCGCCGCGCCGTGGAAGTTGGTGCGTCCGCCCCAGGCCGGCATCGCCGGCGAGGAATTGGTGAAGGCCATCGACACCATGCCGGCCTCGATCGCCTGCATCACGTACAGCGCAGCCATGCCGTAGTGGGTGCTGCGCCGGATGCCGACCATGCCGATGCCGGTGGTGCGGGCGATGGCGATCGCCTCGTCCATCGCGCGATGGCCGACAACGAAGCCCATGCCGTCGTCGCCGTCGATCGCGGCGACCGCCGGGGCCGGACGTTCGATCTTCAGTGCCGGCGTCGGGTTGATCGCCTTCGCGCGCAGCCGCTTGCAGTAGATCGGGATGCGTGCGACGCCATGCGAGGCCAGGCCGCGCAGGTCTGCCGCGACCAGGTCGCGCGCGACGGTGGCCGCGTCGTCGGCCGGGAGGCCGTGCGCGATGAACATCCCGGTGCCGAAGGACACCAGTTCGTCGGCGCTGAAGCATCGTGTGCCGTCGTCGTGCGCGGGGTCTGTCATGGTCTGTCATCGCGTGCTGCGGAAGGGGTTCCAGTTTGCATTTTAAGCTTCTAAAATGCAAACTCCGGCACGCCTCAGGTCCCAACGGAAAAGGAAGCGCGATGTTCGAAGGTTTTCGAGAGATGATGGTGCCGACCAGCGATCCGGACTGCCGGATCAAGCTGCGCGTCGGCGGCAAGGGCCCGGCAGTGCTGCTGCTGCACGGTAACCCGCTTACCCATGTGACCTGGTACCGGATCGCGCCGCGTCTGGCCGACCGCTACACCGTCGTCTGCGCGGACCTGCGTGGCTACGGCGACAGCGACAAGCCGCGCGGCCTGCCCGATCATTCGAACTACTCGTTCCGCCGGATGGGGCAGGACATGGTCGACGTGATGAAGGCCCTCGGCTTCGACGAGTTCATGGTCGCCGGCCACGACCGCGGCGCGCGCACCGCGCACCGCATGGCACTCGACCACCCGGAGAAGGTGAAGAAGTTCGCCAGCATCGAGATCATCCCGACGCACTGGCAGCTGAACAACATGAAGTGGACCTATGCCGCCCACTCGTACCACTGGTTCTTCTTCGCCCAGCCGTTCGACTTCCCCGAGAAGCTGCTCGAGGGCAAGGAGGAGTACTACATCCGGCGCAAGTTCGCGAAGCAGGGCGAAGGCAAGTTCAGCGACGAGACGATGGCCGAGTACGTGCGCTGCTGCACGCCGGAGCACATCCATGGCATGTCCGAGGACTACCGGGCCACGCTGTCGGTGGACTTTCCGCTGGACACGGCCGACTGGGAGGCGGGCAGGCGGGTGACCTGCCCGGTGCTGGTGATGTGGGCCGAGAAGAGCCACACCCAGCGCGAGTTCAGCGCGATGGATGCCTGGCCGCACTATGCGACCGACATCCGCGGCTTCCACAAGCTGCAGTGCGCGCACTATCCGATGGAAGAGGCGCCGGACGAGACCTACGAGAAGCTCGCCGCGTTCTTCGACGAGTAAGCTGCACCCCGGCCCGGCGCACAGACGCCGGCCACAATGGAGGAAAAGGATGCATACCGAACCGACGCGCATGCGCGTTCCCCTCGCGCCCCTGGCCGCGGCCACCGCTGCGGCTGCCATCGCCGCCGTCTTCGCCGTGCCGGCATCGGCGCAGAACTATCCGGTGCGCCCGGTGCGGCTGATCGTGCCGTTCGCGCCCGGCGCGGCGTCCGACATCACCGGCCGGCTGGTCGCGCACAAGCTCGGCGAGGGCTTCAACCAGTCGTTCGTGGTCGACAACCGCCCGGGCGCCGGCGGCAACATCGGCCACGACATCGCCGCCAAGGCGCCGCCCGACGGCTACACCATCGTGCTGGCCAACGAGTCGCTCGCGATCAATGCCTCGCTCAGCCGCAAGCTTCCGTTCGACACGCTGCGCGACCTCGCCGCGATCAGCCTGGTCACGATCAACCCGCGGGTGTTCGTCGCCTCGGCGGCATCGCCGTTCGAGTCGATCAAGGACGTGATCGCCGCGTCGCGCGCGAAGCCCAAAAGCATCCGCTACGGCTCGTCGGGCATCGGCACCGGCCCGCACCTGGCCGGTGCGATGCTGTCCAACCTGGCGAAGATCGAGATGATCCACGTACCGTACAAGGGCGCGGCGCCCGCGTTGGCCGACGTGCTCGGCGGGCAGATCGAGATGATCGCCACCACCATCCTGTCCTCGCAGCCGATGATCCAGTCGGGCAAGCTGCGGGCGCTCGGCGTGACCTCGGCGAAGCGTTCCGGCACCTTGCCCGGCGTGCCGACGGTCGCCGAGAGCGGCGTCCCCGGCTTCGAGGCGACCTCCTGGCTGATGCTGCTGGGTCCGTCGAAGATGCCGCGTGCGGTGGTCGCGCGGCTGCACGAAGAGACCGCGCGCTTCATCGAGCAGGCCGACGTGCGCAAGCGGGTCGCGGCCGATGGCGGCGAGCCGGTCGGCTCTTCGCCGGAGCAGGCCTCGGCCTACCTGAAGAGCCAGGTCGAACGCTGGGGGCAGGTGATCCGTGCCGCCGGCGTTCAGCCGGAGTCCTGAGGCCGCCATGGGCGAGGCTCCCTCCGCGGCGCTGCCGCGCGTGCTGCTGACCGGTGCGGCCGGCGGCATCGGCCGCTGCCTGCACCGGGCGTTCGCCGGACGCTATCCGCGCCTGCGGCTGGCCGACCGGGTGCCGGTCACCGCGCTCCACGGGTCGGACGAGGTGCTCACCGGGGACCTGCTGGACCCGTCCGTGGCTGCGGCGGCCGTCCGGGACATCGATTGCATCGTGCACCTGGCAGGCATTCCGAAGGAGAACACCTGGGAGCAGATCCTGCCGAACAACATCGTCGCGACGATCTCGCTGTTCGAGGCGGCGCGCGGTGCCGGCGTGCGCCGGATCGTGTTCGCCAGTTCCAACCATGCAGTCGGCTACCACGATGCAGCGCATGCGCTGGGCATCGAACAGCCGGTGCGGCCCGACTCCCGCTACGGCGTGTCGAAGGTGTTCGGCGAGGCGCTCGGGCGCATGTATGTCGACAAGTATGCGATGACGGTCGCCTGCCTGCGCATCGGTTCCTTTCGCGAGCGGCCGGAGGATTCGCGCCAGCTCTCGACCTGGATCGGCCATTGCGACATGGCCGAACTCGCGCGTTGCGCGATCGAGGCGCCGGATTACGGTTTCGCCATCGTCTACGGCGTCTCCGCCAACCGGCGCGCGAAGTGGGCGAGCCCGGATGCCCTGCGCCTCGGCTATCGCCCCGCCCAGGATGCGGAAGCGTGGGCGGCGGAACTGGAGGCGATCGCACCGCCGCCCGGCGATCCGGCAGCCCGTTTTCACGGTGGCGCGTTCTGCGCGCTCGAGTATCTGGATCCACGCGGGGAAGGGAACAAGCCATGAACGATGGACGGTCAGTGAATGTATGCCGGCGACGCTTCCTTGCCCTCGGGCTGGCCCTGTCGTCGGTCGCGTGCCTGATGCCGAGTCCTGGTCATGCGCAGGCGCCTGCGTATCCGAGCCAGCCGATCCGGATGATCGTCGCCTTCCCCGCAGGCGGTGGCACCGACCTCACCGCGCGCCTGCTCGCCGAGCAGATGCGCCAGTCGCTCGGCGTGCAGATCGTCGTCGAGAACCGCTCTGGCGCCAGCGGCATGATCGGCACCGGCGCGGTGGCCAAGGCGAAGCCCGACGGCTACACGCTGCTGGCCAATTCCGGCGAGGTGGCGGTGAACCCGCACCTGTACAAGCCGATGGCCTACGACTGGGAGACCGACCTCTTACCGGTGACGCTGATGGTGCGCGTGCCCAACGTGCTGGCGGTGCATCCCGACGTGCCCGCGAACAGCGTGGCGGAACTGATCGCCCATGCCAAGGCGAACGCGGGCAAGCTCACCTTCTCCTCGAGCGGCATCGGCAATCCGCAGCAACTGACCGGCGAGCTGTTCAACCGGATGGCCGGGGTGCGTATCAACCATGTGCCCTACAAGGGCGCCGCACCGCAGATCGCCGACGTGGTCGGCAAGCACATCACGATGACCTTCGTCAGCATCGGGGCGGCGCTGCCGTTCATCGACAGCGGCCGGCTGCGCGCACTCGGCGTGACCTCCACCAGCCGGGTGTCGGCGCTGCCCAGGGTGCCGCCGATCGCGGACACGCCGGGGCTGGCCGGCTTCGAGGTCGTGAACTTCTTCGGGATGATGGCCCCCGCTGGCACACCGCCGGCGATCGTCCGGCAGGTCAATACCGCCGCGGTGCAGGCCCTGAAGGTGCCTGAGGTCGCGGCGAAGCTGCGCGAGTCGGGCTTCGAACCGTCGCCGACGACACCGGAGCAGTTCCGCGAATTCATCCGCGCCGAATCGGCCAAGTTCGGCCGGATCATCGTCGAGGCGAACGTGACGCTCGAGAAGTAGCGCACTGCCGCGACCCCACGCAGGAGGATGCTAGCATGGGCACGCAGCAACATCCGGTATACCTGTCTCAGGATGGTGCGGTTGCACCACCGGCCTCGTCGCGGCGCGTGACCCGCTGTGCGGCCGTCGCGGGGCTGGCGGGCGTCGCCAGCCTTGGCGGGCCGGCCGCGGCGCAGGCACCTGCCTGGCCCACCAAGGCCGTGCGCTTCCTGGTCGGCTTCGCGCCCGGCGGCGGCACCGACATCATGGCGCGCGCGGTCGCGGTGAGGCTGGCAGACGCGCTGGGCCAGCAGGTGGTGGTCGAGAACCGTCCCGGTGCCAACGCCAACCTCGCCGCGGAGATCGCGGCCAAGGCACCGCCCGACGGCTACACGGTCCTGTTCATCTCCGTCTCGCATGCGGTCAGCAAGTCGCTGTACCGCAACCTCAAGTACGACCTCGAGCGCGACTTCATCCCGCTCGCCGGCATCGGCTCGGTCCCCCAGGCCCTGGTGGTCAACCCGTCGCTGCCGGTCCGGTCGGTGAAGGACCTGATCGCGCTCGCGCGCAAGCGGCCGGGCGAGGTCACCTACGCCTCGTCCGGTTCGGGCAGCCCGGAACACCTGGCGGGTGAGATGTTCGCGCTGATGGCCGGCGTGAAGCTGCTGCACGTGCCGTTCAAGGGTGGCGCGCCTTCGGCCGCGGCGATCGTCGGCGGCGAGGTGAGCGTGGGCTTCAACACCATGCCGGTCGCGCTGCCGCACATCCAGTCGGGCCGCATGCGGGTGCTGGCAACCACCGAGGACAGGCGCGCCGGCGTGCTGCCCGACGTGCCGACCATCGCCGAGGCGGGCGTCACGGGGTACGCGGCCTCCACCTGGTACGGCGCGATGCTGCCCACCGGCACGCCGCGCGAGATCGTGCTGCGCCTGAACACCGAGATCAACAAGGTGCTGCAGATCGCCGAGGTGCGCGACCGCCTGCTGAGCCTCGGTGCGGTGACCCTCGGCGGCACGCCGGAGGCCTTCGGAACGCTGATCAGCACCGACGTCGCGAAGTTCGCGAAGGTGGTGAAGGCGGCCAACATGCAGGTCGAATGAAACCGAAAGGGATCGGACGCACATGGACATAGTCGTGATGCCCGGGGACGACATCGGCCCCGAGATCGTCGAGGCGGCGATGCAGGTGGTGCAGGCGGCCGCGCGCAGGTTCGCGCTCGGCCTTTCCTTCGAGACGGTGGACGTCGGCATGCCCAGCTTCCGCAAGGTGGGCTCGACGCTGACCGAGGAGGCGATCGGCAAGGCGCTGGCCGCCGACGGCGTGATCCTCGGGCCGTGCGGCATGACGCTGTATCCGCCGCGCGACAAGGGCGGCATCAACGTGCCGGGCACCATCCGCAAGCGGCTCGACCTTTATGCGAACCTGCGCCCGGCGCGCTCGCGCGCCGCGGTGCCCGATGCACGGCGCGGCATGGACATGCTGATCGTGCGCGAGAACACCGAAGGCTTCTATTCGGACCGCAACATGTTCATGGGCATCGGCGAGTTCATGCCCACGCCGGACCTCGCGATCTCGGTGCGCAAGATCACCCGGCAGGCGTCGCGCCGCATCTCGCGGGTCGCGTTCGAATGGGCGTTGCGCCGGCGCTGCAAGGTGACCGCGGTCGGCAAGCAGCATGTGCTGCAGATGTCCGACGGGCTGTTCATGGAAGAGGCGTACGCCGCGGCGAAGGCGAATCCGGGCGTCGAATTCCACGAGTTCGACGTCGATGCGATGGCTGCCGAGCTCTACAGCCGCCCGGATCGCCATGACGTGGTGCTGCTCACCAACATGTTCGGCGACATCCTGTCCAACGCGGCGGTCGCGATCTCGGGCGGGCTCGGACTCGCGGCGGCGCTCAATGCCGGCGACGAGCATGCGGTCGCCAATGCCGGGCATGGCTCGGCACCGGATATCGCCGGCAAGGGCATCGCCAATCCCACCGGCATGATCCTGTCCACCGCGATGCTGTTCGAATGGCTCGGCGTCAAGCATGCACGCCCGGCCCTGGTGGAAGCCGCGAACGCGATCACCGCAGCGGTCGATGCCGCGCTGGCCGACGACGCGGCACGTACCGGCGACCTCGGCGGCCGGGGCAATACCCGGCTGTTCGCCGAACGCGTGGTCGCGGCACTGGGTTGAACGGCGCGATGCAGGGTGGCGGGCAGTCCGGGCCGCAGCTCGGCTGCATCGCGGACGACTTCACCGGCGCGACCGACCTCGCCAGCACCCTGGTGGCGCAGGGCATGCGCACGGTCGTGCTGCCCGGCGAACCGATGCCGGGGCAGGCCGTCCCGCAGGCCGATGCACTGGTGGTTGCATTGAAGTCGCGTTCGATCCCGGCGCGGGAGGCAGTGGCCATGTCGCTCGCGTCGCTGCGCTGGCTGCAGTCGGCCGGCTGCCGGCAGTTCTACTTCAAGTACTGCTCGACCTTCGATTCCACGGACGCTGGCAACATCGGACCGGTCGCCGAAGCGCTGCTCGACGCGCTGGATGCGCCGTTCACGCTGGCCTGTCCGGCGTTCCCGGCGAACGCGCGCAGCGTCTATCGCGGCTACCTGTTCGTCGGCGACCGGCTGCTCTCGGAGTCCGGCATGCGCGACCATCCGCTGACGCCGATGACCGATCCGTCGCTGGTGCGGGTGCTGTCCAGGCAGTTGCGCGGCGAGGCCGGGCTGGTGGGATTCGAGACGGTGGAGCAGGGTGCTCTGGCGGTGGTCGATGCCATGCGCGCGCTGCAGGCGCGCGGCGTGCGGGTGGCGATCGCCGATGCGCTGAGCGAACGGCACCTGATGGCGCTGGGCGAAGCCTGCGCCGGGTTGCGCCTGGTCACCGGCGGGTCGGGGATGGCGATGGGTCTGCCGGCGAACTTCCGTGCAGCGGGCTGGGTGCCGGTCGAAGACAGCGCGGCACTGCCCGCCGTGGCAGGGCATGCCGCGGTGGTCGCCGGCAGCTGTTCCACGATGACGCGCGAGCAGGTGGCGGCGATGTCGTCGTGGGCGCCGTCATGGTTCGTCGATCCGGCGATGCTGGAGAACCCGGTGCCTGCCATTGCGCGGGCGCTGGAATGGGCGCTGCCGCGGCTTGCGGCCGGTCCGGTGCTGCTGTACTCCACCGCTGCACCGGAGCGGGTCGCCGAGGCGCAGCGCCGGCTGGGCGACGACGCCGGGGCGCGCGTCGAGCGGATGCTGGCCGGCATCGCGCGCGGGCTGGTGGATGCCGGCGTGCGCCGCCTGGTGGTGGCGGGGGGCGAGACCTCGGGTGCGGTGGTCGGGGCACTGGGCATCACGGCGCTGCGCATCGGCCCGGTGATCGCGCCGGGCGTGCCATGGACCGCCAGCGAGGGCGCCTCGCCGATGTGGCTCGCGCTCAAGTCCGGTAACTTCGGGGGGCCGGACTTCTTCCGCACTGCACTCGACCGCGCGGGTTGACCGCGGCCCGCCATCGAACACAGGAAGCCGGACATGTCGAACGAAGATCGCCTGCGCGAGGAACTGGTGATGTTGGGTCGGTCGCTGTACGAGCGCGGCCTCGCGCACGGGTCGGCCGGCAACCTCAGCGTGAAGCTGCCCGACGGCTGGCTGATGTCGCCGACCAACTCCTGCCTGGGCCGGCTCGATCCCGCGCGGTTGTCCCGCCTCGACGGTCAAGGCCGCCTGGTCGAGGGCGATGCACCTTCGAAGGAGGCCTTCCTCCATCTCGCCATGTACGGCGAACGCGCCGGCTGCCAGGCGGTGGTGCACCTGCATTCGGTGCATTCGGTCGCCGTGTCCTGCCTGGACGGGCTGGATGCGGCGAACGTCTTTCCGCCGATCACGGCCTATGCAGTGATGCAGGTCGGACGCCTGGCGCTGGTGCCCTACTTCCCGCCGGGCGACCTCGCGCTGGCCGAGGCGGTGCGCAGGGTCGCCTCGAAGCACCACTCCATCCTGCTGGCGAACCACGGGCCTGTGGTCGCCGGCAATTCGCTGGTGGCGGCGGTCAATGCAGTGGAGGAACTGGAGCAGACCGCGCGGCTGATGCTGCTGCTCGACGGGCGCCGCACGCGGCTGCTCGACGACGCGCAGGTGGCGGAACTGGAGCGTCGCTTCCCCGGTTGAGTGTCGCCTGCGGCACAATACGCAGCAACAACAACCGCTGCGGGCCGATCTGCACGCATCCACCATGCGTTGCAAGCCGCGCGACATGCCGCACCCGGCCGGTCGGCCCTTCCGGAGGAAACACACGATGAGCATTCGCACGCCTTCCATGCTCGCGCTCGGCGCGATCTCGCTGCTGGTTGCCGGCGGTGCGGCCGCGCAGCCGGCGTGGCCGGCCAAGCCGGTCCGGCTCGTCCTGCCGTTCCCGCCCGGCGGCGGCACCGACATCCTCGGTCGGACGATGGCGATACGCCTGGGCGAGGCGATCGGGCAGCCGGTGCTGACCGACAACCGTCCCGGCGCGGGCGGCAACCTCGGTGCCGAGATCGTCGCGCGCGCTGCGCCGGACGGCTACACGGCCGTGCTGGCGGCGCCCGGTTTCGTGATCAGCCCGAGCATGTACCGCAAGCTCGGCTTCGACCCGTTCAGGGATTTCGAGCCGGTCTCGCTGGTGGCCTGGATACCGAACCTGCTGGCGATCCATCCGTCGCTGCCGGTGCAGAACGTGAAGGAACTGGTGGCGTACGCGCGGGCCAACCCGGGCAAGGTGAACTTCGGCTCCGGCGGCGTCGGCACCTCGAACCACCTCGCGACCGAACTGCTCGCGGTACGCACCGGCACCAGCATGGTCCACGTACCGTACAAGGGCGCGGCCACCGCGATGATGGACACCGTCGCAGGCAACGTGCAGCTGATCACCATCGGCACCGGCGCGGCGCTGGCGCAGGTGAAGGCCGGCAAGCTGCGCGCGCTGGCGACGCTGACCCCGGCGCGGGTGCCCAACGCGCCCGACATCCCGACCATCGCCGAGGCGGGGTTTCCCGGCCTCGAGGTGCTGACCTGGTACGGTGTGTTCGTGCCGGCGAAGACGCCGCGTCCGATCGTCGACCGCCTGAACGCGGAACTGTCGCGGCTGATGTTCGAGCCCGACGTGCGCGAGCGGCTGGCGAGCATCGGCGCGGAGCCGATGAAGAGCACGACCGCCGAGACGGCGAAGTTCATCCGCGATGAATTCAAGCGCTGGGCCGAGGTAATCAAGGCCGCGAAACTGCAGACGGACTGAACGGAGAAGGGAAACATGATGACGAACCACGAAGGCTGCCGGCGGGCGGCCGGGATCACCCTGCGCATGCATTGGCGGCAGGCAGGTGGTGTTGCGCTCGCGATGGTCGCGGCGTGCCTGATGGCCTTGCCGACGGCCGGCGCGAAGGCGGCCGCAGCGCCCGACTTCCCGACCCGCGCGATGCGCTTCATCGTGCCGTTCGCGCCGGGCGGGCCGACCGATGTCGCTGCGCGCGTGATCGGCCAGAAGATGGCCGAGGCCTGGGGCCAGCCGGTGGTGGTCGACAACCGTGCCGGCGCCGGCGGCAACATCGGCATGGCGCTGGCCGCCAAGGCGCCGCCGGATGGCCATACGGTGCTGTTCACCAGCAGTTCGGTCGTGGTGAACCAGACGCTGTTCAGCAAGCCGGGCTTCGACGTGTTCAAGGACCTGGTGCCGGTCACGCGTGCGAACACCACGCCGAACATCTTCGTCGTGCATCCGTCGGTGCCGGCGAAGACCGTCGCCGAACTGGTGGCGCTGGTGCGCGCCAACCCGGGCAAGTACAGCTATGCCTCGCCCGGCACGGGAACTACCGGCCACCTGAGCTGCGAGATGCTGCGCATCGCGGCGAAGCTCGACATCCAGCACGTGCCGTTCAACGGCGCGGCGCCCGCGATCAACTCGCTGGTGGGTAACCAGACCCCGATCGGCTGCCTCGGGCTGCCGCCGGCGCAACCGCAGTTGAAGGCGGGCGCGCTGCGTCCGATCGCGGTGACCAGCGCCCAGCGCTGGAAGCAGAATCCGGACGTGCCGACGATGGTCGAGAGCGGCTTCCCGGGTTTCGTGAACGACCTGATGACCGGCGTGTTCGTGCCGGCCGGGACGCCTTCGACGATCGTGAACCGGCTGCATGCCGAGATCGCGCGCATCGTGATGCTGCCCGACGTGCAGGACCGGCTCGGGCCGCTCGGCTTCGAGCCGGTGGCCAACACCCCGGCCCAGTTCGCGCGGCAGGTGCGCGAGGAGGTCGAGATGTACGGCAAGCTGATCCGCGAAGCCAACATCAAATCGGATTGACCGGGCATACACAGGCAGGGGATCGCGTCCCTGCGCAGGCGACGAGGAGAAAGTCATGAATACCCATCGACCCGCACGGCGGGCCATCATCGCGAGCGGGGCGCTGCTCTGCGCAGCCTCTCTGTTCGATGCCACTGCAGCCTTCGCCCAGGCGAAGGGCGCCGACACGTTCCCGTCGCGGCCGGTGCGCATGATCGTTCCGTTCGCACCGGGTGGCCCGACCGACATCGTGGCGCGGCTGCTGGCGCAGCGGCTGGGCGAGATCTGGGGCCAGACCGTGCTGATCGACAACCGACCGGGTGCCGGCGGCAACCTCGGCGTCGAGATCGCGGCCAAGGCCGCACCGGACGGCTACACCGTGCTGGTCACCAGCTCGAGCTACCTGGTGAACCCGGCGCTATACGAGAAGCTGCGCTGGGACCCCTTCAAGAGCTTCGTGCCGGTCACCAACGCCGCGACCTCGCCCAACCTGTTCGTCGTGCATCCGTCGGTGCCGGCGAAGTCGATGAAGGAGCTGATCGCGCTGATCAAGTCACAGCCGGGCAAGTTCAGCTATGCCTCGCCCGGACTGGGCACCACGCCGCAGCTGTCCTGCGAGATGTTCAAGGGGCTGACCGGCGTCGATGTCCAGCACGTTCCGTATGGCGGTGCCGGCCCGGCGACGACCTCGGTGGTCGGCAACCAGAACCCGATGGGTTGCATGGCGCAGCCCCCGGCGGTGCCGCATGTGCAGGCGGGCAAGCTGCGTGCGCTGGCGATCACCAGCGCGAAGCGGGCTTCCAGCCTGCCCGACGTGCCGACCATGCTCGAGCAGGGCTTCTCCAACTTCGTCACCGACAACATGAACGGCGTGTTCCTGCCGGCGGGTGCGTCGCCTGCGCTGGTGAACCGCCTGCATGCCGACATCCTGAAGGCGCTGGCGAATCCGGACCTGCGCGAGCGGCTGCAGTCGCAGGGGCTGGAGCCGGTCGGCGACACGCCGCAGGCGTTCGCAGCCTACGTGAAGCTGCAGATCGCCCAGTGGACGAAGGTCGTGAAGGACGCCGGGATCAAGGTGGAATGATGAAGCCGATCGGCCTGGGCATCATCGGTGCAGGCCGCATCGGCACGTTGCGTGCACGCCTGGCGGCGAAGCATGCCGGCGTGCGCTTCATCGCGGTCTCGGACAGCGACCCGAAGAACGCGGCGCGCACCGCCGGGCTGTGCGGGGCGGCGCTGCACGGCACCGACAACGACGCGATCGTCGACCACCCCGAGGTCGATGCGGTGATCGTGTCGACGCCGGAAGGCGAGCATGTCGCGCCGATGCTGAGCGCGATCGCCGCGGGCAAGCCGGTGCTGGTCGAGAAGCCGGTGGCGCTGACGCTGGCCGATGCCGACCGGGTGATCGCCGCCGCCGAGAAGGCCGGGACCGACCTGCGCGTCGGCTACAGCCGCCGCTACAAGGACCGCTACCTGATCGCGAAGGAGCAGGTGGTGCAGGGGCGCATCGGGAAGATCCTCGGTGCCTCGGCACGGGTGTTCAACTCGCGTGCCCAGGCGCTGGCGATGATGGGGCGCAACCCGCATGCGACGCCGGTGGTCGATGCGCTGACCTACTACGTCGACCTGCTCGGCTGGTTCCTCGATGGCCAGCCGCTGCGCGAGGTCTATGCGCGCGGCCAGCAGGGCGTGCTCGCCGCGGCCGGGCATTCGGCGGACGATGTCGACTTCGCGCTGCTCACCTATGCCGACGGCACGGTCGTCAACCTCACGGTCAGCTATGCGCTGCCATCGCTGTATCCCGCGCTCGGCCATGCGGCGCGGGTGGAACTGATCGGCGACGGCGGGGTGATGATCCTCGACGACGACCACACCGACCAGCTGATGTATTCCGAGAAGGGCATGCCGCATGTCTACCTGCCGGACCACGCCGTGAACATGGTGTTCCTGCAAAGCGGCACGCCGGGCGACTGGGCACTGGGCGAATTCTGGGGGCCGATCGCCAACGAGACCCGCGCCTGGCTCGATTTCCTGGTTCTCGGCTCGCCGTGCGTGCTGCCGGATGCGCGCACCGCGCGGGCGACGCTGGAGGCGACGCTGGCGATCGAGGCCTCGATCGCGCGTGGCGGTGCGGTACACCTGCCGCTGGCGACCACATGAACGACGGATGGAATCGATGAAGACCAGATCGGACCATGCGCTGCCGCAGTGTCGGGCGGCTGCGCCCCATGTGCCGCCTGCGCCGCTCATGCACGCGCCACGATTCGGCGAGGTGCTGGCTCAGGCGGTGGCGATCAACGTGAGCCTGGCCCCGGTGCCGTTCGATCCGGTGAAGGATTTCGCGCCGGTCTCGCAGGTCGCGATCACGCCGAAGTGCTGGTCGTCCATCACGCGCTGCCGGTGAAGTCGGTGAAGGACCTGCCGGTGCTTGCGCGGGCGAAGCCGGGCGCACTGGGGTTCCCTTCGGCCGGCAACGGCACCTCGTCGCACCTGGCCGGCGAGCTGCTGAAGAACCTGGCGAAGATCGACATGCTGCACGTCCCCTGCAAGGGCGGCGGCGCGGCGCTGGCCGACCTGCTCGGGGGACAGGTGCAGTTCATGTTCGCGACTACCCCGGCCGAGACCCCGCGCGCGGTGATCGACCGGATGCATGCCGAGATGGTGAAGATCCTGGCCGCGCCCGACATGCGCGAGAAGCTGGTCGCACAGGGCTTCGAGCCGGTCGGCAACTCGTCGGCGATACCCCTATCGGGCCTCGCCAGCGGTTTCCGGTACCAGTAGTGCCGGGTGCCCTGAGTCCAGGCAGGCTGTGGTCTCCATGTGCTCGCCGCGCGGAGGGTGTGGCGTGCGCCGTGGAGGCATCGTGCGCACGGTATCGGGCTCGCTTTACTGCACGCTGCCGCTCCATTCCACCCTCACTCCATGGCGCGTCTCGGCACGGAGGTGCCTGTCGAAGCGGGTGCGGGGTTCCCCCCGGCAGGCGACTGTGAAACCGGAGCCTGACGGGGGGAACCCCACGCCCGCAAGCGCGAACGAAGGAGGCCGGAAAGCGCTGCCGATCACCCCCTCCCGATGAAGTCGCCCTTGCCGATCGCCACCCCGTTGTGGCGCAGCAGGTTGTACGCCGTCGTGTAGTGGAAGTAGAAGTTCGGCAGGATGAAGCCGAGCAGGTAGGCCTGGCCCTTCATGTCGATCGGGAACTTGCCCATCATGTAGGACACCTGCTTCTCTTCCGTGCCGTCGATCTGCGCCGCGGTGAAGGTCTGGATGTAGGCGAGGGTCTTCTCCACGCGCGCCTTCAGGTCGGCGAAGCTCTGCTCGGTGTCGTCGAACTTCGGCGGCTCGACGCCGGCGAGGCGGCCGATACCGGCCTTGGCGAAGTCGGCGGCGACCTGCACCTGCTTGGTGAAGGCGAACATGTCGGGGAACAGGCGCGCCTGGAGCATCGCCGGTTCGGTGATGTTGTGGGCGGCGCAGTGGGCGGCAGCCTTGTCGAGGATCGCCGCGAGGTTGGCGAGGTTACGCTTGAAGACGGGGACGGAGGCGGCGTACATCGAGATCGTCATGGGGTGTGGCTCCTGGTGGGTTGCTGCGAAGGTCGCCGGCGGGCCGGCAAGGGCGATTTCCGGGCCTGGGACTGCGGGTCGGCCGGAGTATAGGCGGGCGCCGTGCCGGGCGGGCGGTGCGGGACACGGCACCGTGGCCACGTGCCTGCCGGGCACCATGCCTGCTGCCACACCTGCCGCGCGCGCCTCGCTGGTTGCTATCATCGCCCGATGAGTGATGTCATCCAGATCACGTCGCGGGCGAACCCGACGTTCCAGCGGTTGCGCCGGCTGGCCACCGAACCGCGCGAGCGGAGCCGTTCCAACCGCACGCTGCTCGAGGGAGACCACCTGATCGGCGCCTGGCTCGAGCGGGAACATCCGGTCGCCACGCTGGCGGTCGACGCAGCGGCGATCGAGATGCCGTCGCGCTGGCCGGGCGTGAGCCGCGTGCTCGACGGCGCGCGCGTGCGCGGCATCGAGGTGCTGGCGTTCCCGGCGTCGCTGCTCGACCAGTTGTCCGGACTCGACTCGCCGTCGCGGCTGGTGGCCGAAATCATGCCGCGCGACGGTGACCTGGATGCGATGCGCGGGCAGGACGTGGTGCTGCTCGACCGGCTGCAGGATCCCGGCAACGTCGGTGCCATCCTGCGCACCTGCGCGGCCGCCGGCGTGCGGCACGCGGTGGCCGGCCCCGGCACAGCCGCGTTCTGGTCGCCGAAGGTGATGCGTGCCGCAATGGGCGCGCATGCGCTACTGAACCTTGCCAGCGTCGACGATCTGGCCGCCTGCTGCCGCGCGCTCGACGTGCCGGTGTACGGCACCTCGTCGCATGCGATGGCCACCCTCGATGCGATCGATCTGCAGCCGCGCTGCGCCTGGGTGTTCGGGCACGAGGGCGCCGGCCTCGGCGAGGCGGTCGAGGCCGCGGTCGCCGCCCTTGGTGCACTGGTGGCGATCGACCAGGCGGCCGACGTCGAATCGCTGAACGTTGCCGCCGCAGCGGCGGTGTGCCTGTTCGAGATGCGCCGCCAGCGCCGGGCGGCCGCCGTCGGCACGGCCGGCAGCGACTGCTAGACTCGTCCAACCCCTACGGAATCCACGCCATGCGCATCACCGACATCCGCGAAGTTGCCGTGCCGCTCAAGTCCACGCTGCGCAACGCGGTATTCGACTTCAGCGAGATGACCACCTCGGTGGTCGCCGTGTACACCGACCAGGTGCGCGACGGACGGCCGGTGGTGGGCTATTCGTTCAACTCGACCGGGCGCTATGCCTGCGGCGCGCAGATGCGCGACCGCTTCATCCCGCGCATCCTGAAGGCCGAACCGTGCTCGCTGCTCGACGCTTCCGGCCGTAACATCGATCCGGGGAAAGTGCTGGCGGCGATGATGCAGCGGGAGAAGCCCGGCGGCCACACCGAGCGCTCGGTGGCGATCGGTACCATCGAGGTCGCGGTCTGGGATGCCGTGGCCAAGCTCGAGGAAAAGCCGCTGCACCGGGTGCTCGCCGAGCGCTACAGCGGCGGAGCGGTGCTGCAGAAGATCCCGTGCTACGTGGGCGGCGGCTGGTACGAGCCGGGCAAGGGCATCCCGGGACTGCTGGACGAGATCCGGATGAAGTTCGACCAGGGCTACGACGTGATGAAGATCAAGGTCGGTGGCGCCCCGCTCGAGGAGGACATCCGGCGGGTCGAGGCGGCGCTGGAACTGGTCGGCGACCCGACGCGCCTGGCTGTCGATGCCAATGCCGGCTTCGACCGCAGTCGTTCGCTCGCCTATGCGAAGGCGCTCGGCCGCTACCAGCTGAAGTGGTTCGAGGAGCCGACCGATCCGCTCGACTACGCGCTGCTGTCCGAGTTCTCCGCCACCTACGGCTCGGCGATCGGGACCGGGGAGAACCTGTTCTCCACCCAGGACATCGACAACCTGATCCGCTTCGGCGGCCTGCAGGCCGAGCGCGACTTCATCCAGATCGACGTGCCGCAGAGCTACGGTATCGTCCAGTTCGCGCGCACGCTCGAGATGATGAAGGCCCATGGCTGGAGCCGCAGCCGGGTGTTCCCGCATGGCGGCAACCAGATGACGCTGCATAT
>JAJTHE010000098.1 GCA_021298815.1 Betaproteobacteria bacterium | reverse complement strand
GGCCCTGACCGCCGGTACCTCCGGCGGCAACTCGGCCTATCTTGCGGTAGAGATGCTGAGGTCGATGGCGAAGATCGACATCGTCAACGTCGCCTACAAGGGCGCAGGCCAGGCGCTGAACGACACCGTGGCCGGCCATGTGCAGTTCCAGTTCAACACGGTGCTGGCCGCGATGCCGTTCATCCAGAACGGACGCCTGCGCGCGATCGGCACCTCCGGCATCAAGCGCGCCGGTTCCCTGCCCGACGTGCCGGCGGTGGCGGAGACCGTCCCCGGCTTCGAGTCGAGCGGCTGGTACGCGCTGATGGGGCCGGCCGGCATCCCCCGTGACGTCGTGCTGAGGATCCACGACGGTTTCGCCAGGGCGCTGCGCAATCCCGAGGTCGGCAGGCGGCTGTCCGAGATGGGCGTCGACGTGGTCGCGGGTACCCCGGACGAACTGACCCGGCTGATGCCGCTGGAGATAAAGAAGTGGGGAGCCGTGGTCAGGAGCTCGGGGGCGAAGGCCGAGTAGGACAGCGGGCTAGGCCTGGAACGCCCGATACTTTTCCGTTTCCAGCAAGCGACCGATCTCCGCCCTGAGCGCGACGATATCGTCTGCGCGCAACGACTCGAGATCGCCCATTTCGGCCATGAAGGCCTCGCGCGTCGGCGGAAACGACAGGAAGTGTCCCCACGGCTGGCCCTTCGCACTGCGGGCGCGGCCGTACAGGTGGACATGCAGCTCATGGCGCCAGTTGCCGTTGTCCTGGTAATTGATGCGTCCGATGTCGACGCCGTGCCGGGTGAGCACGGTCTTCATCGCCGCGCCCGCCACCATCGTGAGCTTCACCAGCTCGATCGCCTGCTCACGGGTGAGCTGCGTGCGGTCCTCGACTGCCTGCCTGGGGTTGATGATGATGTGCGCGCCGTCACCGCGTGCCACGTGCGGGTGGATGGGCGCGACGATGTCGAAGTGCACCGCTTCGAAGATCGGAAGCATGGCGGATGGGTTCCTGCCGGTTGGCTGGTTGGCCGGGTGGACTGGTCGTAGGCCGATTCTCCGCGCCAGACGTGCCCCGGGGCAAGACCCTGTCTAGCGCGGGTAGCGAGGCAGTCTCGGGCGGCAGCAGCGCACGGCGCATCGCCGGGACACTCGACGAACCCGCACGAACCGCGTGCGGAGGCGTATCGTCTCGCAGAGGGTCGTCATCCGAGCGGCCGCCTGCTTTGGGAGGTGCAACCGATGTCCGGAGTCCGTGCAGCCCGTGGCATGCTCGCCGCCGCGTTCGTCGTCGCCGCAGGCGCAGGGATCCCGGTCGCGGACGGCCTGGCGCAGGGCAAGGGCCCCGGCGGCTACCCGATACGACCCGTCCGCCTGCTGGTGCCCAACGTGCCCGGCGGCACCACCGACATGGTCGCGCGCCTGATCGCGCCGAAGCTCGCCGACGAGATCGGACAGCCGGTGGTGATCGACAACCGCGGTGGTGCATCCGGCCTGATCGCGCGCGACATGGCGCTGCGCGCGCCGGGTGACGGCTACACGCTGCTGCTCAGCAACCAGGCGATCGTGATCGCCAGCGTGCTGCAGGAGAAGGCGGGCAGCGACCTCACCCGCGACTTCAACGCGTTCGCATGGATCGGCATCGCCCCCAACGTGCTGGTCGCGCATCCGTCGGTGCCTGCGAAGACGCTGTCCGAATTCATCCCGCTGCTGAAGGCGAAGGAGCTCAGCTTCGGCTCGGGCGGCATCGGCAGCGCGACGCACATGGGCATGGAGCTCTTCTTCCACCTGTCGGGCACCGGCGGACTGCATGTGCCCTACAAGAGCGCGGGACCGGCGCTCACCGACACGGTGTCCGGCCACGTGCAGTTCCTGCTCGCGTCGATGCCGAGCGCGCTGCCCTACATCCGCTCGGGCAAGCTGCGCGCCTACGGCATCGGCGGCACGCGCCGGTCGAAGGTCGCGCCCGAACTGCCCACGCTCGCCGAGGCCGGCGTGCGCGGCTATGCCTACGAGACCTGGTACGGGATGTTCGCCGTCTCGTCGCTGTCGCGGCCGCTGGTCGGCTGGCTGAACACGGCGGCGAATCGCGTGCTCGCGGATCCTGCGGTCGTTGCCCGGCTGACCGAATCGGGCATCGAATCCGGCAGCGAAACTCCCGAGGCGGCGCAGAAGTTCTTCGTCGAGGACGTGGCGCGCTGGCGCCGCCTGATCCGCGACACCGGGATCCGCGCGCAGTAGGTGCCGCACGCGCGATGCGCTGCGCGCACGACAGGTCGAATCCATTGGTTGCCTGCGGAGCCGATGGCATAATCGCCGGCCCTGCAGGGAGTCTGCAAACGCGCCACAGAGCGCGAATCCGAAACCCGCCATGCGCATGACCACGGCAAGGCACCGCCCGCTTCCCGGAGGAATGGAAATGTCACGAGTCTCGATCGCCGCCGGGTTCGCCGCGGCCTGCACCCTCACCCTCGCCTCGGTACCCGCACTCGCGCAGGGCAAGGGTCCCGGCGGCTACCCGCAGAAGCCGGTGCGCTTCCTGGTGCCGTTCGCACCGGGCGGCACCACCGACCTGCTCGCGCGCATCGTCAGCCAGCGGTTGAGCGACGAACTCGGACAGCAGCTCGTGGTCGACAACCGCGGCGGCGCCGGCGGCACCATCGCGGCCGAGATCGTGGCGCGCGCCGGCGGCGACGGCTACACCCTGAAGATGAACCACCAGGGCATGACCTTCAACGCGACGCTGTATCCCAAGCTGCCGTTCGACACCGCGAAGGCCTTCGCCGCGATCGGCATGATCGGCATCACCCCGAACGTGCTGGTGGTGAACACCGCGGTGCCTGCGAAGAACGTGGCCGAGTTCATCGCGCTCGCGAAGAAAGGCACGAACATCAGCTTCGGCTCGGGCGGCATGGGCTCATCCGCGCACCTGGCGGTCGAGCTGTTCATGATCCAGGCCGGCATCAAGATGCTGCACGTGCCCTACAAGGGCGCCGGCCCCGCGCTCGCCGACACCATCGGCGGCCAGGTGCAGATGATGATCGCGACACTGCCCGCGGCGTCCGGGCACCTGCGCGCAGGCAAGCTGCGGCCGCTCGGCATGTCCGGCCTCAAGCGCTCGCCCGCCTTCCCGGAGATCCCGACCATCGCCGAGGCGGGCGTGCCGAAGTACGAATACGACACCTGGTACGGCATCTTCGGCCCGGCCGCCCTGCCGCGGCCGATGGTCACCTGGCTCAACCAGACGCTGAACCGGGTGATGAACGAGCCCGACATGCGCAAGCGCATGGCCGACACCGGGCTCGAGGTGGAGACCAGCACCCCGGAGCAGCTGCAGAAGGTCGTCATCGACGACATCGCGCGCTGGGGCAGGATCATCCGCGAGGCGAAGATCCGGATCGACCGATCGCGCGCGCCGGCGCAGGCTTCAGCCGCTGACCGGCTCGAGGTCGAAGCAGCGCACCAGCGCGTCGAGTTCGTGGGTGGCCGTGCCCAGGCGAAGGGCCGTGGCCGCGAGTTCGTCCATCGCGTGCACGGAAGCCTGGCTCGCGTCGCCGATCGCCGCCACGGCGCAGGCCACGGCCTCCCCGGCACGGGCCTCCTCCGAACTGGTGCGCGCAACGGCCGAGATGATCTCGTCCACGCGCGCGGTCCGGCCGAGGATGCCGCGGATCGCCTCCGCCGCGCTCTGCGCGGCGGCGCGGCCTGCATCCACGTCTGCGGTGCCACGCTGGATCGCGGCAACCGCCTCCGTCGTGCCGGCCTGTATGCCCTGGACCGTCGACACGATCTCGCGCGCCGCCTCCTGGGTATGCTCGGCGAGCCTGCGCACCTCGTCGGCGACCACCGCGAAGCCACGTCCCTGCTCGCCGGCACGCGCCGCCTCGATGGCCGCATTGAGCGCAAGCAGGCTGGTCTGGTCCGCGATGCCCGCGATGGTGCCGACGATCTTGCCGATCTCCTCGGTGCGCGCGCCGAGCGCGGTCACCGAGCGGGCGGATTCATGCACCACGTCCGCGATGCGCTGCATGCCGCCCACGGTCGCGAGCACGACTTCGCTGCTGGCGGTCGCATCGCGGCTGGCTTCACCCGCCTCGCGCGCCGCCTCCTCGGCCTCCCGCGCGTTCGCTTCGATCGTGCGGGCGATGCCGCTGACCTTGCCGCTGGCATCGACCGCCTCGGTGGCCTGCCGTCGCAGCGCGCCGCCGACCTGGCCGGCATGCGCGGTCGACGCATCGGCAGCGATGGATACGGTGCGCGCGGTGGCAGTGACCCGCTGCACGAGTTCGCCCATCTGGACCAGCGCACCGTTGAAGGCCCGCGCGAGGGACGCCAGCTCGTCGCGGCCACCTTCGTCGATGCGCACGCCCAGCCTGCCGGAGGACAGTGCACGCGCCGCCTGCGCCAGTGCCTCGACCGGCCGCACGATGCTCGATGCGATGATCCAGCCGAGCAGGGTGGCGATCAGCGCGCTCAGGATCACCACGACCAGCGAATGGACGGTCGCCCGTTCGGCGTCAGCGGAGATGGTGGCGTTGTCCATTCCCGCCGACTGCTGCTTGTGCAGCATCAGCGCCTCTAGCGCCTCGCGCAGGCGCTCCGAGGCCGGCAGGGCCTCGGCGAACAGCAGGCGGGCGGCGGGCGCGCGGCTGCCGGCCGTGGCGGCGTCGGCGACCTTCTGCGCGGCGGCGTGGAACGCGCCCAGTTCGGCGGTGAAGCGGTCGAACAGCACGCGCTCCTCCGGCTCGGTGATCAGCCCGGCGTACTGGGCACCCAGGATCTCGACCTGGGCCAGGTGTTCCATCGCCTCCTTCAGGACGGTCGCCGCACGGTCGGCCATGCCCGCATCGGCCGCCAGCAGGGATTCGCCGATGCCCGCGCGCGTGCGCAGGACGCCGGTGGACATGCGGCTCACGTAGTCCATCGGCACCACGTCGATGCCGTAGATGTGCGCGGAGCGTTCGGCGGACCGCTGCAGCGTGGCGATCCCGATCAGGCCCACGGCCAGGATGATCAGGCTCGAGCCGACGAAGGCGATGGCCAGCCGCTGGCGGACGCTGATGGCTCGCACCAGCGCTTCGATCTTGCGTTGCATCATTCGCTCCCTGCCCGCACGGGCGATGGATGGGACACCCGGAGCCGCGGGGGATCGGCAGCTCCGTTCCCGATATCGGCCGATGCCGGCCTGCCTTTAGGGGATCCGGCGGATGACGGCCAGGGCCGGTCCGACCCTCGACGGCCCGGATGGAGTCGGGCATCCTTCGCACCTCGGCCGCCAGGGGCGGCAATGGTGGAGTGGAAGAAGCGATGAGTCAGGCAACCAAGCTGCGCGAGATGCTCGCGCGCCCGGGCATGATCGTGGCACCGGGCATCTACGACGGCATGTCCGCGCGCCTCGGCCGGATGGCCGGTTTCGAGGCCCTGTACGCGACCGGCGGCGGCATCGCCCGCTCGACCGGCGTTCCCGACATCAACCTGATCGATCCCGGCCAGATCGTGCAGCGCCTGGCCGAGATCTGCGACGCGGTCGACTGCCCGGTGATCGGCGATGCCGACACCGGATACGGCAACGCGCTGAACGCCTACCGCGTGATCCGCCAGTTCGCCCGCATCGGCCTCGCCGGCGTGCACCTGGAAGACCAGACCTTCCCGAAGCGCTGCGGGCACCTGAACGACAAGTCGATCGTGAAGGCGAAGGACTTCGTGCCGGTGCTCAAGGCGGCGAAGGACGCGGACCCGGACATCCTGATCATCGCGCGCACCGACGCCATCGCCGTCGAGGGCTTCGACGCCGCGGTCGAGCGCATGAAGCTGTACGACGAGGCAGGCGCCGACGTGCTGTTCATCGAGGCACCGACCACGCTCGAGCAGATCGAGAAGATCCCGAAACTGTTCGCCAAGCCGCTGCTGATCAACATGTTCTTCGGCGGCAAGACGCCGCTGGTGTCGGCGCCGGACCTCGAGCGCATGGGCTACAAGATCGAGATCATCCCGTCGGACGCGCAACGCGCGGCGATCCGCGCGATGCAGCGCGTGTTCGCCGTGCTGAAGACGCAGGGTGAAGCCTCGACCATGGCCGAGGACATGGCCTCGTTCGACGAACGCGAGCAGATCGTCGCCACGAAGGCGTGGTTCGCGCGCGGCGCCGGATACGAAGGCAAGTAGGCACGCCCACGAGCGTACCCGGCAAGGAGGAGCAGGAATGGACGATCGACGAGGCAGTCGCCCGCGCGCACTGCTGGCCGCGCTGGGCGCGCTGGCCGTGGCCGGCGCGGCGTCGGGTCCGACGGCGGGACCCGCATGGGCGCAGGCCTGGCCGGCGAAGCCGGTGCGCATCGTCGTGCCGACGACGCCGGGCGGCTCCGCCGACACGCTGACCCGGGTGCTGGCCACTCGCATGACCGAGTCGCTCGGACAGCAGATCGTCGTCGAGAACCGCGCCGGATCGGCGGGGATCGTCGGCACCGAGTCGGTGGCGCGCGCCACGCCCGACGGCTACACGCTGCTGATGGCCTGGGGCAGCCACGTGATCAACCCTGGCCTGTACGGCAAGCTGCCCTACGACACGCTGAAGGACTTCACGCCGATCGTGCAGGTCGCGGTGCAGCCGCTGATGGTGATGGTGCATCCGTCGCTGCCGGCGAAGACGCTGCAGGAGTTCATCGCGTTCGCGAAGAAGCGGCCCGGCCGCATCACCTATGCCACCGCCGGCACCGGCAGCGGCGGCCACCTCGCCGGCGAACTGTTCGCCAGCGTCGCCGGCTTCCGCTGGACGCCGGTGCCCTACAAGGGCATCCAGCCGGCGATGGCCGACGCCATCGGCGGCCATGTCGATGCCGCGGTCGGCACGATGGTCGCGGGTCTCTCGCATGTGCGGGGCGGCAAGCTGCGCGGCCTCGCCGTGACCAGCCTGAAACGATCGAGCGGCGCGCCGGACATCCCGACGATGGCCGAGAGCGGCCTGCCGGGGTTCGAGGTCTACACCTCGTACTACCTGCTCGGCCCGGCCGGCACCCCGCGCACGGTGGTGGACCGGATGAACGGCGAGGTGGTGAAGGCCCTGCAGCATCCCGAAGTGAAGGAACGGCTGGCACGCGATGGCGCCGATGGCGTCGGCGGCTCGCCCGAACAGTTGCAGGCGCACCTGGTCTCGGAGATCGCACGCTGGACCAAGGTGGTCCGGCAGGCAGGCGTGAAGGTCGATTGAGGACGGACTGAAGGCGGAACGCGGACAGATGCTCACACTGGCGATACTGGAAGGCGACGACATCGGGCGCGAGGTCGTCCCCGAATGCGTGAAGGTGATGCGCGAGGCCGCGGCTGCGGTCGACCTGCAGATCGACTGGAAGCCGATGCCGATCTCGCGCGCCGGCCATGCCGCGGCCGGGCACACCGTTCCGGCGGGCACGCTGGAGACGCTGGCCACCTACGACGGCTGGGTGCTCGGGCCGATCGGCCATCGCGAGTATCCGAAGGGCGACCCGACCTGGCTCAACCCGCACCCGCTGTTCCGCACGCACTTCGGGCTGTTCGCGAACTACAAGCCGTTCCGCTCGTACCCGAACCTGCCATCGGTGCACAAGGACATCGACCTGCTGTTCCTGCGCGAGACGACCGAAGGCTTCAAGGTCGACGGCAACCTGTTCATGGGTTACGGCGAGTTCATGCCCACCGAGGACAGCGCGATCGGCATCTGCGTCACCACGAAGCTCAAGAGCCGGCTGATCGCGGAAGCCGCGTTCGAGGCGGCTGCGCGGCGCCCGCGGCGCAAGGTCACCGCCGTGCACAAGAACACCGTGTACCGCTATGGCGACGGCCTGTTCGCCGACGAGTGCCGCAAGGTCGCGGCGCGCTTCCCCGACGTGGAGTTCGAGGAGGTGATCGTCGACACCTTCGCGATGAAGCTGGTGATGAAGCCGCAGCAGTACGACACGATCGTCACCACCAACCTGTACGGCGACATCCTCACCGACGAGGCGGCCGGGCTGGTCGGCGGCCTCGGCCTGGCACCGGGCGTGAACGCGAGCGAGACGCTGGCGATGGCCCAGGCCACGCATGGCTCGGCGCCCGACATCGCCGGCCGCGGCATCGCCAACCCCTACGCGATGATCATGTCGGGCAAGCTGCTGTTCGAATGGCTGGCCGGCAAGCGCGACGAGCCGAAGGCCGCGCGTGCGGCGGCGTTGATCGAGGCGGCGATGACCGCGGTGATCGCCGAGGCGAAGCAGCTGACGCCGGACCTCGGCGGCAGCGCGAGCACCCAGGCGATGGGCGACGCGGTAGCGAGGGCGGTCTCGGCTGCCGGCAGGTAGCGCCTCCGGGCGGAAGGTTTACCGCGCCGCAAGGCTCGTCGTTATGGTAATTTGCGGGCCGATCAAGCAGACCTTGACTGCCGCGCCATCAGGCGGACAGGCACCCGGCAGACTTCCCAGGAGGAGCAGCACGATGTCCATATCGCATATCGGACGCCGCAGGGCGATCCTCTCCACCGGCGCGTTCGCCGCACTGAACGCCGCGGGTTCACTGGCCAGCCCGGCGTTGGCACAGGGCAAGGCGGCAGCAGCCACCTGGCCCCAGCGCGCGGTACGCGTGATCGTCCCCAACGGACCGGGTGCATCGAGCGACCAGCTCGCCCGTGTGCTGACGATGAAACTCGGCGAAGCCGTCGGCCAGCAGTTCATCGTCGACAACCGTCCGGGCGCCGGCGGCATCATCGGCATGGAGATCACGGCACGCGCGGTGCCCGATGGTTACACGCTGATGGCGACCTCCACCGCCAACCACGTGATCGCACCGCAGCTTCACCGCAAGCTCGGCTTCGACATCTTCAAGGATTTCGAACCGATCATGCTGTACGGCACGACCCAGAACGTGCTGGTCGTGCATCCCTCGATGCCGGCGAAGACCGCGCAGGAACTGATCGCGCTGCTCAGGGCGAACCCGGGCAAGTACAACATGGCCTCGGCCGGATCCGGTGCGCAGAGCCACCTCGCGGGCGTCCAGCTGATGCTGGCTGCACGCACCGAGGCCACCCATGTGCCCTACAAGGGTGGCGGCGCATCGGTCGGTGCAGTCGTGGCGAACGAATCCCAGTTCACGTTCACCCCGATCGCGGCCACCATCCCGTTCATCCGCTCCGGCCAGCTGCGGGCGCTGGCCACCGCAGGCACGGCGCGCAGCACCCAGCTGCCCGACCTGCCGACGTTGAACGAGGGAGCGCTGCCCGGCTTCCAGTCCACCGGCTGGGTCGGAATGATGACGCCGCGCGGTACGCCGAAGTCCGTCAACGACCGCCTCTACTCGCTGATGATGCAGGTGATGAAGCAGGCCGACACCCGCGAGCTGATCGTGCGCGCCGGCGCCGACCCGGTCACCAGCACGCCGGAGGAATTCGGCAAGTTCATCCGCACCGAGTTCGAGAGCTTCCGTGCGGCGGTGAAGGCGGCGAAGCTGGTCGCCGAGTAAGGCCGGCAGCAGCAGTGATCCACGACAAGGCCACCCCCCTCACGGACGGTGGCCTTGTGCGTTTTCAGCCCGCCTTCCCCGCCCGGCTGTCCAGGAACGCCGCCAGCTCCCCCTGCTTCGCCGACAGCGTCTTCAGCCAGCGCTGCCCGCCGAAGGTGAAGCCGATCCAGTAGCCGAGCTCGACCAGTTCGGGCTCGGTGAACTCCGCCTTGAGCGACGCCCAGAGCGCATCGTCCGCCTGGGCCGGGTCGTACATGATCGCGTCGGCATAACGCAGCGCGACCTTCTCGCGCGGCGTGAAGCGCGCGGACTTCTCGTAGGCCATCAGTTCGGCCATGCGGCTGTTCGTGTCCCGCGCGGACCGCGCGGTTCCCTGGTTGCTTCAGTACGCGCATTCCACGGTGAACGCGACATAGGCGCGGGTGAGCTCCTTCAGGTCGTGCTCCAGCACGCCGGCGTCGCCGTCGAACAGCATCTCGCGGGTCAGCGTGAACGAACGCATCACGTCGGGCTGGTGCGCGCGGATCGCCTGGTTCTCCGGCCCGGGATGGCCGGCCTTCACGGCCTTGTCGTACCAGTCGCGGACCTGCGGGTCGGTGATCGTGTCGGGATCGACGTAGGAGAGTCGGGCCATGGATATCCTCGCGGCATGTGATAACGTGGACACACTAGAGCAACTGCAGGACCTGCGCAACGCACGCCGGCCATGCAGTGCACCACGGGAGGAAGCAGATGAGTGGAACCGTCGAGGGCAGGGCGCGGGCGAACGTGGCGCGCCGGTCGCTGGCCGCAGCCGCAGCCACGATCGCAGGCGCCGTTGCGTTGACGGCGACGGCCGGTGCTGCGGCGCAGGCATGGCCGCAGCGCCCGGTCCGGATGATCGTGCCGCAGGGCGCGGGCTCCTCCAACGACACGATCAGCCGCGTGCTCGCCATGCGCATGGCAGACCTGCTGGGCCAGCAGATCGTGGTCGACAACCGGCCCGGGGCCGGCGGCATCATCGGCATGGAGATCGCCGCGCGCGCAGTGCCCGACGGCTACACGCTGCTCGGCACCGCGACCGCGACCCAGGTCATCGCGCCGCTCCTGCAGAAGAAGCTGACCTTCGACCCGTTCGCCGACCTGGTACCGGTATCGCTGTTCGCGATCACGCAGAACGTGATGGTCGTCCACCCCTCGCTGGCCGCGAAGACGCCCAGGGACCTGATCGGATTGCTGAAGGCGGCGCCGGGCCGGCTCAACATGGCCTCGGCCGGCGCCGGCTCGCAGAGCCACCTGGCGGGCGTGCAGTTCCTGCTGGCGAGCGGCACCGACGCGGTCCATGTTCCGTACAAGGGCGGCGGTGCCTCGGTCACGGCGACCGTCGCCAACGAGGCGCAGTTCACGGTGACGCCGCTCGCCGCGACGCTGCCGTTCATACGGTCCGGCCAGTTGCGGGCACTCGCCACCGCGGGCACGAAGCGCAGCACCCAGTTGCCCGAGCTGCCGACGCTGGCGGAGTCCACGCTGCCCGGCTTCCAGTCGACCGGCTGGGTCGGCCTCATGGTGCCACGCGGGACGCCGCGCCCGATCACCGACCGGCTGCATGCGACGGTGGTCGCGGCGATGAAGCAGCCGGAGACGCAGGAACTGATGGTGCGTGCCGGCGCGGATCCCGCGAGCAGCACGCCGGCCGAGTTCGCGAGCCTGATCCGCGACGAATGGAACCGCTTCAAGGCCGCGATCGCAGCCGCGAAGCTGTCGATCGAATAGACGCCGGATACCCGCAGGACACGAGGAGTAAGCACGCATGACCTTCGACGCACGCATCCGCACCACGACCGCAGCGGGCCTCCTTGCATCGGCCTTCGGCGCCTGCCTGCCGGCGGCGGCACAGACCTTCCCGAACGGGCCGGTGCGCTTCATCGTGCCCTTCGCTGCGGGCGGCACCTCCGACATCCTCGCCCGGCAGATCGCCCCGAAGCTGTCCGAGGCGCTCGGGCAGCCGGTGCTGGTCGAGAACCGCGCAGGTGCCAACGGCAACGTCGGCGCGGAGATCGTCGCGCGCGCCACGCCCGACGGCCACACGCTGCTGCTCGCCGACCTCGGCGCGATCGCGATCAACCCCTCCGTGTACAAGCAGTCGTACGATCCGGTGCGCGACCTGGCCGGCGTCACCATGGTCGCCTATTCGCCGCACCTGCTTGTGGTGCATCCGTCGGTGCCGGTGAAGACGGTGAAGGAACTGATCGCGCTCGCACGCACCCGGCCCGGGCAACTCAACTTCGCGACGTCCGGCGTCGGCGGGCCGCCGCACCTCGCCGGTGTCGCGTTCGCGCAGGTGACGGGGCTGAAGTGGGCGTTCATCCCGTACAAGGGCGGCGCGGCAGCGCTGATCGACGTGGCTGGCGGCCATGCCGACCTCACCTTCAACGGCATGCTCGCGACCTACCCCTACGTGAAGAGCGGCCGCCTGCGGCTGGTGGCGGTGTCCGGCGCGAAGCGCTACCCGACGCTGCCCGACGTGCCCACCGTATCGGAGTCGGGCGTCCCCGGGTTCGAGACAGGCTCGTGGCAGGGAATCCTCGCCGCGTCGGCGAGCCCGCGTCCCGCGCTCGACCGGTTGTCGACCGACATCACCCGAATCCTCAACGTGCCCGAGATGCGCGAGTACCTCGGCCGGCAGGGCGCAGAGGTGTCGACGATGAAACCGGAACAGTTGTCGGCCTGGATGAAGACCGAGGTCGCCAAGTGGGCCGAGGTGGTGCGCAAGGGCGGCATCAAGCTCGAGTGACGGCGGCGCCCGGCCACTTCCAGGACGAAGCACGACGAAACAGGACGCTGATCTTCATCGAAGGCTCGGGAGGCGACCATGCGTGGTATCGATCGAAGCATCTGTGCCTCAGTCGCGGTCGGGACGCTTGCATTGGTGCCCTGGCTGGCGTTTGCGCAGGGCAGTTATCCCAGTCGCGCGATCCGCATGATCGTGCCGTTCGCGAGCGGGGGCGGGCCCGATGTCGTCGCGCGGGTCCTCTCGGAAAGCCTCGCGCCGGCGCTGGGCACCACCATCGTGGTGGACAACCGCCCCGGAGCCGGGAGTGTGCTGGGCACGGACATCGTCGTGAAGGCGACGCCCGACGGCTATACGGTGCTGCTGGGAAGCATCAGCCTGGCCGTCAATCCCGCGCTCTACAAGAAACTGCCCTACGACACGCTGCGCGATCTCGCTGCGGTGTCACTGGTCGCCGAGCAGCCCAATATCCTGCTGGTCCAGCCTGCGCTGCCTGCGCGAAACCTGAAGGAGTTCATCGCCCATGTGCGGGCCAATCCCGGCAAGCTGAGCTTCGGTTCGGCCGGCATCGGATCGGGCATCCACCTGGCGACCGAGCTGCTGCTGGTGTCCATCGACGGCAGCATGATCCACGTACCCTACAAGGGGGGCGGGCCTGCGCTGGCCGCACTGATGGGTAACGAGATCACCGTATACATGTCGACCCTGGCGTCGGCGCTGCCGCACGTGAAATCCGGCCGGTTGCGCGCATTCGGCGTGACGCCGATCAAGCGGGTGGGCCTGCTGCCGGATGTGCCCACGCTGGACGAGGCCGGCGTCCCCGGATTCGACTACACGACCTGGTACGGCCTGATGGCACCGGCGGCGACGCCACGCGCGATCGTGGACCGGTTGAACGCGGAAACCGTCGCGCAACTGAACGCCGCGCCCCTGCAGCGGCGGATGGAGGCACAGGGCCTGAACGCCATCCCGTCCACGCCGGCGCAATTCGCGACCCGGCTGAGGTCGGAGACGGAGAAATGGGCCAGGGCAGCGGCGGCGGCGAAGATCCAGCCGGAATGAACTGCGACGCGGGTCGTGCGCAGGCGCGGCGTCAGGATGGAGTGATCGCCGCCGCCGACCACTTCCATTCGCGGATCGCGGGCATGTCCTGTCCGTGCTCACGGATGTACGCATGGTGTTCGACCAGCCGGTCGCGCGCCCACTGCCGCAGGTGCGCCGCCCGGTAGCCCAGTGACGGCACGCGGTCGATCACGTCCATCACCAGGTGGAAGCGGTCGAGGTCGTTGCGAACCACCATGTCGAACGGCGTGGTGGTCGTGCCTTCCTCCTTGTAGCCGCGCACATGCAGGTTGCCATGGTTGGTGCGGCGATAGGTCAGGCGGTGGATGAGCCATGGATAGCCGTGGTAGGCGAACACGATCGGCCGGTCGGTGGTGAACAGCGAATCGAATTCATGGTCCTCGAGACCGTCCGGATGCTCGCTGCTGTCCTGCAGGGTCATCAGGTCGACCACGTTCACCACGCGCACCTTCAGCGACGGCAGGTGGGTGCGCAGCAGGTCGACCGCGGCGAGGGTCTCCAGCGTCGGCACGTCGCCGGCACAGGCCATCACGACGTCGGGTGCGCCGCTGTCGTTGCTGCTCGCCCCGTCGTTGCTCGCCCATTTCCAGATGCCGATGCCGGCGCTGCAATGGCGGATCGCATCGTCCATGTCGAGCCACTGTGCCTGCATCTGCTTGCCCGACACGATCACGTTCACCCGGTCGCGCGAACGCAGGCAGCGGTCGGTCACGTGCAGCAGCGTGTTCGCGTCCGGCGGCAGGTAGACCCGGACCATGCTCGCCTTCTTGTTCACCACATGGTCGATGAAGCCGGGGTCCTGGTGCGAGAAGCCGTTGTGGTCCTGCTGCCAGACATGCGAGGTGAGCAGGATGTTGAGCGATGCGATCGGCCGGCGCCACGGCACCTCGCCCGCCACCTTCAGCCACTTCGCATGCTGGTTGAACATCGAGTCGACGATGTGGATGAACGCCTCGTAGCAGGAGAACAGGCCGTGCCGGCCGGTCAGCAGGTAGCCTTCGAGCCAGCCCTGGCAGGTGTGCTCGGACAGGATCTCCATCACCCGCCCGTCCTGCGCGAGGAAGGTGTCCTCGGGCAGCGTCTGCGCCATCCATGCGCGATTGGTCACCTCGAACAGCGCACCGAGCCGGTTCGACGCGGTCTCGTCCGGACCGACCACGCGGAAGTTGCGCGCGCCTGCGTTCAGCTGCATCGTGTCGCGCAGGAAGCCGCCCATCACCCGCGTGGGCTCGGCCAGCGCACCGCCGGGCGCGGGCACCGCCACCGCATGGTCTCGGAAGTCGGGCAGGCGCAGTTCGCGCAGCAGCGCGCCGCCGTTGGCATGCGGGTTGCATCCCATGCGGCGCAGGCCGGACGGCGCGAGCGACAGCAGGGATGGCATCGGGCAGCCCTGCGCGTCGAACAGTTCCTCCGGCCGGTAGCTCTTCATCCACTGCTCGAGCAGGTGCAGGTGCTCCGGGTTGCTGCGCGGATCCGAGAACGGCACCTGGTGCGAGCGCCAGTGGCCTTCGGTCTTCAGGCCGTCGATCTCCTTCGGGCCCGTCCAGCCCTTCGGGCTGCGCAGCACGATCATCGGCCAGCGCGGCCGCTCCGACTGCGTCCTCGCGCGGGCATGCGCCTGGATCGCACGGATGCGTTCGAGCACGACCTCGAGGGTGGCCGCCATCGCGCCATGCATCTCGAACGGATCGCTGCCTTCGACATGGAACGGCTCGTAGCCATAGCCGGTGAGCAGGCTGTCCAGTTCCGCCGGAGGGATGCGGGCGAGGATGGTCGGGTTCGCGATCTTGTAGCCGTTCAGGTGCAGGATCGGCAGCACGGCGCCATCGCGCACCGGGTCGAGGAACTTGTTCGAATGCCAGGCGGCGGCGAGTGGCCCGGTCTCCGCCTCGCCGTCGCCGATCACGCAGGCGACCACCAGGCCAGGGTTGTCGAACGCGGCGCCGAACGCATGCGACAGCGCATAGCCGAGTTCGCCGCCTTCATGGATCGAACCGGGCACTTCGGGCGTGGCATGGCTGCCGATGCCGCCGGGGAAGGAGAACTGCCGGAACAGCCGTGCCATGCCTTCGGCGTCGCGCGACACGTCGGGATAGTGTTCGCTGTAGCTGCCTTCGAGCCAGGTGCTGGCCACCAGCGCAGGTCCGCCATGGCCGGGACCGGCGATGAAGATCATGTCGATGTCGTGCCGCCGGATCACCCGGTTCAGGTGCACCCAGAGGAAGTTCAGGCCGGGCGTGGTACCCCAGTGGCCGAGCAGCCGCGGCTTCACATGGTCGCGGGTCAGCGGCTCGCGCAGCAGCGGGTTGGCGAGCAGGTAGATCTGCCCCACGGACAGGTAGTTGGCGGCACGCCACCAGGCGTCGATCCGCTGCAGTTCTTCCGGTGCGGGCACGTCGATGCCCCGGGCGGATGTCGTGTCGGACGCGGTTGCCATGGTGCTGCCTCCAGGGGGGCCAAGGGGAAAGAGGGTGGTCCAGCAACGAACGCGCCCGCGCCGGCTGCCTTGGCAGCGCAGCGCATGCATCGGCCGCATAATCCGGGGCCAGGTAAAGGGCCCACGTCGGCATCCTCCCCTCTACACACTCCACGTTGCACTTTGATGGTGATGCACAGATGATGGTTTCCAGGACGGTCCCGTGGCCCTGAAGTCCACGGTATTCAAGGCGGAACTGCAGGTCAGCGACCTCGACCGCCACTACTACGCCACGCATTCGCTCACGCTGGCCCGCCATCCGTCCGAGACCGATGAACGCATGATGGCCCGCCTGCTCGCCTATGCGCTGAACGCGGACGAGATGCTCGCCTTCGCGGGCGATGTCAGCGCGCAGGACGAACCGTCGCTGTGGATCAAGGACCTCACCGGCGCGATCCGCTTGTGGATCGAGGTCGGGCTGCCCGAGCCGAAGCTCCTGCGCAAGGCGGCCGGCCGCAGCGATGCCGTCATGGTGTACGCCTACGGCCGTGGTGCCGACCTGTGGTGGGCGGACGCTGCATCGACCTGCACGCAGATCGATCGCCTGGCGGTCTGGAAGCTGCCGCAGCAGACCAGCCTCGCGCTTGCCGCACTGGCGAAACGTTCGATGCAGCTCCAGTGCCTCGTCCAGGAAGGCGACATCACGTTCTCGGACGAATCGACGACGGTGACCATCGAGCGGGTGCAACTGAAGGCGGCCACGAACCGCATGGGCCGCTAGTCCGGCGTAGACCGCTGTTCCTGCTGCGCCCACAGCCCGGCATAGACGCCGCCGAGCGCGAGCAGCTCGGCATGCGTACCCGCCTCGACCACCCGCGCACGGTCGAACACCACCACCCGGTCCGCGCGCGCGGCGTCGCGCAGCTGGTGGGTGACCAGCACGGAAGTACGACCGCCCGACACGTCGAGCAGCGTCTGCATCACCGCACGGCCGGTGGCCGGATCGAGTGCGCTGGTCGGCTCGTCGAGCACCAGCAGCAGCGGCTCGCGCACCAGCGCGCGTGCGATCGCGATGCGCTGGCGCTGTCCGCCCGAGCAGGTATCGCCGGCAACGACCGTCTCATAGCCGTCCGGCAGGGTATCGATCCATGCGCCGATGCCCGCCGCATGGGCAGCCGCCGCGACCTGCGCGTCGCTCGCATCCATGCGGCCGGCACGGATGTTCTCCGCGATCGTGGTGTTGAACAGCAGGCTGTCCTGGAACACGGCGCTGACACCCGACCAGTAGTCCTGCAGGTCGATGCCCGCGAGGTCGACGCCATCGACCAGCACGCGCCCGGCACGCGGACGCTGCAGGCCGAGCAGCAGCTGCAGGGCCGTGCTCTTGCCCGACCCGCTCGAGCCCACGAACGCGGTCATGCCTCCGGCGGCGACCTCGAACGACGCCTCGCTCAGCTGGTCGGACGGCGCGGCCGGGGCAGGATCGGTGGCGGCATCGGCCGCGGGCGTGCCGGCAGCGGAGCCCTCTGCAGCGGTGGCATAGCGGAAGCTCACCTGCTCGAAGCGCATCGACGGCGGTCCCTGCAACCGACCGGCGCGCGGCGCGCCACCTGCGGCCACCGCCGCCGCGGCGTCCGTGCGTGCAGGCGCACTCGCCACTGCCTGCACTGCCTGCACTGCCTGCGCTGCCTGGGTCTCCGCCTGCATGCCGAGCAGCTCCGAGATCCGGCGCATGCCGGCCGACGCGCCGATCAGGCCGGGCATCGCCGCGGTCAGCGAGTAGGTATGCGTGGCCAGGCTGGAGAACAGCAGGTAGAAGGCGATCAGCCCGCCGGGCGTCATGTCGCCGCGCACCACCATCCAGCAACCGAGCGCGAGCACCACGAGGTCGATCAGCTCGATCGCGATCCACGGCACTCGATGGCTGAAGTAGCTGAACACGTTGTAGCGCAGCGACGCGGTGATGATGCGCTGGTTGTGCACATCGAAGCGGCGCGCGGCGACCGTGCCCAGGCCGAACACGCGCAGCACGATCTGGTTGGCCAGGTTCTCCTGCAGGTGGGTGGCTAGCCCGCCGACCGCGGTCTTCGCCGCATAGCTCTCGCGCGCGGCCAGCGGCGTGAGGTAGCGCGGTCCGATCAGCGCCAGGGGCAGCAGCGCGATCCCGACCAGCGCCAGGCGCCAGTCGCTCCAGAGCAGCAGCCCGAGCGCGATCACCGCGCCGCAGGCCGCGGTCGCCACGTAGCCGAGCGACCACAGTGCCGGCTCGACGCTGCCGGCATCGCTGGTGATGCGGGTGATCAGATCGCCATGGGCCGAGGTGCGCAGGCGCGACAGCGGCAGCCGCTGCGTATGGTCGAACAGGCGCGCCCGGACTTCACCCGGCACCGATGCGCACAGCCGCGCCTGCAGGTATTCGTGCATCAGCGCCGAGGCGCCGGAGACCACTGCGGCCACCAGCAGCAGGACCAGGATCAGCACCACCAGCCCGCCGTCGGACTTCAGCAGCGCATCGTCGACCAGCGTGCCGAACGCCTTGCGCTGCCCCAGCTGCAGGCCGAGTTCCACCGCCATCAGCAGGCCGATCAGCACGAGCTGCCCGCGATGCGGTCGCAGCAGCGGCGCCATGCCGCGCCACAGGCTGCCGACCCAGCCGAAGCCGGCGACCTCGTCCTTCGCGGCCGGTTGCGCCGGCGCGGTCACGGATAGAACAGGTACAGCCGATAGCCCACCGGACGCAGTTCGGTGGTGTCGAGCGTGAGCCGGATCGAGAAGTCCTCGCCGGCGCGCAGCCCGGCGCGCGCCGGCTGGCGTCCGGCGAGGTATTGCTCGGGCAGCAGTACCCGGCGCGCCATCGGACGATCCTGTGCATCGGTCAGCGTGACCTCGATCGCCGGGAATGCGACCTCGATCGCCGCACGGTTGCGCACCGACGCCACGAGCCGGATCAGGTTCGGCTTCGCGGCATCGACCGCCTGCAGGTCGGAGCTTTCGATCACCAGCTGGTCGGCTGCCTTCGGCAGCCCGACCTCGCAGCTGGCCATCCGGCACAGCCGCTCGAGCAGCGGCCGGCTGGCCGGATAGAGTGCTGCGACCTGGGTCCGGTACGCGAACACGAGCTGGCTGGCGAGCAGCAGCGTCAGCACGACCGCGGCGGCGATCCAGGTCGCATGGAAGCGGCGCAGCACCCAGCACAGCAACGCAACCATGCCCACGGCGGCCGCCAGGGCGTTCTCGCGCAGCGCCGTGGCCAGCGGCGCGGGCAGACGGTCGCCGGCCAGCAGCAGCGCACCGGCGGCCGCCACCAGCAGCAGGCCGCCGAACATGGGGACGAGGCGGGTGCGGCCGTCCGGCGAGGCCGCACGCGGCGGCGGACCCGGCTTGACGGAATAGTCGGTGAGCTCCGGGGCGATCTGCGGCACCGGATCCGGATGCGGATCGACCCGCTGCGACGGCGCGGCGACACGGGCGGGCGCAGCGGGGGATGCCGCACGGGATGCCGCGGGCGGCACGACCGGCGAGGGCGGGGGCGACGCGCCGGAAGATACGGCCGCGGCGTCCGACTCCGGTCGCACCGGCGGCTTGGCGGTACGCGCGTCCCGCGACCGTCCACCCGTCAGCGCGGCACCAGCGTCCGCTGGCACCCGGTACTCCTGCACGGCGTCGGACAGGCGCTCGCCTTCGCGGGCGCCCGCGGGGAGCGGCGACGGTGCCACGACGAAATCGAGCGAACCCCCGGGCGGCTGGTCCGGCACACGATCGACCGGCATGGAAGGCGGTTCGGTCCGGGCATCGACCCTCGGCTGCACAGCCGGGGTCTCCCACTCGAGGACCTTCTCGCCGGCACCGAACCCGCGGGCGGACGGCGCCTCCGGCCCGGGTGCGAGGCCGGCCTGCACCTCGGGCTGCGCAGGGGTCAGGGTCGGGGCTGGCGTCGAGGGCGGCGCCGGTACGGCACGCTCCGGCGCCTTCAGCGCGGAATCGGCGACCGTGGTCAGCGACGGGAACGCATCGAACACCGTTTTGCAACTGCTGCAGCGGACCTGCCCGCCGAAGGCCTGCAGCTGGGCAGGCGTCACCCTGAACAGCGTCAGGCAGGCCGGGTTGGAGCAGCGGGTGACCAGTGCCATCGGCTGCGCTCAGCCCACGCGCTCGCCGGCGAGCAAGGCCCAGCCGTCGAGGATGCGCACGGTCTGCAACCGGCAGCCGGGCGCATACACCGCCGCGATCTGTCCAGCCTGGCTGTCGAGCAGGCCGGCGAGCGCGAGCAGGCCGCCCGGCTTCACCCGCGCGGCCAGCAGCGGCGCAAGCGCCATCAGCGGGCGGGCAAGGATGTTGGCAACCACCACGTCGAACTGGCCATCGGCGCTCGCGTCCGGCAGGCAGAAGGTCGCACCGGCGATGCCGTTCGCCCGTGCATTGGCCGCCGCGGTTTCCACCGCCTCCGGATCGATGTCGATGCCGGCTACCCGCGCGGCACCGAGCCGAGCGGCGCCGATGGCAAGCACGCCGGAACCGCAGCCGTAGTCCAGCACCGACTCGCCGCCGCGCAGGACGCCGGCCAGCCATTCCAGGCACAGGCGGGTCGTCGGGTGGCTGCCCGAGCCGAACGCCCGGCCCGGGTCGATCATGAGGTTGATCGCCGACGGATCCGGCGGTGCATGCCAGGTGGGGACGATCCACACGCGATCGGTGATCCGGATCGGTTCGAACTCGCGCTGGGTGAGCGCGACCCAGTCCGCATCCTCCACCGTGTGCGTGGTGTGCGCCAGGCACGGGTCGATCGCACACTCGGCCAGTGCCGGCCCGACCAGGTCAGCAGCCTGGGCGGCATTCTCGAACAGCACGGCGAGCCGCGCGCGCTGCCAGCGGATCGGCCGCAGCGGCTCGTCCCACTCGCCGGGCTCGTCGAACACCGCCTGTTCCTCCGGCGTGCCGACCAGCGCATCGCCGACATCGACCGCCAGCGCGCCGGCCTCGAGCAGCGCATCGCCCAGCAGGTCGGCCTGCGCGGGCGTGAGCTCGAAGGTGACGGCAGTCAGCGGCATGTCGGGGTCCTGGTCGGAATGACGCGCCGGCTCCGGTCAGGCGGATTCGCCCTTGCGGTGCTTGCCGACCTTCTCTTCAAGGTAATGGATGTTGGATCCGCCCTGGATGAAGCGGGCATCGAGCATCAGGTCGCGATGCAGCGGCAGGTTGGTCCGGATGCCGTCCACCACCATCTCGGACAGGGCGCTGCGCATCCGTGCGATGGCCTGGTCGCGCGTGTCGCCGTACGCGATCAGCTTGCCGATCAGCGAATCGTAGTGCGGCGGCACGACATAGTTGTTGTACACGTGCGAGTCGACGCGGATTCCCGGCCCGCCCGGCGGATGGTAGAAGGTGATGCGCCCGGGCGAGGGCACGAAGCTGTACGGGTCCTCGGCATTGATGCGGCATTCGATCGCATGGCCGCGCGGTACGATGTCGCGCTGGCGCAGCCCCATGCGTTCGCCGGCGGCGATGCGGATCTGCATCTGCACGATGTCGACGCCGGTGATCATCTCGGATACCGGATGCTCGACCTGCACCCGGGTGTTCATCTCGATGAAGTAGAACTGGCCGCCCTGGTACAGGAACTCGAAGGTGCCCGCGCCGCGGTAGCGGATCCGCTTGCACGCCTCGATGCAGCGGTCGAAGATGCGCGCCTTCACCCGCTCGCTGATCAGCGGTGCCGGTGCCTCCTCGATGATCTTCTGGTGCCGGCGCTGCATCGAGCAGTCGCGGTCGCCCAGGTGCACCGAGTTGCCGTGCTCGTCGGACAGCACCTGCACCTCGACATGGCGCGGGTCCTCGAGGAACTTCTCGAGGTAGACGTCGGCCTGCCCGAACGCGGCCTTGGCCTCGGAGCGGGTCATGGTCACCGCGTTGAGCAGCGCCGCCTCGGTGTGCACCACCCGCATGCCGCGGCCGCCGCCACCGCCGGCGGCCTTGATGATCACCGGATAGCCGACCATACGGGCGATCTTCACGATCTCGACCGGATCCTCGGGCAACGCACCCTCGGAACCCGGCACCAGCGGCACCCCGGCCTTCTTCATCGCCGCCTTCGCGTTCACCTTGTCGCCCATCAGCCGGATGGTCTCGGGCCGCGGGCCGACGAACACGAATCCACTCTGCTCGACCCGTTCGGCGAAATCGGCGTTCTCGGACAGGAAGCCGTAGCCGGGATGGATCGCCTCGGCGTCGGTCACCTCCGCCGCGCTGATGATCGCGGGGATGTTCAGGTAGGACTGGGTGGGCGAGGCCGGACCGATGCAGACGGATTCGTCGGCGAGGCGCACGTACTTGGCATCGGAGTCCGCCTCGGAATGCACCGCCACCGTCTTCACCCCGAGTTCGCGGCAGGCGCGCTGGATACGCAGCGCGATCTCGCCGCGGTTCGCGATCAGGATCTTCTCGAACATCGCCCGGTTACCCGATCACGAACAGCGGCTCGCCATACTCGACCGGCTGGCCGTTCTCGACCAGGATCGCCTTGATCGTGCCGGCCGCATCGGATTCGATCTCGTTCATCAGCTTCATCGCCTCGATGATGCACAGCGTCTCGCCGGCGGCGACCGACTGGCCGACATCGACGAAGGCCTTGCCGCCGGGCGAGTTCGACCGATAGAAGGTACCGACCATCGGCGACTTCACGACATGGCCGTCGGGCACGGCTGCAACCGCGGGCGCGGCCACCGGTGCCGCGGCGACCGGCGCGGGCGCCGCGACGATCTGCTGCGGCTGCTGCATCACGAGCGGCTGGGTGCCGGGCAGGGTGCGCGCGATGCGCACCTTCTCCTCGCCCTCGGTGATCTCGAGTTCGGCGATGCCGGACTCCTCGACCAGGTCGATCAGCTTCTTGAGCTTGCGCAGGTCCATCCGGCTTACCTCTTCATTCTTCGGGAATCAGCGTGGCGATCGCATGGTCGAGCGCGGCGCGATAGCTGCCCGCGCCGAGCCCGGTGATCACCCCGACCGCGATGTCGCTGAGGTACGAGTGGTGGCGGAATGCCTCGCGCGCGAAGACGTTCGACAGATGGACCTCGATGAACGGGATCGCGACCGCGGACAGCGCGTCGCGCAGGGCGACGCTGGTATGTGTATAGGCACCGGCGTTGATCAGGATGAAATCGACCCGGTCGCGTCCGGCCTGCTGGATCCGGTCGACCAGTGCGCCTTCATGGTTGCTCTGGAAGGAGTCGACCCGGATCCCGGCGCGCCGGCCCCGCTCGGCCAGTTGCTGGTCGATCTGCGCCAGCGTCGTGCGGCCGTAGACGCCCGGCTCGCGGGTACCGAGCAGGTTCAGGTTCGGACCGTGCACGGCGAGCACCGATCTTCCGGCAGACGCCGACACGCCGGTCCGGGCCGGACGGGGTGCGGACGACGCGCGGGGGGCGGCGGACGGCGCAGACGGGGTCATGGGCGCGCAGTGTGCCCGCGGTGGGGGTATCTGTCCAGTTTTCCCGCGATCTGCCGGGAATCTACGTCTACAGCAGCTTTTCGATCAGCGGCGAGAGCGTGGCCTCGGTATAGATTCCGGCGCGCCTGGCCACGATCTTTCCCGAGCGATCGAAGATCACCGTATACGGCAGCAGGTCGCCGAGGTTGCCCGCCTTGCGGGCCAGGTCGAACACCGACATGTCGCCGACCAGCAGGGGATAGTTCACCCCGATCTCCTTCGCGAAACGGCTGACGCGCTCCGCCCTGTCGATCGCAATGCCCACAAAAGTGAGCCCCCGCTCACCGTAGCGGTCCTGCATCTTCACGAAATGCGGCATCTCTTCCCGGCACGGCACACACCAGGTCGCCCAGAAGTTCGCGACGATGACACGGCCCTTCCATTGCGCGAACGCCTGCGGCGTGCCGTCGGGATCGGGCAGCGTGGTGGCGAAGAAGGCTGCGGCCGCCTCGGCCATGCCGGGCGTGTCGCTGCCGGCACCGTCGCGCAAGCGGCGCCAGGTGACCCAGCCGCCCGCGAGGCCGGCGCTCGCCGCGGCAGCACCCGCCGCCGCCAGCAGGGCACGGCGCCTGAGGACAGGGGTCATCCGCGATCGCTCCTGTCACCGATCATCGTCATTCCTGAGCCCATCTTCGTCTATCGTCCCGGAAATAATCCATTCGAGATAGGCTGGCAGTCCGTCGGCCACGCTCAGGGCGACGATCTCCGGCAATTCGTAGGGATGCATCTCGCGCAAGGCGGCCTCGAGCGCCGGATAGCGTGCCGCCGTTGTCTTGACCAGCAACGGCACCTCCGTCGCCTGCTCGACCGCGCCCTGCCAGCGGTAAACCGACCGGCAGCCGGACTGGACACTGGCGCAGGCTGCCAGGCGCCGTTCGACCAGCGCGCGGGCGATCGTGGCCGCCACTGCCGCGTCGGGCAGGGTCGTCATCACCAGCAGGATGTCCCGTGCAGCCATCGCCCGACCCGTCGTCACTGCGTCGTCACTGCGCCGGCGCGATCCTGCCGGCGGCCGTGGCAGCCGCTTCGACGCCAGCGACCACCGTAGGATACCGAAGGTGCACCCGGAGTTCCCGCTTCAGCCGTTCGTTCGCCAGCCGGCGCGACTCCCGCATGAAGGAGAGTAGCGGCGCGGGAAGTTCCACCTCCGCCTGCGCCCGGCTGATCCGCGGCGGGCGCGCCAGGCCGAAACGGTCGGCGACCAGGTCGAAATAGTCGCCCATGCGCATCGCACTGTCGTCGCTGGTGTTGTAGACGCGGCCGGGCCACGCCGCCACCAGCGCCCGGGCGACGATCGCAGCCAGGTCATCCGCATGGATATGATTGGTATAGACGTCCTGTTCGGCGCAGATCGTAGCTGTTCCCTGCCGCAACCGAGACAATGGCAGCCGATCGGCTGCGTAGATCCCGGGCACCCGCAGGATCGATACCGCCACCTGGCTGCGCCGGCCCCAGGCGCGCAGGCGGGACTCGGCATCCGCGCGGCGTACCGCACGGGCGTTGCAGGCCTGCAGGGGGCGCGTTTCCGGCACGCGTTCGCCGCCGCAGTCCCCGTAGACACCGCTGGTGCTCAGGTAGACGAGGCGCCGTGGTAGATTCTCGGCGCACGCGAGGGCTGCGATCAGGTTCAGGGTGCGCGTGTCGGCCCGGCCCTGTGCGGGCGGCGGTGCACTGTGCAGGACGTCGTCCGGAAGACCGGCCAGCAGGCCCAGCGAGCGCCGCTGGTCGAGATCGCCCGGGATCGGCGTCACCCCGAGCGATCGGAGCAGAGTCGCGCTGGATTCGCTGCGCGCCAGTGCAAAGACCCTCCCGTACCGCGACCGGAGCATCGGCAACGCCCGGCGTGCGACGTCACCGCAGCCGATGATCAATAATCGCTTCATCAAGGCAGTGTAGCGGATACCCCGGCACGATGACCCAGCAGACCCGTCCGACGATCACCCTGCAACCCAGCGGGCGTTTCTTCACGACCGAACCCGGCGAAACCGTCCTCGAAGCCGCGATGCGCAACAACCTGCAGCTTCCTTACGGCTGCCGGAACGGCGCCTGCGGCAGCTGCAAGGTCAACCTTGCCTGCGGCACGGTCGATTACGGCGTTCACCAGGCAGGTACCCTCACCGACGAAGAGAAGGCGGCCGGCAAGGTGCTGCTGTGCTGCGCGAAGCCGCTCGGCGACCTGACCCTGGAAGTTCGCGAACTGGACGGAATCGGCGGCGTACGTGTACGCATCCTGCCCTGTCGGGTCGGAAAGATGGAGCGCCGCGGCAGCACCATGATGCTGTTCCTGAAGCTGCCGCAGAACGAGCGGCTGCAGTTCATGGCCGGCCAGTACATCGACTTCCTGCTGAAGGAAGGCAAGCGGCGCAGCTTCTCGATGGCCAACGCGCCGCACGACGACGAATTCCTGCAACTGCACATCCGCGACTACCAGGGCCTGTTCTCCGGCCATGTGTTCAACAAGATGAAGGAACGCGACATCCTCCGGCTGGAGGGTCCGTTCGGCAGCTTCTACCTGCGCGACTCGGCGAAGCCGATGGTGCTGCTGGCCAGCGGCACCGGATTCGCGCCGATCAAGTCGATCGTCGAGCACTGCATCAAGACCGGCGTGAAGCGCGACATGGTCCTCTACTGGGGCAACCGCACCCGCGCGGACATGTATGCGCCGGAACTGCCGGAGCAGTGGGCGAGTGAACTGCCCGGGTTCCGCTTCGTGCCGGTGCTGTCCGACGCGACGCCCGGATGCGCCTGGACCGGCCGTACCGGCTTCGTGCACAAGGCGGTGATGGACGACTTCCCCGACCTGTCCGGCGTGCAGGTCTACGCCTGCGGCGCGCCGCCGATGGTCGATGCCGCGCGACGCGAGTTCAGCGCGACCTGCGGGCTGCCAGCCGACGAGTTCTTCGCCGATTCGTTCACAGTCAACGAGCCGGCGATCCAGCTCGCGCGCTGAGCGCCGTCAGGCCATTGGCGGCAGCCGCTCGACCGCCGACAGGATGCGCGGCATCAGGTAGATGCGGCCGCGCGCGCGGCCGGTGACCTCGCGCAGCCAGCCCTTGCGCAGCAGCGTGCGGATCAGCGTGCTGGCGGCCGGCTGGGTACGGCCGATCGCCTGGCTCGCCCGCGCCACCGTGGTGTAGGGGTTGAGCAGCAGGCTGTCGATAAGCGCCGCTGCGTTGACGATCCCGCGGGCGTCCCGATGCAGGGCCTCGCGCAGGCGCAGCAGGTCGCCGGCATGGATCAGCGCGCTGCGCGCGGCCGCCCGGACCCCGAGCAGGAAGAACTCCAGCCAGGGCTCCCAGTTGCCGTCGACCAGCGCCGCACGCAGGCGGGCGCGGTAGCGGGCGCGGTGCGCATGCCAGTAGGCCGACAGGAACCACAGCGGGGTGGACAATTGCCGGCGCGAGATCAGGTACAGCGGCACCAGCACCCGCGACAGCCGGCCGTGCGATGCGTCGAACGGCCGCAGCGCCTCGAACTGCGCATGCAGCAATGCCGAGCGCACCAGCGGCGGCATCCAGACCCGTTCGTCGGCGGCGAAATGCTCCCAGGCTTCCAGCGCGATGCGCAGCGCGGTCGGCATCGGTTCGGGCACCGGCAGCGCGCCACTGGCGATACCCGGGTCTTCGCCGTCCTCCAGGCCGGTCTCCATCCAGCGCCGCAGGTCGTCGACCAGGGCCAGGTCGAAAGCTCCGTCGCGCAGGCGGGCCCGCCCGCGCTGCAGCGCCGAGGCGGCGCGCCAGAGCGCCATCGCCTGGGCCGCGCGCGGATCGCGCTCGCCGACGCCGCCCAGTTGCGCGAGATAGAGGTCCGATACCCGTGCTTCGACGCCGTCGAGCCGGCAGGAATGCATCGCCTCCAGCGCAAGGCAGGCGGGCACCAGCAGGCGGGTGTCGGGCGTGCGCTCGGCGACCGCAGCCAGTTCCGCGAGCGCGGCTTCGGCCTCGGTCAGCAGAACCACCAGCGAAGCTTCCATCGCCAGCGCCGGGGGCAGGGGCTCGGGCAGTCGCTGCCTTCGTTTCGGGGCCATGGCGCGCGCGGCGGTCAGAGCGAAACCCGGCGACGACCGCCACTGGCATTTTCCAGCGCGCGCAGCGCGAGTGTAAGTGCATGCTCACGATGGCTGGCCGCGGCTTCCTGGTGGCCGAGCGCCTCGTGCAGCCGTGCCAGCCCAAGATGCGCCGAGTAGGTCGGCTCGATCGACAAGCTGGCCTCGAGGTGGCCCTGCGCCTTGCCCGACAGCCCGGCGTGCATGCACAGGCGACCCAGGCTCAGCAGCAGCATCGAATCGTTCGGATGCAGGGCGAGCCAGCCCTCGCAGCGCTCGATGCGCAGCGCCAGGTCGCCGTCGGCATCCGCGGCCACTGGCGCGCCGGTCGCGTGTTCGGAGTACTGCAGCGCCAGGGCGCTGTCCCACTCTTCATCGAGTGCGCGCTCGATGATCGGCCGCGCACCGGCCGCGTCGCCGTGCAGCGCGAGCATGCGCGCGGCGGTCAATGCCACCACGCGGTCGGCACGCAGCCGTTCCGGAAGCTGCCGCCAGGCCTCGCGCGCGCTGGCCGCATCGACCGAACGGGCCTTCAGCGCCTCGCTCGCGACTTGGCGTTCGTACTGGTCGCGGTCGGCGGGGGACAGCGCCTTGCGCTCGGTCAGCCTGTCGATCAGCTGCGCCGCGGCTTCCCACTCGGCCTGCCGCACCCGCAACCCGAGTTCGAGGCGCAGTGCCGCGGTATGCGGCGCGGGCAGGGTGCCCAGCAGTTCGAGCGCCGCATCCGTGCGCCCCTCGGCGGCGAGCCATTCGGCCTGCGCCATCAACCGCGCGGTGGGATCGTCGGCGTCGTGCCGCGCGGCCTCCTCGGCCAACCGGTCGCGCTCGTCGGGCTGCCTGAGTTCATGGGCGGCGCGTGCGGCGATGATCGCCGCCACCGCCGGCGCCGCACCAGCGGCCAGGGCCTCGCTCGCATGGGCTCTGGCCTTGCCGAAGCGGCCGCCGAGATAGGCGCGCATCGCGGCGGCCAGCGCGGTGGCACCCCGCTCGCGCTGGCCGCGCGCACGCCATTCGCGCACCTCGCCGGGCAGGCCGGCGAGGCGGCTGCCGGCGCGCAGCAGCAGGTAGCCGATCGCGAACAGCCCGGCGATCGAGGTCAGGGCCAGCCCGACCGACAGTTCGACGCGATAGGGCGGCACGACGACCAGCACGTAGCCGGGGCTGTAGCGCAGGACGGCCGCCAGCAGTACCGCCAGCAGCGACAGCGCCAGCAGCCAGCCCAGGGCCTTCACGGACGGCGGTCGCGGCTGACGCGCAGCACGCGCACGGCTTCGATGCTGGCGCCGATCTCGGGCAGGTCGATGCGCACCTGCGTGCGCTCGAGTTCATCGAGCACCTCGCCCAGCGCCACGGTGGCCGGGTCGCGCGGATCGAAATAGCGGGCGACCCAGGCCCGGGCAGCGCCGATGTCGCCGCGGAAGCCGGGCTCGTCGCGCGCGAGCAGCGCATGGCGCGCGCTGAGCAGGCGCAGGCGCAGGTTCTCGCGCAGGAACCAGGACTGCTCCGGGGTGATCAGCGGCAGGATGTCGGAGTCGATGCGCCGGATGCTGGCGAGCTTCCGGAAGTCGGCCTTGAACTCGGCCCACAGGCGCGCCAGCGTCGCGCGCCAGCCGCCGCCGGTCGCGTCCACGGCCGGCACGGACGCACTGGCGCCGGCCGACGATGCGGTGCCCCCGGCGGTGTCGCCGGCGCGCACCGGATTGCCGTCCGGACCGGCGCCCGCGACCGCGGGTGCACCGCCGGGCAGCGTGGTGAGCGAATCGATGCCGGCGACCGCGCGGTCCAGGCGCATCGCGATGCCGACCGTATCGAGCAGCGGCACGCGCTGCATGCGTTCGATGTCCGCCGCCAGCGCGCGGCGCAGCGGCGCGAACTGTGCACGGTCGATCAGCGCCAGGCGCGCATCGGCGCTCTGCAGCGCGATCAGCGCGACGCGCACGTTCCCGGCCAGCACCAGCTGCTGGTTGGCCGCGACCAGCGACTGTTCGATCTCGGCCAGCGCGGCTTCGTCGCGCCCGCGCGCGAGGTCCTGGTACAGCGCCTCGAGGGCGAGCTGCTGGCTCTGCGACTCGGCCAGCCGCCCCTGCACCGCTTCGAGCGCGACTTCCATCTCGCGCACGGTGCGCTGCGCGCCCTGTGCCAGCGCCTGCGTCTGCCGGCCGAGGTCGTCGCTGGCCGCGAGGCGCTGCGCCAGTTCCTGGCGCAGGGTGGTGCGGTCGCGGTGGCCGTCCCAGGCGAGGAAGCCGAGCAGCAGCACCGCCGCGCCGAGCACGCCCAGCGCGATGTCGCGGTTGCGCAGCGCCACGGCCGCCGCGCCTGCATCGGGAACGGGTGCCGCGGGCGGCGCGGCGGGGGGCGGCGGCGAGGACGGCGGGGGCGGCGTGCCCGCGAGCGGGGGCAGTGCTTCCGCCGGCACGCCCGCAACCTCGGCGGACGGAGCGCCAGGGACAGGGGCACCCCCCGGGGCACCGGACGGGACACCGGCGGGGGCGACAGCCGCGCCGCCTGCCGGGAACACGGCAGCCTCGTTCGCCGGACGCGCGGCCAGCGGATCCAGCGCGCCGGGTGCCGGCTCGAGGCGGCTCATCGCGTCGACGCCGCGGCGGCTGCGGTGCCTGCGGCGGCCAGGATGCCGGCGCCGGCCGCGGCCGGCGCGCGCGATGCGGCGAACGCACCCAGCGCGGCCAGCACGCCGGTGTCGCCACCCTCGGTCAGGAGCACCGGATCGAAGCCGGCATCGCGTGCCGCAGCGGCGATGCGCGGATGCGGCACGAACAGCGTCACCGGCTGCAGCGCGGACGGCGCGGCCGCCGCGCGTTCGAGCATCGCGCACAGGTTGCGCACCGCTTCGCTGCTGGTCAGCACCAGCGCGTCCAGCCCTGCGCCGCGCGCCCGCGCGAGCAGCAGGCCGGCATCGCCCGCAGGCGCGCGCCGGGTGTAGCACTCCGCATACTCGACCCGGGCACCCCGGGCACGCAGGCCGTCGGCCAGCACTGCCCGGCCCTCCTGGCCCCGGAAGATCACCGCCTGCCGGCCGCGCAGGTCGGCCAGCGGCGGCAGCGCGAGCAGCGCCTCGCTGTCGAAGCGTTCGGTGGGTGCCAGCACGTCGGACAGGCCATGCCGCGCGAGCGCACGCTGCGTTCCCTCGCCGATGGCCGCGATCGACCAGCCGGCCGGCAGCGCCCGGCGTGCGCGGATGCAGGCGATCGCGCGATCGACCGCCGTCGGGCTGGAGAACAGCGCCCACTGGAAGTCGTCGAGCCGGTCGATCAGTGCATCCAGCGCCGCCGGGTCGGGCGGTGGCCCGATCTCGATCAGGGGGAACACGCAGGCCTCGCCGCCGGCGGCCTCGATCGCCGCGGCGAGCCGGCTCGACTGTTCGAGCGGCCGGGTCACCACCACCCGGAGCCCGTGCAGGTTCACGGCAATGCGGCCAGGATCTCCGCCGCGCCCAGGTCGGTCAGCCGCTGCGCGAGCGACTTGCCGAGTGCCTCGCCGGTCGCCGGCGGACCGCTCACCCGATCGCTGACCATCCGCTTGCCATCGGGGCTGGCGACGAAGCCGCGCAACTGCAGCGTGCCGTCGATGATCTCGGCGAAGCCGCCGAGCGGGACGGTGCAGCTGCCGCCGAGCGAGCGCGACAGTGCACGTTCGGCCAGCACGCAGGCGGTGGTCGTCGGATCGGCCAGCGCAGCCAGCGCGGACTGCAGCACCGCGTCGCCGCTGCGGCACTCGATGCCGACCGCCCCCTGTCCGACCGCGGGCAGGCTCTCTTCGGTGGTGAGGAAGGACGCGATGCGCTCGCCCAGTCCGAGCCGCTTCAGGCCGGCGGCGGCGAGGATGATCGCCGCGTACTGGCCCTCGTCGAGCTTGCGCAGCCGGGTCTGCACGTTGCCGCGCAGCGGCTGCACGTCGAGGTGCGGGAAACGCGCGCGCAACTGGCTCTCGCGGCGCAGGCTGGAGGTGCCGACCACGCTGCCCTCGGGCAGGTCGGACAGCTTCTCGTAGTCGTTGGAGACGAAGGCGTCGCGCGGATCCTCGCGCTGGAGGATCGCCGGCAGCGCGAATCCGTCCGGCAGCAGCATCGGCACGTCCTTCATCGAATGCACCGCGATGTCGGCCCGCAGGTCGATCATCGCCTGCTCGAGTTCCTTCACGAACAGGCCCTTGCCGCCGATCTTGGACAGCGACACGTCGAGGATGCGGTCACCCTCGGTGGTCATGCCGAGGATGCTCACCGCGATGCCCGGGTAGCGGTCGCGCAGCCGGGCCTGCACGTGCTCGGCCTGCCACATGGCGAGCAGGCTCTCGCGTGACGCGATGACGATCGATTCGACGGGCGGGGCGGAGGCAGTCATCGGGAAACGGGCACGCGCAGGCAGGACGGGATGCCTTCGATGGTAGCACCGCCGCCCGGCCGGACTCAGGCGGCGCGGCGGCGCTGCCAGGCGAAGAGCGCGACCAGTCCCGAGGCGAGCAGCGGCAGGCTCGCCGGCACCGGTACCACCGACGTGCCGGGATCGGCCGTGGTCAGGCTGTTCACGAGCAGGAAGGCACCGTCGATCTCGAAGAAACGGATGTCGGCGCTCGCGCGCTGGATGCCGCGGAACGCGCCCTGGTCCACGCCGCCCGGCGTCGAGATCGGTGCCGCGACCGACAGGTCGTGGGACTCGAGCTCGTTGCCGCCGGCGTCGAGCACGCGGATGACCGGCGTACCGGCGCCGGGCGTGGCGTAGTTCATGAAGCCGCCGACCGCGCCGAACAGGCCACCGAGATCGAAGGTCACCTTCGTGTTCTCCGCGGTGCCGACCCAGTTCAGGTTCAGCCACTGGCCGTTGTCGAGCAGGATGTACTCGGACGCGCCGTAGTAGGTGCCGCTGGAACTGCTCGTGTACGAGATGCCGTTGCCGAAAGGGACCGGGACGAGGAAGGGTCCGATCGTGTAGCCGGGCGATTGCGGCCCGGTGTAGGCGGGCGCGGGCGTGGTCACCGGCGCAACCAGGCCCGCCGGGCTGGTGATCAGTGCGCCCTGGGCGACCAGCGGCGAAAACGCGGCGACGAAGACGGCCGCAGCGAGTGAACGGGAAGCGACCTGCACGGGCGTGCTCCAGTCGGATGGGGACGGTTTCGCGGATGGACCGAAGATCCATCGCGGCCAGCGAAAACTACCCGAACTTCACCGCGGAAACAACGCTGCAGGCCCCCCGGCCGGTCAGCGCCCGGCGGTACGCAACTCGAGGCGTTCCCGCTCGCGCAGGCGCTCGCACAGTTCGATCACCCAGACCGTCCGCTCGTAGAACGAGTCGGGCGCGGTCGCCGCCGCGCCGGGCGATGCCGGCTCGACGGCGAGGTCGACCAGGTAGCGGATCGCCTCGACCATCGCCGGTGCGGCGCCTGCCGTGCGCGGCCCGGCCGCACGCGGCATCGGCGTGCCGGCGAGCAGCGCGCGGGTCACCAGCCAGGCCTTGCGACGCGACGACACGACCGCGCGCCCCGACACGCTGTCCAGCCCCGCACGCTCGACCTCGCGGCCGATCTCGGCATAGACGAGCCTCGCCGCCTGGATCGCCGGACGGCAGTCGCGCGGCAGTTCGGCGATGCCGAGCTCGGCCCGGTCGTAGAGCCCGTCCGCCAGGTAGAGCAGGCGCGCGACCACGCGCCCGATGCCGGCGTTGAACACGGGCTGGCGGAGCCAGGCATCCGGATCGACGCCTTCCTCGCGCATCCATGCCCGCGGGAGGTACAGGCGGCCGTTGCGTGCGTCCTCGCCGACATCGCGCGCGATGTTGGTGAGCTGCATCGCGACGCCGAGTTCGCAGGCGCGGGCCAGTGCCGCACGGCTGCGGGTACCCATCAGGATCGCCATCATCGCCCCGACGGTGCCGGCCACCCGTGCACAGTAGTCCTGCAGCGCCTCGATCGTCTCGTAGCGCCGGCCTTCCGAATCCCAGCGGAAGCCTTCGATCAGCGCGTCGAGCAGCCCGCGCGGCAGTCCGAAGCGCGCGACCACGTCGGCCAGCGCCCGATCGGATTCGAACGCCTGCGGCTGGCGCGCGTAGATCGCGTCCAGCCGCTCGTCCAGCCGGACGACGGCGGAAGCGGGGTCGCTCGCCAGGTCGATCGCATCGTCCGCGACGCGGCAGAACGCGTACAGCGCGATCGCCGGTGCGCGCACCCGTGCCGGCAGCACGCGCGATGCCGCGAAGAAAGACTTCGATCCGCCGCGCATCAGTTCCTCGCACGCGACCAGGTCGGCCTCGCCGGCGGGCGGCATCGCGGACGAGGCCGCGAGCGCGGAACTGCCGTTGGTGGCGGCGAAAGCGACGGTGGCAGCCATCGCGGAGCGCACTTCGGCGGAAACCATCGCGGTATCAGGCATGGACTCTCGCAATCCGGTCTGCATCGGGCACCACCGAGTCGAGCGCCTTGGCCGACATCAGCACGCCGGGAACACCGGCGCCGGGATGCGTCCCGGCGCCGACGAGGTAGAGATGCTGCACGTCTTCGCTGCGGTTGTGCGGCCGGAACCAGGCGCTCTGCAGCAGCACGGGCTCGAGCCCGAACGCGGCGCCCTTGTACGACAGCAGCCGGTCGTGGAAGTCCTGGGGCGTCGCGATGCGCGAGGTGACGATGTCGCGCTCGAACCCGGGCAGCACGGTGCGGTCGAGCACCTCGGCGATGCGGGCACGATAGGTCTCGGCATACGCGGGCCAGTCGGTGCCGCTGTCCAGGTGGGGCACCGGGGCGAGCGCGTAGAACGTGTCGCAGCCGGGCGGCGCCATCGAGGCGTCGGTGGCGGTCGGCCGATGCAGGTACAGGCTGAAGTCGTCGGCCAGCTTGTGCTTGCGGAAGATGTCGTCGAGCAGCCCCTTGTAGCGCGGGCCGAGCAGCATCATGTGGTGCGGCACGTCGGGGTAGGTGCGCTTCACGCCGAAGTACCAGACGAACAGGCTCATCGAGTAGCGGCCGCGTTCGATCCGGCGGTCGGTCCAGTGGCGGCGATGCTGCGGCTCGACCAGGTGCCGGTAGGTCCATGCCATGTCGGCGTTGGACACGACGATGTCGGCGCGCAGCCGCTCGCCGCCCTCGAGTTCGACGCCGGTGGCGCGCCCTGCCTCGACCGTGATGCGCTTGACCTGCGCGTCGTAGCGGATCTTCGCGCCACGGCCTTCGAGCAGGCCGACCATCCCGCGCACCAGCGAACCGGTGCCGCCCATCGCCCAGTGCACGCCGGCGCGCCGCTCGAGCGCGTTGATCAGGCTGTAGACGCAGGTGACCGAGAACGGGTTGCCGCCGATCAGCAGCGTCTGCAGGCTGAACGCGGCCTGCAGGCGCTCATCCTTCATGTAGTGGGCGACCATCTGGAACATGGTGCGCCAGCCGCGCATGCGCACCAGCGAGGGCACGGCGGCGAGCAGGTCGCCCACGGTATCGTAGGCGATGCTGCCGAGTTCCTCGAAGCCCAGCCTGTAGCACTGCTCGGCCTCCTCGAGGAAACGGTCGTAGCCGTGGGCATCCGACGGAGACAGCCGCACCACCTCGGCGCGCATCTTCACCGGGTCGCCGCTGTAGTCGAAGTGGCTGCCGTCCACATACCGGATGCGGTAGAACGGATCGAGCGCCTTCAGTTCGACGTCGTCGGACATCCGGCGCCCGCACATCGTCCAGAGCTCCTCGAGCATGAACGGCGCGGTGATGATCGTCGGGCCGGCATCGAAGGTGAAGCCGTCCTGGCGGTGCACGTAGGCGCGGCCGCCCGGCGCATCGAGCTTCTCGAGCACGGTGACCGCATAGCCTCGGCAGGACAGCCGGATCGCCGCTGCCAGGCCGCCGAAGCCGCTGCCGATGACGATCGCGGTGGGCGCGCCGGCGGCGGGGAACGCAGTCGCCGGTCCGTCGGGGGCGAGCGGCGACCTGACGCTGCCGGCAGCGGCGCGGGTGAACAGGGATTTCATCGTCCGTTCAATCCGCGGTCTTCAAGGGCAGGGTCGCCAGTTCCACCGGGCCGAGCGGGCCGGACGACGCAGCTTCGGGCTTGCGCCGGTTGCGCATCGCCCATTTCCACAGCGCGGTCGAAGGCAGCGGCAGCACCATGAACCAGTGTTCCAGGATAGCGAGCGACAGCAGGGTCGCGGCGAGCACGTTCCTGGCCACGTCGAACGCGTTCATGTTGGGCATCGCTGCGTGCGCCCAGAGCACCGCGGCGAGCGCGGTCGAGGCGGTGACCGCCACCGGGAACAGCAGGTTGATCGGGCGCCGCGCGAAATAGCTGTCGATATGGCTCATCTTCTCGGGCAGGAAATCCTCGCCCCGGTTGCGCACGCCGAGGAACAGGTTGAGCTTCGCGGACAGGCGCATCGCCCAGAGGATCAGGAACGTCCAGGTCCCGGTCTGGTTCGGAGCGTCCCAGGTCAGCGCGACCACGGCGATGCCCGCCACCAGGATCGACAGTTCATGGTGCAGGATCGCACTTACCGCATGGCGGAACCGCTGGTAGTCGCTGGCCCCCGGCGGCGAGGCCTCCCTGCGCGGGCCGGTGACGTAGCCCAGCAGGAAGGCGACCTCTATCCAGCCCCAGACCAGCACCGCGCTGGTGAACGCGCAATACGCGGCAGCCACCGAGGTATCGCCGGCCGTGCGCGACAACGCATACAGCGCGGCGACGCCGACCAGCGTCGCGCCGGCCATAGTCCAGCGGTAGGTCGACGCATGCAGGCCGTCGAGCCAGACGATCAGCCCGGTGGTGAACCACCAGATGAACATCGCGTACAGCGCGGGCAGGATCAGTTCTGACATGCGGGAACGGCCTTGCGGTGATGCGTTCGACGGATTCGCTTACCAGGCCGGGGCCATCAGCACCTGCTCGGGCACGGCATTGCGCTTGACCGGCAGCAGGTACAGCCGGGCGAACATCGCCGCCGCCGACACTGCGCAGCCCGCCTGCTTCAGCTTGCCGAGCAGCCCGCCCTGCGCCTTGGCACGCTCGTTGGCGGCACTGATCCGGCACAGGCTCTCGAGCCCGGCGCGGAAGCGCGGGTCGTCGATGTCCAGTTCGATCGGGAACACCTGGCGCGCGATCTCGGAGGTGATGCGGAACACCTGGAAGTCGTACTCGGTCGAGTCCAGGCCGAGCGCATGGTGCAGTTCCTCGCGGGTGTGGTCGCGCACGTACATCGTCGCGTACACCGCCAGCAGGAAGAAGCGGATCCACAGCTTGTTGACGCCGGTGAGCAGCTTCGGGTCGGCGCGCATCATCAGCGCGAGCGCCTCGCCATGGCGGAACTCGTCGTTGCACCAGCGCTGGAACCACTTGAAGATCGGGTGGAAGCGATGCTCGGGATGCCGCTCGAGCTGGCGGAAGATCGAGATGTAGCGCGCGTAGCCGATCTTCTCGGACAGGTAGGTCGCGTACAGGATGAACTTCGGCCGGAAGTAGGTGTACTTCTTCTCGCGCTTGAGGAAGCCGAGGTCGACCGCGACGCCGAAATCCTTCAGCGACATGTTGATGAAGCCGGCATGGCGCGATTCGTCGCGCGCCATGAAGTGCATCAGCTGCTTGATGTCCGGGTTGGTGACGTTCTTCTCGATCTCCTTGTACAGCACGCAGCCGGAGAACTCGGAGGTGACCGAGGAGATCAGGAAGTCGAGGAACTCGCGCTGCAGCGCGTCCGGCAGCTCGCGGATCTCGGAGGTGAACTCGGGCGTGCGCTTGAAGTGGTCGACGTTGTTGTCGCCCTCGAACTCGAGCATCAGCTTGTCCCACTCGGCGCGCACCAGCGACACGTCCATGCGGTTCATCGCATCGAAGTCGGTGGTGTAGAAGCGCGGGCTGAGCATCGTGCTCGCCTCGGCCCGTTTGGTGGCTTCCAGGCCGGAGGTGATGACGGGTGCGGTGGTTTCCATCTCGGGTGTCTCCTGTC
>JAJTHE010000130.1 GCA_021298815.1 Betaproteobacteria bacterium | reverse complement strand
CTCGGACAAGGTCTTTCGCGCCGCGACCCGGACTCCGGGGGATCACCAGACGCCCCATGAGCAGGTACGCCAGCAGCGGCAGCAGCAGCGCCGCGGCGACCCACAGCGGCTGGCGCGGCCACCACGCCGACAGTCGTTCCCACCCGCCGGGGGACTGCGCGGAGGCCTGAGCCTGAGCCTGTGTCGGCACCTGCGACTGCGCGGCGGCCGCGATTGCTTGCCGATCGCCGCATCCAGCCGATCGCGCGAGGCGATACGCGCGCCGTTGGTAGCATGGTCCGGATCCTGCGCCCACTACCCCTCGCCCAGCAGGTCGGCGAACTTCGCGAACTGCGCGTCGTTACCCACGGCCACCGCGGTCATCGCATCGGCAGCCGGATAGGTCGTGTAGGGCACGATGTTCGGATGGCCGTTGCCCGGGCGGTGGGCATCGCGGCCGCTCGCGAGGTGGTTCATCGCAACGTTGGCGAGCAGGTACAGGCCGGTTCCGAAGAGCGAGGCCTCGACCTTCTGCCCGCGGCCGGTGCGGCTGCGCGCCGCAGTCGGCGTGGCTGAGGGGGGAGCCATTACAGGCCGGACCGCTCGATGAGCTGATCGGCCATTGCATCACCTGGCGGCCATCGCTGCTCGTGCTGTGCGTCGACGCGACGGAGGGGGGCGCTTCGCCCCGTTCGCAGGGGCATTTGAAAGTGCTATTCGCCGACTGGACCCCGATGCCCGGGAGCGGCTACGCGGGTGGTACGACGCGCCTGCGTCGATCGATGCGCTCCGGGTCGACCGCTTCGTCGGCGTGCTGGCCGGCGAAGGCTGATCGGAAACGCTCAGAGCTTCCGGCGCCGCAGGAACCCGCCCGTCGTGAAGAGCCGGCGAGCCATCGGCAGCGCAACGGCGGAAGCGGGCACTACTGTCGAAATGGAATCTCCGGTCCCACCGACCTGCATCAGCGATTCCCGTCACCTGGGCGATGCTGGCCTGCAGAGGCTTTGGCGGCCTCCGTTCGTGGCCGGCTGACACGTCACTTCGACTTCCATGTCGAACTTCAGCAGCCCGGTGGCGCGGTCTCTCTGAGTCTGAATCAAGGCTGGGTTCTTGAATGCAGCCTCACGGCCAAGTGCGCGCAGGTAGACCGTGATCTGGGCGGTGGATTCGGCGAGACCCGAAAACGCCACCTTCGAGTCCTTGGACGTAACCGTCGTCAGGCGCAGCCCGCCGGGCATCGGTGCCTCGAGGCTGCGCCTGACCTCGGGCAACGAGATGTCAACAAGCGCTGCGGGACCTGCGCTCGTATCCCTTGCCATGCTCACGCCGGCCGATCCAGCGCACACCCCACCGAACAACAACATGGCGATAACGGGATAACGAAAAACACCCATGTCGAAACCTCCGCGAAACACCCTTTTGATGGCTCATCAACGAGCCATCCGAGTTATCGAACCTCCGAGCCATCGGCTCAGATTTTTCATTAGGTTACCGCATCCGTGATGAAGACCGCGCGGCGCAAGCGCGATTCGGGCGTTGATCGGAGGATGTCTCCCATTGCGCCGTGCCGGCGCGGATCCGAGGCCAGCACACCCCGGCGCATCGACTATCGTCCCCGACCTTTCTGGCGACGAATACCGGCGCGCAGCGCGGCGCGCGCCGCCGCCGGGCGCTCGCTGGGCGGGCCCCGCGACGGTGCCGAGTCGCGCCTGATCACGGCACGGCGAACTCGCTGTCCATGCGGCGATCGGGCCAGCGATGGGCTACCTGGAGGTGCGGCCCGGATCCGGGCGGCACCGATGGCTTGACGTAGACGGCCCAGGTGCCATGCGAAGCGACCCGAAGACGGCCACACCCAGCGCGTTTCCCTTGGGATTTGGGTCGCAAGGCGACGACGTTCCGCGGACAGAACCACGTCCTCTGCGTACGCGATCCTGGCCAGGTAATGATTGGCCGGCCTGTGCAGCCTGCGCGACCGCGACGGTCAGCGCAGCGCCGGCCGCGCCGCCATCGTCCCTCTTCGGATATACGGGAACCGTGACGTAGCCATCGGCAGCCGTGTCGCCGCCGGACAGCAGCTCGGCATGCGAAGCGCCGGGCAGCTGCCCCAGCTGTGCAACCATCGCATCGGCCCCGGATCCGCCCTCGGCGAGCGCCACGCGTACGAAGCCGGCCGTTGCTGAGCGCGCCCTGAGCTCCGCCGGAGTGCCATTGGCCACCACCGCGCCGCGGTCGATGATCACCGCGCGCGTGCAGGCCGCCTCGACCTCCTTCAGAATGTGGGTCGAGAACGCGATGGCCTTTGTCTGGCCCATCCGGAAGATGAGTTCGCGTGCCGCATGCTTCTGGTTCGGATCGAGCCCGTCGGTGGGCTCGTCGAGGACCAGCACGTCGGGGGCATGCGGGATTACCTGCGCCAGTCAGGTGCTGTGCCGGTAGCCTTTCGACAGCGTGTCGATCGGCTGCTGCAACACGCTGTCGCGCAGGCAGGTCTCGACCGCGCCATGCTCAGCGGCCCTCTTCGCGCTGCCCGACAGGCAGCGCAGGTCGGCGATGAACGACAGGAAGCCCTGCACCGTCATGTCGGCATACGACGGCGCGCTCTCGGGCAGGTAGCCGATCAGCGCATTCGCGCGGATCGGGTCAACCGAGACGTCGTCTCCAGAGACCGCGACGCGGCTGGAAGTCGCCGGATAGAAGCCAGTGATGATGCGCATCGTGGTCGACCTGCCGGCACCGTTCGGACCGAGCAGCCCGACCACCTCACCGCGTTCGACGGTGAACGAGATGCCATTCACGGCGCGCTTGGCATCGAAATGCTTGACGAGATTCCCTGCCGGATCATCGGCTGTTCACGACGGCCCTGTCCGTCCCGTTCGCCGCGCGTGGCCAGTCGACCGCGTTGCCTGCGAAGCCGGTGCGCATCATCATTCCGGTCGCCCCCGGCGGGGGCATCGACCTCGTTGCACGGGCCGTCGCACCCCGGTTGATGGACGAACTCGGGCAGGCCGTGATCGTCGAGAACCGCGCTGGCAACGCGATGGTCACCGGAACTGCTGCCGTCGCGAAGGCCCGGCCGAACGAACTCACCCAAGGCTCTGGCGGCATCGGCACCAGCATCCATCTCGCGGCAGCCTTGATCGCGGTCAGGCCGGCGTCGAGATGCTGCACGTTCCTTACAAGGGCGCGGGGCCGGTGCTGAGCGACCTGATCGGCGGGCACCTGCAGGTGGCGGTGCCCACCCTCGGCTCGGCGCGGCCGTTCGTCAACACCGGGCGATTGCGTGCGCTCGGCGTCGCCACCACGCAGCGCCTGCCAGCCCTGCCGCAGGTGCCGACGGTCGCCGAGTCCAGCCTGCGCGGCAACGAATGCACGACGTGGTACGGGCTGACTGCGCCGGGCGGCACACCCGCCAGCGTGGTGGCCACCCTGAACGCCGCCGCCGTGCGCGTGATCGCCGATCCGGGCGTCAGTGCCGCACTGGTGAGACAGGAACTGCAGCCGGTGACCAACACGCCGACCGAGTTCGGCACGTTCCTCAAGGCCGAAGTCGACAAGTGGGCCAGAGTCGTCCGGCTGGCGAAGATCCCGTTGGAGTGATCGGATTGATCTGAATGGATCGGCCGCCGCGACGAATGCACTGTTGTCTGCTTGACAAAAGGTCTGGTTCGGATCACATTGACTTCGCATTCGGCCCTCTTCCCGCCGAATCCGGAAGTCCAGCCGGTATTCCCGGCGCACGCGCGCAAGAAGCCCGCGCCGTGAACTCGTAAGCTCTTGTCACGATTGGAGTTATCCATGCTGAAGACGTCTCTCGTCTGTATCTTGCTGGCTGCGGCAAGCATTTCGCATGGTGCGGTCACTCAATTCGGCGGTCGTGACGCGGGTGCAGGCCCCGGGGATGCGCGGCCGAACGCCGATGCCGCCCGAACGGCTTTCCTGACTGCGGTCGGTAGTGGCGCTTTCACGCTCACCTTCGAAGGCTTGCCCATCGGGTATGCGCCGAGCCTCAACTTCACTACCTTCACTTTCGAGCAGGTCGGCACCGCCAGCACGATCTTCGGTGGCGCCGACACCGGCGTGACGAACGATAATCAAAACCCGACCATCCTCGGTTACAACACGACCGCCGGTGGCGACACCTTCCTGCGCTTCACTCCCATCTTCGACATCGGGACCGCGGGCGCTAGACTCACCTTCAACTCGCCGATCGAGTATTTTGGTGCTTTCGTCAGTGGGCTGGGAAGCGCCGCCGGAACGCTGAATGCAAGGTTCAACAACGGCACTGCGCAAGTAATCCCGATTACAGGCGGCCCGACCGGAGGGGTCCAGTTCTTCGGCTTCTCGACCTTCGGAAGCCCCATTACCTCGCTCGATCTGGTGCTCGATGACGTTCTTGACACCCGAGACATCTTTTCGATCGACGACGTGATAACCGGACTGCGACCCACGTTCCAGCCAACGGTAGTCCCGGTTCCGGGTGCCGCCTGGATCTTCGGGTCGGGTCTTCTGCTGATGGCCGGAGTCATGCGGCGCAAGCGCAGCTGAACTCGCTCCTGTGCTGAAAAGCGGCCTCCCGGCGGCTTTTTTCGTTTGCAGTCTGCGGGCAGGGTGGGAAAGGCGATTGGTGCAGGAACTGCCGCCGGTGACGAACACGCCGGCGGAATGATCGGGCACGGCAACAGCGGTCGCTCGCGCGAGCATTCTCCACGGCCGCGTTGCCACGCAGGCCATGCGGGCCCGGGAAATGCTGCCGCCACGAATGTGGTGCTCGATCCGATGGACTTCATCGCGCGGCTGACGGCGCTGGTGCCGCCCCCGCGCAGGCACCTGACGCACAATCACGGTGTACTCGCCCCGCACAGCAGCCTTCGTGAGCGGGTCACGCCTGCCGGGGCGCACTGGACCCCTCGGTCACGTACACGCCATCGACGACGATCCGTTCGGGCGAATCCATGAGCAAAGAATTGCGGGTGATGACTTCAGGCGCATTCACCGCCGCCCACCTCCGACTGCTGCCCGCCGTCGAACGCATCACTGGACTGAAGGTCGTCACCGTCACCACGTCGATCGGCACCGGG
>JAJTHE010000051.1 GCA_021298815.1 Betaproteobacteria bacterium | reverse complement strand
TAACAGACGCCTTGACGTGCTTCCGGAGTCTTTAGGAAGATGCGCTGTTCTTGACGGGCGGGCGATTGCATGACGACGCTATCCTCCGGGGCGTGCAGGTTCCGGCAGGCCAAGCTGAACCTGACGAGCCCACACGTTACGCCGCGCGTTTCGTCAGCGGAAGGGGCGTCAAAAAAGACTCACGACTACGCTTCTGCTGGCGGACGCAGGCGGTCTGGCGCACGAGGCACCCACGACGATGCATCAATATCGCTCGGGGCCTCGATTGCAATGAAGCGCGCTTCCTGGGTGAACAGCCAAACCAGGCGGCCGTAGACCTGCAAGCTCAGGCCGTCCCCGCAACCGTCGTCCGATACATCAACCGTCTCTGCGGCAGCGCATAGTCCGCGATCGCCAGGTGCTGTGTCGACGTGTTGTCCCACATCACCAGGTCGCCTTCGTTCCAGCGATGCCGGTACACGAAGCGGTCCTGCGTCGCGAACGCAACCAGTTCGTCGCGCAGCGCGAGTCCGTCGGCCTCGTCCATGCCGACCACCTCGGTGACCATCGCCAGGTTCACATAGATGCACGGCCGGCCCGAGCGCGGGTGGCGGCGGATCACCGGGTGCACGATCGGCGCGACCCGTTCGCGCGTGCCCGCGTCGAGTGCCGCCCGCTGGCCGCCGGCGGCACGCACCTTCGCCAGCCGGCGCTCGTACTGCACCGAGTAGTCGTGCACCGCATGCAGGCCTTCGCAACGGCGCTTCATCGCATCGGGCAGTTCGTCATAGGCGGCAGTCATGCTGGCGAACAGGGTGTCGCCCAGCGGCTGCCCTTGCCCATCGCGCGGCACCTCGACCGCGTACAGCAGCGACCCGCGACTCGGCACCGCCATGTACGACGAGTCGGTATGCCAGACCCGGCCGGCGTCGGCGTTGCCGATGTTGCGTCCGCCTTCGACGATGTTCGACACCACGTAGACTTCCGGCATGCCGTCGAGCGCGTACTGCCGGTTGGTCGGTACCTCGACCGCGCCGAAGCGGCGGCTGAACGCGACATGCGCCGCCGGAGTCAGGCGCTGGCCGCGGAACAGCAGCATGCCGCGCGCGTCCCAGGCGCGCTCGATCGCGGCGAAGGTCGCGTCGTCGAGCGGCGCGGCGAGGTCGACGCCCAGCACCTCGGCACCGACCGCCGCATCGAGGTCGCGAATCTCGAAACCATTGCCCATCGCAGGGTCTCCCGTCAATATCACCGGCAGCCGGGCCGGTACACGCCCAGATGATGCACCCACTTGACGGAACCCATCCATGACCGCCGCCGCCACCCGCCCCACCTCGCCGCTCCAGCCCAAGCCGCGGCTGGCCTTCGTCGGCGCGGGCGCGATCGGCGGCTATGTCGGCGCCCACCTGTTCCGCGCGGGCTTCGACGTGACGCTGATCGATCCCTGGCCGGCACATGTCGAGGCGATCCGCCACGACGGCCTCGCGTTCAGCGGGACGGTCGGCGAGTACACGATACCGGTGCCCGCGCTGCACATCCATGAAGCGCAGCAGGTGGCCAGCAAGCGCCCGGTGGACATCGCGTTCGTCTGCACCAAGCTCTACGACACGGCCTGGGCCGCGTCGCTCGCCGGGTCCTGCCTCGCGCCGGGCGGCTACGTGGTGACGATGCAGAACTGCCTGGTCGAGGAACTGGTCGCCGGCATCGTCGGTGCCGACCGTACGATCGGCTGCATCGCCAGCACGCTGAGCGCCGAGGCGCACCGGCCCGGCGGCATCGTGCGCACCCGCCAGCCCGGCGGCAGTGCATACACGATCTTCCGCGCCGGCGAACTGCATGGCCGGATGACGCCGCGGCTCGCGGCGCTGGTGGCAATGCTCGGCCAGGTCGATAGCGCGCGGGCGACCTCGAACCTGTGGGGCGAGCGCTGGTCGAAGCTGGTGGCGAACACGATGACCACGGCGCTGTCGGCCAGCACCGGCATGACGCTAAAGTCGATCGTCGCCGGTGCCGCGACACGGGCGATCATGGTGCGCCTGGCCGACGAGGCGATCCGCATCGGACAGGCACTCGGCTACGCCCTCGAACCGATCCGCACGCTCGAAGCACGGTCATGGCTCGACGCCGCGGCCGGTGACGACACGGCCCGCCGTGCGGTCGATGCCGCGTTCGACCATGAACTCGAGCGCATGACCGACCTCGGCTACTCGGGCATGGCGCAGGACATCCGCAAGGGCCGGCGCACCGAGAACGACTTCATGAACGGTTATGTCGCACGCCGCGGGCGGGAGAGCGGGCTGCCCGCGCCGACCCACGAGGCGCTGGCGACCCTGATCGGCCGGATCGAACGCGGCGAGGCGACGATGGATCCCGGCAACCTCGATGCGCTGGTCGCGATGACCCGATGAGCCGGCCCACCCACCTTCCAGAACGCATCGCCCTCCAGGAGCCGACCATGCGTGCCCACCGCTGTCCCGCCCTACCCCACGCGCGCCCACTTGCCATGGCCGCACTCGGCCTGCTGCTGCCGCTGGCCGCCTCGGCGCAGCCGTTTCCGTCGAAGCCCATCCGGCTGATCGTCGCCTATCCCGCGGGTGGCCCGAACGACCTGTCGGCGCGCACCTTCGGCCAGAAGGTCTCTGACCTGCTCGCGCAGCCGGTGATCGTCGAGAACCGCGCCGGCGCGGCCGGCAACATCGGCTCGCAGTTCGTCGCGCGCGCGCCCGCCGACGGCTACACGCTGCTCAACGGGGCCAGTGCACTCACCATCGCGCCGGCCCTGTCGCGCAACCTCGGCTACGACGTGGCGAAGGACTTCGCGCCGGTGAGCCTGACCGCGATCAGCTCGTTCGTGCTGGCCGTGCATCCGTCGGTACCAGCGACCTCGATCAGGGAACTGCTCGCGCTCGCGCGCAAGCGCCCGGCCGGATTGAACTACGCGTCCTCCGGCGTCGGCGCGCCACCGCACCTCGCCGGCGAGCTGCTGAAGACGATGGCGGGCGTCGACATCCTGCACGTGCCGTACAAGGGCGTCGGCCAGTCCATCGGCGACCTGGTCGGCGGCCAGGTCGACATGATGTTCACCAGCCCGCCGAACGCCCTGCCCCATGTGAAGACCGGGCGCCTGCGTGCACTCGCGGTGTCCACCGCGCGCCGCTCCGCGCTGCTGCCCGAGGTGCCGACCATCGCGGAGTCGGGCCTCAAGGGTTTCGACATCGGCACCTGGTTCGGCTGGCTGGCGCCCGCCGGCACGCCGCCCGAGGTCGTCAACCGGCTGAACGCGGCGATCGTCGCCGCGGAGAAGATGCCGGACCTGCGCGAGCGGCTGGTCAGCCAGGGGATGGATCCGACCAGCACCACGCCCGCCGCCTTCTCGGCGCTGATCCGCAGCGAGCTCGCCAAGTTCGCCGGCATCGTCGAGCGGGCGAAGATCCCGCCGGAGTGAGCGTAGGCCGGGCGGCCGTCATGCGCCGTCCGCAGGCAGGCGACCGGGCTCAGGCGCTGGCGCCCGCCACCTTTAGCGGCACGGATGCAGCGTCTGCAGCCGCAGCGTCCGCAGGCACCCAGCGCGCCAGCACGGCATGCAGTGCCGCCCGCTTGAACGGCTTCGACAGGTAGTCGTCCATGCCCGCAGCGATGCAGCGCTCGCGATCGCCTTCCATCGCGTTCGCGGTCAGCGCGATGATCGGCACGTGCGCGCCGCCGGCTGCCTCGAGCGCGCGGATTTCGCGCGTCGCATCGAAGCCGTCGAGCTCGGGCATCTGGCAGTCCATCAGCACCAGGTCGAACGGCTGGCTGCGCCAGGCGTCGACCGCGAGGCGGCCATTGACCGCCGAGGTCACCCGGCAACCGGCCGTCTTCAGCACGGCGCGTGCGATCTCCGCATTCACGGCACTGTCCTCGGCCAGCAGCACGCGCGGCCCGGATAGCGACGACAGCGGGAGGGTCTCGGCGGCGCGGTCGGCGGCCGCGGGTACCGGACTGGTGGGCACCGCGGTGGCGGGCGCGGCATCGAGGATCGGTGCCCGGATCGTGAACCAGAACGTCGAACCCTCGCCGGGTTCGCTGTCGAGCCCGATCTCGCCGCCCATCATCTCGCACAACTGCTTGCTCACCGCCAGGCCCAGGCCGGTGCCGCCGAAGCGGCGCGTCGTGGACCCGTCGGCCTGGCTGAACGCCCGGAACAGCCGTGCCTGGACATCCTTGCTGATGCCGATGCCGCTGTCGGTGACGCTGAAGCGAACCAGGCATTCGCCACCGCGCGGGTCGGCGCCGCCGCCCGCGTCGACCCGTACCAGGCCGAGCTTCACCGATCCGGCCTGCGTGAACTTGATCGCGTTGCCGAGCAGGTTGAGCAGCACCTGCATCAGGCGCACCCGGTCTGCGCGCACGCTCGCAGGCACGCCGTCCCCGATCGTGCAGTCGAGCATGAGCTTCTTCTGGCTCGCCCCGGGCCCCATCAGCTGCAGCGCCTCGGTGCACAGCGCGCCAAGCTCGACCTCGCACGGATCCAGCTCCAGCCGACCCGCTTCGATCTTGGAGAAATCGAGGATGTCGTTGATGATCCGCAGCAGCGACTCGGCCGAGCTGCGGATGGTCTGTGCGTAGTGGCGCTGGGTATCGTCCAGCCCCGCGTCGAGCAGCAGTTCGGTCATGCCCAGCACGCCGTTCATCGGCGTGCGGATCTCGTGGCTCATGTTGGCGAGGAACTGCGACTTCGCCTTGCTCGCCTCCTCCGCTGTCAGGCGCGCCTCGATCAGCCGGGCCTGGGTGCGTTCCCGCTCCGAGATCTCCGCCTTCAGCGACTCGTTGGCGCCCTCCAGGGCCTGCGTGCGCTCGAGCACGCGTTGTTCCAGGGTGTCGCGCGATGCCTCGAGCTGTTGCGTCTGGACCATCCCCTCGACATGCTGTCGACCCAGGATCTGGTCGGCATGGCGCACGATCATGAACAGGATGGCATAGAGGCCGAGCAGCACGAGCGCCACGCCTGCCATCACGTAGCGCTGCGTTTCCAACACCTGGGCGAGCAGCGCCGTGACATCCTCGTAGATCTCGAACACCGCCCGCACTTCGCGCTGGTCCGTATCCCAGATGGGCACGTAGGACGCCAGCAGGTCTCGGTTGAATATCGTTTGCTCGAACGCACTGAACTCGTCCCGATGCGTCAGTTGGCTGGCGGTCTTCCCGGCCAGCGCTTTCCTGAACCCTTCGTTGTCAGACTTGTCCTCGCCGATCTGCTTCGCCTCGCTCGAGAACACGGTGCGGCCGTGCTGGTTGTAGATCTTGACCTTCACCACAGACAGGCCGCGCGTATTCTTCAATACCGAGCGCGCGAACGATTCCAGGCGGGCCTCGCGCAGCGCCGGATCGGCGTCCTCGCCGTCCTCGTCCATCTGCAGCAGCGCATCGGTCTGTTCGCGCATGACATTGGACAGCGTCAGGGCGAGCTCGAGGTTGTGGTGCTCTCCCATCGACATCAGGTTGCCCAGCGCAACCTCGCGATAAAGCGCGCCGAGCAGCAGCGCCGCGAGTGCAATCGACAGCAGGCTGGCAATGGAGAAGTAACGCAGTAGCCTGAACATCCGGAGCTCCAAGACAGGCGAGGAAAGGCCGGGTACAAGCCTCCTGAGGAAAACTGGCCAAGATCCGCTCGCTTCATATCGGCCGCTCCGCGAGATTCTTGAACGTCCTGTTCATTGTCCCATCGGCTGGCTGTTCCCGATCTTCGGCGAAGCCGCTCCTGCACGCCTTCGCGGCGGCGCACGACAGGATGTTGCCTCGCGCGGTGCACATCCTGATAGATTCGAGGCACGGTCTCTGCCTTGGAGGAGGATGGGATGCGAAGGCTCCACGCCCGGACGACGAAGCAGCATGGCTTAGCACCGGCACTGATCAACGGGTGCGTCTTCACGGCCCTGGTCGCCGCCGGCTGCTCCGTGCAGGCGCAGCCCTACCCCAACCGCCCGATCCGCTTCGTCACCGGCGGCGGCCCGGACGCCATGGCGCGCATCCTCGGGCCGAAGTTCAACGAATCCTGGGGACAACCGGTGATCGTCGAGGAGCGCGGTGGCGCTGGCGGCATGTTCTCGGCCGAGGTCGTCGCGAAGGCGAACCCGGACGGCCACACGCTGCTGCTCGCCACCGGTACGCACACGATCAATCCGAACTTCTACAAGCTTTCCTACGACATGGCGAAGGATTTCGCGCCGGTCAGCCTGCTGGGCACGATCCCGTTCGTGCTCAACGTGCACCCGTCGCTGCCGGTGAAGTCGGTCGACGACCTGGTCCGGCTGGCGAAGTCGAAGCCGGGCAGCCTCAACTACGGTTCCGGCGGCAACGGTTCGCCCGGCCACCTGATCGCGGAACTGTTCATCGGCCGCACCGGCGCGAGGATGGTGCATGTGCCGTACAAGACGGTGGCTGGCGGCGTGACCGCACTGATCGCCGACCAGGTGCAGGTGAATTTCGTGGTCGGTCCCTCGGCCGTGCCGCAGATCACCGCCGGGCGCATCCGGCCGCTGGCGGTAACCACCGCCACCCGTTCGCGCGCATTGCCCGACCTGCCGACGATGGCCGAGAGCGGATTGCCCGGCTTCGATGCTCCTGCCTGGAACGGCGTGCTGGTGCCGGCCCGCACGCCGGCACCGATCATCGCGAAACTGCACGGCGAGATCGTGCGCGCCCTGAAGATGCCCGACGTGCTCGAGCGGATGGCGTCGCTCAGCTTCGAACCAGTCGGCAGCACGCCGGCTGCGTTCGGCATCTTCCTCAACGAGGAACTGGCGAAATGGGCGAAGGTTGCGAAGGAGGCAGGCGCCCGCGCCGACTGATCGCCGGCGACCTACTCCACCTTCGCACCCGACGCCCGCACCGCGGCCGCCCACTTCGTCATCTCGGCCTTGAGCACGCGGCCGAACTCGGCCGCGGAGCTGCCGATCGGCTCGGCGCCGAGCGCGGACAACCGGTCGCGCAGGTCGTCGGTACGCATCAGCCGACCGACGTCCTCGCTCATCCGCCCGACGATCGGTGCCGGCGTACCGGCCGGAAACAGCAGGCCGTACCAGCCGATCACCTCGAAGCCCGGCAGCGACTCGCCGATCGGCGGCAGCTCGGGCACCATCGGCGAACGCTTCGCGCTGCTCACGCCGAGCGCACGCAGGCGGCCGTTGCGCACGAACGGCAGCGCCGCAGGCACCACCGAGAACACCAGCTGCACCTGTCCTGAGACGAGGTCGGTCAGGGCCGGCGTCACGCCCTTGTACGGCACATGCACCAGGTCGATCTTCGCCAGCGAGCGGAAGATCTCCGCCGACAGGTGGGTCGGCGTCCCGCTGCCCCCGGACCCGTAGTGCAGCTGGCCCGGCTTCGCGCGTGCGACGGCGACCAGTTCCTTCACGGAGGCGACCGGTTGCGCCGCGTTCACCACCAGCACATAGGGCGTGCTGGCCACCAGCGAGACCGGCGCGAAGTCGCGAAGCAGGTCGTAGTTGAGCTTCGGATACAGCGCCGCCGCGATCGGCTGGCTGGCAGTGGCCATCAGCACGGTATAGCCATCGGCAGGCGCACGCGCGGCGATCTCGGCACCGACGTTGCCGCCGGCGCCGGTGCGGTTGTCCACCACCAGCGACTCGCCCCAGCGCTCGCCGAGGTGCTGCGCCACCAGCCGGGCGACGATGTCCGGCCCGGAGGCGGGCGTGCTCGCCACGATGACCCGGATCGGCTTCACCGGGTATCTCGGCGCGCCGGAGGCCGCGGGTGCGGCAGCGGCCGCTGCCAGCGCCGCCGAGGGCGCAACGATCGCGGCCACCGACCCGCCAGCCGCCCAGGCCAGCAGCCGCAACCAGGTCGACGCCGCCCCCCGGCTCATACCGGTGCGGCCACCTGCGGTGATGGCCATCTCACCATGCCCCGTCGTGCGACGAGAACGCCACCAGGCAGGGCTTCCCGGACCGGTTGCTCCAGGCATGACGGGTGCCCCGTTGTACCACGGTGTCGCCGGCCTGCAGGTGCACCTCGGCGGTATCGAGCACCAGCGTGATCTCGCCCTCGATCACCAGGCAGAAGTCGAGCGTGCGGGTGCGCTGCATGTACGGGTGCGGCGCTCCGGCCTTTCCGGCGTACGCCTGCGGCGAACCCATCGACTCGAAGTACGACTGCACGTCGCGTGCGGACACCCGGCCGGACCAGCTGTCGTCCGGCGGGAAGGTGACCATCCGGCACAGCGATCCGCCCGGCGGCGGTTCGATCGTGTGCGGCAGGCCGAGCGTCTCGGTGATCGGGCCGCCGCCGGCCTTCATGCGCGAGGGCGTACGGTCGGTGACCCAGATGCGGGTCGACTCGAACCCGGGCCGGACCGGGTCGACATGCACTTCGGGCAACGGCGCGTCGGAGACCGCCAGCGACTTGCCCTGTGCATCGTCGAGGCAGACGATGCGGCGGATCGGACGGGCGGCATTTGCAGCGGATGTAGTGGCCATGGTGTCACGGTCTCCGTGTCAGTCTTCGTACTTCGCGCCCATCATCATGAAGGCCATCAGGCTGCCTTCATTCGGATTGCACCAGCCGTGCCAGTTGCCGAGCTGCACGACGACATCGCCGGGTAGCATCGTGTACGTCCCGCGGTCGAGCAGCAGCACCCGTTCGCCCTTGAGCATGATCCCGTAGTCGACCGTCTCCGACTTGTGCACGGGCGACGAGAACGCATTCGCGCCGCCCTTGTCCCAGGTGCCCCCGTGGCGCTGGCGCGGCTCGTGCAGCGGGATCGCCGTGTCGTCCTGCGCCGGATCGTAGCCCGGCGGCTTCGCCGGCGACTGCACGATACGCAGGTGGCCGCCTGTCTCCGGCGGTTCGAAGCTGAACGGCAGGCGGCCGTCGTCGCGGTCCCCCGACAGCGGTACCGGGCATTCGCGATAGACCCAGAGGTCCGTCATGCAGGTGCCGGGACGGATCGCGCCGGGGTTCACGTTCGGTGCATCGCTGTCGTAGAGCACGCAGGAGCGCCCCTGCGCATCGTTGCCGGTGACGACCCGGCGGACGGGCTTGATCGCGGTGCTCATCGGCACTCTCCTCCCCTGGTAGATGACGCGGTGCTGTTTGCACTCGCTTTCCGTGGCGCAATCATGCCATCGTCGTCGGCAGACCGCATGATCGATGGCGACGGGCGTGGCCGAGCGGGAGCGGGAGGGCTGGACGCGGCGATGCAGGCGCGCGATCATCGTCCGCACCGTCCAGGGATCCCGGGGGTCGAACCCTTAAGCGTACCTTCGCGGCAATCACCGCACTCCTGCTCGCCGGCTACGCCTGCATTCACGCGTCCACCCCCGACCGTTTCCATCCTGGTCGACCTCGACCCGGCCAGCGTCGACCAGACCGTGATCGTCGAGAGCATCACCGCCGATGCGCGCGGGCTGCTGTACCTGCCCGACCGGGTCACCGGCAACATCCTGCGCGTGGACCCGCGCGCGCCGAAGCCGGTGGTGTTGGGCCGGATCGAAGCGCGCGAGATCAAGGGCAAGCGGGTCGAACCCGGCGGCGGCGCGGCGCAGGCGGCCGCGCAGATCGAACGCTTCACGCGCACGCTGCCCGACGGCGTGACGCAGCAGGCGATCGTTGCCAACGGCCTGGAGTTCGACGCCGCCGGCGTGCTGCAGTTGCCGATACCGCGCACGGCGCCGACGGCAAGGCCTTCGACCGCCACGGCAACCTGTGGGTCACCGCCGACGAGCTCAACGCCCTGGCGACCGTTGCGCCCGACGGCCAGGTACGCACCGCCGCGCGCAACGATGGTCGCGGCCCGCTCGAGTTCCCGGCCGCGATGGTGTTCACCGGCGGCGTCGGCTATGTCGCCAGCTTCGACACGCCGCGGCGCTTGAACCTCGACGCGAGCAGCAAGACGGCGCGCGACGGGATCGGCGCATCGATCGCGCGCATCGCGCACTGATCCACCGGCGGATCGAAGACCCGGCAGGGTCCCTTCCTGCCAGGTCATGCCCCCGGCAACGCCTCGCGCATCCGGTCCTCGATGGTCGCCCGGTCCCACTGCGGCGCGAGCATCGCGACGAAGTCGTACAGCGCGCCGTGCAGCCAGGTGCCCCGGCGCAGCTCGATCTGGGTGATCGACGGCGGGAACAGGTGCTTCGCGTCGAGCGCGCGCAGGCCGCGGTCGCGCGCGGCCTCGAACGCGATGCTGGGCAGGATCGCGATGCCCAGGCCGAGTTCGACGTACGACTTGATCACGTCGGCATCGGTCGCGCTCAGCACCACGTCGGGCACGATGCCGGCATCGTCGAACGCGCGCAGCACCGATGAGCCGCCGACGTAGCTCTGGTCGAGCGTGAGGATCGGGAAGGCGCTGACCCGCTTGAGCGTAGGCCGCCGGCTGCCCGCCAGTGCATGCCCGGCCGGTACGATGATGCTGCGTTCCAGCCGCGCGCAGGCGAGCATCACCAGGTCGGCCACCGGCGTCGGCGGCTCGCTGGTGATGCCCACGTCCGCCTCGCAGGCGACCACCCACTGCGCGATCTGCGTCGGACTGCCCTGGCGCAGCACCAGTTGCACGTCCGGATGCCGGCGGATGAAGCGGCCGATGACGCTGCGCAGCACGTAGCGTGCATGGATGTGGGTCGTCGCCAGCACCAGCCGCTTCTTCGCGTGCTGGAATTCCTCGGCGATCCGGCGCACGTTCTGTGCATCCTCGATCATGCGCCGGGCGGTGGCCAGGATCTCCAGGCCGGGCACGGTGAAGCCCTCGATCCGGTTGCCGCGCCGCCGCAACAGCTGCACGCCGAGTTCTTCCTCCAGCAGCCGCACCTGCTTGCTGATGCCCGGCTGGGAGGTGTGCAGCGCAGCCGCCGCGCGCGAGATGTTGAACCCTGCCTCGGCGATGCCGCAGACGTAGCGAAGCTGCTTCAGGTTCATGGTTTCATAACCTCCCGGTATCGAATGATGCGTAAATATTCTTTTCGATCATAGGACGATCGGCGTACAGTCGTGTGCCGGAAGACCTGCCGGGAAACCAGCGGCAGGCATCGAGGAGGGCACACATGCCGACAACCGGCATCCATGTTTCCCGGGTCGCGACGATCCCCTGGGAAGACCGGATCAACGTCGACAACTGGCCGAGCCAGGCCGGGATGTACCACCACGACCCGGACAACGCGTTCACCCTGCGCCTGATCAACTACCCGTTCGGTTCCACCGAGCCGCGGCATGTGCACGCCGGCTCGCATGCCACCACCGTGCTGCGCGGGAAGGCGATCGTCGACGGACTGACCCTCGGGCCGCTGGACGTGATCCTCGGCCCGTCGAACGAGCCGCACGGCCCGCTGCACTATCCGGAGGGCTGCAGGCTGCTCAGCGCCTTCCAGGGCAGCTATTACCACAGCGAGGTGCAGCAGTTGTCGGGCGAACCGCAGTACCGGCTGATCCGGGCGGCCCAACTCGACTGGAACGACGATCCGGTGCGCGGCTGCCGGGTGAAGACGCTGGTCGACCATGGGCTGGGACGGCTGCAGGTCGAGGTGGCGGCGTTCGAGGCCGGTGCAACGCTGGCGGTCCCGGTGCCGCGACGGACGCAGGCGCTGCTGGTGATCTCGGGCTCGGTCGAGCTCTCCGGCAACCGCGCGGACGAGCTGCCGCAAGCGCCGCTCGGCGAGTGGGATTTCGTCTACCTCGACGACCGCGGCGACCATGCGCTGCTACGATTCGGACAGGCGACGACGCTGCTGATGCTGACGCTTCGCTGAAGCCGCAGACCAACCGGAGGACCACGATGGCGAAACAGAGCGGCGCACGGTTCATCGCGCAGACGATCAACGACTATGGCGTGACCCACGTGTTCCTGGTGCCAGCGATCCTGCTCAAGGCCTGCGCCGAGATGGAGCCGTTCGGCATCGTGCGAGTGGTGGCGCACGGCGAGAAGTCCACCGCCTACATGGCCGACGGCTATGCGCGGGCCTCCGGCAAGCCGGGGGTGTGCTTCGCCCAGCACATCGGCGGGTCCAACCTCGCCGCCGGCCTGCGCGATGCCTTCCTCGCCGGCTCGCCGGTGTTCGCGGTGACCGGCGGCCCGATCACCGCCACCCGCTACCGGCATGCCTACCAGGACCTCGAACACTTCAGCCAGTTCGACCCGACCACCAAGTTCAATGCCCGGGTAGACGACATCAGCCGCCTCGCCGACCTGATGCAGACCGCGATGCGCGAGGCGGTCACCGGCGCGCCCGGCCCGGTGCACCTCGAGATCCGCGGACACCATGCCGAACTGACGCTGGCAGAGACCGACTTTCCGGACACGCTCGATCTGCGCTGGACGGCGGTGCCGCCGTTCCGGCCCGCCGCCGACCCGGCGGCCGTGCAGGCGGCACTGGCCGCGCTGGCCTCGGCCGAACGGCCGGTGATCGTCGCCGGCGGAGGCGTCGCCTGGTCCGGCGCCCAGGCCGAAGTGGTCGCGCTCGCCGAACGGCTGTCTATCCCGGTCGCGACCTCGCTCAACGCGAAGGGCACGATCGTCGAGACCCATCCGCTGGCCGTCGGCGTATGCGGTGCGTACTCGCGCGCCTGCGCGAACCAGGCCGTGGCCGGCGCGGACGTGGTGCTGTTCATCGGCAGCAAGACCGGCGGACAGGTCACCACCGGCTGGAAGGTGCCGAAGCCCGGTACCCGCATCATCCACCTGGACATCGAACCGGCCGAGATGGGCCGCAACTACCCCACCGAGGTGGCTCTGGTCGGCGATGCCCGCACGGTGCTGCGCCAGCTGCTCGATGCCTCGACCGGCACCAGCGCGCCGGCGTCGCGCGCGGCATGGCTGGCACAGGTGAAGACGCTGGTCGCCGAATGGCGCGCCGGCCTTCAGTCGCTGATGGATTCGGACGTGGTGCCGATGCGCCCGGAACGGCTATGCCGCGAACTCGCGACCGCGCTGCCGGCCGGCGGCGTGCTGGTCTCCGATACCGGCCACTCCGGCATCTGGACCGGGGCGCTGGTCGAGTTCACGAAGCCGGGCCAGCGCATGATCCGCTGCGCCGGCTCGCTCGGCTGGGCGCTGCCGGGGGCGATCGGCGTCAAGTGCGCGCTGCCCGACACGCCGGTGATCGCGTTCGCCGGCGACGGCGGCTTCTACTACCACATGGCCGAACTCGAGACCGCAGCCCGCTACGGCATCAACATGATCATGGTGGTGAACAACAACAGTTCGCTGAACCAGGAGATCCCGCTGATCGACGACGCCTACGCGAAGAAGCCGACCGAGCGTGCACGCGACCTTTGGGGCTTCCGCGACGTGAACTTCGCGGGGATCGCGGAACACATGGGCTGCCTCGGCATACGGGTGGAGCGGCCGGACGAACTGCCCGGCGCGTTCGCGAAGGCGCTGGCCGCGGGGCGGCCGGTGGTGATCGACGTGGTAACCGACCACCTGGCGATGGCGCCCAAGGCATGGACCGGCACTGCGGGCGGCGCGGGCCACTGAGCAGGCCACTGAACGACGCACTGGAACACGGCAGCAGAAAGAGAGGAAGGTCATGGCACTGGACATCGATACCGCCGCGCCGGGCTTCGAACGCCTGGTCGACCCGGCGGCCCCGTTCGACCGGATCGCGCACGGGCTGTACTTCGGCGAAGGCCCGGTCTGGGACCGCCGAACGAAGCAGCTCTTCTGGGTCGACATCATCGGCAACACGATCTGGAAATGGCAGCCGGGCGTCGGCCAGGAGATCGTGCTGCGCCCGTCGCAGCATGCGAACGGCATGACCTTCGACCATGAGGGCCGGCTCAACGTCGCCGGCTGGTGTTCGCGTTCGGTCTGGCGCTTCGAGAAGGACGGTACCTTCACCACCCTCGCCTCGCACTACGACGGGAAGAAGCTGAACACGCCCAACGACATCGTGGTGCGTTCCGACGGCCAGGTCTACTGGACCGACTCGGCCGGCGGCCTGGTGATCCCGGGCATGGTCGCCGAGGACGTGCAGCGCTACCTCGACTTCCAGGGCGTGTACCGCGTCGGCAAGGAAGGCGGTCCGGCGATCCTCGCCACCGACGAGGTCAGCTATCCGAACGGTCTCGCCTTCTCCCCGGACGAGAAGCTGCTGTACGTAAACGACACCCGGCAGGCCTACATCCGGGTGTTCGACGTCAACCCGGATGGCAGCCTGTCCAACGGCCGACGCTTCCACGACATGACCGGCACCGAAGGCGGCGTCGCCGACGGCATGAAGTGCGACACCGAGGGCAATGTCTGGTGCACCGGACCGGGCGGCGTGCACGTGATCGACCCGTCCGGCCGGCTGCTCGGCCGGATCTTCGTGCCTGGCCACCATTGCACCAATTTCTGCTGGGGCGGGGACGACTGGCGCACGCTGTACATGACCACGTTCACCGAGGTCTGGCGCACGCAGGTGAAGATCCCCGGCATCGCGGTCTGGTAGCGGTTCGCGGCGAAGCGGCAGCCGGAGGGCAACCCCGGTTTTCGGAAGGAGAATCAGGATGGCATGGAAGTTCGAGCCGGTCCCCGGACCGATCAATGGCGGTTACGGCGGTGCGCTGGGCGGCCTCGCCTGGGACGGCAACGGCATGCTGGTCAGCCTGCTCGAGGCGGGCTTCATCCATCGCCACGACCCGGCCAGCGGCACGTTCACCGAGGTGCGCAGGCATGCGAACCGGGTCAACGGCATCGCCTTCTCGACCGAGCCGGGCGTGCTCTATGGCTGCCAGGAAGGCGGCCGCCGGATGATCCAGTTCCAGCCGCGCGGCACGGCCAACCCGACGGCCACCCGCATCGACGGCAAGGTGCACAACTTCCCGTGCGACCTGTGCGTCGACCGCGGTGGCCGCGTCTGGTTCTCCGACCCGTACAGCCATGTGCTGTCGTTCGGGCCGCAGATCTTCCCGCCGCTGCACCATGCGTCGGTGTTGCGCCTGGGCCGCGACGAGCGCGCGCACTGGCACCTCGACCGCGTCACCGAGGACACGGTCGCCCCGCGCGCGGTGCTGCTGTCGCCCGACGAAAAGACGCTCTATGTCGGCGAAGGCGAGATCAGCCGCAAGGGGCCGCGCGAACTGCGCGCGTATCCGGTCGATGCGTACGGCCATGTCGGCACGCCGGTGGTGATGCATACCTTCGGCGCCGACCAGCGCGGCGAGCACCGCGGCATCGAGGGCATGTGCCTGGACAGCGAGGGCAACATCGTCGCGGTCTGCGGCTCGCGGCGCAGCGGGCCCGGCCCGCACGTGATGGTGTTCTCGCCCTCGGGCACGATCCTCGAATCGCATCCGCTGCCGGGCGACCTGCCGGCACGGTGCCAGTTCGGCGGACCGGCGCTCGACCGATTGTACGTATCCACGCTGGCCGGCGAGCTGTTCATCGCCAGCGGCATCGGACGGAAGGGTTACAGGCGGTTCTGAGCGGCATCCACGTATCCGGCCGATGCGACCGCCACCGGTTCGCACACAGAGACAGGCGCACGGCCCCCGCAGCGATACAGGAGGAGGAAAATGCATCCGAACAGGCAGGCGCCGCGGCGTGCAGCCGCGGCCGGACATCACCCGGGGGCCGCAGGGACGACCACAGGGACAGCCGCCAGGGCGGTCGCAGTGGGCGCCGCCCTGGCCGCCATGGCGTGCACGGCTGCGATGCCGCAGCCGGCAGAGGCGCAGGACTTTCCGCAGAAGCCGATCCGGATCGTCGTCGGGCCCGGGCCGGACATCGTCGGCCGTCTGCTCGGACAGCACTACACCGACGCCTGGGGCCAGCAGGTGCTGATCGATCCGCGCCCCGGCGGCGGCGGCGTGATCGCGGCGGAGATCGTCGCCCGCGCGCCCGCCGACGGCTACAGCCTGCTGCTGTCCAGCGCGGCCTACACGATCAACGCCGTGCTGCAGCCAGGCAGCACCGACCTGCTGCGCGACTTCGCGCCGGTGGTGTTCGCGGCGTCCTCGCCGTTCGTGCTGATGGTGCATCCATCGCTGCCGGTGCGCTCGACGCTGGAACTGATCGCGCTGGCGCGCAAGCGGCCCGGGCAGATCAATTATGCATCCTCCGGCAACGGCACCCCGCCCCACCTCGCCGGGGAGCTGTTCAAGTCGATGGCGAAGGTCGACCTGGTGCACGTGCCGTACAAGTCGGCGGCCCCGGCGATCATGGACGCGGTCGGTGGCCAGGTGCAGGTCGTGTTCGGCATCGCATCGGTGGCGATGCCGCAGGTGCTGTCGGGCAAGCTGCGCGGGCTGGCGGTGAGCAGCCGCGAACGCTCGCGCCTCGCGCCCGACATCCCCACGCTGAACGAGTCCGGCCTGCCCGGCTTCGAGGTGATCGGCTGGAACGGGCTGATGGCGCCGGCGGCGACACCGCGTCCGATCGTGGGCCGCCTGAACGCAGAAGCCCTGGTGGCGCTGAAGCAGCAGCAGTTCCAGGCGAAGCTGGTCGGCGCTGGCTACGAACCTGCGGCACCGAACACGCCGGAGCAGTTCGGCGAGCAGGTGCGCGCGGAAGTGGCGAAGTGGGCGAAGCTCGTGAAGGAAACCGGCATGAGGGTGGACTGATGGACGCCCTGCTGCGTTCCCTGTCGCCGCGAACGGTCGCGATGCCACTGCTCGCCCTGCCCTTCCTGCTGCTGCCTGCACTCGCCGGCGCACAGGCGTGGCCGGTGAAGCCGGTGCGACTCATCGCCCCGTTCCCCCCCGGTGGCTCCTCCGACCTGGTGGCGCGCGTGGTCGCCCACGGCCTGGGCGAAGCCCTCGGCCAGCCGGTAATCACCGAGAACCGCGCCGGTGCCGGCGGCAGCATCGGCACGGCGATGGTGGCGAAGGCTGCGCCGGACGGCTACACCCTGCTGCTCGCCGGCATCGGGCCGATCGCGACCAACGTGCACCTGTATGCCGATGTCGGCTACGACCCGGTGCGCGACCTGGTGGCGATCACGCCGGTGGCCAGCGCACCGACCATGCTGGTCGGCCACCCGAGCGTGCCGGCGAAGACCGTGAAGGAACTGCTGGCGCTCGCGCGGCGCAAGCCGGGTGCACTCACCTGCGGCTCGGGCGGGGTCGGCACGCCTGCGCACCTGGGCTGTGAGATGTTCAAGCTGCTGGCGAAGGTCGACATCCTGCATGTCGCCTACAAGGGCAGCGGGCAGGCGATCAACGACCTGATCGGCGGCCAGATCCACCTGGTGTTCGCCAGCACGCCGGTCGGGGTGCCGAACCTGCGCAACGGCAAGCTGCGCGGCTATGCGGTGACCTCGACCAGCCGCACGCCGCAGGCGCCAGACCTGCCCACCCTGGACGAGGCAGGCGTCAGCGGCTACGTGCTCGACAGCTGGTGGGGTGCCTTCATGCCGGCGCGCACCCCGCAGCCGATCATCGACCGCGTCGCCACCGACACCGCGCGGGTCGTCACCGGTGGGGAGGCGAAGGAGCGCTTCGCAGTGCTCGGCCTGGACCCCTACGTACTGTCGCCGAAGGAATTTGCCGCGCTGGTTCGCGCCGATGTAAACAGGATCGGCAGGCTGGTTCGCGAGACCGGCATCAAGGCCGACTGATTCAACCCGAGGGAGCAATCGCAATGGCGGCGACGAAGAAGACAGCGGTACGGAAGGCCGTACGCAAGGCCGTGATCAAGACGGCCGCGAAGAAGCCGGCGCGGCGAAGGATCGACGTGCATAGCCATGTCGTGCCGGCCGAGCTGCTGCAGGCGATCGAACGCGAACCGGCACGCTTCCAGATGAACATCGAGACGCGCGACGGCAGCCAGCGCATCGTGCGCGACGGCGGCCATGCCTTCCCGGTGTTTCCGGAGTTCTCCGACCCGGCCGTGAAGGTCGCGGGCATGGACCGCAAGGGCCTCGACGTGTCGTTCATCTCGCCGGCGCCGATCGTGATGATGTACTGGCTCGGCGTCGATGCGGCGGCCGAGGCCGCGCGCATCACCAACGACGGCATCGCGCGCATGGTGGCCGCCCATCCGGACCGCCTGAAGGGCATGGGCACGCTGCCGATGCAGCACCCGGACGCGGCGATCGCCGAGCTCGAGCGCATCGTGCGCGACCATGGCTTCCGCTCGGTGGAGCTGGGCACGTCGGTGGAACACGAGCAGCTGTCCGAGCCGCGCTTGCGCCCGGTGCTCAAGCGGGCGCAGGACCTGAAGGTGTTCATCTTCGCCCACCCGTATTCGTCCACGCCGGAGTGCGGTACCGAGAAGTACCACCTGCGCAACCTGATCGGCAACCCGCTGCACAGCACGATCATGGTGGGCAACCTGATGTTCAGCGGTGCGCTGGACGACCTGAAGACGCTGAAGATCGTGCTCGCGCACGGCGGCGGCTACATCCCGTACCAGATCGGCCGCTTCGTGCACGGGCACAAGGTGCGCAAGGACACGAAGCAGGACACCCGCACCTCGCCCGAGAAGATGCTGCGCCGGTTCTGGTACGACGCGCTGGTGCATGACGAGGCGGCGCTGCGCTACCTGATCGAACGCGTCGGCGCGGACCGGGTGGTGCTGGCGACCGATGCGCCGTTCGACATGGGCGAGGAGAACCCGGTCGAGCGGCTGAAGGCGGTGAAGCGGCTGTCGACCGCGGACCGCGAGCTGATCTGCAGCGGCAATGCGATGAAGCTGTACGGCGGAAAGCTGTAGCACCGCCGCACGGCGCATCCGGAGGAGGAGGCGCTACGATGGACATGCATGCACGGCAGGTGGCCCGGCGGGCCCCTGCGCGATCCGGGTCTTCCATCCTGCGCGGGGCGCTGCTTGCCGCGCTCCCGTTGTTCCTGCTGCCCGGCGCCGTGCAGGCACAGCCTGCGCCGGCGGCCTGGCCGAGCAAGCCGCTGCGCCTGATCGTGCCTTCGGGCCCGGTCGGTCCCAGCGACTTCCTCGCGCGCGCGCTGGGCAACCAGCTCACCGAGTTGCTCAAGCAGCCGGTGGTGATCGACAACCGCCCAGGTGCCGGCGGCACGCTGGGCACCCTGCTCACCGCGCGTGCCGCACCGGACGGCCACACGATCCTGGTGATGGGCCTGAACAACTACGTGATCAACGCGACGCTGTACCCGAAGCTTCCCTACGACTCGCACAAGGACCTGCTCCCGGTGTCGGTGCTGGCCGAGGCACCGCTGCTGCTGGCCACGCACCCGTCGCTGCCGGCGCGAAACGTGCAGCAGCTGGTCGCACTGGCGAAGAAACAGCAGCGTGGCCTCGACTACGCGTCGGGCGGGGCCGGCACCGGCCCGCACCTGGCGATGGAACTGTTCCTCGAGCGGGTCGGCGTGAAGATGGAGCACATCGCCTACAAGGGCGCCGGTGCCGCCCTCAACGAGGTGATCGGCGGCCAGGTCGGCGTGATCATGGTCAACATGACGGCCGGCATCAACTTCGTGCGCGGCGGCAAGCTGCGCGGCCTTGCCGTGACCAGCGGCAAGCGGTCGGCGGGTGCACCCGACATCCCGACCGTCGCCGAGTCGGGCTATCCCGACTTCGTCACCACCGGCCAGCACTTCGCGATGGTGCCGGGCGCGACGCCGCGCGAGGTCGTCGCACGGGTGCACCAGGAACTGATACGCGCGCTGAACACGGCCGACGTGCGCGAGCGCCTGGCGGCGGAAGGCTCGGAGATCGTCGGCAGCAGCACCGAGCAGGCGATCGCGATCGTGCGCGACGAGATCGCGCGCTGGTCGAAGGTGATCCGCCGGCTCGGGCTGAGCGCGAACTGAGTCGGTTCCTGCACGACGCACGCGATCCCGGCACGCATCGTGCTGCAGACCCGATGCGTGTCCCTCCCACAGTCGAAGGAACCTCACCGTGACCCTCCTGCCCGCCCGCCGCTTTCCTGCCTTCCCTGCCTTGCGCGTCAGGCACGCCGCGCAGGTCGCGCCACTGGCGATCGCCATGCTGTCCGCGTCCTTCTCGCTCGCCCCGGCGGACGCGCTGGCACAGCCGGCACAGGCCTGGCCGGTGCGGCCGGTGCGGCTGATCGTGCCGTTTCCGCCGGGCGGTGCCGCGGACATCGTCGCGCGCGTGGTCGCCGGCAACCTGGGGGAATCGCTGCGCCATCAGGTGCTGGTCGAGAACCGGCCGGGCGCCGGTACCAACCTCGGCCCGGCCTATGTGTCGAAGGCCGCGCCGGACGGCTATACGCTGCTGCTCGCGGCGGTCACCAACCATGCGGTCGCGTCCAATGTCTATGCGTCGCCGGGATACGACCTCGCGAAGAGCTTCGCCCCGGTCGCGCTGCTGGCCAATGCGCCGCATGTGCTGGTCGCGCATCCGTCGCTGCCGGTGAAGACGGTGCGCGACGTGATCGCGCTGGCCAAGGCGCGGCCGCGCGAACTGGCATTCGGCTCCCTGGGCAGCGGGACGCTCGCCCACCTCGAGATCGAACTGCTGCAGGGACTCACCGGCGTGGAGTTCACCCATGTGCCCTACAAGGGAAGCGCCCCGGCCAAGGCCGACATCGTGGCCGGCAACATCCAGCTGATGTTCGACTCGTATGCATCCGCGTCGTCGCTGCTGAAGGAAGGCCGCCTGCGAGTGGTGGCGATCGCCTCCGACAGGCGTTCGGCCTTCCTGCCGGACGTGCCGACCTTCATCGAGTCCGGCATCAAGCAATATGCGGCGAACAACTTCTATGGACTGATGGCGCCCCTGGGTACCCCGAAGGCGATCGTCGACCGGCTCGCCGACGAAACCGCGAAGATCCTGCAGCTCGCCGAGACACGCGAGCGCTTCGCGTCGCTCGGGCTCGAGTTCACGCCGGGCGGACCGGCACGCCTGGCCGAAGTCATCGCGAGCGACCTCTCGACCTGGGGGCCGGTGGCGAAGCGCGCGGGCGTGAAGGTCGATTAGCGGACGTCCGGATGTATACTGCGCGTCGTCTTGCACGGGAGGACCGACGACGTGGCCGTTGAGCCGGAAGCCGGGCGAGGGAAGGACGCCCGCACGGTTCGCTGGGGCGTTGTCGGACTGGGCCGCCTGGTCGAGCAGTGGATGGTGCCGGCGATCCGGCAGAGCCCGGGATCGCAGCTGGTCGCCTGCCTGGGCAGCTCGCCGGAGAAGACCCGCGCCTTCGCCGCCCGGCACGGCGTGGCCGGCATCCATGACGATCCAGAATCGCTGGCGGCCGATCCCGCGGTCGACGCGATCTATGTCTGCACGCCCAATGCGCTGCATGGCGCTGCGGTGTTCGCCGCTGCACGCCACCGCAAGCACGTGCTGTGCGAGAAGCCGCTGTCGATCGACCTCGCCGAGGCGGTGGCGATGACGCAGGCCTGCCGCGACGCCGGCGTCGTGCTGCGCGTCGCGCACCAGATCCGCCTGGAGCCGGTGATCCGCCGCCTGCGCGAGGTGGTCCAGTCGGGCGAACTCGGAGAACTGCGCGCGATCTCGCTCGAGCGCAACGGGCCGATGGGCGGTACGCGCGCGCCGTGGCGGCTGGACATGCGCCAGGGCGGCGCCCTGTTCGACATGGCGGTGCACCTGCTCGACCTGGTGCAGTGGGTCTCGGGCCTGCCCTACACCGAAGTCTGCGCGCTGTCGCACCCCGACCGGCGCGCCGGCCTGCCCGACGAGACGGTGACCGTGCTGGCGATGCTCGGCAGCGGCTGCCAGGCCGTGGTGCGCGCGACGCGCGAGATGCCCAGCGTGCGCAACGACTTCGTGCTCCAGGGCACGCGCGGGATGGCCAGCACCTCCGCCCTGCGCTGGACCGATCGCCATGTGCTGACGATCACCACGCCCGAGGGCAGCCGCGAGGAAGCCTTCACCGCCGCGCCGTCGGCCTACCGGCTCGAGATCGACGCATTCGAGGCCGAACTGGCCGGTGTCCGGACCGACCTGCCGGATGGAGAATCGGGCGTGGCCCTGGTCGAAGTGACCCGCGCGATCATGCAGTCGATCGACGAGCGCCGGACCGTGCCGGTCACCGGCGCCCGCGCCTGAGCCCGGGCCTGCGAGCCGCTGCACGCGTCGCCGATACCTGCACACGCGCCCCGAACCGGAGTTCCTGCCATGTACACGCCGTTCCCCGTCCACGAGATCGAAGGCAGCGCGCACGACTGCGGCGAGGCCCATGGCCGGCTCGCCGCCGAGCGCGTGCAGCAGACCCTCGACATCTACCTGCCGTCGTTCGAGCGCCAGGCCAGGCTGTCGCTCGCGGCCACGCGGGAGCGGGCAAGGACCTTCGCGCAGTCGATCCGCGAGATCGACCTCGACATCCTGCGCGAGCTGGAAGGCATCGCCGCCGGGTCGAAGCAGGCGTTCGAGGACATCGTCGCGGTCAACTGCCGCACCGAGCTGCTCTACGGCAGCGCGATGGGCCTGAAGCCAGCCACCGAGTGCACGACGATCGCGGTGCTGCCCGAGGCCGCGCGCGACGGCGGCGTGATCGTCGGCAAGAACTGGGACTGGCGCGACGGCTGCGTCGACAGCATCGTCGTGCTGAAGATCCGCCAGCAGCGCAAGCCGGCGCTGACCCTGATCGTCGAGGCCGGCATGGTCGGCCGCGACGGCTTCAACGAGGACGGCATCGCGATCTGCGGCAACCTGCTGGTGTCGAACGAGGACCGTGGCCATGTCGGCGTGCCGATCCCGATCCTGCGCCGCCAGGTGCTCAACGCCCGGCACTACTACGAGGCGATCGACCGCCTGGTGCGGGCGCCGCGTGGCGCGTCCGGAAACTACCTGGTCGCGCATCGCGGCGGCGTGGCGATCGACTTCGAACTCTCGCCGAAGCAGGCCTTCCCGGTCTATCCCGTGCGCGGGCTGTTGACCCATTCCAACCACTTCCAGTCGGTGGTCGCACAGTCCACCGGCGTGGCGAAGTTCTATACAGGCGACAGCCTGTACCGCGACTTCCGCGCGCGCCAGCTGCTGGAACCGAAGATCGGCTCGATCACCGTCGACGACGTGAAGGACACGCTGCGCGACCACTTCGGGCATCCACGCTCGATCTGCCGCCACCCGCACGACTACCCGGGCAGCGAGCCGACGATGACCGTATCCTCGCAGGTGTTCGACCTGCAGAACAACCGGGTGCATATCGCCGCAGGCCAGCCGTGCCAGTCCGAGTACCGTTCGGTCGGCCTGCCCGGCAGCGATTGAAGGAGGACAGATGAAGGGACGTTACCGCTGGCCCGACGGCGTGCGCTGCGCCGTCTGCCTGACCGTGGACTTCGACGGCCCGTCGCACGAGACCGGCCGCAAGCTGCGCCCGCTCGGCGCCAATGCCGTCGGCCGCTATTCCGGCCGCTGCGGCATGCCGCGCTACATGGACCTGTTCGAACGCCATGGCGTGCCGACCACCTTCTTCATGCCCGGCTTCGATGCCGAGTGCTATCCGGAACTGGTGCAGGAGGCACATCGCCGCGGCTTCGAGATCGGCTCGCATGGCTACCTGCACGAGAGCTGGGAACTGGGCGACGAGGAAGAGGCCCTGCTCGAACGCACCCACGACATCCTCACCGGGCTGATGGGTGCCCCGCCGACCGGCTGGCGATCCCCGTCCGGCCGCAAGAGCGCGCGCACGATGCGCGTGCTGCGCCGCCTCGGCTACCGCTACGACTCGAGCGACAAGGACTACGACCTGCCGTACATGGTCGAGATCGACGGCCAGCGCCAGGACGACATGCCGGAGCTGCCGAGCAGCGCCTACAGCCTCGACGACTTCCCGTTCTACCGCTTCAGCATGACGCCGCCGTCCGAGGTGCTGGAACACTGGAAGCAGGAATTCGACACCCTGTACCACGAGAACGGCTACTACATGCTGATGGTGCATGCGCGCAGCGGCTGGGGCTCCGGCACGCCGGCGCGCGCGCGCATCGTCGAGGAACTGATCACCTACATCAAGCGCCATGAAGGCGTGCGTTTCTTCAGTGTCGGCGGGCTCGCCGACTGGGTGAGGGAAAACCATGCCAGCTTCGACTAGCTCCCTGCCGCGGCTCGCCAGCCCGCGCTGGCCCGGCGATGCGCAGTGCATCGTCCTGGTCACGGTCAACTTCGACGCCGAATCGGTCGACCTGACCGAGACGCGCGAAGAGAACCTGTACGGCCGCTATTCCTACGGCCGCTACGGCATGCGCGCCGGTCTCGCGCGCCTGCTCGACGCCTTCGCGAACACCGGCACGAAGGCCACCGTGTTCGTGCCTGCGACCGACGCGCAACGCCACCCCGCCGCGCTCGACGCCGTGTTGAAGGGGGGGCACGAAGTCGGCGCCCGCGGCTACGCGTTCGAGGACCATGGCAGCCTCGGCGATTCCGAGTTCGCCACGCTGCAGCGCGCGCACGAGGCGCTCACCGCCGCCACCGGCAGCGCGCCGGTCGGCTGGCGCGCGCCGCGCGGCCTGCTGTCGCCGGCGACGCTCGGCCACCTGGCACGGCTCGGCTACCTCTACGACGCCAGCTTCGAGGATGACGACTGGCCCTACATCGTGCAGGCCGACGGCGGCCGCAGGCTGGTCGAACTGCCGCAGTTCCAGCCCCTGCAGGATGCGACCTTCTACGAGCCGCGGCACTCGCACATCCGCGTGCTGAAGACGTGGAAGGAGGAGTTCGACGCGATGCATGCCGAGGGCACGCTGGTGACGCTCACCCTGCATCCGCGCGGCGACTACGGTTCGGGTCGTGCAGCCCGTGCGCGCATCGTCGAGGACTTCCTGGGCTACATGGCCGGCCGGCCCGGCACGCGCTTCATGACCTGCCGCGAACTGGCGACCTGGTGGCTGGCCAACCAGCCGGGCACGCTGGAAGGGATGCCGCCGGGCTGAAACGCAGGCCGCGGCCGCGGCCGGGGACGGCGGCCGCAGCCGCAGCCGCAGCGTGCCGGTCAGATGTCCTTCGCGATGCGCTTGACCAGCTTGCCGTAGGACTCGAAGTCGGCGCGCAGCAGCGCGCCGAACTGCTCGGGCGAGAGCACGGTGGGCTCCATGCCCTGGCCGGTCCACGCCTCGCGCCCCTCGGGCGAGGACAGCACCTTGCCGATGGAACCGTTCAGCCGCATCACCACCTCGCGCGGCGTGTTCACCGGTGCGACGATGCCCTGCCAGCCGGTCATCGCGTAGCCCGGCAGTCCGGACTCGGCGATGGTCGGCACGTCGGGCAGCGCGGGGATGCGCTTCGGGCCGGTGACCGCGATCGCGCGCAACCGCCCCGCCTTCACATGCGGCAGCAGGAACACCGGGCTGTTCCACATCAGGTGGATGCGCCCGCCGGTGAGGTCGACCAGCGCGGCATTGCCGCCGCCCCGGTAAGGCACGTGCAGGATCTCCACGTTGCCCATCGCACCGAACAGCACGCCGGCCAGGTGGAACGCGCTGCCGACCCCGTTCGAGCCATAGGCCATCTCGCCCGGCCGCTTGCGTGCGAGCGCCAGCACCTCGCGCACGTTCTTCGCCGGCAGCGAGGGATGCGCGACCATCAGGAACGAGAACTCGCCGATCAGCGCCACCGGCGTGAAGTCGCGCAGCGGATCGAAGGCCACCTTCTGCAGCCAGGGCGTGGCGACGATGCCCGACCCGGGACCGGCAAGCAGGGTATGGCCGTCGGGCGCCGCCTTCGCCACCGCCTCGGCCGCGATCGCGCCTGTGGCGCCGGGCCGGTTGTCGACCACCACCGGCTGGCCATACTCCTCGGACAGGCGCTGCGCGAGGAAACGGCCGTTGATGTCGATCGAGGTGCCGGGCGCGTAGCCGATCAGGATGCGGATCGCCTTTCCCGGCCACTTGTCCGGGGACTGCGCCGCCACGGGCTGGCTCGCGCAGAGCGCGCCCAGTACGCCAGTGCCCAGCATCGCGGCGGCAGTCGGAAACGTTCGGTACATGCGGATCATGGCGGGCCCGCCGAAGACGATGGATCGATCGGCCCACGATACAAGGGCGCTGCACGCAGCGTCAAATCACGCCGCATCAGGTGGTCGGCACCGCCTACTCCTGTTCCACCCCCGCCCGCTTGATCACCTTCGCCCACTTCACGATCTCGGCGTTCACGAACGCCTGGAACTGCTCGGGCGACCCGCCCCCGAGGTCGCCGCCCTGGCTGCGCACCATCTCGCGCACCTTCGCATCGCCCAGCGCACGCACCATCTCGGCATTGACCTGGCGCACCAGGTCGGCCGGCATCGCGGCGGGTCCGAACAGGCCGAACCAGGCCAGTGCCTCGTAGCCGGGCAGCGTCTCGGCGATGGCCGGCACCTCGGGCAGCACGTCGGAGCGCTTCGCCGAAGTCACGCCGAGCGCGCGCAGCCGGCCGCTCTTCAGGTGCGGCATCGCGGTGGTGATGTTCGGGAACATGCTCATCACGTTGCCGCCGATGACGTCGGTCATGCCGGGCGTGCTGCCCTTGTACGGGATGTGCAGCATGTCGACGCCGCCCATGTCGGCGAACAGCACGCCGGCCAGGTGCTGCGAGAAGCCGGTGCCCGCCGATGCATAGGTGACCTGTCCCGGCTTGGCCCGCGCCAGCGCGACCATGTCCTTGACCGACTTCGCCGGGAAGGACGGGTGCACCACCAGCGCGTTGGGCACGCTGGCCACCAGCATCAGCGCGGTGAAGTCGCGCACCGGATGGTAGGACAGCGTCTTGCGCAGGCTGAGGTTGATCGCATGCGTGCCGCTGTGGCCCATAAGCACCGTGTAGCCGTCGGGCGGCGCGCGCATCGCCAGTTCGACGCCGATGATGCCGCTGGCACCGGCGCGGTTCTCGACGATGAACGGCTGGCCGAGGTTCTCGGCCATCTTCTGCACCACCGCCCGGGTGAGGATGTCGGTGCCGCCGCCCGGCGGCCCGGGCACGATGGCGCGCACCGCACGGTTGGGCCAGGACTGCGACGACTGGGACGACTGGGACGACTGCGCCCAGGCCGCGGCACTGCTGGCGATGGTGGCCGCGAACGCGAGCAGGGTCGCGGCCGCCACCGCCGGGGTCTTAGTGGCCGACACGGCCGGCGCGCCCGCCATCCCTGTCGAAGTCGTGGCAACCGCAGGTACGCCGGTTATCCTCATCCTGCTCCTCCGTTGCCGGCCGCCCCTGTGGATCCGGGCGCGCCGTGCGTCATGTGCCGTATGATGATGCCACACAAGAAGGAACGCACAGCCCCGCCCGCGCGGCCGCCGACGGCCGCGCGCGGTGACACGACGCGTCAATCCATGGAACTCCGCCACCTGCGCTACTTCCTCGCGGTCTCCGAGTCGCTCAGCTTCACGCGGGCGGCGGTCGCGCTGAACGTCACCCAGCCCACGCTGTCGCAGCAGATCCGCCAGCTCGAGGACGGCGTCGGCTGCGCGCTGCTCGACCGCGTCGGACGGCATGTCCGACTCACGGCGGCGGGCGAAGTCTTCCGCGAGCATGCGCAACGCGTGCTCAACGAGATCGATGCCGCCGAGAACTCTCTGGCGGAGCTGCAGGGACTGATGCGCGGCACGCTGCGCATCGGCGTGTTCCAGTCGTTCAACAGCTCGCTGCTGCCGCCGATCCTCGGCGCCTTCAGCGAGGCCTATCCCGACATCCGCGTGGTGGTGCGCCAGCTGCCCACGCGCGAGATGGAAGCGCACCTGGTGCGCGGCGACCTCGACCTGGGCATCGCCTATGTGACGCCGGAGTCCTCGCGCATCGAATCCGAGAAGCTGTTCGAGGAAGCGATGACGCTGGTCGTCTCCGACACGCACCGCTACGCACGCCGGCGCGAGATCACCGCCGGGCAGCTCGCCGACCAGCCGCTGGTGGTGCTGACGCGGCAGTTCCCGTCGCGGCTGCTGGTCTCGCAGTGGTTCGGCGAGGCCGGGGTCGAGCCGCGGGTGCGCATCGAGATCGACTCCACCGATACCATCCTGGCGACCGTGCAGCGGAGCAACCTGGCGACGATACAGACGCGCCGGATGGCTGCGATCTTCCCTCGGCTGCGCTGCATCCCGTTGAAGCCGAAGCTCACCCGCAGCGTGGCGATCCTGTGGTGCAGCGGCAGCGAACGGTCGGCCGCGGCCCGCGCGATCGCGGCGATGATCCGCAAGGCCTACAGCCAGCAGCGCCCCGTGCCGGGCTGAGCGGGCCGCCGGCCGCCGCGGGCCCGGACCCGGCTCAGATCACCTTGCCCGGGTTCATGATGCCCTGCGGATCGAGCACCGCCTTCAGCCGGTGCATCACCGCCAGCTCGACCGCGCTCTTGTAGTGGGGCAGTTCCGCCACCTTGGCCTGGCCGATGCCATGCTCGGCGCTGATCGATCCGGCACGCTCGTGCACCAGGCGGAACACCACCTCGTTGACGTCGGTCGCCGCGATCGCCACCGGGTCGTCGCGCATTCGCCCCGGCACGTAGCAGTTGTAGTGCAGGTTGCCGTCGCCGATATGCCCGAAGCAGACGACCCGGGTGCCCGGGAACGCCGCTTCCAGCCGCGCACCCGCCTCGTCGATGAACGACGGGATGTCGCTGGTCGGCACCGAGATGTCGTGCCGGTAGAGCAGGCCTTCGACCTTGGACGCATCGGGGATCGATTCGCGGATGCGCCACAACGCCTGCGCCTGCGCATCGCTCTCGGCCAGCACCGCGTCGCTCACCAGCCCGGCCTCGACCGCATCGCCCAGCGCCTGCTCGAGCGCCGGGCGCAGGTCGGACTCGGTGCGCGGGTCGTCGACGTTGGTCAGCACGTACCACGGCGATGCCGTCGGCAGCGGATCGCGCGTGCCGGGGATGTGCGCGAGCACCAGTTCGATGCTGAAGCGGGAGATCAGTTCGAACGCGCTCACCCGGTTACCGACCTGCTCGCGCAGGCGGCCGAGCAGCGCGATCGCAGCGGCGGGATCGGGCACGGCGGCGAACGCGGTGACCGAGGTGCGCGGCATCGGAAACAGCTTGAGCACCGCGCCGGTGATCACGCCGAGCGTGCCTTCCGAACCGATGAACAGCTGCTTCAGGTCGTAGCCGGTATTGTCCTTGCGCAACCCGCGCAGGCCGCCAAGCACGCTGCCGTCGGCGAGCACGACCTCCAGCCCTAGCGCGAGGTCGCGCGTGTTGCCATAGCGCAGCACGTTCACCCCGCCGGCATTGGTCGCCAGGTTGCCGCCGATCTGGCAGCTGCCTTCCGCGCCCAGCGACAGCGGGAACAGCCGGCCCGCCGCGGTGGCGGCCTGCTGCACCGTGGCCAGCACGCAACCGGCCTCGACGGTGATCGTGTCGTTCAGCGGGTCGAGCGCGAGCACGCGGTTCATGCGCGACAGCGACAGCACGATCGTGCGGCCGTCCATCGTCGGGGTCGCGCCGCCGCACATGCCGGTGTTGCCGCCCTGAGCGACCACCGCGGTGCCGGTCTCGGCGCAGGCGCGTACCACCGCCGCGACTTCCGCCGTGCTGCCGGGACGCACCAGCGCCAGCGCGCGGCCGTGGTAGAAGCCGCGCCAGTCGCTCAGCGCCGGGGCGACGTCGGCCGGGTCGGTGAGCACGTTCGCGCGGCCGACCGCCTGCGCGAGCCGCTCGACCAGCGCCGCGGCCGCCGCGGGGTCCATCCCGGGCGCGTCATTCATCGCGCACCCGCGCGGCACGCTCGCCGATCCACTCGGCCAGCGCGGCCCAGTCGCGTTCGCCCCATCCGTCGCCGATCGCGGCGAGCATCTGCCCGCGGATCAGCGCGGCCGTCGGAAGTTCGGTGTCCAGTTCCATGGCTGCCTGCATGCTCAGTTCGATGTCCTTGAGTCCCAGGCGCATCGGCAGCAGCGTCTCGCGCGACCGTGCGACCAGGTAGCCGCCATAGTACCGGTACGCGGGCGCATCGAGGGAGGTGTTGACCAGGACCTGCAGGAACCGTTCCGCCTCGACCCCGCCGCGGCCGCAAAGCGCGAACGCCTCGCCCAGCCCCTCGATCACGTTGGCGACCAGGAAATTGCGCGCGATCTTCACCAGGTTGGCCTGCTCCGGGCGCGCGCCGACCTCGAACACCTGGCGGCCGATCGTCTCCAGCGCGGGCCGGCAATCGGCGATCGCCGCCGCGTCCCCGGCGACGATCACGTCCAGTTCGCCGCGCGCCGCGAGCGGCGGCCGGCCGAACAGCGGCACGGAAAGATAGCGGCGACCCGCCTCGGCATGGGCGGTCGCCAGCCGGCCGCCCATCGCATAGCTGATCGAGGCCATGCACGCATGCACCGTCCGCGCGGGCAGTGTCGGGATGCGCCCGCCGGCGAGCCAGATCGCGTCGACGGCCTTGTCGTCGGGCACCAGGGTGATCACCAGGTCGGCGTCGAAGGTGTCCTCGAGCGCGACCGCATGCACCGCGCCGCGTCCGACCAGCGGCGCCACCGACGCCGGATCCAGGTCGTGCACCTTCAGGGAATGGCCGCCGTCGAGCAGCCGTCCGCCCAGCGCGGTGCCCATGCGGCCGGTGCCGATCAGCCCGATCTTCATCGTCCGGGGCCCATCTTCAATTGGCCCGGTTGTGCAGGCGCGACTGCTCGCGTTCGTCTTCCGGCATCGAGTCGATCCGGTGCTCGAGCCAGTCGGTCGAGCGCACGCTCGCGTAACGCGCGCCGCCGTCTGCGGCGACCAGCCAGAACGGCTCGCCACGTCGCACATGCATCACGTCGCCTGGCGACAGCCTGCGTCGCTCGCCGGAGAGCGAAACATCGACCGCGCCCCGGACGATGTAGAAGAACACTTCATGCAGCGCAGCCGTTTCGGCCGCAGGCGCATTGCCCGCGTGCGGCGCGTCGACGAATCCGAACGCCAGGCGTTCGCCCTCGATGGTGGTCTCGCGTCGACCGGAAACCGCCGGTGCATCGAAGCCGTCGATCACCGGGTAGAAGCAGGTGTCGATGCCCTCCACCACCATGCTGCTGGTGCCCTTCTGGCGGTGCCGCGTCGACTCGTCGCCGCGCTCGCCCAGCTTGCCCTTGCCCTGGGCATGCAGACGGTTGATCTCGTCGATGGACAATGCCCGCTCGGGCACCTTCTCGTCCACCGCCAGGCCGACCACGGTCCAGGTCTTGTCCTTCATGTACAGGTAGGACAGGTCACCATCCTCCGTGGCCCGCATCGAATGCCGGGCGAAGGCCGGCGCGTGCACGAAGGTGCCCGTCCCGACCACCCGGCGGTCCTTGCCCACCACCGCGTTGATCTTCCCGGTGACCGGGAAGATCAGCAACTCGTTGGGGTGGTAGTGCAGTTCCGACCCGGTGCCTGCCGTCTTGTTCACCAGGCAGAACCACAGGTAGTCGCCTTCGATCACCGGTCCGCGGGCAGTGGACAGGTCGGGCGTGAGGTAGCTCTGCTCGATCGCTTCGAACCGGTGGAAAGGCATGGCGACTCCTCAGCGTTTCGCGCGCGCGGTGGACTTCTTCGCCGGCTTGCGGCTGGCGGACTTCGCGGTCTTCGCCTTCTTCGCCCCCTTGCCGCGACCGAAGCCGGGTTCGTAGTGCGGGCCGGACATCGTGCCGTCCACCGCCATGCCGATGATGCCGTGCGAGAGGTCCTTGATCGCGATGAAGATCACGTCCTCGTCCGGCGTAGACACCAGCGTATGCGGGGCATTGGCCGGGATGTAGACCATCGAGCCGGCGCGGGCGACCACCGGCTTGCCGTTGACCGATCCCTTCAGCGTGCCCTTCACCACGTAGTTGAACTGCTCGTTCGGATGCGTGTGCATGCGCGAGCCGGTGCCGCGCGGCTTGTCGATCCAACCCACCAGCATGCGCTCGCCTTCCACCACGCCACCGGCGGAGGTGGAATAGCCGGTACCGGCCGGCACCTTGGTCAGCTTCGACATCCTGAACAGGTAGCCGTTCGCGCCGCCGGCCTTCACCGCGCCCTTGGTCTTTGTCTTCGACGAGCGCCGGGCCGGTGCCGCCTTGCTCGCGGCCTTGCGTACGACGGTCTTCTTCTTTGCGGTGGCTTTCATCTGCATCCTTTCGTGCTCACGGGAAAAAGCGGGGGACCCCGGACCCGCCGGGGCCGGTCAGTCGTCGGTGATCTTCGCGTCGCGTATGACCTTGCCGAAGCGCGCGATCTCGCTGTCGACGAAGGCGCGGAACGCGGCCGGCGTTTCGCTGGTGACCACGGCCACCCCGCCGCCGAGCAGGCGCTCGGCGACCTCGGCCTGCGCCATCGCCTTGTGCACGGCATCGAACAGCCGGGCCACGACCGGTGCAGGGGTACCGCGCGGCGTGAACACCCCCTGCCAGGAACCGATCCGCATGTCGGGGAAGCCGGCCTCGACCATGGTCGGCACGTCCGGCAGGCCGGCGACCCGCGCGGGTGCGACCACCGCCAGCAGCCGCAGCTTCCCCTGGCGCGCGAAGTTGACCGTGGAGGAAAGCGTGAGGAAGGCGACCTGGGTCTCGCCGCCCATCAGCGACGCCGCCGCCGGGCCCGCCCCGCCCTTGTACGGCACGTGGACCATCCGCGTCCCGGTCGCGCGCATCAGCAGCTCGGTCTCGAGCCGGTTCGCGCTGCCGGCACCGGACGAGGCGAAGTTGTACTTGTCCGGGTGTGCACGCAGCAGGGCGATCAGCTCCTTCACCGGAGCCGCCGGCACCGACGGATGCGTCACCAGCGACCCGGGCACGTCGACCACCTGGCTCACCGGGATGAAGCTGCGCGTCGGATGGTGCGGGAACTTCGGATAAAGCGACGGATTGATCGCCATCGTGCCGACGTTGCCGAGCAGCAGCGTGTGCCCGTCGGGCGACGCGGTGGCCGCGACCTCGACCCCGATGTTGCCGGCGGCACCGGTGCGGTTGTCGATCACCACCTGCTGTCCCAGCTCGGCTGCCAGCCTCGGCTGGATGATGCGGCCGACGAAGTCCGATGCACCGCCGGGTGCGAACGGCACCACGACGCGCACTGGCCGCTGCGGCCAGGCCTGCGCCATCGCCGAAGGCGTTGCGGCCGTGGCAGGCCATGCCGCCACGAGCGCGGCGGCCGCGAGCAGCCACAGGGACACGGCGCGTACCGGCGATGGCCCCGCACCCGGGGCCCGCGTATGCAGGACCATGGTCATTGCGCCCGGATGTTCTGCGACTTGATCAGCGCGCCGAACGAGGCCATCTCGCTCTTCACCAGCGCGGCGAGCTCCGCCGGCGTGCTGCTGACCGCCTCGACGCCGAGGCCGGCGAACTTGTCCCTGACCTCCGGGCTCTGCAGCGCCTTCACCAGCGTGGTGTTCATCTGCGCGATGATCGGGGCCGGCGTGCCGGCGGTGACGAACAGGCCCCACCAGTTGGCGATGTCGAAGCCGGGCAGCACTTCGCTCACCGTCGGCATGTCGGGCAGCAGCGGGAAACGCTGCCCCGAGGTCACCGCCAGCGGCCGCAGCTTGCCGGCCTTGACCTGCACCATGGCCGGTGCCATGTCCGAGAACACCACCTTCACCTCGCTGGCGACCAGCGCGTTCATCGTCAACGGCATGCCCTTGTAGGCGATATGCGCCATGTCGGTGCCGGTCATGCTCTTGAACATCTCGGTGGCGAGGTGGGCGATCGTGCCGATGCCCGACGAGCCGTAGTCGACCTTGCCGCCCTCGGCCTTCACCCAGGCCACCAGTTCCTTGATCGACTTCACCGGCACCGACGGGTGCACCACCACCAGCTGCGGCGCGCGCGCGACCAGCGTCACCGGCGCGAAATCGCGCAGCGAGTCGTAGTTGACCTTGATCAGCAGCGGATTGGTCGAGATCGGCGCAGCGTTGCCGACGAACACGGTGTAGCCATCGGGCGGCGTCTTCGACGCGATCTCGGCGCCGAGGCTACCCCCCGCGCCCGGGCGGCTGTCGACCAGCACCGGCTGGCCCCAGGCCTCGGTCATCTTCTGGCCCATGATGCGCGCGATGATGTCGGACGATCCCGCCGGCGGGAACGGCACGATCATGCGGATCGGCTTGACCGGGAAGGCGGGCGCCTGCGCCGCGGCGGCGACCGGCCAGCCTGCGGCCAGCGCCGCGCACAGCGCAGCGGCGGCGAGCCGGGTGGACGACGGATGCCCGTCACGCCCGCAACCGGGCGAACAGATGTCTTTGCTCATGCTTCCTCCTTTGGACGACATGTGTGCCTGCGCGCTGGACGTGCCGGTCTTCGCCGGCTCCGTTGCCCCTGCACTACCTTCTGCTGTCCCCGTTCATTGGCCGCCCGTCCCGGTGACGCTGGTGCCACCGCAGACATACAGCAGCTGGCCGGTGACATACCCGCTGCGCCGGTCGAGCAGGAAGCCGGCCGCGTTGGCAATGTCCTCGGGCGTACCCACCCGCCCGACGAGGATCCCGTCGATCACCCGCTGGCGCTGCGCGCTGCCCGGCGGATGGCCGTTGTCGAAGAGTTCGGACGCGACCGGACCGGGCGCGATCGCGTTGACCGTCACGCCGTCGGCACCCGCCTCGACCGCCAGCGAGTTCGTCAGGCCGACCAGCCCCGCCTTGGTGGTGGCATAGGCCGCGCGGCCGACCTTCCCCAGCATCGCGCGCGAGGCGATGTTCAGGATGCGGCCGTAGCGCGCCGCGCGCATGCCCGGCAGGAAGGCCTGGGCGAGCACGATCGCCGCCGCGAGGTTTATCGAGAACACCTGGTCGAGGTCTTCGTCGGTGACCTGCTCGATGCGGCCGGGCCGGTTCACCCCTGCGTTGTTCACCAGGTAGCGCACCGGGTGGGCCCGGGCGACCTCGGCCGCGACCTGCCGTGCCGCCGCGCGGTCGGCGAGGTCCACCGCGCGGAAGGACAGGCGGGGATGGGTATACGACGGTGGCCGACGCTGCAGGGTGACCACGTCGTGTCCCTGCTCGAGCAGCACCCGGGCGATCGCCGCGCCGATGCCGGCGCTCGCCCCGGTGACCACTGCCGTTTCCCCCGTGGCCATCGGTTACAGGTAGTCCATGATCTTCCAGCTGCCAGGCGCGGCATTCACCACGTTCTTCGAATGCCCCGGCCGACGGTCCGCGTAGACCTTGCCTTCCTTCATCACGATCTGGATGTTCTGCTTGGACTGCAGGCACTTGATGTCGGCCAGCGGGTCGCCGTCCACTGCGACCAGGTCGGCGAGCTTGCCGGCCTCGAGCGTGCCAAGGTCACGGTCGAGCTTCAGCGCGCGCGCCGCGTTGAGCGTGGCCGTCTGCAGCGCATGCATCGGCTTCATGCCGAGGCCGACATAGAGCCCGAGCTCGCGGGCGTTGGTCCCCATCTCGGGATCGAACCCCATGTCGGTGCCCATCGCGATGTTCACGCCGCGCGCGTACATCTTCTGGAAGGTGTCGAAGCAGTTCTGCTGGATGCTCTTCATCTTCTTGATGACGAACATCGACGTGCCCTGCTCGCGGCGCAGCTCGATCGCATGGTCGGTGCGGTGCGACAGCGTCGGCGTCACGTGCACGCCCGATGCGCAGATGAGGTCGATCGTCTCGTCCTCGTGGAACACCATGTGCTCGAGCGTGTCGGCACCGGCCTTGAGCGCCATGCGCTGGGCGGACGGCGTGAAGCAGTGCACCGCGCAGGGCTTGTGCATCGCGTGCGCCTCGTCGACCAGCGCGTCGAGCTCTTCCTGCGTCATGTTGCGGATGTCCGGCTCTTCCTTGTCGGTGCCACCGCCGCCCGACGCGCAGGTCTTGATGATGTCGCAACCGGCGAGCATGTTCGTGCGCGCCAGCTTGCGCAGTTCCCACGGACCGTCTGC
>JAJTHE010000166.1 GCA_021298815.1 Betaproteobacteria bacterium | reverse complement strand
GTGCAGCCGGGCAGCCGGTAGTTGCCCAGGTGGCTCGCCGCGTCGCGCAGGGCCTGCACCTCGGCATGGGCGGTCGGGTCATGGCGGCCGATCGGCTGGTTGAAGCCGCGCCCGACCACCCTGCCCTGCTGCAGCACCAGGGCACCCACCGGGACCTCGCCCGCGGCGGCGGCCTGGGCGGCGAGCAGCAGGGCCTCGCGCATCCAGTGTTCGTCGTGGTCCGGTATCCCCGGATCATCTGCTGCCACCGCCTGCGCCGCCATCGCCGGACCGTCAGTCACCGCGCGCCCTGTCCCCTGAGTGTTTGCCGAGGATACCGCAGTGGCACCCGGTACCCGCGCCGTCGAGGCGGGAACGGGTGATGCGAATCCTGTCGCAGGCGCCTCACGGCCTCGATCCGATTCCATCAGGGAGCAAGAACATGAACAACATCGTCTACCTCGTCGGTGCCGTCGTCATCATCCTGGCGATCCTTTCCTTCATCGGGCTGCGCTGACCTCGGCGCACCCGAGGCGGGATCAGGCCCGCGTGGCTGCCGGGAACGCCTGCGCATACACCGTGGCGTCGAACCCCACGAGCAGGCGGCCATCGATGTCCAGCACCGGCCGCCGCACCATGGACGGATGCGCCAGCATCAGCCCGCGCGCACGGGTGCCATCGAGTGAAGCACGGTCCGCCTCGGGAACCACCTTACGGAACGTGGTGCCGGAACGGTTCGCGAGGCGCTCCCAACCGACACGCGCGATCCAGGCATCCAGTGTCGCCGGGTCGAGCCCTTCGACCCGGTAGTCGTGGAAGCGGTACGCGACGCCGGCGGCATCGAGCCATGTCCGTGCCTTCTTCATCGTGTCGCAGTTGCGGATACCGTACAGCGTGGGCATGTTCATGATGCGGACTCCGGGACGAGCAGCGCCTTGCCGACCTGCCGGCGCTCCTCGAGGCAGGCGTGGGCGACGGCGACATCGTCGAGCGTATAGCGGCGGGGATCGATCGGCACCTTCAGCTGGCCGGCGGCGATCGCGGCGAACAGGTCGTCCGCGCGCCGCTGCACGGTGGCCGCATCGGCGAGGTGGTCGGTGAGGCGCGGACGGGTCAGGAACAGCGATCCGGCTTCCCCGAGTTCGATCGGGTCGAGGTCGGTGACCGACCCGGCCACGTTCCCGTAGTTGACGACCAGCCCGCGCACGCGGGCCGCGCGCAAGCTCGCGCGAAGCGTGGAGCTGCCCAGCGAATCGAACGCCACGTCCACGCCGCGGCCGCCGGTGGCCGCGCGCACCGCCTCGGCGAAGCTGCCCTCGCCATAGTCGAAGGCCGCGGTCGCGCCCAGGCCCAGGGCCAGTGCGCGCCGGGCCTCGCTGCTGGCCGTCGCATACACGGTGGCGCCGCGCCGGGTCGCCATCTGCACCAGCCATTGCCCGATGCTGCCGGCCGCGGCATGCACGAGGCAGGTCATCCCGGCTTGCAGGCGCGCGACATCGTGCACGAGGTAGTGCGCGGTGCTGCCCTGGAACACGCTGGCGGCGGCGATGTCGAACCCGGTGCCGGGCGGCAGCACGGCCAGGCGCGCTTCCGGCACGCAGGCATGGCCGGCGTAGCTGCCCCAGGAAATGCACCATGCGACACGGTCACCGGTGCGCACCCTCGTCGTCCCGGGCCCGGTGCCGACCACCTCGCCGGCACCTTCCATGCCGAGCGTGCACGGGAGCCGTACCGGATAGCTGCGCGAAGCGCGATACTTTCCCTGACGGGTGTGTATGTCCATGAAGTTGATGCCCGCGAACGCCACCTTCACGAGTGCTTCGCCCGGTCCCGGTTCCGGGACGGCGATGTCGCGCAGTTGCATGACTTCCGGGCCGCCGTAGCGGTCGATGGTGATTGCCTTCATGTTCCTCTTTTCCGTGCAGCGGGCAGCAGTTCGAACGCGACGGCCTCCGTGTCGACGCCGTTGATGCGCACGGACAGCGCCTGCCGTCCCGGATAGTGGCGGCGCGTCGTGACTTCCCGGAAGCGGTGGCTGCGCTCGAACAGGATCGATGCCCGCGGCGGCAGTTCGATGATCGCGCCCTTGAACACTTTCGGCGACAGCCGCCCGTTCGCCTTCAGCAGGTGCAGTACGTAGTCGACGGCCAGGCGCTGCGGCTCGTCCGCCGTGGAACGCAGCGCGAGCCGGATCGACAGCGCCTCCCCCATGCACACGCGCGCCGGTGAACGTTCCGGCCGGGCCGGCGCCAGCCTCGGGGCCGCATGCCCGAACACGGCGAGCGCCTGCGCGTCGCCGCGCCGGATGAGCCCGCGGCAGGCATGGCGCAGCAGCGCGCGGCGGTTCGCGTCGGCCCCGTGCAGCCATTCGCCCGCCAGCCTGCGCACGAGGTCGGGATGGTCGCGTGCGATGTCGTTCAGGTGGTTGGCGACCGACCTGCGCACGTACGGTTCCGGGTCGTCGCGAAGGCGCGTGAGCAGGGACAACATCGGCGACGGATCGCGCACCAGGCCGGGCAGCCGTTCTCCCCAGGGCAGGCGCGGACGAGTGCCTTCCGAGACCAGCCGGCGCACGTGGCGGTTCGGATCCGCGACCCAGCCGGACAGGATGTGCAGCGCCCTCGCCTGGTCCGCCCGCAGGAAGGCACGCACGCCGAACTCGGCGGAGAACCGCTTGGTCATCTCGCGCAGCAGCGCCATCGAACGGTCGAAGTCGGCCACGCCATGGCGGGCGACCAGCAGGGTCAGTGGCAGGATGGCCCAGCCGCAGAGGCCCCGGGCGTCCGAGGGAAGGCCGGCATGGTCGAGTTCGTCCGGATGGAGCATCGCCTGCAGCACCGATGCACGCTGCCCGGGATCCGCCGGCAGCACCGCATGCAGCCGCTCGGCGATCAGCGCCGCCCGCGCCTTCAGCTCCAGCGCATCGAGCGATGGCAGCACGGTGCCGACGAAGGCATCGGCGTCGGCATCGGGCAGGTGCTGCTTCAGGTGGCTTGCGACCTGGAGTACCAGTGCTTCCGAGAACACCGACTTGAACGGCTCCACGCCAGGGCTCCAGGTCAGGCTAGCGGCAGGCCGGTCTCCCGCAGCAGCTCCTGCAACGCCCTCTCCACCAGCCATTCGACCGGGTAGTACAGGAAGGTCGCGCCCATCGCGCGGAACCGGGCCATCTGCTCGAGGCGCGCCGGCATGCCGAAGGCGCGGCCCGCCGCGCGCAGGCGGGCCGCCAGGTGCTCGATCGTCCGTTCGACCTCCTCGGTCATGTTGCCGCGGATGCCGGTCATCTCGTAGGACAGGTCATTCGGCCCGAGCAGCACGACATCGATGCCGGGCACGGCAGCGATGGCATCGACGGCGGCGACCGCGGCCGGCGTCTCGATCTGCACGATGACCAGCTTCTCGCGCGCGGCGGATGCCCCGACCGCATAGCGGACCAGTTCGACCACCGAGGCGGCCTCCTGCGCCGAGTCGATGTGCGGCACGACGATGCCGTCGGCCTTGCGGTCGAAGTACTGCACCAGCACCTCCGGCGCGCGCGACCAGCTGCGCACCACCGCGGGAAGCCGGGCGGCACGTGCCGCCCGGATCAGGTCGGTGGCCGCGTCCAGGCCGATGCCGGTGCGCTCGCAATCGACGAAGGCGACGTCGGCGCCCCACTTCGCGAGCGGATCCAGCAGGTCGGGGTTGTGCCCCGCGAGGTTGACCACGACCGCGACCTCGCCGCGTGCCATCTTCTGCTTCACCGCCGCCGTCATCCTGCCTCCGTTGCGCGCCGTGCTGCCGGCATCAGTCGATCCGGGCGCCGGACTGGCGCACCACCTTGCCCCAGTTGGCGACCTCGTTGCGGATCAGCGCAGCATACTCCGCGGGCGTGCTCGGCCGCGCCTCCGCGCCCTGCTCGCTCAGCGCGCGCCGGATGCCAGGGTCCTTCAGCGCCGCCACCAGTTCGGCATTGATGCGGTCGACCAGCGCAGTGGACAGGCCGGGCGGCCCGACCATTCCGAACACGTTGTTCGCCTCGAACCCGGGCAGACCCGACTCGTTGATGGTCGGCACGTCGGGCAATGCCGGGATGCGCGCGAGGGAGCTGACGCCGAGGGCGCGGATCTTCCCCGATTTCACATGGGGCACGGCCGAGGGCGCGGTCGCGAACGACAGCGCGACGAAGCCGGCGATCAGGTCGGTCATCGCCTGCGGCCCACCCTTGTAGGGGATGTGGGTCATGCGCGTGCCGGTGAGCATCCGGAACATCTCGGCCGACAGGTGCGGCTGGCTGCCGTTGCCGGCCGAGCTGTAGCTCAGTTCGTCGGGCCGCTGCTTCAGCAGCGCGATGAGGCCGCGCACGTCCTTCACCGGGATCGACGGATGCACCACCAGCACCTGCGCGGTGTCGGCCATCATCGAGATCGGGGTGAAGTCCTTCACCGGGTCGTAGCCGAGCTTCGGGTAGAGGGTCGCGTTGATGCTGTGCGCGGTGGACGCCATGAACAGCGTGTAGCCGTCCGCGGGCGAGCGCATCGCCACCTCCGCGCCGATGTTCGCGCCGCCGCCGGGCCGGTTGTCGATCAGCACCTGCTGCTTCCAGTCCTTGGTCAGGCGCTGGCTCACGATGCGCCCGATGATGTCCGTCGTGCCGCCCGCGGGGAACGGCACGATGATGCGTACCGGCTTCGATGGATACTCCTGTGCGCTCGCCGCACCGGCCACGGCCATGCCTGCTAAGATGGCTGCAGCAAGGACCGGCTGCAGCCAGCGTTGACCCGATGCGTGTTTCATCGCTCCTCCTCCTGATGCGGCATTCGCCGCTGTCTTCTTCCGGCCGTCGCCGTTCAGGCCTCGCCGAACAGCCTGCCGCCGCCCGGCAGTGCGCGACGATCGCCGATCGCGCGCAGCGTGCCCCACAGGGCGGCCTGGTTGCTGGTGACCACCGGGCGCCCGGTCTCCTGCTCGACCTGGGCGAGGATGTCGAGCGTGCGGAAGTTCGAACAGCTGATGAACACTGCCTCGGTCTCCGGCCTGACGACCTCGAGCGCGAGCGCGCGCACGACCTCGGTCGAGATGCTGCCGTGCGCCTGCGTACCCAGTCCCTTCATCGCCACCACCGTGAAGCCGGCGGCCTCGAGGTAGGTCTTCAGCCGCGCGTTGAGCCACGGTTCGTAGGGCGAGGCCACGCTGATGCGCGACGCACCCAGTGCGCGCATCGCGCGCACGATGGCGGCCGAAGACGTCACCGTGGGAATGCCGGTCGCCCGGGTCAGCGCCGCCTCCTGTTCGAGGTCGGCGTCGGGCGTCTTCAGGAAGCCGCTCGCGGTGCAGCCATGGCAGATCGCCTGCACCCGGGCATGCGAGAGCAGTTCGGCGGCAGCGGGAGCCTGCGTGCCCAGCCAGGAGAGGTCCGCCTCGGTATCGGCGAGGTGGCGTATGCGCTGCGAATGAACGGAGATCTCCTCGCCGCCAAGGCGTTGCCATTCGTATTCCATCACCGTGTTCCACGAAGGCACGATGATGCCCAGCTTCACCTCCCAGCCCATTGCCGCCCCTCCGTTCGTTGCCGGCGCGCTCGCGTGGCCGCCTCGTCCGCGCGACAGGATAGCCGTGGCGCGCGGATCGGGGAAGAGGTGCTGTGCTATCCTGCTGCCATGATCATGGAGCGCTCCCATCGTGCCTTCCGCAGTGGCCGAACCCGCCCGTCGCTTGCATCGAGCGCGTGCCGGCTAGCCATCGCGCCGCCCGTCCCCAGGGCGACCGGCCCGTCCGCGACAGCCTTCCTGATCCTGTCCCGCGGCGACTTCTTTTCAGCCTGATCCGCGGTGCCGTGTGCACTGCCCGACCTGCACGGCCCGCGGGAAGGCCGCCCCGGGTCCCGTCGGTCGCGCCGGTCGGCGCTGCCGGACGTGGCCATGGCCGCCCGCAGATGTCCCGCCAGTTACCGGTCTCCGTGACGGCCCCCGCAGCACTGCGCTGCGAGGCCTGGATGCCTCCCCTCTCAGATCCCCGACGATCGTCCACAGGTGCCCGAATGAATCCCGCGATGTACGAATCCCCGTCAGCCGTTGCTTCCGCTTCCCCCGCCGTCCCCTCCTTCCTGCGGCGCGCCCTGGCCGCCGCCGGCGCAGGCCTGCTCGCGCTGGCTCTGACCAGCACGACCGCCTGGGCCCAGGGCGTGTTCCGGGTGACGACGATTCCCGAGGAGGCTGCCAGCGAGCAGCTTCGCAAGTTCGCGCCGCTGGTGAAGTACCTCGAACGCCAGCTCGGCATGAAGGTCGAGTTCACGCCGGTGACCGACTACCCGGCCGCGGTCGAGGCACTTGTGAACAGGCAGGTCGACCTGGTCTGGTTCGGCGGCTTCACCTTCGTGCAGGCGAAGATCCGATCCGGGGACAAGGTGATCCCGATCGCCCAGCGCGAAGAGGATGCGCAGTTCCGCTCGGTGTTCATCACGCTGGCCGGTTCCGGCATCAAGTCGCTCGCCGACCTCAAGGGCCGCAACGTGAGCTTCGGCTCGCAGTCGAGCACCTCCGGACACCTGATGCCGCGCAACTTCCTGCTCGAGGCCGGCATCAACCCCGAGAAGGACTTCAAGCGCGTCGCCTACTCGGGCGCGCATGACGCGACGATCGCCTCGGTGGTCACCGGCCGCGTCGATGCCGCCGCGCTGGACATCACGGTGTGGCGCAAGTTCGTCGAGGAAAAGAAGGTCGACCTGTCGAAGGTCGAGGTGTTCTACACCACGCCGCCGTACTTCAACTACAACTGGTCGGTGCATGCCGACATGCCCGCGGCCCAGCGCGAGCGCATCACGAAGGCGCTGCTCGGCCTGAGCGCTGGCACGCCCGAGGGCAAGGAGATCCTCGGCCTTGCGCGCGCCACCCGGTTCATCCCGACCCAGGCGTCGAACTACAAGGGCCTGGAGCAGGCGGGTCGCAGCGCCGGTCTGATCAAGTAGGCGCGGGGGCGCGCACGCGATGGCCGGACTCGCCCTCGAACTCGACGCGCTGCAGGTCCGGCATCCGTCGGCCGCAGCCACCTCGCCGGCGGCGTTGCGCCCGCTGACGCTGAGGATCGCCGCCGGCGAACAGCTGGCGGTGATCGGCCCGTCGGGTGCGGGCAAGACGACGCTGCTGCATGCGATCGCCTGCGCCCTGCGACCCGCGTCGGGGAGGCTGCTGATCGACGGCGAGGATCCCTGGTCGCTGCCAGTACGGCACCTGCAGCGCCTGCGCGGGCGGCTGTTCCTCGCGCCGCAGGTACCGCCGCTGCCGCCGCGCCAGCGCACGGTCACCGCGCTGCTGGCCGCGCGCCTGCCCGCCCTGTCGCTGTGGACCGGCCTGCGTTCCCTGGTACGCCCGGTGGGTGCTGCAGACGCGCACGCGGCCCTCGAGCGATTCGACCTCGGGGACAAGCTGTGGACGCGGGTCGATCGTCTGTCCGGCGGCGAGCGGCAGCGGGTCGGCCTTGCGCGCGCGCTGCTTGCACCCGCCGGCCTGTGGCTGGTCGACGAGCCGCTGTCCGCGCTCGATCCGACGCGATCCAGGCTGGCCATCGACACGCTGACGACCTCGGCCCGGGAGCGTGGCGTGACGATGCTCGCCACGCTGCACCAGGTCGACGTCGCGCTGGCGTCCTTTCCGCGCATCCTCGGATTGCGCGATGGAGAACTCGCGTTCGACCTGCCCGCAGGCGAGGTGACGCGCGACCACCTGCTGCGGCTCTATGTACAGTTCGAGCATGAGCTGGCCGGTGCGCCGCCGGTGCCGCCGGAGCCGGAGATGGCTGCCGCACGTCCGGCCACGGTCGTGGTCTGCCGCTGATGGCCGCGGCGGTGCCCGCACCTGCCCTGCGCGATCCGGCGTGGACCGGCCGCGTGTTCTGGACGCTGGCCTGTGCCGCGCTGCTCGCGCCGATGTTCTGGGCGACCGAGTTCAAGCCGTGGATCCTGTTCGAGGCCGACAGCCTGCGCGCATCCCTGGCCTTCATCGCTGCGTTCTTCCCGCCGCATGCGGACCCCGACTTCCTGCGCATGGTCGCCTACGAAGCGTGGCGCACGGTGGCCATCGCCACCTGCGGCATGGTGCTCGCGCTGCTGCTCGCGATCCCGATGACGCTGGCCTCGACCGCCGTGCTGTCGGTGTCCGCCCTGCCCGGCCGGATGCATGCGTTTCCTTTCATCGTGCGGCAGGCGATCCGCTGGCTGCTGATCCTGCTGCGCAGCGTGCCTGAACTGGTCTGGGCGCTGGTGTTCGTGCGCGTGGTCGGCCTCGGGCCGACCGCTGGCGTGCTGGCCATTGCCCTCACCTATGCCGGCATGCTCGGCAAGGTGTACGCCGAGATCCTGGAGAGCGGCGAGACGCACACGACCACCACGCTGCTGCGCAACGGTTCGGGACGCCTGCACGCCTTCCTTTACGGCCTGCTGCCGACCAACGGTGCCGAGCTCACCAGCTACACCGTGTACCGCTGGGAATGCGCGATACGGTCCTCGGCGGTGCTCGGCTTCGTCGGCGCCGGCGGGCTCGGCCAGCAGCTGATCACCTCGTTGAAGATGTTCAACGCCGCCGAGGTGAGCACGATCCTGCTGGTGTTCATCGCGCTGGTCTGGATGGCGGACTGGGCGAGCGGACAGTTGCGACGGGTGCTCGGATGATGCCGCCTTCGCCGCCGCTGGTGCATGTGCGCTGCACGGCCTGCTGGATCGTCGCCGGCATCGCGCTGCTGGTGATCGCGAGCTTCGCCACGCTCGACCTCAAGTGGGCGGCCTTCCTGTCGGCCGATGCGGCCGCGCGCATGGGCCGCTTCCTGGCCGAGCTCGCCACGCCCTCGACCGATCCGGAATTCCTGCGCCGTCTCGCCATCGCCAGCGGCGAGACGCTGGCGATGTCTGCGCTCGGTACGCTGCTCGCAGTGGTGGGCGGACTGCTGCTGGCACTGCCGGCCAGCCGGCCCGCCGATGGCGGTCGTGCGCTGGCGCGGGCACCGACCCGGCTGGTGCTGAACGTGCTGCGCTCGGTGCCGGAGCTGGCATGGGCGGCACTGCTGCTGATCGCGGCGGGCCTGGGGCCATTCTCCGGCACCCTCGCCCTCGCGCTGCATACCACCGGCGTGCTCGGGCGGCTGTTCGCCGAGGCGATCGAGAACACGCCGCGCGGACCGGCCGACGCGCTGCGCGTGCAGGGCGTGCCCGGCGGGCGCGTCTTCCTCTATGCGACCCTTCCGGCCGTCCTGCCCCAGGTCCTGTCCTACACGCTCTACCGCTGGGAGAACAACATCCGTGCCGCCGCGGTGCTGGGCGTGGTCGGTGCCGGGGGGCTCGGCCAGATGCTGGCCTTCCACATGGGGTTGTTCCAGATGAACGAGACCAGCTCGGTGCTGGTCGCAATGCTGCTGCTGGTGGCGCTGGTCGACCTGCTGTCCTACCTCGCACGGCGCACGATGATGCGCTGAGCGGCTGCCTGCCGCGCGCCGCGCGCGGTTGCAGGCACGGGTTCCACGCCGCCGCTCAGCCCGCGAGCGGCTGCATGCCCCGGGCCCGGATCACTGGCGCGGCCTCGGGCGATGCGAGGAACCGGACCAGCGCGCGCGTGGCCTCAGGCTCGGGTGCGCGCGCATGCAGGCCGATCGCGAAGCGCGTCACCTTCTGCACCGCGTCGGGGAGCACGCCGACGATGTCGAGGCCGGCCACCGGCAGCAGCTCGCTCATCTGCTGGAAGGCAAGGTCGCATTCGCCGCGGGCGACCGATGCACCCGCCGGTTCGCCCCGCACCTGCCGCAGGCGGGGCGAGAGTTCGTCCGACAGTCCGAGCCGGTCCAGCACCTTCAGCAGGTGCACACCGCTCGGGCCGGTGGAGAAGGCGATCGAGCTTGCCTCGCGCAGCATCCGGATGAAGTCTGCTTCGGAGTCGAGCACGGGCCGGAGCGCGCCTGCTCGTACCGCGCAGGCGACCGGCGACAGCGCGAGGTCGGTGCGTCCGTCCGGGGCGATATGCCCGCCGCGGGCCATCTCGTCGATCGCATCGGCGGACATGACGACTGCATCGACCACCTCGCCGGCAGCGATGCGCGCCGAGACGTTCAGTCCGCCGTCGAACACCGCACGAATCGCATGGCCGGACACGCGGTCGAACTGCGCCGACAGCTCGATGAAGGCTTCGCGGAAGGCGATGGACTGGAGGACGGTCAGGTTGGCCATGTCCCGATTATCGCAGTTCGCCAGGGCGCAGGTGCGGTCGCGGCTTCAGCCGTTGCGCGGTCGGGCGCGGCCCAGCCAGAGCGCGAGCGCGAGGGTCAGCGCCAGGCTGGCGACCGCCGGCGCCTGCAGGTCTGGGCCCCATTCCTCGAGCCGGTCGGCGAGCGCCGGGAAGCGGCCTGGCAGGTCCAGGTTGGCGCCGGCGGTCGCGATCCAGCCGATGCGCGGCAGCGCCGGCTCGGGCAGCGACCAGGACTGCGCGCGGCCCTGCAGGTCCCAGACGCGTGCCTCGCGCCGGTTGTTGCCCACGCTCAGCAGCCGGTCTTGCGTGCAGTCGAGCAGGTCGACGGCGCGGATGCCCGCGCGCAGCGTGCGCACGCGGCGGCCATCGGACGCCGACCAGAAATGCAGGTGTCCGTCGCGGGTGCCGGTGACGACCCGGTCGCCTGCCGCGCAGATCGCGTCGACCTGGCTGTCGTGCTCCAGCGCCAGCCGTCGTCCGTCCGCGGTCGACCAGAGCTCGGCGACGTTGCCTGCGGGCACCAGTACCCAGGCCGCGTCCCGCGACAACCCCGCCGGGTTGTAGGCGCCCTCGATCGGCAGTTCCCGCTGCTGCCGCCCGTCGCGCCACCAGCGGATCAGGTTTCGCGACGCGGTGACCACGCCACCTTCGCGCGCGAGTGCGATCGCACTGACATCCGGATGCGGCAGCCGCACGATGGCCGCGGTGCCCCGCTGGCCGGCGTCTTGCATCTCGAAGGTCGCGCCGTATTCGAGGTCACGGATGAACGCCACGCGCTCGCCGAGCGCGTCCAGTGCGCTGACCGCCTTGTTGCCGATGACCACGGGTCCGGGCACCTGTTGCCCGAAGAACCAGATCGAATGCGGCGCATGCGAGGTCATCGCCGCCACGCCGCGTCCGTCGCGCATCCATGCGACCTCGCTGAAGCCGTAGCCCCAGCGCGCGGTATCCTCGGCGTCGCGCCGCTGCCGCCAGCCGAACATCGTCTCGGATCGACCTGTGTCGGCGTTCCATCGCCGGGCGACCGTCGCCGTCCCGGTCAGCACCTCGCGTCCATCCGGGGACAGCCGCGCCCGGGTGGCTTCGATGCCGCCGAGATAGGCATCGCCATAGCGGGAGTCGACCAGCCGCGAGACCAGTCCCTGCGTGCGCTGCAGGGCGTCGATCTCCATCAGCGCCTGCCGCTCGTAGCTGCCGACCGGCGCGCGGTCGAGGTACTCGAACGGTCCCGTGCGGTCGCGCCAGGCGAGTTCGTCGCGCATCAGCATCAGTTCGGAAGGCAGGAACAGCGCGCCGAGAAACAGCGGCAGTCCGATCGCCAGTACCAGCAGTGCCTTGCCCATCGCTCGATATCCTTCGCGCCCCGCGCGTTCCGGCTTGCGAGAATACCCGCTGCGGGCGCCGGCAGCGCCGGCCACCGTTGCTCGCCTGGCGGTCGATCGCGGTATCGTTCGTCCCGGCATTGCGCATCCACCTTCCGCCACCCTCCTCCATCCACATCCGGGAAGATCCATGAAAGCAGCCTTTTTCCGCCAGCATGGCGGTCCTGAAGCCCTGGAGTTCGGCGACTATCCCGATCCGGTCGCCAGGCCCGGCGAGGTGCTCGTCGACGTCCATGCCGCCAGCGTGAACGGTGCCGACTGGCGGGTGGTCGCGGGCTCGTACGGCCCCGTCGCCTTCTTCCCGTACAGCCCGGGGCGGGATTTCTCGGGCGTGGTCAGCGCGCTGGGTGCAGGCGTCACCGATTTCACCGTCGGCGACGAGGTGTTCGGCGTATGCGACGTAGGCATCGAAGCCGCCTATGCCGAGAAGGTGGCGATCAAGGCCGCGATCCTCGCGCGCAAGCCGGCCAGCCTGTCCCATGTCGAGTCGGCGGCGGTCGCGCTGATCGGGCTGACCGCCCTGTGTGCGGTCGAGGACACGCTGAGGATCAAGGCCGGCGAGACGGTCCTGGTCCAGGGCGGCGCGGGCGGCGTGGCCAGCTTCGCGATCCAGGTGGCGAAGCACACCGGCTGCCGGGTGGTGAGCACGACCAGTGCGGCCAACCTGGCCTACGTGAAGGGACTCGGCACCGACCAGGTGATCGACTACAACCGCGAAGACTTCACGCAGGCGGTGTCCGGGGTCGATGCGGTGTTCGACACCGTCGGTGGCGATGTCGGCATCCGCTCCTACCTCGTGCTCAGGCCGGGTGGCCGCGCTGCATTCATCGCCTCCGGGCCGAAGGCGCCGCCGACATCGCGTACCGATGTGACCGGATTGCGTCCGGCGGTCGGGCGGGACCGGCAGCATCTCGACCGGATCTCGGCGTTGATCGCTTCGGGTGCGGTCAAGGTGCCCGAGATCACGACCTTCCCGCTGTCGGAGGCGGCCAGGGCCAATGCCGTCAGCAAGGGTCGGCATTTCCGCGGCAAGCTGGTGCTGCAGGTTCGCTGACGCGGTTCGCCGCAAGCGCGTCAGTCCGCGCGGGCGCCCGACTCCCGGACCACCTTCGAATAGCGCGCCTGCTCTTCGCGGATGAAGCGGGCGAACGCCTCGGGCGTGTTGCTGGCCGGCGTGGTCGACTGGCTCGCCAGCGCCGTGCGTACCTCGGCGGAGCGGGACGCTTCCACCATCGCGGCGTTCAGGGCCCGGATCACCGGTGCCGGCGTG
>JAJTHE010000133.1 GCA_021298815.1 Betaproteobacteria bacterium | reverse complement strand
CGATCTCGCGGTTGGTGGTCACGAAGCGCATGCCCTTCTTGATGAACTCGACCTGGCGCGCCAGGTTACGGTCGCCACCGACACCTGCAATCTTGCCGTTCGCCTTGGCTGCTGCGATCACACGGTCGAGCGCGGCCAGGTGCTGCGGACAGCCGAACTGTCCGGGCAGTCCGATGGCGGCGAGCAGGTCGTTCGAGCCCACGTGCAGCACGTCGAAGCCGTCGACCGCGGCGATTTCCTCGACATTCTCGAGTCCTTCGCGCGTCTCGATCATGCATACGGTGAGCACCGCGCGGTCGAGTACCGGCACCGCGTCGGCGGTCGAGGTCGGGCGATAGTCGAACATCGGATAGCCGCCGCCGACCGAGCGCCGGCCTACCGGCGGGAAGCGGCAGCGGTCGACCGCGCGCCGCGCTTCGTCGGCATTGTTGACGTCCGGGAACACGATGCCGGTCACTCCGTTGTCGAGCAGCACCGAGGTATCCGGGTCATCGACGCTGCGCACGCGCACCATCGGCGTGACGCCGATCGCGAGCGCGACCTGGGCGATGTGTCCGATCGTCTCGACGGAGTACAGAGAGTGCTGCATGTCGATGAAGATGAAGTCGTGCCCGGTGGTCTTCGCCAGGCGCGCGATGTCGCCCGAGCGCACGATGCGCACGTTCATGCCGAGCACGACTTCGCCGGCAAGCAGCCGATCCTTGGCCGGGTTGGGTATCGAGGGGCCCTGCGGCGCGTTCGGTGTTGTGGTCATTGCGGGTTCTCCTGGGGATGCGGCAGGCGGTCGGCGACCGTGTGCAGGTATCGGTGGCAGGCGCCGTCGATCAGGGCTTGATGTTGCGGTCCTGTGCGATCCTGCGCCACCGGACGATTTCGGCGCGCACGTACTCGGTGAAGGCTTCCGGGGTCATCAGCACCGGCTCCGCGCCCTGGTCGGCCAGGCGCGGGCGCATGTCTTCCGAGGCGAGGATGCGGTTCAGCTCGCCGTTGAGCTTGCGCACCACGTCGGGCGCGGTCTTGCCCGGGGCCAGCATGCCCCACCACTGGCCCGCCTCGTAGCCGGGTACGGTGTCGGCGATGATCGGCATCTCGGGCGCGAACGAGGACCGCTTCGACGTGCTCAGCGCGAGCGCGCGCAGCCGCCCGGCCTTCACCTGCGTCCACACCGAAGGCAGGCTCACGATCATCATCTGCACGTGGCCGCCGACCAGGTCGGTCACCGCCGGCGTGGCGCTCTTGTACGGGACATGGGCGATGTCGATGCCGGCGGCGGCGGCCAGCGCCTCGGCGGCGAAATGAATGATGCTGCCGGTGCCCGCCGTCGCGTAGTTGAGTTCGCCCGGCCGGGATCTCGCCAGCGCGATCAGTTCCTTCATGTTGCGCGCCGGCAGCGAAGGATGGACCACCAGCATCAGCGGCCCCTGCCCGACCATCGCGACGCCGGTGAGGTCGCGCACCGGATCGAACGGCAGCGAGGCCCGGATGGCGACGCTCGTGGTGTAGGTGCCGGTGGGCAGCAGCAACGTGTAGCCGTCGGCCGGTGCCTTGGCGACGACCTCGGCGCCGATCATCTGTCCTGCACCGGCGCGGTTCTCGATCACCACCGGCTGGCCCCAGCGGTCGCGCAGCCGCTCGGCAAGCAGCCGGGCGAGCACGTCGGGCGAGCCTGCCGGTGCGGTAGGCACGACGATGCGGATCGGCCTCGAGGGATAGTCCTGCGCGAGGACCGGCGTCGATGACAGCGTGGCGAGCGCCAGCAGGCAGCCCGTTGTTGAAATGCGCATTGCGCCTCCTTCGGGATGACGGTCGACCTTCGGGTCGATCTCGTTTTCCGGTTCATGCAGCCGGCGACTATCCTGCATTCGCGGGCGAGCGGCAACATCGACGAGGGGGTCGTGGAACCGGGGTCGTGGCGGCTTGGACCGCATGCCACGCGGCCCGGTCCGCGGGTCGGCGCCGGCCGGCCTGCTCCCGGGCCGGATCACTCGGACGGCAGGCCGAGGCGGCGGATCAGTTCGTCCAGGTGCTCCAGAGAGTGCCAGGCGATCTCCATGCGGCCGGTGTGCCGCAGCCCGACCTTCAGGCGCACCCCGGTACCCAGCGCCTGGGCGAGGCGCTCCTGCAGGCGGGCCACGTCGGGATCCTGCCCGGCCACGCGCGTGCGAGCCGTGCCGGTCTCTCCGGTTGCGTTCGTCCGCGCCACTTCACGCTCGGTCTCGCGCACCGACAGCTTTTGCGCGGCAACCTTGTTCGCGAGCGCGATCTGCAGCGCCGGCTCAAGTCCCAGCAGTGCACGCGCATGGCCCATCTCGATGGCGCCAGCGTAGAGCAGTTCCTGCACGGGGGCGCTCAGCGCACGCAGGCGCAGCAGGTTCGACACCGCGGTGCGCGAGCGGCCCAGGGCCTTCGCAGCGAGTTCGTGTGTCATGCCGAATTCGTCGATCAGCCGCTGGATGCCATGGGCCTCCTCCAGCGCGTTCAGGTCTTCGCGCTGGATGTTCTCGATCAGCGCCATCGCCAGCGCCGACTCGTCGGGGATGGTGCGGACCAGCACCGGCACCTGGGTGAGGCCGGCGAGCCGCGATGCACGCCAGCGCCGTTCGCCGGCGATGATCTCGTAGCGGCCCTCGCCGACTGGCCGCACCAGGATCGGCTGCAGGATGCCCTGCTCGCGGATCGACTCTGCCAGTTCCGCGAGCGCGGCCTCGTCCATGCGCGTGCGCGGCTGGTACTTGCCGGGCAGCAGCAGGTCGATCGGCAGCTCGCGCGTGCCCTCGCCGCCGACAGCCGGCTTCGCCGGCGCGTCGAAGGAATCCATGGAACCGCCGCCGAGGAGGACGTCCAGGCCGCGGCCGAGTCCCTTGGGTTTTGCCATCATGTGGGAGCCGCCCGATTGAGCATTTCACCGGCCAGTGCAAGGTAGGCGAGCGCGCCCTTGGACTGCCGGTCGAATTCGAGGACCGGGCGTCCGTAGCTCGGCGCCTCGGCCAGCCGTATGTTGCGCGGAATCACGGTGCGGTACACCTTGCTGCCGAAGTGCTGGGTGAGCTGCTGCGACACTTGCAGCGACAGCGTGTTGCGCGGGTCGTACATCGTGCGCAGCAGGCCCTCGATCTCCAGCTTCGGATTGAGGTTCGCGCGCACCCGCTTGATCGTCTCGACCAGGTCGGACAGCCCCTCGAGCGCGTAGTACTCGCACTGCATGGGGATCATCACCGCGTCGGCGGCCACGAAAGCATTGACCGTGAGCAGGCTCAGCGCCGGCGGGCAATCGATCAGGATGTAGTCGTAGCCGTCGGCGATCGCGGCGAGCGCCTTCTTGAGCCGGGCCTCGCGCTCGGTCATCGTCACCAGTTCGATCTCGGCACCGGCGAGATGGCGGTTGGTGGGCAGCACGTCGTAGCCGCAGGTCTCCGAACGCAACCTTGCCGCTGCCGCGGGTACCACGCCCAGCAGCACGTCGTACACGGAATAGGCGAGGTTGGACTTGTCGATGCCGCTGCCCATCGTTGCGTTGCCCTGCGGGTCGAGGTCGACCAGCAGCACCCGGCGCTTCGCGGCCGCCAGGCTCGCGCCGAGGTTCACGCTGGTCGTGGTCTTGCCGACCCCGCCCTTCTGGTTCGCGATCGCGAGGATGCGTGGCATCAGGCCGCGCCGATCGACACGAGATGGCGCTCGGCATCCACGCCGGGCACCTCCAGGCGGATGACCTCGACGGTACCGATGTCGGGGGACAGCTGCAGCACTTCCTCGCAGGGGTAGACCCCCTTCATCGCGAGCAGTACGCCGCCGGGCGCGCGCAGGTGGCGCGACAGTTCGGCGAACTCGGGCAGGTCGGAGAACGCGCGGGACACCACGCAGTCGAAGCCGGCCTCGGGCTGGAAGGCTTCTACCCGATCGACCACGACGCTCGCGTTGGCCAGTCCCAGTTCGCTGACCGCCTGCTGCAGGAACACGCCCTTCTTGTGGTTGCTGTCGAGCAGCGTCACCGACCAGGCGGGCCGGGCAATCGCCAGCGGGATGCCGGGCAGGCCCGCACCGCTGCCGACGTCGACGACCCTTTTCGCGGCACCGTCGACTACCTTGAGCAGCGCCAGGCTGTCGAGCAGGTGGTGGGTGACCATCTTCTCCGGGTCGCGGATCGCGGTCAGGTTGTGCACCTGGTTCCATTTCCCGATCAGCGCGACGTAATCGAGCAGCTGCTGGCGCGCGGACGCGGGCAGGTCGAGGCCTAGCGCGGCAAGGCCGGTGTCGAGGGTGGTCTGGGGCATGAAGGTCGGTCTCCGGGATCGGGATGCTGCCGTTTCTTTGGCGTGCGGTCGCGTTGGGTGGCGATGGTTGGCCTTTGGCGTGGCGGCGTCCGTCGCCCGCGGGAGGGTCGCGCGCGTCAGGCCGACCGGGCGGTGGCCCGGGTCGTGTCCGCCGGGTTGTCTGGATCGGTTCGTCGGTTGCGTCGCTTCAGGTGTACCCAGAGCAGCGAGATGGCCGCCGGCGTGATGCCTGGCATGCGCGCGGCCTGGGCGAGCGTCTCGGGCCGCTGGGCGGTGAGCCGCTGGCGCGCCTCGAACGACAGGCCGTTCAGCGCAAGATAGTCGAAGTCGGGTGGGAGCACCGTGGTCTCGAGTTGGTCCTGGCGGGCGATCTCGTCGGCCTGGCGCCCGATGTATCCGGCGTACTTCGCGGCAATCTCGATCTGTTCCGCCACTGCCTCGTCCGGCACGCCCGGCCCGATGTCAGGCAGGGTCATGAGGGCCCTGTAGGTGACGTCCGGCCGGCTCAGTAGTTGCATGAGTGAATACTCACGCTCTACCGACTGCCCGAGGACACGTTCTGCGTCAGCCTGGCTGATGATCCTCGGATTGATCCAGGTTGCCTTGAGTCGCTCGGTTTCGCGGGCGATCGCCTCCCGTTTCTGCTCGAAGAGGGCCCAGCGGTGATCGTCCACCAGGCCGAGTGTCCGTCCCACCGGCGTCATCCGCATGTCGGCATTGTCCTCGCGCAGCGACAGACGATACTCGGCCCGGCTGGTGAACATGCGATACGGCTCGGTGACCCCGCGCGTGATCAGGTCATCGACCAGCACGCCCATGTAGGCCTCGTCGCGCCGCGGATGCCAGGGGGTTTCGCCGATCGCGGCGCGCGCCGCATTGATGCCGGCGACCAGGCCCTGGGCAGCCGCTTCCTCGTAGCCGGTCGTGCCGTTGATCTGCCCGGCGAGGAACAGGCCGGGGATCGCCTTCAGCTCGAGCGAGGCGCCCAACGCACGCGGATCGACATAGTCGTATTCGATCGCATAGCCCGGACGGACGATGTGGACGTTCTCCAGGCCCTTGATCGAACGCATGAAATCCACCTGGACGTCGAACGGCAGGCTGGTGGACATGCCCTGCGGATAGATCTCGTTGACGGTCAGCCCTTCCGGCTCCAGGAAGATCTGGTGGCTGTCGCGGCCGGCAAAACGGGTGATCTTGTCCTCGATGGACGGGCAGTAGCGCGGTCCGATCCCTTCGATCACGCCGGCGAACATCGGCGACCGGTCGAGGTTGGCCCGGATCACGTCATGGGTGCGCGGATTCGTGTGCGTGATCCAGCACGGGATCTGGGCCGGATGCTGGTCGCGCGAACCCAGAAACGAGAAGACCGGGACGGGATCATCGCCCGGCTGGCGCTCCAGGACGGAGAAATCGATGGTACGGGCGTCCAGGCGCGGCGGCGTGCCGGTCTTCAGGCGGCCGAGCGGCAATTTCAGTTCGCGCAGCTTCTCGGCGAGACGGATCGAAGGCGGGTCTCCCGCGCGTCCGGCGGAATGGTTGGCCATCCCGATGTGGATCAGGCCGGACAGGAAGGTTCCGGTCGTGAGAACGACCGCCCGCGCCCGGAAACGGATGCCGGACTGGGTGACGGCGCCGGCGATCCGTCCGTTCTCGAGGATGAGGTCGTCCACCGGCTGCTGGAAGATGGACAGATGGGGCTGGTTCTCGATGCGGCGGCGAATGGCAGCCCTGTACAGGACCCGATCGGCCTGGGCACGCGTCGCCCGCACCGCTGGACCCTTGCGCGAGTTGAGTATCCGGAACTGGATGCCGGCCTCGTCGGCAGCCTGGGCCATCGCGCCGCCCATCGCATCGATTTCCTTGACGAGGTGCCCCTTGCCGATGCCACCGATGGACGGGTTGCACGACATCTGGCCCAGCGTCTCGACGTTATGGGTGAGCAGCAGCGTCGCCCGGCCGCTCCGGGCCGAGGCGAGGGCCGCTTCGGTGCCGGCATGGCCGCCGCCGACCACGATCACGTCATATTCGGTTGGGTACCACATGAGGGCAGGGATCGAGTCGTGCTCAGGTAGGGGTGACGGGCCGGATAGCCGGATCGTTTTCCGGTGATGGCGGTGAGTCGGGGCTCGGATTGTAGGGGAGCCATTCGGCATTCGGCAATTTGATTTGGGTTGATGGATGGTTTCACGTGACACAGCAGGTCATCGGCGGCGACGACTGGCCGTATGTTTCACGTGAAACGCTCGAACCGTGCCGGTAACGACCTGCAGCCTGTTTCACGTGAAACAACCGCGCGCCTTTGCGAAACACCACGCCCGTCAACGACCAACTCGGAAGCCGGCTCGCGCAAGAGATGCCACGAGCCCGGTGCGAACCTGCAGCGGCGGGCCCCCACCATGGACGCGCCTCGAACAGGCTGCCCGCCCGCCCGGTACGGGCTGCCGCCTGCCTGCGAAGCGCTCGGGACACCCAGCGGAGAAACCCCGACTCTAAAGGATCGCCACCCCGCCCTCGAGCAAGACCCTGCGCACGGGTCCCTGCGCCATCACCTCATCGCCCTGAACTCGACGCCCTCGCCCTGCTGCCCTCGCTCCCCGCCCTGACCGCGCCACCCTGCCCGCGCGATCCGTTTCCTCGCGCCCAACCCGCGCGAACCCCGGCCAGCCCGTACACTGGCTTCCCTCCCCCGATCCATCCCCGGCACACCCGCCACGCGCCCCACGCTCACCCGCAGACCCTGCCCCCATGTACCGCCAGACCCTCCAGACGCTTCGGATCGACACGCCAGGCCGTGGACTCCACAACATCACCCATCGCGTATCCACCGCCATCGCCAATGCCGGCATCGCTGACGGCCTGCTGACGCTGTTTCTCAGGCATACCTCGGCCAGCCTGCTGATCCAGGAGAACGCCGATCCCGACGTCCTCGGCGATCTCGAGCGATTCGTGCAGCGGCTGGTGCCCGATGGCGATCCGCTGTTCCGGCATCGCGACGAAGGCCCGGACGACATGCCCGCCCATGTGCGCGCAGCCGTGACCGCGGTGCAACTCGCCATCCCGATGTCGAACGGGGCGCTGATGCTCGGCACATGGCAAGGCATCTACCTCTGGGAGCACCGGATCCGGCCACAACACCGCGAAATCGTGCTGCACCTAGCCGGCACCCATGTTGCCGGCGCGGATTGACCCTGCCACGGACCAGGCAGCGGCACCTACTTCCCGATGCAGGAAGGAACAATCGGGCTGGAACGCTCACGGTGCCTAACTTCGGGCGAGTTCGCGGGTGTCGTGTGTACACGGGCGTGTACATGCCGCGTACCTAGGGCCGATGCAGACGTGAGTCGTAAGTCCACTTGCGAACCTTCCGGGCGCGGATCCCACGGGCGTCGCCATGCTTCGGGTTGATCAGAATGTTCATCTCCTCCGGCACGATCACCGATGGTACGAACATCACCGCGGATGTACCCCCTCGAAGCCAGGCATCGCCGCCCTCCAGGCTGACCCTGCCCTCGGGGATTGCATCCCAGCCGATGCTCTTGAGGGGATCGAACCGGACGGCGGTCTTGAGCAGGCGATCGGGGATCTCCAGCTCGACCAGATACCGGTTCAGGGGCAACCCGCCTGCGTTCAGGTGGACGATCGTTTCAAGGCAGGCAAGTGCTCGGCTCGATGCCGCATAAAGCATTGGGGTGCCCTTTCGGTTCCAGCGACCGCCTGTAGCCTCGGCGCCGGCACCGCTCAGATCGTCGGCGGTGTAGCCAGGCGCATCAGTGCCGATCCGCCACACCACCGTCATGCATACGCCCCGCCGCGTGCCCTCTCCAGCAGGCCGGAGACAATTTGCTGACCCTCGGCGGTGTCCATGTACTCACCCGGCGATCGGCCACCCAGCGCCGGCATGGGCTGCTCGAGCCACCCGGCGACCCAGCGGGCCGAATCGAAGCCGGCGGCATCGCCAGACTCGTCCACCATAGCCTGCGCCTGCCCCACGAGTCTGGCGAAGCCGATCACGCGCTCGCTCTCGACCACCGACAAGGCCTGACTGGCTCGGGCCTTGCGATCCACCGTCGCCCGCGACAGCCCGAGCAAAGCAATGACGCGCTCCTTGGATTCACCGGTTGCCTGAGCAAGCCCCGTGATGGAGGTCGCCGGCACGCCGCGCTTGGCGGCAGCCACGCGCTCGATGGCAGGCATGGCAAAGACGCGGACGAACCATGCCAAGGAAGCGTTGGCGGGCCAATCCAACCCGGCAGACTTGGCGGTGGCGGCGCTGGGCATCGGCTTGCGCTTTGTACTTGCGGCGGCGGCTTGTGCGGTCATGGTTTGCTCCTTTGAGCAGATATATTAGATCATTTGACCAGAAGTCGCCATGATCCTGCGATAGCTTTATTGCGAGGGCGCCGCCCTCTTTTGATCACTTCGACGTCGGCACAGGTGGTCATCGCCTGATCGGCAGCAACAAGTAACCCATCTGGTGAAGCCGACTCGCCACCAGGTCGAGCACCCATACGCGATCGCGCTGGGTCGCATACCTTCCGTCGCGGTTGTGCCGGCACAAATGCTTCAGATCGTAGTTCAGGTCGCGCATTCGGTCGCGGCTGTCGGTCTCCGTCGTCGTCGGTCGGCTGCCCCGGAGGGCAGTTCGTGTTCGTTGTCGCTGGTGTGTAGTCGGTCAGGTCAGTGTTTCTGTCCGTCCCGAACGCCTTGGCGTTACGGGAACCACTGTGGACACGGGACACCACGCCCGTTTTGTGCCGAGCTATTTGCTGCTGGCCGCCGCGGCACGCGGCATTGGCGCCGATGGTGCTTCCTGCGGGAAGGCGATCCATCGGTTGAGCCATTGCCCCAAGGTTCGGGGTGCGCCGGTTAGCGCCATGGCTGACATGTCCCGCGGGGAGCGGGCGGGTGCAGACCGCTGTGCGCGGTCCGAGGTCTTGACGCGCCAGGGAGCCCGTCACGTGGGGTCGTCACTTGCGACAGCCCCCTCAAAACGCCCGTGCGCTGGGGCATGGAGCGCTTCGTCACTACTGGCTGGTGCCGCGTAGTGACGACGCGCACCGCTGGCGCAGCATGCGGCCGCTGATCCTGCCGCAGGACATTGACGATCGCCGATCATCAGGCGCAGAACACATCACAACCATCTCCGGCCTTGCGGCCGCCGGCTTGCTGGAGATGAGGCCGGCTGGGGCACCCGACGGGCGGGCAGGGCGATGCGTTACGCGCATCACTCAGGCTGACTCAGCCAACGTGAATCCGATTGGCCGACTCTAGCGCCAGACGCGCGCCGCGTGCAACCGCATTGGGGCCACGGTATCGGCCGTGATGGCGGTTATGCCATGCAGCCCCCCGCGCCGAGTTCCGGCACGGGCCGGCTACCTGGACCAACGCCCGAAAATTTGCGCGGGAGCCCGACGCTTTCCAGCGCGAATCCGTATCCATGAGAGAGGCTGTCGCCACACGACGCGTGCTGCGGCAGCTCGCCCCCATCAACTTCGCGAGATCACGAGCATGAAGAACGGAATCGCCAGCAGCCCCCTCATCCTTCGCCGACCGCAGGTCGAGCAACGCACCGGCCTGTCGCGCAGCACGCTTTACCAGTACATCCAGGACGGCCACTTTCCCCGGCCGCGGGCGCTCGGCCCGCGTGCGGTGGGCTGGCTGGAATCCGACGTGAACGCGTGGATTGCCGCGCGTGAGACGACCGTCCGCCCCGGCTCGATCTCGATCCGCTGACGTGGCGCCGTGCACAAACTACTGCCGCGGCCGTCGCCCGGCCATCCAATGCCGACGTTCGACGTCGCCCAGGTCCTGGAGCAGTTCCGCGCTGCGCTCATCGCGCGCGACATCGTGCCCCCCGAACCGATTCTCGCCGACGGTCGCTTGCACCGGTGCAACGCCGCCGGCCGCCACGGCAGAGGTGACGCCGCCTACCTGCTGCACGTCGACGGCATCCCGGCCGGCGGCCTGGAGAACTGGCGCGACGGCCGCGGGTGGCAGCAATGGCGATGCGACAACGTTCGAGTGCTCACTGATACCGAGCGCTTTGCGCTTGCTGAACGCAGCCGCGCCGCTCGGGCCCAGCGAGATCGCGACGAGCACCATCGGCACGCCAAAGCCCGCGCCACCGCCGCCCGCCTCTGGGCCGCGTCACGACCGGCCCCACGAGACCATCCCTACCTCGTCCGCAAGGGCGTGCAGCCGCTCGGCCTGCGGGTGTTCAAGGGCGCACTCGTCGTGCCGGTGCGCGACATGGCCGGCGCGCTGCACAGTTTGCAGTTCATCAGCCCCGGCGGCATCAAGCGCCACCTGCGCGGCGGTCGCGTCCGCGGGCTGGGCTTCTGGATCGGACCGCCACACGGGTGCGGGGAGACCGACAATCCCATCCTTGTCGCCGAGGGCTTCGCCACCGGCGCCAGCCTGCACGAGGCTTCGGGGCATCCGGTGGCCGTCGCGTTCCAAGCCGGCAACCTGGAACCCGTGGCCCGTGCCGCCCGCGCTCACTGCCCCGGCGCATCGATCATCGTGTGCGCCGACGACGACCACCGCACGCCTGGCAATTCCGGGCTGGCGCACGCGCGCACTGCAGCGCTGGCAGTCGACGGCCTTCTCGCTCGGCCCGACTTCGGCGAAGACCGCCCACCCGAGGCTACGGACTTCAACGACCTCCACCATCTGCGCGGGGTGTCCGCCGTGCTGACAGCGCTTGCCGCTGCGTCACCGCCGGCGCCGATCGATGAAGTCGGCGGCACCGCCACGATCGACTCAACCGCGCCAGAGCACTGGCCCGAACCCGAGCCGCTCACCACCCCGCTGGACCCGCTGCCATACCCGGTCGACGCATTGCCGCAGCTGCTGCGCGATGCCGTGAGCGAAGCCCGGGCCTTCATCCAGGCGCCCGCGGCGCTGCTGGCCTGCTCGGCGTTATCGGCGTTGTCGGTCGCGGCGCAGGGTCTGGTCAACGTCCGACGCGATGAACAGTTAGTGGGGCCAGTGTCGCTGTACCTGCTCGCCGTCGCCGAGTCCGGCGAGCGCAAGACCACCTGCGACCGGATCCTCGGCGCCGCCCTGCGCGATTGGGAGCGCGACCGGGCGCGGGCCGCCGCCCCCGAACAGAGGGCGCACGCGTCGGCCGCCGCAGTGTTCGAGGCGAAACGCACCGGACTGCTGGAGGCGATCCGCCGCAAGCGGCGCGATGCGCAGGACACCGCCGAGGACGAAGCTGCGTTGGAGGAATTGACGCACCACACCCCACAGGAATCACCCGTGCCACGCCTCCTCTACGCCGACGCCACGCCCGAAGCGCTGTCGCACGCACTCGCCAGCGGTTGGCCAAGCGGCGCCGTGCTGTCTGCCGAGGCGGGCGCCGTGTTCGGTGCCCACGGAATGGGCTACGAGACCATCATGCGCAACCTCGCGCTGCTCAATGTGCTGTGGGACGGGGGCGAGATCGCAGTGGACCGCCGCAGCAAACCGTCATTCCGACTGCGCGACCGTCGCCTGACCTTCGGGCTGATGGTGCAGCCCGAAGCGCTGCGCGGGTTCGTCGAGCGCGCGGGCACGCTGCCTCGTGGGAGCGGCTTCATTGCGCGCTTCCTGATCGCCTGGCCGGCGAGCACGCAGGGCACGCGCAGATACCGACCCGCGCCGGCGTCGATGCCGGCGGTGGAGCGCTTCGGCCTGCGCATCCGCGAGCTGCTGGAGATGCCGCTCTTGACCGATGCCGATGGTGGCCTGCAACCGGCGGAACTGGCGCTATCGCCCCCGGCGCACTTCGCCTGGGTGCAAGCGCATGACCGCATCGAGCGCGCACTAGGCGCAGGCGGAGATCTCGCCGACATCCGGGACGTGGCCGCCAAGGCCGCGGAGAACATCGCGCGTCTGGCGGCGCTCTTCCATGTGCTGGCGCACGGCCCCGGAGGGGTGATGAACGAGGGCGCGATCGTCGACGCCGCGACCGTCATCGGTTGGCACCTTCACGAAGCCCGCCGCCTGCTCTCTGACCTCGACACCCCGGCCGACCTCGCCGCAGCCATTCGGCTCGACGACTGGCTGATCGCCGAAGCCCGACGCAACAGCAACCACCGCATCCCTACGCCGCGCGTCTACCAGCGCGGCCCGAGCTGCGTGCGGGACGCCAAGGCCATGAAGATGGCGCTCGCGACGCTGACCGATCGCGGCCGAGCCCGAATGGTGGAGGACGGCAAGCGGAGGTTCGTGGTGGTCAACCCCGCGCTCGTCAACGGCTGACCGGTTGAGTCGCGACCCCGGGTTTGGCCCGTCGCTACAGGCCCGGGGGCCTTGCTATTGCTGCTATTCCTGCTACTGGCCTACAGCACGCGGCTCCTCATCGCTAGCAGGAATAGCAGCAATAGCAAGGGCGGGGAAGGTTCGCGTAGAGCCGTGAAGGTAGGACGGGAGCGAGTCGCTATCGCTGCAATGAAGAGTTGCCGAAAGGCACGATCTGCATTGAGATTCCGCAACTCGGGCAGGCCTACTCGACGTCACGTCGGGTTTGCGATGAATGCTTCGAGCGGATTTTGACCAAGACCGAAAACGATCTGGAAAAGATCCGCGAGCTACTGTCGGCGGACCGTTAACCTCTAAGCGAGAAGGTAGCGAGCAGGCTCGGTCTCCTGCGGATTCGTCGAGATCGTCACCGGCCGCTTTCGGCAGCAGGCGTCACCCTTTCCACCTTTCTGGGTCGGATCGACCGTAGCAGATCAGTCTCATGCGGCTGTTAAGTTGAACGGTCAAGCAGGCACCGATTGCCCGAAGAGCGCGCTGCCACCGTGTCGAGCTACAGAGGCTTGGAGAAAGGCATCCAGCGCTTCCGTGGAGCGGCGCTCACCGGTCGCCGGCGCATGGGCGCGCGCGTCATCCAGTTCTCGCAGGATGAAGGCGTGGATGCCCTCCCACCTAGCGCTTGTGGCGGCCTCACCGGCACGCATTTTCACCTCAAGCAGTCTGTTGATCTCCGCAACCAGCGCACTATCGTCGACGGTGGCCTGCGCCAGTTCAGCGAAGCGCATGGGCGGCGCACCTCGCCCGGCGCGAATCCAGCGTGCGGCCAGCAGTGGCCGCAGCACGTACAGGTACTTCTTGTACCGCACGGTCTCGCCAAGCAGGTGCTCTCGCAGGTTCTTCTTGGCCATCGACACGTAGTGGTGGTAGGCCCGATCGAGCGACAGGTGCTGCTCAGCCAGCACGCGCAAACGTGGCACGAGCTCGTCGTCCTGCATGTAGACGATGGGCGAGCGCAGCCACTCCAGCAATACCGGGTTCGAGCTGTGCAGCAGCTTCAACGCCTTGCGAAGGTCCCAGCCGTTCACATCCAGGTCGCCGCTTATGGGCTGCTCGATCACATCCCGGCCCGGCTCGACGGTCAAAAACCAGTCCAGCCTGTTCACGTAGATGAAACGCACGTCGTAGTCGCTGTCGGGTGAAGCGAAGCCCCAACCTCGGCTGCCCGACTCGCACGCGAACAACACTTTGACCTGGTACCGGGCCTCAATGTCATGCAGGCACTGCAAGATGGTGGCGCGCATCTCATCGCTGACGGGATGCTCGCCAAGGATGTGGTGGTCCATCGCTCAGACTCTCGCGGCAAGCGACACGCGCCAAAGTGAGGAGTCGCTTTCGGCGACTTCGAACCGAACCGGCAAAAAGGCTTCGATGACTCCGATGTTGGTAGTGGAGTGGTCCGTCATCTCGGTGCAGGTGAACGAGGCCGGTTTCTTCGTGTCCACGACCGCCAGCGCCAAGGGCAACATCCACTGGTCGGCTAGGTGTGGTCCGAGCGAGCCAGCTGCGCGCTGGAAGGCTTGCACTTCATTCGACAGTGAAGCCGCAACTGCCTCGCTGGTTACGCCCTTCTCGCCGAAGGCAGTGACCAGCTCGGTCACATGCTCGTGAACCAGCGTGGCCATCAAGGCATTGCCCGGCCCCTCATTCTGGCGAACGGCCGGCGTGATCAGTTGCTCCTGCGTCCAGCCCAAGAGGCGGCCGACGGCCTCGAGTTCGCGGGTCGCAACCCGGCTGGGCAACCCCGGCGCCAGGCATTCGGCATAGGCACCGCGCAGAGCGCCGCGTTCGATCAGATCGACCGGAACGAGACCACCGGTGGCGGGCGTGATCAGGGCGCTGAACTCGCCGCCCCCCGCCGGATAGAAGCCCATGCGTCGCAGTTGCAGTGCAAGTCCAACGCCAAGCTGGCTGAGCAGCGGGGCGAAGCATCGCTCCAGGAAGTGGAACGGCGGCGCCATCGGGTTGTGCGTTCCGCCTCCAAGCACCACACGGCTGGCGGACTGAGCCATCATCAGTGGCGGTAGGATCGTCTGCAGCACCAGCGAGCAACTGCCCGCCGTGCCGACGTTGAAACTGTAGTCACCAGGGCGCACAGTGCTCGGCTCGAACACCAGTTCCTGCGAACCCAACTCTGCACCCTCGGCCTTCGCGCCGCTGATCGCCACCGCCGCGTTCACACAGGCCAGGTGTTGACGCATCAGTCCCGGCTTGGCGCGACGCGCGCGGATGCGACGGATCTTCATCGGCTGGCCGGTGCAAAGCGACAACGCCAGCGACGAGCGCAGGATCTGACCGCCGCCTTCGCCGGTGGCACCATCAAGTTCAATCATGGTTCTTCTCCGTCTTGTCGTTCTTGTAGATTCGATTGCTAGGACATGGTGAATACCGGCTTGCGCGTGGGAAACGGCAACCGGGCACCCGGACTGACCAGGAATGCGTGGTCGCGCGCGACCTGAAGATTGGGCTCGCAGAGTCCGTCAGTGATGATGAGGATCGGGCAGTCTTTCGGAAAGTCTGACCTTCCCAGAAGCAAATTCACCGCGGGCTGCAAGACCGTGCCGCCACGACCGCGCACCTGCACGCGCAAGGCTAGGGCATCGATCTCGACGAATCCTTCGTCGTAAGGTTGCGCATCGCAATACACGAGCCGCACCTGCTTGACGGATTGCGCTTGTGAGTAGGCCACCACGGCACCCAAGGCCTTGCCGAGTTCATCGCGTTGCATCGACCCGCTCGTGTCGATGATCACCCCGAAAGTGCGCGTGGCGCGGTCGTCTTCAGGCTCCACGAACCGGGGCCGCGGCGTGTCCGGTGTCGCCGTCTGCCGGCGAGAGGGCCGAGCCCAGCTGCGTCGCCGCTCGGGCAATGGGCAGCGCTCCTGGATCCACTCAGCCAGCTTGGCCTGCCAAGGGATCGCCGGTTGGTTCAGGGTACGGATCGCCTCGACCAGGCCTGCGGGCAGCACGCCTCGGCCGCAGGCCTGGTGGTAGTCCAAGCCCTGCAGCAACGCGCGTCGGCAGAACTCTTCCCGGTCGGTGAAGAACTTCCCAGGCCGCTCGTCCAGCATATCGACATCATCACCACGCAGCGTTGAAAGCCGACGGCGCACGCGCAGATCAGCTGCCAGGCGCAGGTAGATATCCTCGGCGGGCCAGCCGCGCAGTTCCTCGTCAAACAGCAGACCACCCTCGGGCGGAATGCCGAGATTCATGCCCACCAGCCAGTCGTTGATGACGAAGTCGCACGCGACGTTCCACAGGTACGGGTCTCGTCCCTGCCGACGACTGCTGTGATTCAGGCCAGCATGCAGAACCTCGTGCGCGACGACGAACTTGGCTTGTTCCAACCCGAGCTGACGCCGCGGGTTCATGTAGATCTCTCCGGTGCTGATCTGCACTGCGGCAATGTGGATGTTCATGCGCTCGCAGACGCCCGCATCCTCCACCAGTTCGAACTGGGTCAGGAGCGACCCCAGCAAGGGGTAGTGCGAAATCAGCCACCGCTTGGCCCGCGCCGCGGTGCTGTTCGGATCGCCACCAGGCCTCGTCGCATGGTTGGCCTCGAACTGCAGTTGCAGCGCGCGTTTGGCGTTGTCCACAAGAGACTGCGCAAACAGCTGCTCATGGTCGACGGCGGCTTGCCCGCGTGGGCTCCAGCTGTTCGCAGGCTGGCCCGGCAACATCAGCGCAGCGGAAGATCGCGTGAGCGTCCACGCGCCGTCAAGCACTTCGTCGGGCGGCTCGCTTCGCAGCCGGGCAGCGATCTGTTCCACCGGATGGCGCCCCCATTGCAGCAGCTCAGGCGGCAGGTCGAAGTGTTCAGGCAGGACGCCCGGCTTCAGTTGCTGCCACCAGTGCAGCGCCGCCAGCTGAGCGGCCAGATCGGACAAGGCCGCCGGCACGGGCAGGCGCCGCGGTGCCCCCACGGCCAGCACCAGGGTCGCCAATGCGAGAACGCCGAGCCAATGGGTGGCATCGAGCTTCAACGCATCGTTGAAGACGATGGTCGAATGGCCTTCGATCTGGCAGTACGCTGCCTTCGGCATCGCCACGCGTTGCCGCTTCGACGCCGTGTAGAAATGCACCTTGCCGGCCACCGGCCCCAGAAGGTAGTGCTTCTGAAGCTGGGCCAGCGCCACTTCGAACGGCTTGGGTTGGCGCGGCTTTCGGCTACTTTGGCTCATCTCTGGCCTTCTGTTGCAGCAGGCGCGGAAGCTCCTTGGCGATTTCCAGCACGAACCAGTCGGGCACGCGATCGCCGGCGTCGTTTTCAGTGAGCACCAGTTGCGCCAGTTCGCCATCGATGCGGGCCAGCGACTTGAGCGCAGCCTTCGCAGACTGCGCCAGTTCTCGGCTGTCGCGGCCCAGCTGGTTTTCGCGCTCGGGAAGTTCCTTCACCAGCATGTCACGCAGGCTCTGGGTGAGGAAGTAGGTGAGATCGCGGTCCTCGGCCGCGCTGGGCCAGGACTCCTCGCCCTTCAGGATGCGATGAACACTGAACTGGTTCCGAATCTGCTTGAGAAAGGCCTTGAAACCCACAGCGTGGTCCCTTGTCAGGCAACCGAAGAGCAAGGCGTCGAGGTGATCGGGCGCAATGTCGTCGCCGAACGCATGCAACGCGTCGCTCACAGCATGCCAGCTGCGCGGCGTGGAGAACGGTTCCTCCTTGGCCGGCGGAACTTCCGCGGACAACTGGCTGGGGCGGGAGCGGATGTAGTCCACCACCCAAGCATGAACACCCTGTGCCTGCGCCCAGTCGAGCCACTCGCGATGCGAGGCCTTCAGATGCACGTGCACCATCCGGTTGACCAGGGCGCTGGGCATCTGCTTAGCCAGTGCGGCATCGTGCGCCCGGTTGCCCGCGCCGATGATGATCGAGCCCGCAGGCAGCCGGTACTCACCGATGCGCTTGTCTAGGATCAGGCTGTAGAAGGCCTTCTGAATCTCCAGAGATGCGATGTTCAGTTCATCGATGAAGAGCACGAACTCGCGCTCACGCACGATCATCGAAGGCGGATAGAAGCGGCTGACCGCGCCCTCGATCTTCGGGATGCCGATCAGGTCCTCCGGGGCCAGCTGAGAACCTAGCAGCGCCACGCACTCCAGCCCCAGGGACGCGGCAAACTGTTCCACGAGCGAGCTCTTGCCCACCCCTGGCGGCCCCCAGATGAAGACCGGTCGAACGGTAGCAACGTTGAGCAGCAGCTCATGGATCTGCTTGATCGACAGGGTGACTTGCGCGAGCACGATGATTCTCTCTGTGTTGGTTGCTTGGAATTGGCGAACGGTCTCGCCGCAGATGCCGCGAGACCATTCAACGCGGGACTAGCCCTTCACGCACACCACCTGCTTGAGTGTGTGAACGACTTCGACCAGGTCCTTCTGCGCCTCCATCACGGCGTCGATGTCCTTGTAGGCCATCGGGATCTCGTCGATCACATAGGCGTCCTTGCGGCACTCGACGCCTTCGGTCGCCTTGATCTGGTCGTCGACCGTGAAGAGCTTCTTCGCCTTGGTTCGGCTCATCACGCGACCGGCGCCGTGGCTGCAGCTCTCGAAGCTCTCGGGATTGCCAAGGCCACGCACGATGTAGCTGCGCGCGCCCATGCTGCCGGGGATGATGCCCAGCTCGCCGCGCTTGGCGCTCACCGCACCCTTGCGGGTGACGAAGACGTCCTCGCCGAAATGACGCTCCTGCTGCACATAGTTGTGGTGGCAGTTCACCGCCTCCACGTGCGTCTCGAACGGCTTGGCGATGGCCTTGCGCACCGTCGCGATCAGGTTAGTCATCATCACCTCGCGGTTCCTCGACGCGAAGCGTTGCGCCCAGCCCACGCCGCGCACATAGTCGCCGAAGTACTGCGCACCTTCCTCGAAGTAGGCAAGGTCCTTGTCCGGCAGATTGCGCTGGTTCGCCTCGGCGTCCTTCTTGGCCAGTTCGATGAAATGCGTGCCTATCGCATTGCCCACGCCGCGAGACCCCGAGTGCAGCATGAACCACACGAAACCGTCCTGGTCCAGGCAGACTTCGATGAAGTGGTTGCCGGTGCCGAGCGTTCCCAAGTGCTTGCGGTTGTTGGTGTTCTTCAGGCGCGGGTGCAGTTCGCACAGCGCGTCGAACTCGTCGACCAGCGTCGCCCAGACCTGGTCAACCGTCTCAGGCGGGTTCTCCCAGCTGCCTTGGTCGCGACCACGGTTGCGCGGCGAAGTGCCGTGCGGCACGGCGCGCTCGATGGCCGAACGCAGCGGCGCCAGGTTGTCGGGCAGGTCGTTCGCGTGCAGCGTGGTCTTGCAGGCCATCATGCCGCAGCCGATGTCCACGCCCACTGCCGCGGGGATGATGGCCTTAAGGGTCGGGATCACTGAGCCCACAGTCGCACCAATGCCCAGGTGGACATCGGGCATCGCGGCGATGTGCTTGAAGACGATGGGCAGACGCGCAGCGTTGGCGAGTTGCTGCTTGGCCTCGTCTTCGACAGGCACGCCTCGCGTCCACATCTTGATGGGCACGCCGCCTTCGGGCTGTTCGATGTTGTAGTTGGCTTCCATGCTGATCTCGTTCAGTTGAAAAGGGTCGGTGACCAGGACTGATGAAACGAATACTCCGCCATCCATTGCTGGACCGGGATTTGAACCCGGGCGCCCCACCGCCGCGGTTGCCCGTTGGCCGGAGGGACCCGCCGCCTCGTTCATCAACGAAGGCGGCGTGCGTCTACCTGTAGTTCCATCGGCATTCACCGAAAAACCGGTAAAAGGTGGCTGTCGTATAGCGACAAGGGTTGGTGAAACGTCGTGCTCTACCGGGCTGAGCTACGGTCCCCCTGTACGGGACCGGCGGGATTCGAACCCGCGACCACGAGCTTAGAAGGCTGTAGTTTCACCTGCATTCGCCATGCGACAACCGCAAAAGAACGCGACAAGGGACGGCAAGACACTGCCGTTGCCGGTTGCCCGGCATGGGGATTCGAACCCCGCGGCGCCCAATGTAGTCCTGCCTGCATTCGCATCAAACTTGAATTCTTCAAAGAGCCCCCGCGTGGCGACAAACAGTTGGTGAGACACGAACATCTGGATATGTAGTCCCACCGGCATTCGCCACGCGACGACAGTCAATTCTTGGAAGGTCGGTGCCGCAGGCGACGAGAGTCACAGGAGCGGCCCACGGGGTTTCCGTTGCGGGCTTGCGGGCCCGCGTGGCCAATTGGTGCTGTACTCCTATGGGCATTCGCCTGCGACACCTTCCTACTTCTATCTGCTCCTTACTGCTGGGCGAGCGAGATCTTCTCGATCTCGCCCACCCAGTGCTCGGCACCGGTCTTGCCTTCGGCAAACAGCGCCATCATCGTGAACACCGCGTCGGAGAAGCCGCCGACATTCATGATGTCTCGACGCTCCGCCGCTTGCGTGGTGACGTACGGCTGCATGTCGATGCACACCAGGCGCGCCTGCGGGTTGCGCTGCTTCAGCACTTCCCACTCACGCATGGTCTGCGTCGCGCCACGCCGGGTTGCGTCGACCCACGACTCGTTGTCCGAGACGAGGATCACCACATCCACAGCCGCCCGCTCCCGGTTCAATACCGCCAGCGGTGCGCTGCAGTTGGTACCGCCACCACCGATGGCAGCCAACGCTCGCGCGTTGGTCATCACCGAATCGCGTGCGTTCAACGACAGCTTCACCACGTCCTGCTCGAACGGCAACACACGAGCCCGAGGGTTCTTGCGCAGCACCGCCGCAGCCACCAGGGCAGCCACGTCGATGCAACGCACGCTCGACGTCGCCGAGCCGCGCTGACCCGTCACTGCCGAGCTCATCGAACCCGACACGTCAGGGCACACAACCACTCGACCATCGAAGGGCGGTACGTTGGCCAGCGAAGCCTCCAAAGCATCCTGCAGCGCATCGCGAACGACCATCGGCACGGCGTCACCGGTCGCCTTGTAGGCGGCCAGCAGCTGGTACGGGAACGCACGCGCCTGCGCCACAGCCTTCGGGTCACGCAGCTTCGCCGCGATCACCTCGGCCATGCCGTCGATCTCGAACACGCCGTGCCGCGCGAAGGTGTTCAGGTTCTGACGCACCATCTGCCACGAACCGGCACGAGCGATCTGCGCCCACTGCGCCGGCTGCAGTTCCAGCGCGGTCAGCATCTGGAACGGCACGTCCGGCACTTCGGCCCCATCTCCCAACGATTCACCTCGCGCCGCCGCGCGCTTGAAGCGCTCGAAGGCCTGCGTGATTGGTGGCAGCGTGGCTTCGTCGTGCGACTTGCCGATCAGCCACGCGAACCACGCCGCACGCCAGGCCTCCGCCGGCTTCGGGTGAACCATCTTCACCACGTCGGCCAGCGACGGCGTGTTGCCTACCGCAGCGTTCAGCAGTTGCTTCTCGCTTGCAGTCAGCAGCCACTGCTGCACGAGCTTCTTCGGGCGCGAACCCAGCGACTTGCGGCCCAGGGCACCGCTTCGCACCATCTGCACGAACGCACGCAGCGTCTTGCCGTTGTTCACCACACGGCCGAACACCTGGCCCAGCAGCGCCACATCGCGCACGGCGAGCAGCGCCGCCAGCAGCACCGGCATGTCCTTCATGTGACCGACCTGGCGGGCGTACACGGCGGTCTGCGCCACGAACACCGGGTCGACCTTCGCGGCCAGCGCGGTCACGGCGTCCAGTTGCGAATCGGCATCGGCATAGAAGGTCTGGTTCAGGCAACCGGTGGCCGCCAGCTGCGCCAGCTGGTGCTTGGCGCTCAGCGCATAAGCCGGAGCCTGTTCATGGTTCGACGCCGTGGCCTGCGGCAGCAGCGCGCCCTTGAGGGTCTTGAAGAGTTGCGTGTTGACCATGGAAGTTCTCCTTTGCATTCAACTTGTCTGTGCCCTGTCCATTGCACGGCGTGTGCCAGGCTTCGGCAGATACGTACCAAAACTACCTAAACTT
>JAJTHE010000047.1 GCA_021298815.1 Betaproteobacteria bacterium | reverse complement strand
TTGCGCGTGGTGCTGATCGAGAACCTGCGCCGGCTCGCCGAGCGGCTCGCCGCGCACAAGGCGGCGCGCGAGCTCGCGAACGTATGCTGCGATCGCCCGCACGAGGCCGATGCGGCGGGCTTCGATGCGGTGGTCCTGCAGTTGCGCGAACGCGGCCTCGAACAGGTGTTCCTGGCGCAGATCGCGCAGCGCCTGGCAGACCGTCGGGCCTCGGCCGGGGGCGCACCCCCGGCGGCGATCGCGCAATGGCTAGGGCAGCGCCTGCCCGACGCGGTGTCGGTGCAGGCGCAGCAGATCGCCGACCAGACAGCCGACAATCTCAGCGTGAGCAATGCAGTGACCTCGCTGCGCGCGATCGGCGATGCCGACTGGCAGGGCATCGTGGCGCGCTCGAGCCCGCTGATGCAGCTGATGCTGGCGTCCCCGGTATTCCTGGCCGAGCATGCGGTGACCCGGGATCGTACGTTGCACGCCATCGAACGGCTGGCACGGCGCACCCGGCGCACCGAGCTCGCCGTCGCGCGCTGCCTGCTCGAGTGCATGCGCACGGATGACGATGCAGGTTCGGTGCGGTCGGTGGCGGGGTACTGGCTGGACGGGCCTGGCCGGCCGGCGCTCGAGGCTGCGCTGGGCGGCAACGGCGGCTTGAAGCACGGGCGCGCGCCGCCGCGGGACATGCCGGCGCCGGGGGCCATGTCGTCGCCTCCGCGGTCGTTTCGCCTGCAGTCGCTGCGCCTGCCTCTGTATGCCGGTGCGATCCTCGCCGGAACGCTGGCGATCGTCGCACTGGCGCTGGCACGCGAAGGCAGCAGCCTCGCGCAGGCCCATGGTGCTGGCGGGCTTGCGCTGGTCGGCATGCTGCTGATGCTGTTTCCCGCGTCGGAGGCGGTGGTCGCGGTGGTCAATCGACTGATCAGCGAGTCCACCCGGCCGGTCCCGCTGCCGCGGTTCTCGCTCAGCGACGGCATACCGGACGCGTTGCGCACGCTGGTGGTGATCCCCGCGATGCTGGTGGACAAGGCGTCGACCGCGCAACTGGCGCATCGCCTGCGGCTGCACTACCTGGCCAACCCGGAGGCCAACGCCCAGTTCGCCCTGCTGACCGACTGGGCCGATGCCGACGCCGCGCTGGCGCCGGACGACGCGCGGCTGCTCGCCGACGGCGTCGCCGCCGTGCGCGAGCTGAACCTGCTGCATCCGGCGAAGACAGGTCCTGCGCGATTCCTGTTGCTGCACCGGACACGCCGCTACAGCCGGGGCGAGCGGCGCTGGATCGGCTGGGAGCGCAAGCGGGGCAAGCTGGAGCAGCTGCTGCAGCGGCTCGCGGGGGCGGAGGCAGGAACGGCTGCCGATGCCTTCATCGACCTCGGTGAACTGTCGAGGACGGCGGACGCGACGCGTTACGTGCTGACGCTGGACAGCGACACGCGCCTGCCGCCGGGCCGGCTGCGCGACCTGGTGGGCGTGGCTGCCCACCCGGCGAACACGCCACGCCTGTCCGCGGACGGGCGCAGGGTCGAGTCCGGCCATGCGATCCTGCAGCCGCGCGTGGTCACGCCGCTCTCGTCGCCGCGCGACGTCACGCGCTACCACTGGCTGTTCGCCGGCCAGGACGGGATCGATCCGTACAGCGCGGCGACCTCCGAGGTGTACCAGGACCTGTTCGGGGAGGGCACCTTCACCGGCAAGGGGCTGCTCGACGTTCAGGCGGTCGCGGCGGTGCTGGGCGGCCGGCTGCCCGAGGGCCAGGTGCTGAGCCACGACCTGCTGGAGGGCGCGATCGCACGCTGTGCTGCGGTGACCGACATCACGGTGATCGAGGATGCACCTTTCCATGCGGACGTCGCGGCGTCGCGCGTGCATCGATGGACCCGGGGCGACTGGCAACTGCTGCCGATCCTGCTCCGGCCGGGTCGCTACCCGGTGGGCGCGGTCGGCCGCTGGAAGATGTTCGACAACCTGCGCCGTTCCGTGGTGGCGCCGATGTCGCTGCTGCTCGTCCTGCTCGCGCTCGCCGGTGCGACCGTGTCGCCCTGGATCGCGCTCGCGCTGGTGACGGCCGCCTTCACTGCCGGTCCGCTGATGGGCGCGCTCGCCGCGAACCTGCCCTCGCGCGACGACCTCGCGCTGCGCCACTTCTATACCCATGCGCTGGTCGACCTGGCGCGCGCGGCCTGCGGTGGCCTCTGGCACCTGGCGCAGCTGCTGCAGCAGTCGATGCTGTCGCTGGACGCGATCGTGCGCGCGCTGCATCGGACGCTGGTGAGCCGGCGCCACCTGCTGCAGTGGACGACGGCGGCCGATGCACAGGCGACCGTGGCCACGCGCTTCGGTGCAGTGCTGCACCGGCATGCGGCCGAGCCGGCGGTCGCGCTGGTCGCGCTGTGTGCGCTGCTGGCAACGGGCACGCCATGGCCTGCGCTGTCGGTGCTCGCATGCGTGGCCTGGGGCGCTTCGCCAGCCTGGACGTGGTGGGCCAGCCGGCGCCAGGCGCAGGCATCGGCGCGCAGGCTGGGGCCGGCGGATACCGCTTTCCTCGAAGGCGTGGCGAGGGACACCTGGCGCCTGTTCGAACGCTGTGTCGGGCCGGAAGACAACCACCTTCCGCCGGACAACCTGCAGGTCCTGCCGCACGACATGGTCGCCCATCGCACTTCGCCGACCAACATCGGCCTGTACCTGCTCGCCGTCGCCTGCGCGCACCGGTTCGGCTGGATCGGTACCCAGGACCTGCTGTCGCGCTGCGAGGCGACGCTGGGCACGCTCGACCGGCTGCAACGCCACCGCGGGCACTTCATGAACTGGTACGACACGCAGCGCTGCGAGCCGCTGCTGCCGATGTACGTGTCGACCGTCGACAGCGGCAACCTCAGCGGACACCTGCTCGCGCTCGCGCAGGCGTGCAGGGAACTGGCACGAGCCGGCCCGATCCCCTCCTGCACGCCTGCGATGTCGGCGGCCCTCACTGCGTCCGCGCGGCGCATCGCACCGTTGCAGTCGTTCTGGCCCGAACTGCTCGGCGAGCTTGCACCCGATGCGGCGCTGTCCCGGATGCTGCATGTCGATGTCGCCGCGCTGCAGGTTCCCGACGTGCTGGCGTCGGTCGTGCACCTGCTGGCCGAGGCCCGCGGAGAACTCGAGGCCCTGGCGCGCGCGCATGCGACCCTGCTGGCGCCGGCGCTGCCGGGGCCGGTGGTGCCCGGACGCTGTGCCCGGCTCATGTGGGCGCTGGAGGACCATCTCGCCCTGCTGGCTTCCTGCTGCCGCGACGCGCAGGACGTGGCCGAGGCATCTCCGGCGCAGGCGGTGCAGCGGCTGGAGGCGGTCGCCGCCCGTTGCCAGGCACTTGCCTGGGCGCCGGCGTTCGGCTTTCTCTACCACCCACGCCGCCACCTGCTCCATCTCGGCTTCCGGGTGGCCGAGCAGGAGCTCGATGCCGGCTTCTACGACCTGCTGGCTTCCGAATCGCGGCTGACCAGCCTGCTGGCGATCGCCAAGGGCGACGTGCCGGTGGCGCACTGGGCCTCGCTCGGCAGGCCGTTCTATGCGCTCGGTTCGGGGGCCGGGCTGCGTTCCTGGTCGGGGTCGATGTTCGAATACCTGATGCCGACGCTGATGCTGGAAGAGCCCGAAGGCAGCGTGCTGCATGAAGCATCGCGAGTCGCGGTGCTGGAACAGATCGCATACACCGCGAGCCAGGGCGTGCCCTGGGGCATCTCGGAATCCGCCTATGCCGGGCGCGACCATACGCTCGCCTACCAGTACGCGCCGCAGGGCGTGCCGCGGCTTGCGCTGCGCCGCACGCCACCGGACGAACTGGTGATCGCGCCCTATGCGACGGCGCTTGCGGCGCAGGTGGTGCCTCGGCGGGCACGCTTGAACTTCGACGCGCTGCACGCCCTGGGTGCCCGTGGACGCTACGGCTTCATCGAGGCGCTGGACTTCACGCCGGCGCGGCAGGCGAGCGGGGACGTGTTCACGCCGGTGGCAACCTTCATGTCGCACCACCAGGGCATGACGCTGGCCGCGCTCGCGAACGTGCTGCTGGGCGGCGCGGTGCAGCGCTGGGGCATGGCCGATCCGCACATCGAGGCGGTGTCATCGCTGCTGCATGAACGCGCGCCACGGGAAGTGTCGTTGCTGCATGCGCCACCGTCGGGCCCTGCGCTGCGCGTGCTGCGCAGGCAGGCGCCGCGCGTCCTGCGCGAACTGCTGCCGGGAGCGGCTGCAGTCGAGCCGACGCATCTGTTGTCCAACGGTCGCTACCACGTGTCGCTGCGTGCGAACGGTGCCGGCTGGAGCCGGCGCGCACGCGTGGGCATCACCCGCTGGCGCGACGACCTGCTGCGCGACGCCTGCGGCAGCTTCTTCTTCGTGCGATGGGCCGGACAGCCGCGGCCGGTGTCGATCACCAGCCATCCCGCACCGGATCCGGATGCAGCCTACCAGGCGGTTTTCCATGCCGACCGCGTGTGCTTCGATGCACGCTGGCGCAGCCTGCGCGCGCATGTCACTGCCTGGGTCAGCCCCGAGGACGACATCGAGTTCCGGCAGGTCGAGTTGCACAACCTCGGCAACCGGGTGCTGGACATCGAGCTGATGTCGTCGTTCGAGGTGACGCTCAGCGAGCCGGCCGCGGACGAGGCGCACCCGGCATTCACCAGCCTGTTCGTGCGTGCGGCCTGGAATGGCGCCGACCAGGCGCTGATGTTCGAACGCACGCCGCGCCTGCCCGCGGAAGCGGCGCTCAAGGCTGCCCACTTCCTCGCCGAGTTGGACCCGCAGGTGGTCGCGGTGCGCGTGCAGACCGACCGCCAGCGCTGGCTGGGACGAAACCATGATGCCGGGCAGCCACTGGCCTCGTTCGACGGGTTGCCTGGTGCACGGTCCGACGCGCCGCCGGACGCGGCCGCGGGTCCGGGGCAGGATCCCGTGCAGCACGGGTTGCATGCGCTGGACACCGGCCTCGATCCGGTGGCGGCACTGGGCGTACGCCTGCGCATCGCACCGGGCGCGCGGGCCAGGCTCACCTTCGCCACCGCCGCCTCGGACGATGCCGCCACGCTGGATGCGATCATCGACAAGTACCGGCAACCGGCGCATGTCGCACGCGCATCGCTGATGTCCGCCACGCTCGGTGGCATCCGCCTGCACGTGGTCCGGCTGAGCCCGGCGAACCTGGCGGCGATCCAGTCGCTGACCACTGCGCTGGTGGCCACCGTCACCCGGCCGTCGCTGCCATCCCGGCCCGAACCGGCCGGGGCCGCGGCCACGGCTGCGCCGCCTGCCGAGGGCAGCGATCGGCTCCTGCTCTGGCGATTCGGCATCTCGGGCGACCTGCCGGTGATCCTCGTGTCTGCCGGTTCGATGCAGGGGCTGGGCCTGGTGCGCGCGCTCGCCGAAGCGCTGCGCCTCTGGTCATGGGGCGGCGTGTCCTGCGACCTGGTGGTGCTGAGCACCGAGCCGGCCTCCTACCTGATGCCGTTGCAACAGGCGATCGCCGCGCTGCGCGACCGCCATTCGGCGGACGCCGGACTGCAGGGTGCCACCGCGAAAACGGCGTTCCATGTGCTGCGCGTCGACGAATGCTCGGCCGGCGAACTCGCGGCGCTGCACGCCGTCGCCCGTTTCCACCTGGTCGCGGACGGTCGTCCGCTGGTGCACCGGGTGCGCGACTGGCTGGACCTGCATGAGCAGGCTGCGGCCGGACGCAGCGAGGTCACCCGCGTCGTCGTGCCCCTGGCGGCCAGCGAGGGCAGGTCGCCGGTGGACGCAGCGCAGCGCGTCCAGGGACGCTTCATCGACGGCACGGGCGAGTTCGAGTTCGACGTCGGCACCGCGTCGCGGCCGGAGCGGCCCTGGATCAACGTGCTGTCCAACCCGGGCTTCGGCGCACAGATCTCGGAGGCGGGCGGTGGCTACACCTGGGCCGGAAACAGCCGCCTGCATCAGCTGACCGCGTGGTCGAACGATGCGGTCGGCGATCCGCTCTCGGAATGGTTCCTGGTGCAGGACCTGCGCTCCGGCCGTGCATGGACGGTGGCGCCGTCTGCGCGCGGCGATGCGGCGGCCACCTATCGCATCACGCACGGCCAGGGCTACACGGTGATCCGCCATCGCTGCGACGTCCTCGAGGTGATGGCGAGCTGGTGCGTGGATGCAGATCTGGCGGTGAAGCAGGTGAGCATCCGGCTGGTGAACCACGGCGGTTCGCCGTTGCGCATGCGCGTGGTGGCGATCGCCGAGTGGACGATGGGCGCCAGGCGAGGCGACCGGGCCACGGTCGTCACCGGCCATCGGATGCTCGACCTTCCCGATGCGGGAGACGTGCCCGATGCCGTCGCCGCCGGCGTGCCGCGCCGCAGTCCATCGCACCGACGCATGGACGTGTTGCTGGCGACGCAGGCGGAACAGGCGGCCGGCTTCGGCAACGGCACGGCCTTCCTCGCGCTCGCCGGATCCTCGGACGAGAAGGCAGGCCAGGCCGGATGGACCTGCGATCGCCGCGAGTGCTTCGACGATCGCGGCCGGCTGGTCGTGCCGGCACGCTTCGGCCGGCGCAGCGGCGGCGGCCTCGACCCGTGTGCCGCACTGGCCACGGACGTGGTGCTGCGGCCGGGCGAACCCTGCGAGCGGGTGTTCCTGGTCGGCCATGCGGCCGGCGCCGATGCCGCGACCGCGCTCGCCCGCGCGGCGGCGCTGGTCGCCCCGGCCGTGCGCATCGAAGCCGTGCGCGAGCACTGGGATCGCCTGCTCGGTGCGACCGAGGTGGAGACGCCCGATCCGCTGTTCGACGCGCTGGTCAATCGCTGGCTGCTCTACCAGAGCGTCACCTGCCGGTTGTGGGCGAAGTCGGGCTTCTACCAGGCTGGTGGTGCAACCGGCTTCCGCGACCAGTTGCAGGACGCGATGGCACTCGGCTGGGCCGCCCCCGCGATGCTGCGCGCGCAGATCGTCACCTGCGCCGGCCGCCAGTTCCCCGAAGGCGATGTCCAGCACTGGTGGCATGCGCCCGGCGGTGCAGGGGTGCGCACGCATTTCTCCGACGACTTGCTGTGGCTGCCGTTCGCCTGCGCGCACTACCTGCAGGCCACCGGTGACGCATCGCTGCTCGACGAGGCGGTCGGCTTCATCGAAGGACCGGCGATCGCCGAGGGGGCGGAGGATGCGTACTACACGCCGGTGCCCTCCGCGCTGTCGGCCAGCGTCTATGAGCATGCGGCGCGCACCATCGACCGCAGCCTGCGCACGGGTACGCATGGACTGCCGCTGATGGGGACGGGCGACTGGAACGACGGCATGAACCGGGTCGGCCATGAAGGGCGCGGGGAGTCGGTCTGGCTCGGCTGGTTCCTGTGCCGGGTGGTGTCCGACTTCGCGCCGATCGCCGCCGGCCGGGGCGACGCAGCACGCGCGGCGCGCTGGACGCTCGCGGCGCGCGGCTGGCAGCGCGCGCTCGACGGTCCGGCATGGGACGGCCACTGGTACCGGCGCGCATTCTTCGACGACGGCAGTCCGCTCGGCACCGCGGCCAACGCCGAGGCACGCATCGATCTGATCGCGCAGGCCTGGGCGGTGCTGTCGGGCGCGGCGTCGGCGCAGAAGCAGCGCCAGGCGATGGACGCGGTGGAGGCGCACCTGTCGGACCATGAAGCCGGGCTGCTGCGGCTGCTGGCGCCGCCGCTGCAACATGCCCAGCCGGTGGCCGGATACATACAGGCCTATCCGCCCGGCGTGCGCGAGAACGGTGGCCAGTATTCGCATGCCGGCATCTGGGCGCTGATGGCGCAGGCCGAGCGCCGGCGCGGCTCCGGCCATGTCGGCTCCGACCTGCCCTGGACGTACTTCACCTGGCTCAGCCCGGCGCACCGCGCGGCCCATCCGCTCCGCGGGCCTGCGTACGGCATCGAGCCTTATGTGATGGCGGGCGATACCTACAGCCGCGCGCCGTACGTCGGCCGCGGGGGATGGAGCTGGTACACCGGCGCCGCCGCCTGGATGCACCGTGCGGCGCTGGAATCGATCCTCGGCCTGCGCATCGATGCAGAAGGCCTGTCGGTCGATCCGTGCCTGCCGTCGCACTGGCCGCGCGCGGGCATCACGCTGCGCCGCGGAGGCAGGGTGATGCGCTTCACGCTGCTGCGTGTCGCGGCGGGCGACGCCGAGGCGGCCGCACGGCGCGAAGGCGCGCACCTGCTGCTGGCAGGCGAGCGGCTTCGGTGGCCTGCGCTGCCCTCGGACTCACATCACGTGGTGCCGTCGGGACTGCCGGCCTGAGTCCTGGCGGATCCAGGCCGGGAAGCGGTCAACTCATACTTCAGCACGTCAGCGCTTCAGCGCGGCGCCACCACGCCGCCGTTCTCGGAAATGATGACCTCGACCCGGCGGTTGGACTGGCGGCCCGCCGCGGTGTCGTTGCTGCCCACCGGTTGCGTCTCGCCCAGGCCCATGGCCTGCAGGCGTCCGGCCGATATGCCGCCGGAGACCATGGCGGCACGCACCGCTTCCGCCCGGCGCCCCGACAGCGGTCCGTTGATGGCGTTGCTGCCGGTGCTGTCGGTGAAGCCCTCGATCAGCGCCGTGCGCTGCGGATACTGCTTCATGAAGGCGACCAGCTTGTCCACGCTGCGCAGCCCGGCATCGCGAAGTTCCGAGCGGTTGGTGTCGAACAGCACGTCGCCGATGCTGACCACCATGCCGCGGTCGGTCTGCTTCGCGTCGAGCGCCGCGAGCTTCGCGGCGAGCTGGTCGTTGCGGGCCTGTACCGCGCCGGCTTCCAGCTGGGCCGCCGCGGTCTTCAGGCGCGCTGCCTCGGTCGCACGCCGGGCCGCCTGCGCATCGGCAGTGGCGCCGGCCGCGCGCCGGGCCGCGGCATCGGATTCGCGCCGGGCCTCGTCCGCATCACGTGTGGCGGACTCGGCGCTGCGCTGGAAGCGTTCTGCTTCGACCGTGCGCGCCTCGAGCCGCAGTTCGTTGCGGGCCGCGCCCGCATTGCCGGCCGCGCGCTCGGCGGTCCTGCGCCGGGTCGTTTCCTGCGCAATGGCCGCGCGCTGCCGGGCGAGATAGGCGAGGTGGTCGATGCGGTCCTTGTCCTCGTCGCGCGCCCAGGCTGCGTCGGCCTCCTTCAGCGCGAGCGATGCCTGGTCCAGTTCGGTCGCGGCGAACTGTCGTGCATCGGGATCGTCCTGCACCGACCGGTAACTGCTGCGCGCGGCATCGAGCATCGCGTTGTCCGCGGGGACGGTCGCGCAGCCCGCGAGCAGGGCAAGTGCGATGGCGGTCATGCGGAAGCGGTTGGCACCGGCCGGATGCGTGGGTGTGGCGGGATGGCGGATCATTCTGGAGTCCTTCATGGTTGCGTACGATTGTTGCGCTTGAGTTCTTCGCCCAGTACCCGGGTGCCTTCCGAGGCGTCGCCGGCGGCGCGGCGGGCGCGGCTTGCGCCGGCCGTCGCCTCCGCCAGCCGTGCGTCCACTTCGGCGGCCTGCGCGAGCGAAAGGGCGCGTGCATGGTCCTTGTCCGCCAGTGCCGCGCGGGCGCGCTGCATGTGGTCGCGGGCGGAGGACATCTCGACCGCGGCGAGCTCGCCGGCACCGGCGGCGGAGGCATGCTCGATCGCGGCTTCGGACACGGCCATCTGGGCCACCGGTGCCGGCATGCTGGCGCAGGCGCCCAGCAGCAGGGCGCTGGCCAGCAGGGCCGGCGGCGCGAACCTGCGCGCGCGGCCGTGCGCAAGGCACGGAAGCAGCCGGAGGCAGGGAGGATTGAGGGAGGTGGATCGATGGTCTTGCATCGTGTGTGTCCTGTCGGCATTGCGGTGGGGCGGGCGACGCGGGACCCGAACATCCCGGCCCCTCGATCGCCGGGATCGGGCCGTCAGGACATCGCCCGGCGCTCATGCTGCCGGGCGGTTGCGGCAAGGCTCGCGGGCGGTGGTCCCGAGGTGCCCGAGGGCGGGGGGAGCGTCATGCCGATGGGCCGTGTCGCGGTTCAGTTCCCGCAGTGTGGAAGGGCGCGCCGGGCGTGTCCGTGCGCCAGCGTACGCAGGGTGCGTGAGGCTGCGTGGCGGCCGGCGTCCGCTGCAGGCCTGGCGCAGTCGACCTGTGCCGCGCAACGCGGTATCCTAGGCGGGTCATTGGGGAGTAGCCGCCCGTCGTCCGTCCGGCGCGAAGCATGCGTGAACCACGCGTGAACCATGCCGGCGGCTCCGACAGGGCCTGCGTCAACATACTTGGCCGCACCCGGCCATGGCGCAGGCGGCCCACAGCATGGCAAGACCTTTGACCGCAGCGCCACCGGATCGGCCGGGGGGCCTGCGGTCATCGATCGTCCCTGGCCGTGGAGTCGTTGCCCGATGGAAGCACTGCTCATCTCGACCGGCGTGGTCGCCCTCGCCGAGATCGGCGACAAGACCCAGTTGCTGGCGTTCATCCTCGCCGCGCGCTTCAAGAAGCCGCTGCCGATCATCGCCGGCATCCTGTGCGCGACGCTGGTCAACCACGGGCTGGCCGGCGCGCTCGGGGCATGGATCACCTCGGTGGTCAGCCCGGGCGCGATGCGCTGGATCCTCGGCCTGTCCTTCATCGGCATGGCGATCTGGACGCTGATCCCCGATCGCATCGAGGAAGAGGAGACGAAGGTGGCGAAGCACCTGGGCGTGTTCGGCGCGACGCTGGTCACCTTCTTCCTCGCGGAGATGGGCGACAAGACGCAGATCGCCACCGTCGCGCTAGCGGCACACTATGCCGCGCCGCTGATGGTGGTGATCGGCACCACGCTCGGCATGCTGGTCGCCGACGTGCCGGCGGTGTTCGTGGGCAACCGGTTCGCCGCGAAGATCCCGATGAAGCTCGTACACTCGATCGCGGCCGGCATCTTCGCGGTGATGGGCGTGCTGACGCTGCTCGGCGTCGACAGCCTGTTCGGCTGATGGCACTGCATCCCGTACTCCATCCCGCCCGGCCGTGCGGGTTTCGACACGAAAGGGAGGTGCGACATGGTTGCAGGGAATGACGCTGGATTCGACGATGACGATGACGATGACGACGACGCGGAGGCGGGCAGGGCGGATGCGCCGGACGACGATGGCGAGAGCTGTCCGCTCTGCGGCTACTTCAACGCGCCCGCGGCCGGCGACACCTGCAACCACCTGCGCGCCTGGGTCTGGGACGACGTGGTCGAGGGAAGCCCGGTGTACGACGAATTCGCCGCGGCCTGGTCCGACTTCTCGGAGCTTGCATCGAACGCGGAAGACGTCGCGGAGTTCGCGGATAATGCGCTCGGGCTGGCCGAGTCGCTGTCTCTGCCGGATGCGCTGGTCGCCTACGGACACTGGGAGAATGCGCCGCTGGACGTCTTCGTCGAGTTGTCCGGCGCAGCGGTCGGGGAAGGCTGGACCGTGTCCGGCCCCCTCGGCGGCAGCGGCTACTGCGTGTACCTCGAGTCGGACGAACGGGCCGATGCGGCCACCGATGGCTACCGCGCGCTGCTCGCGGCGATCGACCCGGGACGTTGAACGCGCCCCGGAAACACAGGAGACGGAAGGCATGAGCAGCGATGCGATGATCACCACGATGATGAAGGCCTGGCGCTTCCTCTACCGCCGCGGCTTCATCGAAGGCTTCGGCCACATCAGCGCCCGCATCCCCGACAGCGACCAGTGGATGATCACCCGCCACTCGCTCGGCCCGGACGCGCATCCCGAGGATTTCCTCGTCCACGACCTCGACGGCAGGCGCGTCTCCGGCAAGGGCGACATGCCGGGCGAGTATCCGATCCACCTCGAGATCCTGAAGGCGCGCCCGGATGTCGGCAGCCTGGTGCACTACCACGGCATGTACTCGACCGCGTTCACCACCAGTTCGCGCCCGACGCTGAAGCCGGTGCACCTGATGGGCACGCTGTTCCACGACGGCGTGCCGACCTACCATGATCCGCGGCTGGTGAGCAGCGCCGAGCGCGGACAGGCGCTGGTGAAGGCGCTCGGCCCGCACCGCGCCGTGCTGATGCGCGCGCATGGTGCGGCGGTCACCGGCGGCACGATCGAGGAGATGGTCGCGGGCGCGTTCCTGTTCGAGGAGAATGCGCATCGCGCGGTGATCAGCGCCCAGATCGGAGACCCGGTCTGGATCGAGGACGACCTGGCGAGGGATGCCGGCGAGGAACTGGTACGCTCGCGCGGGCCGTTCCGCCGTGTCTGGGCGCTGCTGGAAGCGGACGAGGCGGCCGAAGCCGCCCGCGGATGAACGGGTCGGAAGACCGGCGGAGCGAGGACCTCATGAAGGACACCGATTCGATGGATGCGCGGCCGGGGTGCCGAGGCGCGGCAGGCCAGGGCGGCGCGGCGGGCCTGGCTGCGTTGGCGCTCTCCTGCGCCGCGCTGCTGCCCGGCCTCGCGCAGGCGCAGGTGCAGGTGCAGGATTATCCGAACCGGCCGATCCGCCTGGTGCTGCCCTTCGCCGGTGGCACCGACGTGGTCGCACGGCTGCTCGCGCAGCGGATGTCGGTGTCCCTCGGCCAGCAGGTGCTGCCCGACCAGCGCCTCGGCGCCGGCGGCAACATCGCGCACGAGACCGTGGCCAAGGCGGCGCCGGATGGCTACACGCTGCTGATGGCGGCGCCGCCGGTGGTGCTCAACCCGTTGCTCAACCCGAAGGTCGGGTTCGACCCGGTACGTGACTTCGCGCCGGTGGCGGTGGTGGCGGCGATCCCGAGCGTGCTGGTGGTCCATCCGCTGGTGCCGGCGAAGTCGATGAAGGAGCTGGTCGCGCTCGCCCGGCGCAACCCGGACAAGCTCAGCTACGGCTCCGGCGGCGTCGGCTCGACGCCGCACCTCGCCTCCGAACTGCTGAAGTCGCTCGCCGGCGTGAAGATGCTGCACGTGCCGTACAAGAGCGCGACCATCGCGCTCACCGGCGCGATGAGCGGCGAGGTCGACGTGGTGGTGGTGGCTTCCTCCAGCGCCGCGCCGTACGTGAAGAACGGACGCCTGCGCGCGCTCGCCGTGCTCGACGGCAAGCGAGTCTCTGCCATGGCCGACGTGCCGACGGCGGCCGAGGTCGGCTTCCCGCAGCTGATGGCGGTGAACTGGTATGCGCTGCTGGCCCCGCGCGACACGCCGGCGGCGATCGTCGAGCGGCTGAACGCGGAGGCCGTGAAGGCGATCAACGCACCCGAGACGCGCGAACGCCTGGCCGGCATCGGCGGCGAACCGATGACCACCAGCCCGGCGCAGAGCGCGACGTTCATCCGGGACGAGATGGCGCGCTGGGGCAAGGTGATCCGCGACGCCGGCGTGAAGGCGGAGTAGGGCCGATGGCCAGGCTGTCCGTGGTTGCCGCCGTGCTGGTCGTCGCCAGCCTGCCGTTCCCGGCGCAGGCGCAGGAATGGCCGACGCGTCCGATCCGGCTGATCATCTCCTTTGCCGGGGGCACCGACGTGGTCGCGCGCCTGCTCGCGCAGGGGCTTTCCGGTCCGCTGGGCCAGCCGGTGGTGATCGACCAGCGTCTGGGCGCCGGTGGCAACATCGCGCACGAGGCGGTGGCACGCGCCGCCCCGGACGGCTACACGCTGCTGATGTCGGGCTCGCCGCTGGTGCTCAACCCGCTGCTCAACCCGCGCGTGCGCTACGACGCGATCAGGGACTTCGTCCCGGTCGCGATGGTCGCGTCGATCCCGCGCGTGCTGGTGGTCCATCCCTCGGTGCCTGCGAAGTCGCTCAAGGACCTGGTCGCGCTCGCGCGCCGTCATCCCGGCAAGCTGAACTACGGCTCCGGGGGCGTCGGCTCGACTCCGCACCTGGCGACCGAACTGCTGCAGTCGCTGGCGGGGATGAAGATGCTGCACGTGCCGTACAAGAGCGCGACGGTCGCGCTCGGCGGCGCGATGGCGGGGGAGGTCGACGTGATCGTCGTGTCCTCCGCCAGTGCCGCCGCCTACGTGAAGGATGGCCGGCTGCGCGCGCTCGCGGTGCTCGACCGCAACCGGCTCGCCTACATGCCCGACGTGCCCACCGCCGCGGAAGTGGGCTATCCGCAGCTGATGGCCGAGGGGTGGTACGCACTGCTCGCGCCGCGCGACACGCCGACGGCCATCATCGAGCGGCTGAACGCGGCCGCGGTGAAGTCGATGGCCAGCCCCGAGACGCGCGAGCGCCTGGCAGGCATCGGCGGCGAGCCCATGTCCACCACCGCAGCGCAGGCCGCCGCCTACATCCGCGACGACATGGCGCGCTGGGCCGGCGTGATCCGCAGCGCGGGCATCAAGGTCGACTGACCCGCACCCTGCCGGACCCGCGGCCGGAAAATCGTCTCTGACCCGGATTGTTCGAAATCCGGGTCAGAGACGAATTGCGGGGTCACAGGTGCTCGGCCATCCAGTCGGCGGTCAGCGGCCGGAAGCGGTAGCTGATGTTGAAGCAGACATGGTTGCCGTCCTCGAAGACGACCAGTTCGGTCGGGCCGGCGGCGGCCTTCGCCAGGCGTTCGCCTTCGGCGGGCGGGATGATCCGATCGCCGCCGCCGAACACGATCAGCAGCGGACAGCGGATGTCCTGCGCCTTGCCCTCCAGCGTGAGGCGGGTGGCGACGGCATCGGCTTCGGCCTGCGTGCGTGCATCGGCGCGGGCCTTGAACACTTCCTGCGATACCCGCGGCATCTGCGGGATCACGGGTGCGAAATCGAACGGCCCGCAGTTGGCCACGCAGGCCTTCAGCCGCGGCTCGCCCGAGGCGGCGAGCGGTGCATAGAATGCGCCGAGACTCTGCCCGACCACGCCGACGCGCCGGCCATCGACATCGTCGCGCCGCTCGAGTACGTCGATCACTGCGCCGAGCACGCGACCCCAGTCGGTGCGGATCGGCAGCCGGAACGCGGTCTCGCCCTGGCCTGGCCCGTCCAGCGTGACCGTCGCCATGCCGCGGTCGAGGAAGGCATCGCTCCAGGCATGCAGCTCTTCCTTGCAGGCGTCCAGGCCGGGGAGGATGACCGCCACGGGTGCCTTCGCGCCGCCGCGCGGCCGGCGCAGCCAGCCGACCAGGAAGGTGTCCTCGAACGGGAACTCGACCCGCTCCATCGGCGGATCGAGGTCCGGCGCGGCGGCGGCGTAGCAGCGCAGCATGCTGTCGTGCGCCGCGCGGTACTCGTCCGGCGCGGCCGCGAACAGGTGCTTGGCGTAGTGGTAGTAGATCGCCGCGCGCAGGTGGCTCTCGGCAGCGGTCAGCCGCCGCCCGAGCGCAGCCGATTGCGCGGCGTGGTCCTCGTGCCGGCGCGCCTCGTCCGACCAGGTGCTGCACCAGTCTTCCCAGCGCTCGATGCGCGACACCAGGCGCTGCAGGTCGTTCGGGTCGACGCCGGTCGCGACATAGCGCGGGGTGAAATGGGAAAAGATCAGGTCGACCATCGGGTCGCGTGCCATCGCGTGCCTCCTCGTTCGTTCGACCGGAATATACTCGCCCGTTCCATCGGAACCCAGGAGGGGAGAGCACCATGAAGACATTCCGTCGCGTCGTCACCGGCTTCAACAAGGAAGGCAAGAGCTGCATCAAGTGGGACACGCTGATCGAGCCGAAGAACGTGCGTCCCGGGTTCGACAACGTCCCGCTGTGGGCGACGAAGAAGCTGCCGGCAGAGAAAGCCACCGAGCATGACGATCCGAACAACTGGGAACTCGGCACCAGCCTGGCTGGCGGCTCCGTGTTCCGCTACGGCGTCTACAAGCCGGGCAACGTGCCGCGCTGGCATGTGACCGACTCGGTCGACTTCGCGATCTGCATGGCCGGCGAGATGATCATGGAGATGGACGAAGGCTCGGTGCACCTGAAGCCGGGCGACGTGGTGATCCAGCTCGCCACCAACCACAACTGGCGCAACCCGGGTACGGTGGACTGCGTGATGGCGTTCGTGCTGATCGCCACCGAAGGTGCGAAGACCACCGGCTGGAGCGAGAACAACAACGACAAGACCGGTCACTGATCGAAGGCGCCGCGATCGGCGCCCGGCCCGGCAACGTACCGCCGGGTCAGGGCACCGTCGGCACCGTCGGCCGGGCGGCGTCGGTCAGCACCTTCCCGCTGCGCTCGAGGCCGTCGGGCGCACGCAGGCCCTGCGCGACGATCGGGACCAGGTCATGGCGCAGCCCGAGGCGGGTGTTCAGCTTCCCCGCACGCACGGCTGCTTCCTCGCGGTCCGGGACGTTGGCAGAGCGGCTGGCGAGCACCAGCTTGTTGCCCGAGCCCATGATGTCCATCACCGACACGACCGGGAACACCGACAGGTAGGTGGCCACCATGTCGTCGTACATCGGATTGGCGAGGCGCCCCCACATGTTGGACACCACCACGCCATCGGGTGCCAGCGCCTTCAAGACGCTGCCCAGGAACTCGCGGGTGGTCAATGCATAGGGTGCGGAATGGGTGCCGAATGCATCGAGCACGATCAGGTCATAGCGTGCGCCCGATGATTCGATCCAGTGCCTGCCGTCGGCCACATGCGCCTTGAGCCGCTGGTCGTCCCGGAAGCCGAAATGCGAGCGCGCGACGTCCACCACGGCGGGGTCGATCTCGACCGCGTCGATGTCCGCGTCCGGGAGGTTCCTGCGCAGGAACATGGGGATCGTGCCCCCGCCCAGCCCGACCACCAGCACGCGGCGTGGCTCCGGCAACCAGGTGAGGGCTGCCGGGATCGCCCGTACGTACGCAAGTTCGAGGTGGTCCGGATCGCCCGGCTTGACCACGCTCTGCCGCGCGCCGTGCATCTCGAAACGCAGCACGCGCAGGCCCTCCGGCGTCTCGCTCACCACCAGTACATCGCTGAAGCGCGATTCGCCCTTGTAGAGCACACGCTCGGCCGCGTTGGCCGCGGGCAACGGCGCGCCGGCCGTGAGCAGCGCCAGCACCAGCAGGAGCAGCATCCACGGGCGAACCACGGCGGCCGACCTCCGATCGGGGCTGGGAAACTGCTGGGCATTCATCGTACGTGACCCCCGTCGCCGACTGACCGTGCAGAGACATTGTAGTCGATCGAATCTTTCCGCGGCATGACATGCCTTATGGCGGACCATGCGTCGCCGGCGCCTCGGCCGGGGGCAGGCAGGCGCGGCAGGCAGGCGCGGCAGGCGGGCGCGTCAGGCGGGCGCGTCAGGCCAGGAACCGCTCGGCCAGCCGGCTCCAGAAGGCCGCGCCCACCGGGAGGTTGCCGTCGTGGAAGTCGTAGCGCGGGTTGTGCAGGCCGCGCCCGCCATCCGACGGACCGTTTCCGATGCGAACCAGTGCGCCCGGGCAGACCTGCAGCATATAGGCGAAATCCTCGCTGCCCATCGAGGGCGGAAATCCGAGCTCCACCCGCTCGCTGCCCACGAGCTCGTTGGCCACCTCGCCCGCCAGCGCAACGGCAGAAGGATCGTTTTCCAGCATCGGATAGCCTTCCACGTAGCGTATCGCAGCCTTGCAGCCATAGCCCTCGGCCGTCGCGTTCACGAGGGCGGTGATGCGCTCGCGCAGCAGCGTGCGCACCGCGGCGCTGTACGAGCGCACGCTGATGCCGATCTCGGCCGCGCCGGGTATCACGTTGAGCGCGTCCCCCGAGCGCAGGCGCCCCACGGTGACCACGGCCGATTCGGCCGGGTCCACGTTGCGCGACACCACGGTCTGCAATGCCATCACGGTGGCGGCGGCTGCCACCAGCGGATCGACTGCCAGGTGCGGCCGTCCCGCATGGCCGCCCGCGCCGGTGATGGTGATGAACACCCGGTCCCCTGCCGCGAGGAAGGGGCCGGTCCGCATCAGCAGGTTGCCCTGCGGCGCACCCGGGTGGTTGTGCATGGCGAACACCATGTCGCAGGGAAACCGCTCGAACAGACCATCGGCAACCATCGCCTTCGCGCCACTGTCGAAGCCGCGCTCTTCCGCGGGCTGGAAGATCAGGTTCAGCGTGCCGCTGAACCTGCGCGTGGCCGCCAGGTGCCGGGCCGCACCCAGCAGCATGGTGGTGTGGCCGTCGTGTCCACAGGCGTGCATGCAGCCTGGCACCGTGCTGGCATAGGGCAGGCCCGTCTCCTCCTGGATCGGCAAGGCGTCCATGTCTGCGCGCAGCCCCAGTCGCCTGCTGCCCTGGCCCACGCGCAACTGCGCCACCAGGCCCGTGCCGCCGATGCCGCGCATGACCTGGTAGCCCCACTGTTCCAGCTTGCCGGCCACCAGGTCGGAGGTCTCGTGCTCCGCAAAGGCCAGTTCGGGATGGCTGTGGATATGCTGGCGCCAGCCGGCCAGTTCGTCCTGCTGCGGCGCCAGGTCTTCGACCCGTGTGAGATGGTGCGGCAGTCGCTGGTTCATCCGTTGGAATCCTTCTTGCGAAAAGAAGCGCCGACTGACGACAGTCGGCGCTTCAGGATCGGTGGAGGCGACGGGAATCGAACCCGTGCCCCGCCGCCGTTTCAAAGCTTTTCGTGGTCTCCACCCGTTGCGATGGCGAAAGACCGCAGCCAGGGATCGAGGTGGGCGACATCAAGCGTGCCGGACTCGAACATCTGCATCATCTCCGCGTGGATCTGCATCGGCACACGTTGCAAGCGCCAGCCGTTGATGCGCAGGAACACGTCGGCAGCCGCAAAGGCGATGCGCTTGTTCCCGTCCACGAACGGGTGGTTGATCGCCAGACTTTCCAGCAGCGCCGCAGCCTCGGCCACGATATCGTCGTAGTAGCCGGTCTGCGGTCGGAACAGTGCGGCCTCCAGTGCCCCGGGATCGCGTACGCCCGGCGCGCCGCCGTAACGCTGCATCAGCACCGTGTGCATGCCGAGCACGTCGGCCACGGTCAGGTAGTCGTGCGGCACTGCCTACTTCGCCAACTCGCGGTAGAGGCTGTCGAATTCGTCGAGGCTGGACGCGAACGAGGCCATCACATGCCGACGGGGGCGCTCCTTCTGCTGCCGGTCGATGTAGTCGCGCAGGGCTTCATCGAGCACCGCCTGGAACTGACGCCCCTGGCTTTCTGCGATCTGGCGCAGCGCGGCCAGCACATCAGGCGCGGCCTGGGAGGAAAACTTTTCGCGGACAGCAGTCGTCATGGCCCTCTCCGTCATGATGAATCTTGACGGTTCATGATAAAGCAGGATCAACCCGCTTGCCACCGTCCGTCCGGGTGGCGTTCGAGGTCGGAGCGGCCGCAGCACTGGCGGCCGGAACCTCGCGTGGCGTGGAGATTCCGGGAAAGGAAAAGGGCCCGGAGATCATCCGGGCCCTCGAAAGGTGGTGGAGGCGGCGGGAATTGAACC
>JAJTHE010000061.1 GCA_021298815.1 Betaproteobacteria bacterium | reverse complement strand
GCAACCTCCATGAACGCAATGTGTTCGGCCGCTCCAGACAAACCGACCAAGTGATTGGCGATGTGCAAGCACACGAAGGCTGCAATGAGAATCGCCGAGAGTGCATGGAATCTGCGAAGTGTCATGTGAGACCGCTAACGTAGAGGTGAAAGGCGGCCGGAGCGCGAAGCGCGGAGGGAACCCGAAAGCGCAGCTTGCGGGCCGTCCTTTTCCACCGCCAGGTTAGCCAGCACCAGCGACACCTGAACCTGCCGGCGGCTGTACCAGGAGCGACCGTCACCCTGCTTGGCGAAGCGGTACCGCACGTTGAAGGCTCCCGACGTGGAGAAACCCGTTGAACCGGACACTTGAAGCTAAACGGGATGCAGCGCTCGCTTGCTGCGCATACCGCAGCTGACCGAGCAACCGTTACCCTGCCCGGCGAAACGGGGCCACACGCTGAACGCTCGCCGAACTGGCGACACCCGTTGAACTGGACGGCTGCATGAACAGCTGCCCGCCCGATGGGGCCGCAGTGAAAACGGCTACCTACTGAGCTGCAGTGCTCATCGCCATTCTGCTTGGCGACTGGAAAACCCGTAATGATCTGCCGGGGTCTCGTGCTGGTTAACGTCTGAGTTAAGGGGCGTGCCGCTTGCCGGCACGTCCGCTTGAATGAACAGTTAGGGCTTGAGCGTCAACATGAGCGTCCAGGAGCCGGCGAATCATTCGTTGGTACTGCGTCTGGTGCTTTGCTGCCTCTGTCTTGAAGAAGTCGAGACTCTTCTTGCTCAGCGCCAGTGTGACCTTGACGCCTTCTTCCCGGAACGCGAGTTCCGCCGGAGAGGGCAGGAAGTCAGACACCACTTCCGTCTTGCCTAGTGGCTCATCCGTGTACTTTACCTTCGCGCTCATAGATCGCTTTTCCTTTGCGCCAATAGCCGGCCCCGATGATTCGAATCACCGATGCTCGCCAGGTGCACCGGACCGCCAACACGCCACCATCTACCTGCCCGAAGCAGCAAAACCGCACCTCGGACTGGCCATGAGTGACATCTCTGGCGATTACACGATTCGGATCAGCAAAAGCGTACTGGGCGCGGACGAACGGAACACCGTGCTTCCGTTGGTTCTCGGCATCCTTTCTCGGATCCCAGTCGAAGCGCGTGCTCGCCATTTGGATAGACTAGCACAAAGCCATATTATCGGCCAGACGTTCGTATGGCTTGCCCTAACGTGGAGTTGAACGGCCGACGCCAGCGGCGCCCCGCGAGACGGAGAATATCCGAGCGAAGGCTCGCGGGGCGACGCTGGTGGCGGTCCGATCGAACGTAGGGTTGGGCAGACCTTCACCAAAGCCGCCCAATGCGGCCGCGACCGTTCGCTTCTGTGGACTCGCGATGTGTTGGCGCGGCTGCGAGGCGGATGACATCTCAGTCACCACCATGGTCAGGATAACCATAGAACGAGGGCCCTGTAGCGGCATCGCTGCTTCCAGAGCTGCGCCTTTGCGCTTCAAGCTTCACGCCATGCTTTCTTTCAAACTCGCGGCGCAGCCGAAGCTCGCGGAGTTCGAGAGCGCTGGCAACCAAGAGTCCCGCTGCAGCGCTGCCCAAGAGGACGAGGAGAGCGACATTGTTGAAAGGCACCCCGATGATGGTGCAGCAATGATCCATACCGCCGCCCGAAAGAACGTTCTCGAACGCTACCGCAACGCGCCCCGATGCAATTGCGAGGACGACCACCACGACAAGCCCGATCAGTGAGAGGTGCCAACAAGGTGCGCAGGATCGGTTGCGTTCGCGCGGCTCGGACATGTCTCAGGCTGCCCAACGTGGAGTTGACCGGACGCCGCCAGCGGCGCCCCGCGAGACAGAGAATGAACGAGCACTGGCTCGCGGGGCGCCGCTGGTGGTGTTCCGGTCGAACGTAGGGTTAGGCGTCATGGCCGCGCATCGCGTCACCTAGGAGATTTCGGCTTGTAGCCATCTCAATGGTACCTATGTTTCATTCTCTTACTTGCGTACCAACTACTTCGTAGGCTTTTGTGCCTGTAATCACGCGCCGGTACACGCGTACCTTTGAAATTTGCCCAGGTTGCAATAGAACGCCGCTTCGTACCTTTGCTCGAACGGTCATACCGTTGGAAAGGCCTATCGTTGCGGTCTGTGGCGGCGGGCCGGAATCGTTTGGAAGAAAGCCATAGGACTGAACTATCCCGGTTACTTCCTCCACCGGGCCACCCGGCTGGTTTAGCAGCGAAAACAGGACGCACGCCACAAGAACGACGATGATGACCGTACTGCTGTGTGGTCTGGGCATTGGCGCGGCTCCTCCGTTAGCCCATGACGCTTAACGTGGAGTTGACCGGACGCCGCCAGCGGCGCCCCGCGAGACAGAGAATAAACGAGCCCTGGCTCGCGGGGCGCCGCTGGCGGTGTTCCGGTCGAACGTAGGGTTAGGCATCACGGGAGCTAGCACTTAGCCTTTTCCTGGCCATTTAAAGTTTGAAGGTGTCACTTCTGAGGGCGCGAGCCCTGCCTCTTCCCAACGAGCGGCGATTGCCTGAAACAGAGAACCTTCGCCCTTCAGATGAAGGTCGCTCTCATGACAAAGAGTTAGCTCGACGGACGCGACTGAGACCAGCACGTCGGCGGTGCCGACCCGCACAAGGCCTTGAGCCTCCGCCTCTTCGACTTTGTGCAGTGCTTCGCTGATAGGCAATTCATACGGCTTCCACATCTCGTGGAACTCTAGTTCGCTGTCCCAGCCGAAGCTCAAGGTTGCCTCGGTGTGCCCACGAGCTGAGCACTCCGCACAGAAGGCACTCAGTTCTGCGAGCAGTGCTTCTCGCGTCACTGGTCGACTGCGGATCTCGGGCATTGTGATGCCTAACGCAGAGTTGAACGGACGCTACCAGCGGCGCCCCGCGAGACGAAGAATATCTGAGCGTAGGCTCGCGGGGCGCCGCTGGTGGCGTTCCGGTCGAACGTCGGGTTAGGCCGCACTAGAGCAGTCGGATTCTGGTTCATGTTCAGGGAGAGCGCGACAAAGCAATAAGTTTCTCGTCAAGGTGCCAGAGCCTGTCGCCAGAATTCGCTTGGCGGGCTAGAGCTTCAAGCTGTTGCCTCACAGCCTGCGGTAAGGTTCTGACCGGGCTGCTGCCGCGCGGCTTGTGACCGACAGACTTGAGAAGCGACGAAATACTTCTCCAGGCGTTGGCAAGGTGTTCTTCGCTCAACTCTTCAAGAGATGCACCAAAGAAGTCGAGTTCATCGTCATTGAGCAACTGATCAAGAACCGAGTTGAATCCGTTGATTTCGAGCTCGCAGCGAACCGAGACGATGTAGTAAATGACTCGTTCCGCGTGGGGCAGTCCGGTGGGACCTCCCGTCATGCCGCAACGCTTCACGATGTCTTCAAAGCGGCGGGTGACTTCGGCGGAGGCGTCCACGATGAATCGGCTGTGCGGCTTAACGCAGAGTTGAGCGGACGACGCCAGCGGCGCCCCGCGAGACGAAGAATATCCGAGCGTAGGCTTGCGGGGCGACGCTGGTGGCGTTCCGTTCCAACGTCGGGTTAGGCCTCATCGGTAAAGTAGGGCTGGCTGTTGAAGGTAATTTCCGCGGCGGTGCGAAGGTCTGCAAACTCTACTTCGTTCAGCTCGAAAGTGACTTCGATAAAGCCGTCGTTACGCATGTGCGCAGCAGCCTCGCTGTCCATTTGCACACGAATTCGATCCCTCGACAAGTTGAACGATAGGATGTGCCCGTACCAGGACCAACCTTGGCCGCAGTACTCAATGTACGGCTTGTTCATGCCGAACCTAACGTCCTGTTCGTCATGCTTCGCCTTGTGTTGAAGCATCAGATAGAAGTCGTCTTCTTCAGTAGATGGCGCTCCCAGTACCGTGACGAGCACGCCGTCCTCTGTCGCTACCTTGCAGGTTGTTGCGTGGAACCCTGTGGGCATCGTGGTGCTGTGTGAGGCTTAACGTGATGTAGGGAGACGAAAGTGCCGGTTACCACCGCCGACTGTCTCCCTAACTCGGCGTCCGACCAGCTCGTTTTTTCGCTTCACGCCCACAGCTTACGGGAACTGGGCTGTTTATTTCCACAGATAACCGGCCATGAAATCCGGCAAGCTGCCGCTCCAGACTTTGGAGTCCGCCAGATTGCTGGAGCAGGTGCGCAAGCGGGTTCGCAGCCTGCACCAAGCTGCATCATGCGGCAGTCAGGCGTGCAAGGCTGTTCGATGGAGTCGATTCAGGACTCCTTGACGTACGCAGGCCTGTCGAAGACGCACGGTTGCGTCCGCTCGTTGGCGGCCGCCCGAAACATTGGACAAGGTGTCGGACAATCGCTGCGTCCCGTGAACGCAGGGGTTGCAACCCCTTGATCGATTGGTCGGGGCGAAAGGATTCGAACCTTCGACCCCCTGCACCCCATGCAGGTGCGCTACCAGGCTGCGCCACGCCCCGACCGAACCGCGAGTATACCAGCGAGGGCTGCATCCCCGCCCTGCCGCGGCAGCGAAAATCCTACTTCAGCAGCGCGGCGATGGCCTCGAGTTCGCTGCGCAGTTCCGCCCAGTCGACCCCGTCGTGGGCCGCGGCGACCGCGGCCTCGGCTGGCTCCAGCGCGAGGTCGGCGTCGTTCGCGTTGGTATCCAGCCGGTTGCGCGCGCCGCTGATGGTGAATCCCTGCTCGTAGAGCAGTTCGCGGATGCGGCGGATCAGCAGCACCTCGTGGTGCTGGTAGTACCGCCGGTTGCCGCGCCGCTTGACCGGCTTCAACTGGGTGAATTCCTGCTCCCAGTAGCGCAGCACGTGCGACTTCACCCCGCACAGTTCGCTCACTTCGCCGATGGTGAAGTAACGCTTGGCCGGGATCGGGGGCAGCGCGACCTTCGCGCGGGTTTCGCTAGCTCGACTGTCGTCCGCCATCGTAGGCCTGGTCGACCATCGCCTTCAGCTTCTGGCTGGCGTGGAAGGTGACCACGCGGCGGGCGGTGATGGGGATTTCTTCCCCGGTCTTCGGATTACGACCGGGACGTTGCGGCTTGTCGCGCAGGTGGAAATTGCCGAATCCGGACAGCTTGACCCCCTCGCCCTTCTGCAGTGCGGTACGCACTTCTTCGAAGAACGATTCGACCATGTCCTTCGCCTCGCGCTTGTTCAGCCCGACGCGTTCGAACAGCATTTCGGCGAGTTCGGCCTTGGTGAGCGTCTTCCGCTCGTCGGGGCCGCTCGAAACCGTGGGTTCGTTATTGGCGGAGTCTTCCATCGTGCCGGGTCGCAATGATTTCCACCAATCGAGCGATGCTCGAATCTACTTCACCATCGGTAAGAGTCTTTCGAGTATCTTGCAGTAACACTCGGAAAGCAAGGCTTTTTTTCCCACTCTCGATGCCACTTCCGGCATACGAATCGAAGATTTCGAAGCCTTCGACATACGGTGGCCGCTCCGCCATCACGCTGTCGACCAGGTCCTGGGCGCGCACCCCGCGGTCGACCACGAAGGCCAGGTCGCGGCGCACCGGCGGGAAACGGGACAGGTCCGAGGCCACCGGAAGCATGCCTTCGGCCACGGCCGTCCAGTCGATCTCGAACAGGGCGGTCGCCGCCGGCAGTTCGTACTGCTGCTGCCAGCGCGGATGCAGTTCGCCGATCCAGCCGATCGCCCGTCCGTCGAGCACCACGCGGGCGCAGCGGCCAGGATGCAGGGCCGGATGCACCGCCTGCTCGAAGCGGGCCACGCGCGGCGACAGGATCGCCTCGAGGTCGGCCTTGAGGTCGTAGAAGTCGACCGGCCGGGGCTTGACGCCCCACTGCTCCGGATCGGCATCGCCATGGGCGATCGCGGCGAGCCGCAGCGGCTGGTCGATGCCGGCCACCGACAGCGGGCCATCGGCCACCGTCGGGTCGCGCCGGAACACGCGGCCGAGTTCGAACAGGCGTACGCGTGCCTGGCGCCGGTTCACGTTGTGCTGCACGTTGGCCACCAGCCCACCGATCAGCGTCGAGCGCATCACCGCAAGCTGGCTGGCGATCGGATTGACCAGCGCGATCGGCGCCGGCGCATCGGTGCCCGCGCCTGCGAAGTCCGCCTCCCAGCGCGGGTCGACGAAGCCGAAGTTCAGCGCCTCGAAAAAGTCGCGTCCGGCCAGCGCGGCGCGCACGGTGTCGGCGCTGCGGCGCGTCTCGGGCAGCACGCGCATCCAGGCGACCGACGCCGGCGGGATGGCCGGCAGGTCGTCGTAGCCGTGGATGCGTACCACTTCCTCGATCAGGTCTTCCTCGATCGACAGGTCGAACCGGTGCGCCGGCGGCGTGACGGTGAACACGTCGCCCCCGGCCTCGGCCGATACCGTCCAGGCGAAGCCGAGGCGGTCGAAGATGCGGGCGATCGACTCGCGCGTGAAGTCGATGCCGATCACCCGGTTGCAGCGGGCGACGCGCAGCCGGACCGGCGATCGCGCGGGCAGCGCCAGCACCTGGTCGTCGACCGGGCCGGCCGATCCGCCGCAGATGGAGAGGATCAGCGCGGTGATCCGCTCGAGGCAGTCGACCGCGCGCGAGAAGTCGACGCCGCGCTCGAACCGGTGCCCGGCCTCGGTGGTGAAGTTCAGGCGCCGGGCACGTCCGGCGATCGCCGCCGGCCACCAGAAGGCCGACTCGACATAGACGTTGCGGGTGTCGAGCGATACTGCGGTGTGCCCCCCGCCCATGATGCCGGCGATGGCCTCGGGCTGGTCGCCGTCGGTGATCACGCCGAAGTCGGCGGCGAGGTCGACGGTGGTGTCGTTGAGCAGCGTCGCCTGCTCGCCCGGGCGGGCCCAGCGCACGCCCAGCCGGCCGTTGCGGATGCGGTCGAGGTCGAACACGTGCGACGGCTGGCCGAGCTCGAGCATCACGTAGTTCGAGATGTCGACCAGGGCCGAGATCGGCCGCTGGCCGGAACGCTCGAGCCGCTGCTTCATCCAGTCGGGCGTGGCGGCCCGCGCATCGACGCCGCGGATCACCCGTCCGGCGAACCGGCCGCAGAGGTCGTGCGCGCCCGGATCGATCGCCACCGGCAGGCGGTCGTCGATGGTCGCCGCCACCGGCGTGCACGGCGGCAGCGTGAGGGCTGCACCGGTGAGCGCAGCGACCTCGCGTGCGATGCCGTGCAGGCTCAGGCAGTCGGCGCGATTGGGCGTGAGCTTGACCACCACCTTCATGTCGTCCAGCCCGAGCGCCGCGCGCAGCGGCGTGCCCGGCACCAGCGTCGCCGGCAGGTCCATCAGGCCGTCGGCCTCTTCCGACAGGCCGAGTTCGCGGGCCGAACACAGCATGCCCTCGCTGTCGACCTTGCGCACCTGCGCGCGCTTGATGTTCAGTCCGCCCGGCAGCGCCGCGCCGACGGTCGCGCAGGCCACGACCATGCCCTCGCGCACGTTGGGCGCGCCGCAGACGATCGACAGCGGCGCGGCACCACCGGCGTCGACCGTGCACAGGCGCAGGCGGTCGGCGTTCGGATGCGGCACCACGGTGAGCACCTTCGCCACCACCACGCCGGTGAACGGCGGCGCGACCGGGTTGCGCTCCTCGACCTCGAGGCCGGACATCGTGAGCAGGTGGGCCAGCGCCTCGCTGTCGATCGCGGGGTCGACGAAGCTGCGCAGCCAGGACTCGGAGAATTGCATGTCTGGGCCCCGGGATCAGTACTGGAACTGCTGCAGGAAGCGCAGGTCGTTCTCGAAGAACAGCCGCAGGTCGCCGATGCCGTAGCGGAGCATGGTCAGCCGCTCGAGGCCACTGCCGAACGCGAAGCCGACATAGCGTTCCGGATCGAGCCCGAAGTTGCGCACCACCGTCGGGTGCACCTGCCCCGCGCCCGAGATCTCGAGCCAGCGTCCCTTCAGCGGGCCGCTGTCGAACGCCATGTCGACCTCGGCCGAGGGTTCGGTGAACGGGAAGTAGGACGGACGGAACCGTACCTTCAGCTGGTCGGTCTCGAAGAACGTCTGCAGGAAGTCGGTGTACACGCCCTTCAGGTGGGCGAAGCTGATGTCCTCGTCGATCCACAACCCTTCGACCTGGTTGAACATCGGCGAATGGGTGGCATCGGAATCGACGCGGTAGGTGCGCCCCGGTGCGATCACCTTGATCGGCGGCTTGTGCGTGCGCGCATGGCGCACCTGCATCGGCGAGGTGTGCGTGCGCAGCAGCAGCGGCTTGCCCTCGCTGTCGTGGCCGTCGATGTAGAACGTGTCCTGCATCGAACGCGCCGGATGGTTCTCCGGGTTGTTCAGCGCGGTGAAGTTGTACCAGTCGGTCTCGATCTCGGGACCGTCGGCGATGTCGAAGCCGATCGAGCGGAAGATGGCCTCGACCCGCTGCTGGGTGCGCACCACCGGGTGGATCGCCCCGCGGCCGCGGCCGCGCCCGGGAAGCGAGACATCGATGGTTTCCTGCGCGAGCCTTGCCTGCAACGCCTCGTCGGCGATCGCGCGCCGTCGTGCATCGAGCGCGGCTTCGATCGTGGCCTTGGCGGCATTGATCGCCGCGCCGGCTTCCTTCCGCTCGGACGGCTCCAGCTTGCCGAGCGACTTCAGCAGTTCGGTCAGCGAACCGGTCTTGCCGAGGAAGCGGGCCTTGTCCTGTTCGAGCCGGGGCGAGTCACCGGCGTTTGCAAACGAAGCAAGCGCCTCGGAGACGATGCGATCGAGTTCGGCTTGCATCGTGGAGGAACGACCTTCTTGGGCGGACACCAGACAGCCGGTCGTCGGCGGCCGGTGCACGAGGCACCGGCCGCCGGCGATCGGACCGGATCAGCGAACGAACGCGGGCTCAGGCAGACGCCGAGGCACCCGGGGTCGTCGGCGGCAGCGCGGCACGGGCCTGCTCGACCAGCTTCGCGAAACCGGCCTTGTCGAACACCGCGATGTCGGACAGCACCTTGCGATCGACCTCGATCGACGCGCGCTTCAGCCCGTTCATGAACACGCTGTACGTCAGGCCGCACTCGCGCGAGGCTGCGTTGATACGCGCGATCCACAGCGCACGGAACTGGCGCTTGCGCTGGCGGCGGTCACGATAGGCGTACTGGCCCGCCTTCATCACCGCCTGCTTGGCGATACGGTAGACGCTCTTGCGACGGCCGCGGAAACCCTTGGCCTGCTCGAGGACTTTCTTGTGGCGCGCCCTGGCGGTTACGCCGCGTTTGACTCTAGGCATGGCGAAGGCTCCTTATGCGTATGGCAGCATCGCGCGAACCGAATTCTCGTTCGACGCGTGGATGGTCAACGTTCCGCGAAGGCCGCGCTTGCGCTTGGTGGTCTTCTTGGTAAGGATGTGGCGCAGGAACGCCTTGCTTCGCTTGATGCTGCCGCTGCCGCGCGCCTTGAAACGCTTGGCCGCGCCCTTCTTCGTCTTCATCTTGGGCATTGCTTCACCTCTGTTTTCGCATGGTCGGTGGGCGATTCCCTCGACGGGAATGCTTAGGGGGCCTGCCGTCCACTTCTTTCCCGGCGCCGCAGCGCCGGGGTTGCCTCGGCGCCGCCATGGCGACGCCGACTGCTCCGGGCCGAAACCCGTCCAGGCCTCGCGGCCTAGTGCTTCTTCGGGGCGATGACCATGATCATCTGGCGCCCCTCGAGCTTCGGAAACTGTTCCACCGTGCCGATTTCCATGAGGTCGGCCTGGATGCGCTGGAGCAGCTTGACGCCGAACTCCTGGTGCGCCATCTCCCGGCCGCGGAACCTCAACGTGATCTTTGCCTTGTCTCCCTCGCCCAGGAAGCGCTTCAGGTTGCGCATCTTGATCAGGTAGTCGCCTTCGTCAGTGCCGGGCCGGAACTTCACTTCCTTGACCTGGATCTGCTTCTGCTTGAGCTTGGCTTCGTGCTTCTTCTTGCTCTCGCGGTACTTGAACTTGCCGAAGTCCATCAGCCGGCAGACCGGCGGCACGGCCGTCGGCGCGATCTCGACCAGGTCGACCTCCGCAGCCTCGGCCATCGCAAGCGCCTGCGCGGAACTGACTATGCCCAGCGGTTCGCCTTCAAGACCTACCAGACGTATCTCGGGCGAGGTGATCTCACCGTTGATTCGCGCTTCCTTTTCCTTTTCCTGAGCGATGCCTGCACCTCGTGCGGTTCGTTGAAAGTACGCTGGCGCGCATCCGGAAGACTCCGGGCGCCCTGCCAGCCAGTCTAACGCTTGCCGGCCTCCGCACCCTGTGCGGAAACCGCGCTTTCGTTCGTGGCTTTCGTCTCTGCCGCGGCCTTGACCGCGACTTCGGCCGTGACCTCGACCTTCGCGTCGATTTCGGCACGAAGGAGGGAGATTACTTCATCCACCCCGATCGCGCCGAGATCGCGGTTGCCCCGCGCCCTGACCGCGACACGGCCGGATGCCATCTCCTTCTCGCCGACGATCAGCAGATACGGCACCTTGGCGACGCTATGTTCCCGAATCTTATAGGTTATTTTCTCGTTCCTCAAGTCGGAATCGCAACGGATGCCGGCTGAACGCAGCTTTGCGGCCAGTTCCGTTGCATATTCGCACTGGTGCTCGCTGATGTTCATCACCACCGCCTGCACCGGCGACAGCCACAGCGGCATCGCCCCGGCATGGTTCTCGATCAGGATGCCGATGAAGCGCTCCAACGAACCGAGGACCGCCCGGTGCAGCATGACCGGTACCTTGCGCGTGTTGTCTTCGGCGACATATTCGGCACCCAGCCGACCGGGCAGCGCGAAATCGAGCTGCAGCGTGCCGCACTGCCAGACCCGGCCGATCGAATCCTTCAGCGAGAATTCGATCTTCGGGCCGTAGAACGCGCCCTCGCCCGGGTTCGCTTCCCAGGGCAGTCCCTTGGCGTCGAGCGACGCGGCCAGCGCGGCCTCGGCACGGTCCCAGGCCTCGTCCGAACCGATGCGCTTGGCCGGCCGGGTGGAGAGCTTGATCAGGATGTCGGTGAAGCCGAAGTCGGCATAGACCTTCTGCAGCAGGTCGATGAAGCGGCCGGCTTCGCCCTGCACCTGGTCTTCGGTGCAGAAGATGTGCGCATCGTCCTGCACGAAGCCGCGCACCCGCATCAGGCCGTGCAGCGCGCCGGAGGGTTCGTTGCGGTGGCAGGAACCGAATTCGGCCAGGCGCAGCGGCAGCTCGCGGTAGCTGCGCAACCCGTTGTTGAATATCTGCACATGGCCGGGGCAGTTCATCGGCTTCACCGCGTAGTCGCGATTCTCGGACTCGGTGGTGAACATGTGCTCGCGGTAGTTTTCCCAGTGGCCGGATTTCTCCCACAGCACCCGGTCCATCACCATCGGCGTCTTCACTTCGCTGTAGCCGCCGGCGTCGAGCAGCCGGCGCATGTACTGCTCGATCTCCTGCCAGATGGTCCAGCCCTTGGCATGCCAGAACACCATGCCCGGCGCCTCGTCCTGCATGTGGAACAGGTCGAGCTGCCGGCCGAGCCTCCGGTGGTCGCGCTTCTCGGCCTCTTCCAGCTGGTGCAGCCACGCGTCCTGGTCTTCCTTCTTCGCCCAGGCGGTGCCGTAGATGCGCTGGAGCATCTCGTTCTTCGAGTCGCCGCGCCAGTAGGCGCCGGCCAGCTTCATCAGCTTGAACACCTTGAGCTTGCCGGTCGAGGGCACGTGCGGACCGCGGCACAGGTCGACGAAATCGCCCTCGCGGTAGAGCGAGATCGGCTCGTTGCTCGGGATCGAGGCGATGATCTCGGCCTTGTAGTGCTCGCCCAGGCCCTTGAAGAAAGCGACGGCATCGTCGCGCGGCATCTCTTCGCGCACCACAGGGATGTCGCGCTTCGCGAGGTCGCCCATCCGCTTCTCGATCGCCACCAGGTCGTCCGGCGTGAACGGCCGCTTGTAGGAGAAGTCGTAGTAGAAGCCGTTGTCGATCACCGGGCCGATGGTCACCTGCGCATCCGGGAACAGTTCCTTCACCGCGTAGGCGAGCAGGTGGGCGGTCGAATGGCGGATCACGTCGACGCCGTCGGCGTCGCGGTCGGTGACGATCGCCAGTTCTGCGTCGACCTCGAGCAGGTGCGAGGTGTCGACGAGCCGGCCGTCGACCTTGCCGGCGAGGGCCGCGCGCGCCAGGCCTGTGCCGATGCTCTGTGCTACCTGGGCAACCGTGACCGGCGCATCGAAATGGCGCACCGAGCCGTCGGGCAGTCGAATGTCTGGCATGGGGTAACCCCTGGTCGCAAAAAAAAGTGCGGTCGAGCCGCACTTTTTTCAGACGATGGCGCGCTCGACCGGTGCAGTCAGGACGAGGTCGTGCGAGTTCGGGAGATCGAACCGTGGCGCGGCAACACTGCGGTACCTGCGATGGCGCTGCTGTTCACGGCGGCTCACGACTTCCGGTTGGTTTCCGGCGGATTCCCGGCGGATTCCCGGTGCATTCCCGACGGAACCCTGGACAATCACCGGCTGGATGTTGGTAGGCGCGATTGGACTCGAACCAACGACCCCCACCATGTCAAGGTGGTGCTCTAACCAGCTGAGCTACGCGCCTGCTGCAGCCACCGATTGTAGCTCAACTTCGCCGGGCTTGGCGACGCCCGCAGCGCGCCCGCGACCGGCCGGCCTGCTGGTCGCCTTGTCGCCTGGCCGCCCGCGTGCCGTCATGTGACGTTCACGCCACTCGGCTAACCTCTGCAACACACCGGGGGGTTGCCCGGGCAACCGCTGGAGCAACGCCATGGAACGAACCGTCCCCCCGCCCCCGGGCCTCCCACGGCCGGACGACGCCGCGCCGGGCGCCGCCCTGCCGGATGGCGCGCGACGCAACCTGCTCAAGGCCGCGATCGCCGGCAGCGCGCTGGCACTGCCGTTCGCAGGCTGCGCCACCCCGTCTGGCACGCGCTGGCAGGGGCCGGCGCGGATCGGCTTCAAGTCGATCGCGCCTGGCACCGACGACGCCGTGCGCGTGCCGGAGGGATACCAGGCACGGGTGCTCAATGCCTGGGGCGACCCGATCGGCTCGCCGCTGGGCGCACCCGCGTTCCGCCAGGACGCGGCCAACACGGCCGCGGAGCAGGCGCTGCAGTCCGGCATGCACCACGATGCGATCGAGTACTTCCCGCTGCCTTTCGGCTCGACCCAGTCGCGCCGTGCACTGCTCGCCATCAACCACGAGTACACCGACGACGGACTGCTGCATCCCGGGGGCATGGTGCCGTGGACGGCCGAGAAGGTCGCGAAGTCCCAGGCGGCTCATGGCGTGTCGATCGTCGAGATCGAGGCGGTGCGCGATGGCTGGCAGGTAGTGAGCCCGTCACGCCATGCGCGCCGGATCACCGCCCGCACGCCGATGACACTGTCCGGCCCGGCTGCGGGCAACCCGGCGCTGCGCACCAGCTACGACGGCACGGGCACCCGCGCGCGCGGCACCCTCAACAATTGTGCCGGCGGGTTCACGCCGTGGGGAACCTACCTGACCTGCGAAGAGAACTGGAACTTCTACTTCCACGCCGGGAGCGCACCGATACCCGAACCGCTGCGGCGCTACGGCGTGCGTGCGAAGGGCAGCGCACGCTGGCACGAACACGATGCGCGCTTCGACCTGGCGCAGGAGCCGAACGAACCCAACCGCTTCGGCTGGGTCGTGGAGATCGACCCGTACGACCCGGACTCGGTGCCGGTGAAGCGGACCGCGCTCGGCCGCTTCAAGCATGAGGGCGCGATGCTCGCCATCGCCCCCGACCGCAGGCTCGCCTGGTACATGGGCGACGACGAGGTGTTCGAGTACGTCTACAAGTTCGTCACGCGCGATCCGTACGATCCGGCAAACCGGGTCGCGAACCGGGACCTGCTCGACCACGGCACGCTGTACGTGGCGCGATTCGACGCCGATGGCAGCGGCGAGTGGATACCCCTGGTCCATGGCCGCAACGGCCTCACGGCGAAGGACGGCTTCGCCGACCAGGCAGACGTGCTGATCCGCACCCGGCAGGCCGCCGACCGGGTCGGCGCGACGCGCATGGACCGGCCGGAATGGGGCGCCGTGCACCCGGCGACGCTCGAGG
>JAJTHE010000147.1 GCA_021298815.1 Betaproteobacteria bacterium | reverse complement strand
ACTTCCTCGGCCGCGAGCCCGGCAAGGCGCTGGCCAAGGCCTACGACATGGTGCTCAACGGCTCCGAGATCGGCGGCGGTTCGGTGCGGATACATCGCGAGGACGTGCAGTCGAAGGTGATCTCCGCGATCGGCCTGTCGACGGGAGAGGTGCGCACCAAGTTCGGCTTCCTGCTCGACGCGCTGCAGTACGGCGCGCCGCCCCATGGCGGCATCGCGTTCGGCGTCGACCGCATCGTCGCGATGATGGCGGGGTCGGAATCGATCCGTGACGTGATCGCCTTCCCCAAGACGCAGCGCGCGCAATGCCTGCTGACCCAGGCGCCGTCGCCGGTCGACGAGAGGCAGCTGCGTGAACTGCACATCAAGGTCCGCTGATGCGGGCGCGGCGCCTTCGCATCTGGCAGTCGCCCTGGATGGCGCTGCGCGCGGCGGTCCTGCGCGGATCGGGCGTGCTGCTACCGATGCTCCTGGTGCTGGCCGCGCTGGCGGCGCTGCTGCTGCCGCTGCAGGACGCGTCGGCGCGCGGCGACCCTCCGGCTGCGGCGAAGGGCCAGCTCGCGGAAGTGGCCGTGGCGGACCTGCCGCCCGAGGCGCGGCGCACGCTTGCCCTGATAAGGAAGGACGGCCCATTCCCGTACGACCGTGATGGCATCGTCTTCAACAACCGCGAGAAGCTCCTGCCGCTGCGCGAGCGTGGCTGGTACCGTGAATACACCGTGGTCACGCCCGGCGTGCGCCACCGCGGGGCGCGCCGCATCGTGGCTGCGCGATCCGGCGAGTTCTACTACACCGATGACCACTATGCGAGCTTCCGGCGCATCCGCGAGTGAGCCCGTGACCGACAAGCGAGCCGACGCATGGACATGAACCTGCTGCGCGATGCCGCCGCCGCCGGCCTGCACGCCTGCGACCACGACCTTGATGCGTGGACCGCCGCCGCGTCCGCCGCCGGGCTGATGGTGGTGCGGGTCGACCTCGAACACTGCAGCACGAAGGCCGCGATCCTCGATGCCTTCGCCGACGCCTGCGGCCTGCCGGAGTACTTCGGCGGCAACTGGGACGCGCTCGACGAGTGCCTGCGCGACGATGCCTGGCACGAGCCGCCGGATGCGGCGCGAAACGGGATGCTCTGGCGCATCGATGGTGCAGCGACGGCCGTGCGCGAGGTGCCGGAGGCGTTCGAGACCCTGGTCGAGATCCTGGACGATGCGGTCGAGTCCTGGCGCGAACGCGGCATCGCCTGCTGGGTGCTGGTCGCCACCGACGAGCCGGCCGAGTTCGGCCTCGACCCGCTGCCCGGCTGGGACGGGGCGGACGGCGCCGGCTGAGTGGCTGCGGAGCGTTGCCGTGTACAAGATCCCGATCTCGGTCCTCGTGGTGATCCATACCCGGGCGCTGGACGTGCTCCTGCTGGAGCGCTGCGACCGGCCGGGGTTCTGGCAGTCGGTCACCGGCAGCGTCGACCGGATCGACGAGCCGCTGGCAGAGACGGCGCGCCGCGAGGTGCTGGAAGAGACCGGGATCGACGTGGCCGCCGGCCGGCTGGTCGACTGGAAGCAGGCCAACCGCTACGAGATCTATCCGCACTGGCGGTCGCGCTACGGGCCCGGCGTGACCGAGAACGTCGAGCACGTGTTCGGCCTGCAGCTCGACGATCGCGTGCCGGTGGTCTTGTCTGCGCGCGAACACACCCGATATCAATGGTTGCCGTGGTCGGAAGCGGCCGGCAAGGTGTTTTCGTCCACCAATGTCGATGCCATCCGGCAGCTGCCCCGGCTTGCTCCACGCTGACACTCCGCTGCAGCGCACCCCGGGGTGACAGTTGTGTTAACGTCGCCGCCCCGTTTGCGTTAATCGGCCGCCGCTGCCCGATGCGCGTTCCCTGGAGGATGCAATGACCGCGACCCCAGTGTTGTCATTCGACGACTACAAGACCCTGGAAGACGATGCCTGCCAGGCGCGCATCGTCGCTGCCCGGGCCAAGCTGGGCGCGCGCGCGACCATCCTGGGCCACCATTACCAGCGTGCGGACGTGTACCAGCATGCCGACCTCACCGGCGATTCGCTCGGCCTGTCGCGGCTGGCGGCGCAGACCGAGGCGGAATACATCGTGTTCTGCGGCGTCCATTTCATGGCCGAGGTCGCCGATATCCTGACCGCGCCGCATCAGGTGGCGATCCTGCCCGACCTGTCCGCCGGCTGCTCGATGGCCGACATGGCCAGTCTCGCCAAGGTGGAACGCGCCTGGCGCGAGATCGCCGAGGTGCTCGACCCCGACGAGCACATCACGCCGATCACCTACATCAATTCGGCGGCCGACCTCAAGGCGTTCTGCGGCGAGCACGGCGGCATCGTCTGTACGTCCAGCAATGCGCGCAATATCCTCGAATGGGCTTTCGCCCGGCGCGACAAGGTGCTGTTCTTCCCCGACCAGCACCTGGGGCGCTGGACCGGCTACCTGATGGACATCCCGGTGTCCGAGATGCTGGTCTGGGACCCGGACGAGCCGATGGGCGGGCTCACCGCGCAGCAGATCAAGATGGCCAAGGTCCTGCTCTGGAAGGGACACTGCTCGGTGCACCAGATGTTCCAGCCGCAGCACATCCTGCGCTGGCGCGAGCAGAACCCCACCGGCATGGTGATCAGCCATCCCGAGTGCAAGTTCGACGTGTGCAAGCTGTCCGATTACGTCGGGTCCACGGACTTCATCATCCGCACGATCGCGCAGAGCGCACCCGGTACGCGCTGGCTGGTGGGCACGGAACTGAACCTGGTGAACCGTCTGGCCGACCAGTTCAAGGGCCAGGGCAAGGTCGTGCAGTTCATGGCACCGACCGTGTGCATGTGCTCGACGATGGCGCGCATCGACCCGCAGCACCTGGCCTGGTGCCTAGAGAACCTGGTCGAGGGCCGGGTGGTCAACCGGATCACCGTGCCGGCGCGCGAGGCCGAGCTCGCGAGGCTCGCGCTGACCCGCATGCTCGAGGTGTCGTAGTCCACCATCGCCCACAATGCGCACGGCGATGGCGGCTGGATGCGTTCGTCCGCGGGGGGGCCGTGCCTCACGCTGAGCCGCCGATGATCGAGGCGGGCCCGCGGCCCGCGGCCGACGCACCGGCGCGTTCGCCCGATGCGCCCGGCGTGCTCCGGGTGGCGACCTACAACATCCACAAGGGCTTCTCGCCGTTCAACCGGCGCATGATGGTGCGCGACCTGCGCGACCAGCTGCATACGCTGTCGGCGGACGTGGTGTTCCTGCAGGAAGTGCACGGGCGGCACGACCGCCATGCCGCGCGCTTCGAGCACTGGCCGGCTGCGCCGCAGTACGAGTTCCTGGCCGACGCGGTCTGGAGCGACTATGCGTACGGGCGCAACGCGGTCTACGACCACGGCGACCATGGCAACGCCATCCTCTCCCGCTACCCGATCTCGAAGTGGGACAACATCGATGTATCGGCCTACTTCTTCGAGAACCGCGGCCTGCTCCATTGCGAGATCGCCATCCCGGGCTGGACGCATCCGCTGCACTGCGTGAACGTGCACCTCGGCCTGCTCGCCCGCGGGCGGCGCTGGCAGCTGCGCGAGCTCACCGCCCACATCCGGGCACTGGTCCCCGCCGCTGCACCGCTGGTGATCGCCGGGGATTTCAACGACTGGCGCAAGGAGGCGAGCGACGGCATGATTGCAGACCTCGGGATGGTCGAAGTCTTCGAGGCCACCCGCGGGCATCCGGCGCGCAGCTTCCCGACGCGCCTGCCGGTGTTCAGGCTCGACCGCATCTACGTGCGCGGTTTCGCCGTGCGCCATGCGCACGTGCATCACGGGCAGGCATGGGCCCGGCTGTCCGACCATGCACCGCTGTCGGCGACGCTCACCCTCGGCTGAGCGGCAGCCTGCGGCCCGGCAGGAGGATCCTGGTGACCCGGTTCGTCGAAGGCCATGCGCTGGAGCTTCTCGAGGGTGGGGGTGCCTACTTCCCGGCGCTCGCGGCGGCGTTCGACCAGGCGCGCCACGAGATACACCTGCAGGCCTACATCTTCGCGGATGACCCGGCTGGTCGCCTGGTGGCCGACGCGCTGGTGCGGGCGGCGGCACGCGGCGTCGAAGTGCACGTGCTGGTCGACGGATTCGGCGGGCGCACGATGCCGCGCCTGCTGCGCGAACGCCTGCGCGGCGCCGGCATCGGACTGCTGTTCTTCCGGCCGGACGTTTCGGTGTTCGACTTCCAGCGCAGCCGGCTGCGCCGGCTGCACCACAAGATCGCCGCGATCGACGGCAGGATCGGCTTTGCCGGCGGCATCAACGTGATCGACGACATGCATACGCCGGGCCATACGCCGCCGCGCTGGGACTATGCGGTGAAGGTGCAGGGGCCGCTGACCCTGGAGATCCTGCGCGTGGCCCGGCAGACCTGGGATACGGTCGCCCGCACCTACCTGCACCGGCGCTGGCCTCCCTGGCGACCGATGCCGCATGCGCTGGCGGAGTCGGGTGCCACCCGCGCGCTGCCACCGGCCGGGCCGATCAGTGCCGCCTTCGTCGTCCGCGACACCCTGCGCCACCGGCGCGACATCGAGGATTCCTACCTGGAAGCGATCGCACGGGCGCAGCGCGAGGTGCTGATCGCCAACGCCTACTTCCTGCCGGGCGTGGAGTTCCGGCGCGCCCTGGTCGATGCGGCGCGGCGCGGGGTCCGGGTGACGCTGCTGCTGCAGGCGCGGATGGAGTACGTCCTGATGCGCCACGCCTCGCGCGTGTTCTACCAGCAACTGCTGGACGCGGGCGTGTGCATCTTCGAGTACCACCAGAGCTTCATGCATGCCAAGGTGGCGGTGATCGACGGCGAATGGGCGACCGTCGGCTCGTCGAACATCGACCCGATGTCGCTGCTGCTGGCGCGGGAGGCCAACGTGTTCGTGCGCGATGCCGACTTCGCCGCCGGACTGCTGTCCAGCCTGCAGCGCGCGATGGCCGCGGGCGCACGGCCGGTGGTCGCCCCGGGGTTCCGGCGCGGGCTGGCGGGACGCATCGCAAGCTGGATCAGCTACGGCATCGTGCGCGTGCTGCTCGGCTGGGCGGGGTACGGTGCGCGCAAGGACTACCTCTGATGCGGGGTGCCGCTCAATCGCCGTCGTCGTGCCCGTGGCGCGGGCGCCCGCGCCAGTCGCCGCGCTCCACGATCACCACCGCAGGCGCCACCCAGGCCCGGCGCGGGCCCCATCCCGGTCCGGGGTACCCGACATCGACCTGCACGAAGCGCCCGGGATCATAGGGCATGCGGGTGGTGAACAGCCGGCCCTGGTGGCGATAGGCGACGTCGTAGCCCCGCACCACGTCGCGGGTGTAGTCGACCGTGCGGCAGCGTTCCACCACGCCTGCCGATCGCGCCGCTGGCAATGCCGCCGATGACCGGCCCGACCAGGTCGCCCGCGGCGAGCGGGCGACGGCCGCCGTACACCGGCTCGTGCACGACCTCGCGGGTGCATTCGCGGCGCGGCTCGACCATCCGCTGCACGACGGGACGGCTTTCCACGACGCGCGCCCGGTCGAGATGCCGGTCGTGGCCACGGTCGGCCCGGGCCTCGCCGGGCAGCAGTACCGGTGCCGCGGCGGCCATGCCCAGCAGGCCTGCCGTCGCAGCGGCGCCGCGTCCGTCGGCCGCCGTGGGGCGCGCTGCATTCGATTCGTTGCGGTTCATCGCCGTCTTGCTCGCGTGTGGTTGCCTGCCCCACCTTCAACGCGGGCGCCGGTGCGTTGATGACCGCGCTTACAGACGCTTACACCCGGCAACTTGCCGTCACGCATGGCATCCTCAGTGTATCGCCATCCGCCGCCGCCGAGGACCCTTGCACACCCGAGCCGAATTCAGACTGCTGGTGCTCTTCAACGCATTGCTGATCCCGGCGGCGATGTTCGTCTCGTCGTATGACGTCCGCCTGCTGCCGCCGGAGCAGCAGGCATGGCTGGCCACGCGGGTCAACCTGCTGTCCACGCCGTTGCAGTCGATCGCCGGCATCGTGTCGTTCACGGCGTTCATAGCGCTGTGCATCGGGCTGGCGGGCCTGCTCGCGTTCCAGGGCTGGGCACGCTGGCTCACGCTGGCGGCGACCATCGCGATCTACGTGCCGATGCCGCTGTCGGGGACGATCGTGCTGTCCGGCTTCGCCTACACGATGGACAGCGTCGCCGCGATCCTCTGGGGCGTGCTGCTGGCGGTGGCCTACTGGGCGCCGGTGTCGGTGGAGTTCGAGTCCCGGGCGCGGCGTGCCGCGCGTGCCGCCGGCGCGGCCTGAGTCGGGTCCCGGGGCTGCGCGAAGCCGGTGCGCGCCCGTGCGCCACGGTGCACGGCCGGTGCATCGTCGCGGGCATGGCGCGGCGGGGACGCGGCAAGTGCCTGATTTTCAAGATGCGCATGGTTGGCACGGTAATCGCTTTCCTCGGGAGTGAAAGCAACGAGCCCTGAACCTCTCGTTGTTTTCATCCTCCTCCTTTGGATTTCGGGCACCCTCGCGGGTGCCCGCTTTTTTTCGGCCTTGCTTTCGGCGCGGCGGGTCCCAAGGTACTGACGGCAGGCCCGGCGAATCCTGAGGATCGGGCCGCGCAGGTGCATCCGAAGCGGATCGAGGACAGAAGAACAATGATCGCAGTTGCAGCATGAGTCCCCACGGACACTCGGGCCCCGCCATGCCGGCGCAGGGGCCGGCAGGCCGCGGTGCACCGGCACCGGCACGGGTCTTCGACCTTTCGCGCGTGCGCATCCTGCTGCCCTTCCTGCGCGAGTACCGCGGACGCGTGGCGGCGGCGCTCACGCTGCTGGTCTGCGCGAAGCTCGCCAACCTCGGCGTGCCGCTGGTGCTGAAGGAGATCGTCGACTCGCTGTCTCCGGAGCGCGCGGTGCTGGCCGTGCCGTTCATGCTGCTGGTCGCCTACGGCCTGCTGCGCATGTCGACCACGCTGTTCGCCGAATTGCGCGACGTGGTGTTCGTGCGGGTCGCGCAACGCGCGGTGCGCAAGGTGGCGCTGTCGGTGTTCCGGCACCTGCACAGCCTGAGCCTGCGCTTCCACCTCGACCGCCAGACCGGGGGCATGTCGCGCGACATCGAACGCGGTACCCGCGGCATCAGCACGCTGCTCAACTACATGCTGTTCTCGATCATCCCGGTGATCCTCGAGTTCGTGCTGGTCGCCGCCGTGCTGCTGACCAAGTTCGACTGGCGCTTCCCGGCGGTCACCTTCCTCGCGGTCGGACTGTATGTCTACTTCACGATCGCGGTCACCGAATGGCGCACCGCCATCCGGCGCGAGGCCAACGAACTCGACTCCAAGGCCAACACGCGCGCGGTGGACAGCCTGCTCAACTACGAGACGGTTAAGTACTTCAACAACGAGGAGTACGAGGCGCAGCGCTACGACCGCAGCCTGGAACGCTACGAGACCGCGGCGGTGAAGACCGAGGCCTCGCTCGGCCTGCTCAACGTCGGCCAGAGCCTGATCATCGCCGGCGGCGTCACTGCGCTCATGGTCTTCGCCGCGCAGGGCGTGGCGTCGCGTGAGCTCACGCTGGGCGACCTGGTGCTGGTCAACGCGCTGCTGATCCAGCTCTATATCCCACTCAATTTCCTGGGCATGGCCTATCGCGAGATCAAGCAGTCGACGACCGACATGGACCGCATGTTCGCGCTGCTCGGCCAGCACCGCGAGGTGCAGGACGCGCCGGGTGCGGCAGAGGTCCCGCCGGGCAGCGTGGCGATCCGCTTCGACCGGGTCGATTTCGGCTACGACCCGGCGCGCCAGATCCTGCATGCGGTGAGCTTCGAGGTGCCGGCGGGCGCGAAGGTCGCGGTGGTGGGGCATAGCGGGTCCGGCAAGTCGACGCTGGCGCGCCTGCTCTACCGCTTCTACGACGTGCAGGGCGGCAGCGTGTCGGTGGGTGGCGTCGACGTGCGCCGGCTGCGCCAGCAGAGCCTGCGCGCGGCGATCGGCATCGTGCCGCAGGATACGGTTCTGTTCAACGACACGATCCGCTACAACATCCACTACGGCAGGCCTTCGGCGACCGAAGCCGAGGTGGTCGCGGCCGCACAGTCCGCGCACATTCATTCCTTCATCGAGTCGTTGCCGCAGGGCTATGCGTCGGCCGTGGGCGAGCGCGGGCTGAAACTGTCCGGCGGCGAGAAGCAGCGGGTGGCGATCGCGCGCGCGATCCTGAAGAACCCCCAGGTGATGATCTTTGACGAGGCGACTTCCGCCCTGGACTCCGAGACCGAGCAGGCGATCGAGGCCGAACTCGACCAGATCGCGATCGGGCGCACCACGCTGGTGATCGCGCACCGCCTGTCGACGATCATCGACGCAGACCAGATCCTGGTCATGGAGCAGGGGCGGATCATCGAGCGCGGCACCCATCGCGAACTGCTTGCCGCGGGCGGCCAGTATGCGCAGATGTGGACCCTGCAGCAGCAGGAGCGGGCGGCGACCGGTCCCGAGGCCGGGGTCGGCGCCACGACCTGACCCGGGACGGATCCGCGCCGAAGCGAGGATTCTTCTCAACAGAGGTTGCCAAGTGTCGGTTTTCGTTATCTAATCGGGTAAATTTAACCGCGACCGGTGCGCTCAAGTCGACGCCAGCGGTGCCGATAATTGCCATTCAACCCGGCACAAGGATCCGAACCGTGACGAAACGCTTGCACTGGCGCTCGCTCAAGAACCTGCTGCCGATGGTCGGACTGCTTGCCCTGTCGGTCGCATGGCCGGTGGAACAGGCGCTCGCGCAGTCGCAGTCTTCGGCAAAGCGGGATGCAGCGCCGCGCAAGCCTGCCGTGGCCAAGCCGAACCGCCCCCCGGTGGCGGCACCGCGCAAGGCCTCGTCCGCGACGCCCGGGCGCCAGGCGACTGCACGCACCGGCGAACGGGTGCGCACGACGATCCCGGCGGCCGGGCAGGCCGCGACGACGAAGTCCGTGCCGGTGGACGCGGCCCGCGCCACGCCGGTGTCGATCCGCCAGCGTCCCGATACGCCGCGTTCGGCCGAGGCCCCGAACGACCTCGTGCTGCGCTCGACCGCGGTGCTGGTCGCCTCGCAGGCGACCGGACAGACCCTGTTTTCGCGCAACGACGACAAGGTCCGCGCGATCGCGTCGATCACCAAGCTGATGACGGCGATGGTGGTACTCGACTACAACCAGCCGATGGACGAACTGATCACGATCACCGAGGCGGACGTCGACGCGACGCGCCGGCTCGGATCGCGCCTGGCCGCCGGCACCACGCTGACCCGCGCCGAGATGCTGCGCCTGTCGCTGATGTCCTCCGAGAACCGGGCCACCGCCGCGCTCGCGCGCACGTCGCCGGGGGGCTACCACGAGTTCATCGCACAGATGAACATCAAGGCGCAGGCACTCGGCATGCACAACTCGCGCTTCGAGGATGCCACCGGGCTGCACAACGGCAATGTCGCCACCGCCCAGGACCTGGTGCTGCTGGTCACCGCCGGCATGCGTTATCCGACGATCCGCGAATTCTCGACGACCTCCGGCGTGCTGGTCGACACGCCCGGCAACCGTGCGGCCCATGTGCAGTTCAACAATTCGAACCAGCTGGTGTCCAGCCCCGAGTGGGAGATCGGCCTGTCGAAGACCGGCTTCATCCGCGAGGCCGGCCGCTGCCTGGTGATGCAGACCCGGATCAACGGCGAAGACATGGTCATCGTGCTGCTCGATTCCGACGGGCGCTTCTCGCGCATCGGCGACGCCAACCGCATTCGGCGCTGGATCGAGAGCGGATACTCGTTGCGCCTGATCTGACGGCCGGCGCCGCGCGACAGGCGCGGGACATCGCGCGGCATTCCCGCCGGGGGCGGCGACCGGGTAACATCCAGCCGTAATGGATGCCGCCCCCGCCAACCTCGCGATCGTCGCGGCCGAGTGCTTCGGCACGTCCCTGCGCGACGACGTGCTCGCGGGCCTTGCCGCGCGCCCGAAGACGCTGCCGGCGAAATGGTTCTACGACGCGAGCGGCAGCGAGCTGTTCGAGGCGATCTGCGCCACGCCCGAGTACTACGTGACGCGCACCGAGCTGGCGATCCTCGACCGGCACCTCGACGCGATCGCCGCCGCGCTGCCGCCTGCAGCGGTGCTGATCGAGCCCGGCAGCGGCGCGGGGACGAAGACGCGCCGGCTGATCGAGGCCTGCCGCCCTTCGGCCTATGTCGCGATCGACATCTCGCGCTCCATGCTCGAGGCCGGCGCCGCGGCCACGGCAAGGCTGTTCCCGGCGCTGCGCGTGCTGGCCATCCATGCAGACTACACCCGGCTCGAGGCGCTTCCCGGCGAAGCGCTGCCCGCCGGTGCGTCGCGCGTGCTGTACTTCCCGGGGTCGACCATCGGCAACTTCACGCCGGAAGACACGCGCGCCTTCCTCGAGCGCGTCGCGCGCTGGATCGGCCCCGCGGGCAGCGTGCTGATCGGCGTCGACACGCGCAAGGATCCGGCAGTGCTCGAGGCGGCCTACGACGATCGCGCGGGCGTCACCGCGCGCTTCAACCTGAACCTGCTCGCCCGGCTCAATGCCGAGCTCGGTGCGTCGTTCGACCTGTCCCGGTTCCGCCACCGCGCACGCTACGATGCGCAGCTGGGGCGGGTCGAGATGCATCTCGAAAGCCTGGTCGACCAGCAGGTCGATGTCGCCGGGGTACGGCATGCGTTCTGCCGGGGCGAGACCATCCATACCGAGAACTCCTACAAGTACGTGCCCGAGGCCTTCCGCGCGCTCGCCGCGGAGGGCGGCTACGACTGCAGGTCGACCTGGACGGACGAGCAGCAGGCGTTCGCGATCTACCACCTCGTTCCCGCGGCGGGCCTCGCGGCGGCGGCCGGGCGCGCGCGGTGACGACTCAGGCCCTGCGCCTCGCGCGCATCGACGTGTACGCCTGGCGGGTGCCGCTGGACGAACCGGTGCGCAATTCGTTCGGCACGATGCGCAGCCGCGCCGCGTTGGCGGTGCGCATCGAGGATGCCGATGGCGCGCATGGGTGGGGCGAGGTGTTCTCGAACTGGCCGCCCGACGGCGCGGAGCATCGTGGCCAGCTGATCGAGCAGGTGCTGGCCCCGCTCGCGCTCGAGCAGGACCATGCATCGCCGTCCGCGCTGTTCGAGTTCCTCACTGCGCGCACCCGCGTGCTGGTGCTGCAGACCGACGAACCGGGGCCGTTCGCGCAGGCGATCGCCGGCATCGACATCGCGGCCTGGGACCTGGTGGCGCGGCGTGCCGGGCTGCCGCTCGCGCGCGTCCTCAACCCGGCGGCGGCCGATCGTGTGCCGGCCTATGCCAGCGGCATCAATCCGACCCGCCCGGGCAAGGTCGCCGCCGAGCAGCGTGCGCTCGGGTTCCGGGCGTTCAAACTCAAGGTGGGGTTCGGCGACGCCCGCGACGCCGGCAACCTGGGCGAGCTGCGAGACGTGCTCGGCACCGACGCGACCCTGATGATCGATGCCAACCAGGCCTGGGACATCGACACCGGGCTTGCGATGGCCGCGCGGCTTGCCGAGTTCTGTCCCCTCTGGCTCGAGGAGCCGCTGCGCGCCGACACCTGGCCGCAGACCTGGCGCAGCTTCGCCGAACGCTCGCCGATACCGCTCGCGGCCGGCGAGAACATGCGCGGGCGCGCCGAGTTCACCGCCGCGCTGGCCACCGGTGCATTCCGTTACCTGCAGCCCGACCTGATCAAGTGGGGTGGCATCACCGGCTGCTTCGACGTCGGCGCCGGCATCGTTGCAGCCGGCCTCGCGTACTGCCCGCACTACCTCGGCGGCGGCATCGGGCTCACCGCATCGGCGCACCTGCTCGCCGCGGTCGGCGGCAGCGGCATGCTGGAAGTCGACTCCAATCCCAATCCGCTGCGCGAGGCGCTGGCACGGCCGTTCGCGCGCATCGCCGACGGCCACTGGCACCTGACGGACGCGCCGGGCCTGGGGATCGAACCCGACCTGCAGGCGCTGGAACGCTACCGGAGCGGGCGCTAGCGGGCGGCGACGGATCCTGCGGCCGGCGGGCGTGGCTGGCGCGCCGCCCTGCCGTCAATCGAGCGATACTCCGGCTCAATCGTGCCGGCCATCCGCAGCCGGCGAGGAACGGCCCCGGGGGAATGCCTTGAGCGTGATCACCGACATCGAAGACCTGCGCCTGCTGCACCAGAAGCGCGCACCGCGCATGTTCTACGACTACTGCGATTCCGGCGCGTGGACGGAGCGCACCTACCGTTCGAACCAGGCCGACCTGCAGGCGCTGAAGTTCCGGCAGCGGGTGGCGGTGGACGTCGACAACCGTTCGATCGCGACGACCATGCTCGGCCAGCCGGTGGCGATGCCGGTCGCGCTGGCGCCGACCGGGCTCGCCGGCATGCAATGGGCCGATGGCGAGATCCTCGCCGCGCGCGCCGCCGAGAAGTTCGGCGTGCCGTTCACCCTGTCGACGATGAGCATCTGCTCGATCGAGGAGGTCGCCGCGCACACGACGAAGCCGTTCTGGTTCCAGTTGTACGTGCTGCGCGACCGGGCGTTCATCGAGCGGCTGATCGACCGTGCGAAGGCGGCGCGCTGTTCCGCCCTGGTGCTGACCCTCGACCTCACCATCCTCGGCCAGCGCCACAAGGATGTGAAGAACGGACTGTCCACGCCGCCCAAGCCGACCCTGGCCAACATGCTCAACCTGCTCACCAAGCCGCGCTGGTGCCGCAACATGCTGGGCACGCCGCGCCGCCAGTTCGGCAACATCGTCGGCCATGTCGATGGCGTCGGGGACACCTCCAGCCTCGCCTCCTGGACCAGCGCGCAGTTCGACCCGACGCTCGACTGGAACGACGTCGAGTGGATCAAGCGCCGCTGGGACGGTCCGCTGGTGCTAAAGGGCATCATGGATGCCGAGGATGCCCGGCTCGCGGCCGACTCGGGCGCCGACGCGCTGGTGGTCAGCAACCATGGCGGACGCCAGCTCGACGGTGCGCCGTCCACCATCGATGCACTGCCGGCGATCGTCGATGCCGTCGGCCCGCGCATCGATGTGTGGTTCGACAGCGGCATCCGCTCGGGCCAGGACGTGCTGCGCGCAGTGGCCATGGGCGCGAAGGCGACGATGATCGGCCGCGCCTGGCTGCACGGCCTGGGCGCGATGGGCGAGGTGGGTGTCACGCGCTGCCTCGAGATCATCCGCAAGGAGCTCGACATCACGATGGCGTTCTGCGGCAAGACCGACATCCGCCAGGTCGACCGTTCGATCCTGCTGCCCCCGCGCGGCTGAGCGACGCGCGGGTCAGTTGCCGGTCCTGGCTGGCACGCGCGCCCCGGCATGCGGACAGACATGCACCCGGACGGAGACTTCCCGGCTTGCCGGCCCCGTGCCGCGCGGGCATCATCCGGGCGCCCTTCTCCGAGGAGCTGGATCCATGATCAAACGCATGCCCGTCGCGCGCACCTGCTGCGCAGCCCTCCTGCTGCTCGGTGCCGCCGGCACACTCCATGCGCAATCGTTCCCGAACCGTCCGATCCGGATGGTCGTCCCGTTCGCGCCGGGTGGCGGCACCGACATCATCGGCCGCCAGTTCGCCGCACGGCTGAGCGACTCGATCGGCCAGCCGGTGGCCGTCGACAACCGGGCCGGGGCGGGCGGCAACGTCGGCGCCGAGATCGCGGCGAAGTCGCCACCCGACGGGCATACGATCATGTTCACCACCAATTCGATCGCGGTGAACGTGTCGCTGTATCCGAAACTCAACTACAACCTGTTCACCGACTTCCAGCCGGTGGCCTTCCTCGCCAGCGCGCCGCTGACGCTGGTCACCCACCCGCTGGTGCCGGCGAAGTCGGTGAAGGACGTGATCGCGCTGTCGCAGAAGCGCAAGGGCGGCCTGAACTTCGGCTCCAACGGCACCGGCACCACCAGCCACCTGTCGGGCGAACTGTTCAAGCTCGCCGGCAAGGCCGAGGTCACGCACATCCCCTACAAGGGGGCCGGCGCGGTGATCGCCGCGCTGATCGGCGGCGAGGTCGACATGGGCTTCGTCGCCAGCATCAGCGCGCTGCCGCACATCCGTGCCGGCAAGCTGCGCGTGCATGCGGTGACCACCGCACGCCCCGCCGCGGCGCTGCCGGGCGTGCCGCCGATGGCCAACTTCGTCCCCGGATTCGACACCGACATCTGGTACGGCGCATGGCTGCCCGCCGGCGTGCAGAAGCCGGTGCTCGACCGCTGGCTCGAAGAGCTGCGCAAGGTGCACGCGCATCCCGACGTGCGTGCCGCGTTCGAACGCGACGGTGCTGACGCGATCTTCATGCCGCCGGCGGAGTTCACGGCCTTCCTGAAGAAGGAAGTCGCGAAGTACGCCGAACTGGTCAAGCGCTCCGGCGCGCGCGCGTCCGACTGACCGGCGCCGGTTGCAGGGGAAGTGCGGTCTCGTACTTCACCTGCTTCAGCGCGAAGCTCGACTTGATGTTGCCCACGCCCGGCATGCGCGACAGCACGTCGACGATGAAGCGTTCCAGCGCGCGCACGTCGGGCACGACCACCCGCAGCAGGTAGTCGGAGTCCCCGGTCATCAGGTAGCACTCCATCACCTCGGGGCGCGCGCGGACCGCCTTCTCGAAGCGGTCGAGCATCGGCTCGACCTGCTTGTCGAGCGCGACCTGGATGAACACCGTGACGTCGAGCCCGACCGCCGACGGGTCGAGCAGGGTCACGTGGCGCGCGATCACGCCCGAGCCTTCCAGCGCGCGCACCCGCGCGAGGCAGGGCGATGGAGACAGGTTCACCGCCTGCGCGAGGTCGACGTTGGAGATGCGTGCGTCGCGTTGCAGGTGGTCCAGGATGCGCAGGTCTTTGGCGTCGAGCGGCAGGAGCGGCAGGAGCGGCATCTTAGAGCGTCCAGTGCATTTAAGACGGCATGATATGCCACAGGAGGCGTGTCGTGCACGTCGATTCGGCACCCCGTGCCGGGTGCCTCCCGATACCATCGGAGCCAGCCGGTGGAGGCAGGCCGGCCTGGACCTCGAGGAGGGCGCAGCGATGCGCCGCGCCATGCGATGAACGACAGCATCCCCAGCATCCCCAGCATCCCGCCAACCCGCGACGACGTGGCCGCGTTGCCTGCGTCGCGCGCCTTCCTGCGCGTCGCGCCGCCCGACCCGGACCCGGAAGAGACGCGCGAGTGGCTCGAGGCGTTCGAAGGGACGATCGCGCGCGAGGGCCCGGAGCGCGCGACCTTCCTGCTGCGCCGGCTGTTCGACCTCGCGCGTTCGAAGCGGGTGCCGCTGCCGCCGGTGCTGAACACGCCCTACGTGAACTCGATACCGCTGCAGTCGCAGCCCCAGTATCCCGGCGACCTCGACATCGAGAACCGGCTGTCGGCGATCATCCGCTGGAACGCGCTGGCGATGGTGGTGCGCGCCAACCGTGCGCATCCGGAACTCGGCGGCCATATCGCGAGCTATGCGTCGGCCGCGGACCTGTTCGAAGTCGGCTTCAACCATTTCTTCCGCGGCGGGCAGGACGGCGACCTGGTCTACTTCCAGCCGCATTCGTCCACCGGCGTGTATTCACGCGCCTTCCTCGAGGGACGCATCGCCGAGGACCAGCTCGACCACTACCGGCGCGAGACCGGCGGCCGGGGACTGCCGTCGTACCCGCATCCCTGGCTGATGCCGGACTTCTGGCAGTTCGCCTGCGCGTCGATGGGACTGGGCCCGATCAACGCGATCTACCAGGCGCGCTTCCTCCGCTACCTCGAGCATCGCGGGCTGCTCGCCACGCGCGGGCGGCGGGTCTGGGCGTTCGTCGGCGACGGCGAGATGGACGAACCCGAGTCGCTCGCCGGGCTTTCGCTGGCCGGGCGCGAGGGGCTCGACAACCTGGTGTTCGTGGTCAACTGCAACCTGCAGCGGCTGGACGGCCCGGTGCGCGGCAACGGGTCGATCATCCAGGAACTGGAAGGGCTGTTCGCCGGCGCCGGCTGGAACGTGGTCAAGCTGTTGTGGGGATCGGACTGGGACCCGCTGTTCGCACGCGACCATGAAGGCATCCTGCTGCGCCGGCTGCACGAGACGGTGGACGGCGAGTTCCAGAAGTATGCCGCCACCGACGGCGCGTTCAACCGCGAGAACTTCTTCAACCGCTATCCCGAGCTGCAGGCACTGGTGGCGCACCTGACCGATGCCGACATCGACCGGTTGCGGCGCGGTGGCCATGACCCGGTGAAGATCCATGCGGCGTACCACGCCGCGGTGCGCCATCGCGGCCAGCCGACGGTGATCCTCGCGCAGACCAAGAAGGGCTATGGCATGGGGCACTGGGGCCAGGGCCGGATGGGCACCCACCAGCAGAAGAAGCTGGACGAGGAAGCGCTGCTCGCGTTCCGCGACCGCTTCGCGCTGCCGCTGTCGAAGGCTGACGTGTCCGGGCTGCGCTTCCATCGGCCGGACGAGGACAGTCCCGAGATGCGCTACCTGCACGAGCGCCGCGCCGCACTCGGCGGCTACCTGCCGCAGCGCAGGAGCGATGCGCCGGTGCTGCCGGTGCCACCGCTGTCGGCGTTCACGCGGCTGCTCGAGGGTTCCGGCGGCCGCGAGCAGTCGACCACCATGGTGTTCGTGCAGATGCTTGGCCAGCTGCTGAAGGACGCGACGATCGGCAGGCGCATCGTGCCGATCGTCGCCGATGAGGCGCGCACCTTCGGCATGCAGTCGCTGTTCCGGCAGGTCGCGATCTACTCGGCGGTGGGCCAGTTGTACGAGCCGGAGGACCGCGACGAGCTGGTGTACTACAAGGAAGCGCGCGACGGGCAGATCCTCGAGGAGGGGATCAGCGAAGCCGGTGCGATCTCGTCATGGCTGGCCGCGGCGACCAGCTATTCGACGCATGGCCTGCCCATGCTGCCGTTCTACACGTTCTATTCGATGTTCGGCTTCCAGCGCATCGGCGACCTGATCTGGGCCGCGGCCGACATGCGCTCGCGCGGCTTCCTCATCGGCGCGACCGCGGGACGCACCACGCTGTCGGGCGAAGGCCTGCAGCACCAGGACGGCTCGAGCCACCTGGTCGCGTCGACCTATCCGAACTGCGTCGCCTACGATCCGTGCTACGGCTACGAGGTGGCGGTGATCGTGCGCGATGGCATGCGCCGGATGCTGGAGGCCTGCGAGGACGTCTTCTACTACGTCACCGTGATGAACGAGAACTACCCGCAGCCGGCGATGCCCGACGGCGCGCAGGAGGGCATCCGGCGCGGCATGCACCGGGTGCGCGCGGGCAATGGCAGGCCCGGTGCGCGGCCGGTGCGCCTGCTGGGCAGCGGCACGATACTGCGCGAGGTGCTGGCCGCGGCCGAGGTGCTGGAGGCCACGCATGGCGTCGATGCGCAGGTATGGAGCGTCACCAGCTTCACCGAACTGCGGCGCGACGGGCTCGCCTGCGACGCATGGAACCGGGAACATCCCGACGCGCCGCGCGCGCCATGGATCGTGCAGGCGCTCGCCGGCGGCAGCGGTCCGGTGGTCGCCGCCACCGACTACGTGCGTGCGCTGCCCGACCTGGTGCGTGCCTGGGTGCCGGCGCCCTGCGTGACGCTCGGTACCGACGGCTTCGGTCGCAGCGACACGCGCGAGGCCCTGCGGGCATTCTTCGGCGTGGATGCGAAGTCGATCGTGGAGGCGACCCTGGCGGCGCTGCGCACGGCATAATCGGCGCCCCGGCCTGCCGAGGACGGCGCAGTGCGTCCCGGCGGCCCGAACATCCAGGAGGAGCGTCCATCGTGACCCACAGGTTCTTCGCCGCTGCTGCGTTCGCCGTCGCCGCGGCCACCACCACCGCCGGACTGGCCCTGGTCGCGGCGGATGCGCAGGCCCAGGCCCCGGCGGCCTGGCCGAGCCGCCCGATCACCATGGTCGTGCCGTTCGCGCCGGGCGGCATCGCCGACATCACCGGCCGGCCGCTGGCGCAGGCGATGAGCCGCACGCTCGGGCAGCCGATCGTGATCGAGAACCGCCCGGGTGCCGGCGGCGGCGTCGGCATGGTGCACGTGGCGCGGCAGAAGCCCGACGGCTACACGCTGCTGATGGCGCTGTCGAGCATCGTCACCATCCCCGAGGCCGACCGCGTCAACGGGCGCGTGCCGAGCTACCAGATGAAGGAGTTCACGCCGGTGGCGCTGGTCTCGGCCGACCCGACCGTACTGATCGTGCGCGCGGACAGCCCGTGGAAGACCGTGGCCGACCTGATGAAGGATGCGCGCAGCCGTCCGGGCAAGATCACCTATTCGTCCTCCGGCATCTACGGCACGCTGCATGTCGCGGTCGAGATGCTCGGGCAGTCCGCCGGGGCCCAGTTCCTGCACGTGCCGTTCGGCGGCGGCGGGCCGGCGATGACCGCCCTGCTCGGCGGGCAGGTCGAAGTCACCGCGCAGGCACCCGGCGTGGCCAGCCCGCACGTGAAGGCAGGCAAGGTCCGGCTGCTCGGCTCCTGGGGCGCGCAGCGGCTGAAGGCGTTCCCCGAACTGCCGACCATGCGCGAGGCGGGCTTCGAGGCCGAGTTCTACATCTGGTCGGGCGTGTTCGCGCCGGCAGGCCTGCCCGCAGACGTGCTGTCCAGGGTGCGCGGCGCGGTGAGGGAAGCGGTCGGGGACCCCGTCTTCATGAAGGCGATGGCGACGATGGAGACCCCGATCCTGCACCTGCAGGGCGCCGAGTTCGACGAGTTCCTGCAGCGCGATTCGAAGCGGCTGGCCGACGTGATCCGCCGCATGGGCAAGCTGGAATGAACCGGCGGCCGACGACCTGAAGGCATCGACTTGAAAGTACTCACCTACCTGGAAGACGGGCGCGAGCGCCTGGGATTCGTCAACGGCGCCGGCATGGTCGATGCATTGCGCGCGCTCGAGGCGCATGTCGCCGCGGGCGGCACTGCGCCGGCCGACGGTGCCGCCTGGCTCGCCGACTGTGCGTCGTTCATCCGCGGCGGGGCGCCGGCACGTGCGCTGGCCACCGCGCTGCTGTCGATGGCGCCGGCCGCGGCGATCCGCGCATTGAAGACCGTGCGCCTGGCGGCGCCGCTGCGGCCCTCGACCATCCTGTGCAGCGGCAGCAACTACCACGACCACAACCGCGAGAAGGCGGCCGCGCCGATTTCCGGCAAGGAACCGGAGTTCTTCCTGAAGACGGCCGATTGCGTGGTCGGTCCCGAGGCGAACATCGTGTACGACGAGCGGCTCACCAGGAAGCTCGACTGCGAGACCGAACTCGCGGTGGTGATCGGCAGGCCCGGGCGGCACATCCCGGTCGAGCGGGCGCTCGAGCATGTGTTCGGCTACACGATCGTCAACGACGTCACCGCCCGCGACCGGCAGGTCCGGCGCAAGCCCGACGGCTCGACCTGGTACGAACTCGGCCGCGGCAAGGTGTTCGACAGCGCGGCGCCGCTCGGCCCGTGGATCACCACCGCCGACGAGATCCCCGATCCGCAGGCCCTGCGCCTGCGCACCCGCATCAACGGCGAACTGCGCCAGTCGGCATCCACCGGCAACATGATCTGGTCCTGCGCCGAACTGATCCACTTCTTCTCGACCAACCTCACCCTGCAGCCCGGGATGGTGATCATCACCGGCACGCCGGGCGGCACCGCCTGGTCGACCGACGCCGAACTCGGCGGCAAGTGGATCGGTGCCGGCGAAGGCGAAGAGACCCTGGTGCCGGCGAAAGGCTACTGCCAGCCCGGCGACGTGGTCGAATGCGAACTCGAGCGCATCGGCATCCTGCGCAACACCGTCGCCCGCGCCTGACCGAAATCCGGGTCAGAGACGATTTTCCCGGACAGCATCCCGCACGGGCGTTGCGCCGCCGGGAAAGTCGTCTCTGACCCGGATTTCACTCTGGGTATTCGACGAGGGCGTTGCCGGCGCGTTCGAGGCGGTCGCGTGGACGCAGCCAGCGGCGCTGTCCGGGCGGCAGCAGGCGGGTGTGCTTCAGCTTGCAGAGAAGGTCGACGATCTCCCAGCAGTCGCCGGGATTGGTGATCCATAGCGCGGGGTCGACCCGGGACAGGTCGAGCAGCACCGAGAAGCTGCGCAGGGTCTTGGTGCCGTCGGCGTCCACGTACTCGTGGAAGTACGACATCGCGAGTTCGCGCAGCGAGCGGTAGACCGGGTCGCGCCATCGGTACCAGAGGTGGTTGCTCTTCGACAGAGCGCCCCAGCAGCCGTTGCGGCGGAACACGGCGACGACATGGTCGTAGTCGTGGCCTTCGGCATGCAGGTCGAGCAGCAGCGGCGGCTCTCCGTTCATCCACAGGCAGCAGGCGCCGACGAAGGCGGCCTCGATGCAGTGGGCGTGCTTCTCGCGCAGCACCGAGCGCACGGACAGCACGGTATCGCCCGACTTCTCGTGGTTGCACGACAGGCGGTCGGTCAGGAAGTCCTGGATGCGCACCGGCGTGGTCAGCGGCGCGAGCCGCGCCCGTTCGCGCCCGGTCAGCCAGCGGCGGTCGAAGGGGCGGCTCGCCGCCGGGGCGGCCCGGGTCGCTCGGGCGGAAGGAACGGTCGGCACGCGGGAACGGAAGGGTCCTGGGGGATCGGGCAGCGCGACCTTAGCATGCGTACCCGCTGCCGGCACCCGCGCCGGCGTCGATGCGTGCCGACGCGCCGCCACCGTTCCCGCCTGCACGCCTGCCCATGCCGGCCCGCGGAGCGGTAAAGTAGCGGGGTGTCGGACCTATCGAAATCATCCGGTGCGGGCGATCCGCCCGACCCAGCCCATCCGGGGGGGCCCGCCGCCCAGCCCGCGGGCAGCGTTCCACTGTTCCTGGCGAGCCTCGCGGCCTGGCGCGCGGTGAACGATCCCGCGGCGATCCGCACCCTGCCCGACGAAGTGCGGGACGCGGTGGTCAAGCTCAGCGTGCGCACGATCGAATCGGCGCGCACCGGACAGACGCTCGGCACCGAGCGCGAAGGAACCGGCGTGGTGATCCGCGCCGAGGGCGCGGACGGCGAGGACAGCGAGGGCGGTGCGCTGATCCTCACCATCGGCTACCTGGTGATCGAGGCGCAGTCGGTGCTCGTGATCACGCGCGACAACCGGGTGCTGTCCGCGAGCGTGATCGGCTTCGACCATGCGACCGGCTTCGGCCTGCTGCGCGCGAGCGCACGGGTCACCGAGCATCCGCTGGAACTCGGCGACTCGTCCGCCGTGCGCGAGATGCAGCCGCTCTACTTCGTCGCCCACGAGGGCGCAGGGGGCGCGAGTGCCGCGACGGTCGTGTCGCGCAGGCCGTTCGTCGGCTACTGGGAGTACATGCTTGCCGAGGCGTTCTTCACGGTGCCCGGACGGTCCGAACACAGCGGGGCCGCGCTGGTCGATGCCGAAGGCCGGCTGGCCGGCGTTGCCTCGCTGTGGGTCGGCGATGCGCTCGACCAGGGCAGTGCGCTGCCCGGCAACATGTTCGTGCCGATTGACCTGCTGCGCCCGCTGCTGCCCGACCTCATCGCGCACGGACGCGGCACGGCGCCGGCGCGCCCCTGGCTGGGCGTCTACACCGCCGAGCACGACAGCAAGGTCGTGGTGGCCCACGTGATGGACCGGTCGCCGGCACAGCGGGTCGGCATCCGCGAGGGCGACGTGATCATCTCGGTCGCCGCCGATCCGGTGGCCACGCCGCGCGAGTTCTACGAGAAGCTGTGGGCAGCGGGCAGCGCGGGCGCGCGCATCCGGTTGCGCGTGCTGCGCGGCCGCCTGGTGCTCGATGCGCTGGTCAGTTCGATCGACCGGGTCGAATTCTTCCATCCATGGACGGTCCGCCGGTGAGCGGTACGTGAGCGAGGGCCAGGAACCGGTCGCCGCCGCGCAGGCCCTGGCGGCGGTGCCGATGTTCGCCGGGCTCGACCCGGTGGACCTCGCGAAACTCGCGGGGGTGCTCGAGGAACGCTGGTTCGATGCCGGGTCGGTCGTGTTCGAGGCCGGCGGCGAAGGCGACGGCCTGTACATCATGCGCGAGGGCGTCGCCGAGCGCCGCGTGTCGGGATCCGCGATCGACCGTATCGTGCCCTACGAAAGCTTCGGCCAGCTGTCGCTGCTGACCGACGAGCCGCGCTCGGCGAGCGTGGTGTCGGTGACTGCGGTGCGGGTCTGGATGCTGCCGCGCGTTCGGTTCGATTCGCTGCTGCGCGGCGAGCCCGACCTGATGCTGCACCTGAGCGCGGCGATCGGGCTCGATCTCGCGCGCACGCGCCGCGCGCTGGGTGAACTGCAGCGCGAGGTCGATACCTGGGTGGCCGGCCGGATGCGCGAGCTCGATGCCGGCCAGCGCGACCTGGTGGAGGCGTCGGCGCTGTTCGACCGGGCGCCGCTCGCGGTGCTCGCGCGGCTCGCGGGCGTGGATGAGGACCGTGCGCGCATCCGGCTCGCCTCGCTCGCACGCCAGTCGCCGCTGCTGCGCGACGAGCCAGACGGCTACCGGGTGCCGGTGGCGATCGCGCGATCCCTGCAGCGCGGGTTGCAGGCGGAGCATCGGCACACCGCGCTGGCGGCTCGGGTCTGTGCGATCGCGGTCGAACTCGAACGCCTCGGCCAGCGCAATCCCGCCGCGGCGGCCTATCGCGCGGCAGGCGCGCAGAGCGATGCGCTGCGCCTGCGCGGACGTGCCGGGGCGGCGTCGGTCGTGCCGGCAGGCCCGGGCGCAGCAGCGCCGGTGGCCGAAGACGCGACCGCGGACAGCTCGGATGCCGCCGCAGCGGCACCGCCGGAAGCACGCAGGCCCTTGCCGCTGCGACGGCTCGCCGGCCTCGGGCTCGCGCTGCTGCCCCTGTCGCTGTGGACGATGGCGCCGCCCGACGGGCTGGGCGCGGCCGGCTGGCAGGCACTGCTCACGGTGGTGGCCGCGGCCATCCTGTTCGCCACCGAGGCGCTGGCGGAAGAAGTGATCGCGCTCGCCCTGGTCGCGTCCTGGGTGGTCACCGGGCTGGTGGCCCCGCGCGTGGCGCTGGACGGCTTCGCCAGCCAGCCCTGGGTGCTCGTGCTGGCGGTGCTCGCCGTGGGTGTCGCCGTCGGCAATACCGGGCTGATGTACCGGGTGGCGCTGACCGCGCTCGGCCGGCGTCCGGCAGGCTTCGCCAGCCGCTGCGTGACCCTGGCCCTGGTCGGGACGGCGGTCACGCCGACGCTTCCCAATGCGACCAGCCGCACCGCCCTGGCCGCACCGATGGTGCGCGAGATCGCCGAGGCGCTGGGCTTCGAGCCCGGCGGGCGGGCGGCGACCGGGCTGGCCCTGGCGGCGCTGATCGGATTCGGGCAGATGGCCGGCCTGTTCCTCACCGGATCGTCGGTGGGGCTGCTGGTGCACGGGCTGTTGCCCGATGCGACCCGCGCCGAGTTCGGCTTCGCCGGCTGGTTCATCGCGGCACTGCCGCTGCACCTGCTGCTGTTCGTCGGAGGCCTGTCGGCCGTGGTCTGGCTGTACCGGCCGTCGAGCAGCACGGCCAACCCGGGCGACCGGCTGGCGCTGCAGCGTGCGGTCCTGGGGCCGATGCGATCGGACGAGAAGCTCTGCCTCGCGGTGCTGGTCGGCCTGATCGCCGGTTTCCTGAGCGAGCCCCTGCACGGCATCAACGGGGCGTGGCTCGGCGTCGGCGCGCTGGTCGTGCTCGCGCTGGGGCGCGCGCTCGACACGACCATGGTGCGCACCGGCGTGAACTGGCCCTTCCTGCTGTTCTTCGGCGCGATCTCCAGCCTGGCCACGGTGTTCACCACCCTGGGCATCGACACCTGGCTCGGCGCCCGCCTGGCCGGGATGATCCAGTCCATGGCACTGGGCAGCCTGTCGTTCTGCCTCGCGCTGGCGCTCGTCGGATTCTGCCTGTCGTTCATCGTGCGCTGGCAGGCCGCGGCGCCGCTGCTCACGCTGGTGGCGCTGCCTGCCGCCGGTGCCGCGCAAGTGCATCCCTTCCTGGTGGCGCTGGTGGCACTGGTGTCGACGCAGGTCTGGTTCCTGCCCTACCAGAGCACGGTCTACCTGGCGCTCTACCATGGCTCGGGGGAGTGCTTCTCGCATGCGCATGCGCGCGCGCTTGCCTGGCTCTGGGGCCTGCTGGTGCTCGCCGCGATCGTGCTGTCGATGCCGGTCTGGCGCTTGATGGGGCTCGTCGGCGCCTGAGTCTCGCCCCTGCACGGCGTCCATGCGAAAGCCACCCTGCGCGAAGAAAGTCGCACGCTTGGAAAACGGCCCGCTTCGCACGTTCCGGGAACGCTCTTCGGCATGGATTCCTGCTTTGATGTAGATTCGCCCGTCCACGAATCTGCAGACGTGTCCGGTCACAGGATGCGCGACAATCAATGGGGTCATCAGGGGGGGCTGCGCACGGTGTTCCGGTGGCGCGCAGTCCATCGGAGTCGAAGGCCGGACCAGGGCACGCGCAAGGTGGGGTGCCCCCTGCGTCGCCGGGTCGACCGCCCATTGGTGCGTCGTCTTCCCGTGAAGGATGGCGGGGCTGGACCGGGTCCCTGATTTCGGTCGCTCGACGGGCCCTGGCAGTGGTCGCCTGCGCAGTCGCGGTCGCGGTGCCGGCTCAGGTGCTCGCACAGGCGGACCTGATCGTCCAGGTCTCGGACAGCACGGACCCGATCGTGGCCGGCGCGACGGTCTCCTACATTGCTCGAATCACGAACAACGGTCCCGGGGTCGCGACCGGCGTCGTCGTCACGAACACCCTGCCGCTGGGCGCCAGCCTCGTGTCGATCGTCGCGCCGGCCGGGGTGACCTGCGCGCCGACCACGCCGCCGCGGGTCTACACCTGTACCGGCTTCGCGCCATTGGGCCTGGCCGATTCGCCGGAAGTCGTCTTCACGGTGCGTCCGGACGATGCCGCCGCGATCACCGGCCAGGGCAATGTCATCACCAACACCACGTCGGCGAGCGCGGCGCAGGCCGATCCCAACCCGGGAAACAACACGAACCGCAGCGAGCAGACGACGGTCACCGTCGGCGCCGATCTTTCCGTCACGAAGGCGACCGTGGGTGCCGGACCCTTCATTGCGGGTGCGGTGCTTTCCTATAGCGTGACCGGCAGCAATGCCGGCCCGTTCCCCGCGAACGGCACCCTCCGCATCACGGACACGTTGCCGGTCGGGTCGATCTACGCGGGGGCCGCCAGCTTCAACCAGAACGGCTGGACCTGTTCGCATAACGGCGTGTCGCCTGGCGTCCTGACCTGCGAACGCCCGGGGCCGCTGGCCGTGGGTGCTTCGACGCCGTCGTTCACGGTCCAGATCCGTCCGCAGGTGGATGGAAACCTCACCAACGGCGTGAACATCCAGTCGACGCTCACCTCCGATCCGGTGAGCGACAACAACAACTTCAACCTCACGACGCCGGTGCAGCCGGGCGCGGACGTGCGCATCGCCAAGTCCGGAACGCCCAACCCCGTGCCACAGGGCAGCGCGGTCACCTGGACGCTCAACGCCTCCAACTTCGGTCCGTCAGCGGCCTCGGGGCCGATCGTCGTCACCGACACCCTGCCAGCCGGGCTGACCTATGTCGGCGGCTCCGCGGCCGGCACCGGCTGGACCTGCTCCTTTGCCGCTCCGGTGGTGACCTGTACCCGTCCCGGGGCTGCCGGCGTCGGTGCACTGCCGGCCATCACCTACCAGACCACTGCCACGGCCACCGGTGCACAGGCGAACAGTGCGACGATCGCTTCGGGTACCGCCGATCCGGACGGCACGAACAACACCGCGACCGCGACGGTGACGGTGCAGGCGGCCGGCACCGACCTGTCGATCACCAAGACCGCGCCCGGCACCCTGGTCGCCGGGGTGCCGTTCAACTTCACCCTGCGCGCGCGCAACAACGGGCCGTCCGCGACCGACGGCGTCGTCCGCGTCGTCGATACGCTGCCCGCGAACCTCGCCTTCGTCTCGGTCACCGCCGCCGCGCCCTGGAGCTGCAGCTTCGTCGCCCCGACGCTGACCTGCGAGCATCCCGCCGGCGTGCAGGGCAGCCCTGCGACCAACCTGCCGGACATCGTGCTGCGGGTGACGCCCACCGACAACGCGCCGATCAGCAACACGGCGACGGTGTCGAAGGTCGGCGGCGTGCTGGCCGACCCGAACCCGGGAAACGACCAGGGGACCTATACGAACGGCGGCGCCGCGCCGCAGAACAACAACATGACCACGGCGAAGTCGGTGCTTGTCCCGGTACCGCCGATCACCGTGGTCGCGGCCGGCACGACGGTGCGCTATCGGGTGGTGCCCAGGGCGAACGGCAACGTCGCGATCCCCGGCGGTGCGACGGTGACGCTCACCGATACGCTGCCTGCGTCGCTCAGTGCGCCGACGGTGGCGAGCGCGGTGGGGTGGACATGCAGCGTGGACGTCCCGTCGCGGACGCTGACCTGTACCCGGCTGCTCGGTGCGGCATTCGGCCCGGGCGCGGATTTCCCGGCGATCGAGTACACCGCCGTGGTGCAGGCGGTCGGTACCGGCCCGGACTCGATCGTCAACAACGCCTGTACCTCGGTCACCGGCGGCGGCATCCCGGGGACGACCGGTTGCGGAACCACCACCCTGACGCGCACCGCGACGCGCGCCGACCTGCGCATCACCAAGTCGGACAGCGGCCCGACGCCCTGGGGCGGCATCCTCACCTACACGCTGCGCGTGGACAACCTCGGGCCCGATGCAGCGACCAACGTCACCGTCACCGACGACCTGCCGGCGGCGACCTTCATCGACGCGACCGTCTCGCCAGCGGGTCCGGTCTGCTCGTTCACCGTGGGCAGCGGACGGCTGACCTGTCCGCTGGGGACGATCGCCAGCGGCGCTGCTCAGCGCGAGATCACGGTACGCGTGCGTCCCCGGGACAATGGTCCGTTCCCGGCCACGCGTCCCAACACCGCCAGCGTCGTGTCGCCGGATGTAGGCGATCCGGACCTGACCAACAATTCGGCGAGCATCAGCACGCAGATCACGGCAGCCGTCGACCTGCAGCTGGGCAAGACGGCGAATCCGCCCGGCACGCTGCAGGCAGGCTTGCCGCTCGACTACACGCTGACCCTGCGCAACAACAATGCCGCGGTGAACGGCACTGCGTCCGGCCAGGTGCGCATCGTCGATTCGCTCCCCGCGCAGGTGGTGTTCGGTTCGATCCAGTCGGTCAGTGGCGGCGGCAGTTGCACCACCAACGGGCCGCCGGTGACGCAGGTCACCTGTACATGGGCATCGATCGTGGCCAACGTGCAGCAGACGGCGGTGATCCGCGTGTTCCCGGTGAACAACGGCACCGGCAACATCACGATCACCAACTCGGCCACGGCCGAAGTGGTCACCGGCCCGGCCGAGTCCGACCCGTCGAACAACACGGCCACGGTCGACAGCACGATCACGCCGGGCAGCGCGGACCTGGTGGTGAACAAGACGGTGAGCCCGGACCCGGTCGCACAGGGCCAGGCGACGACATTCACGATCCGGGTCGACAACCGCGGGCCGTCGCGTGCCAGCAACGGCGCGGTGCTCGACGTGCTGCCCCCGGCGGCCGGGGTGTTCGCCTTCGTGCCCGGTTCGATCACCACGACCGCGGGTACCTGCACGTACAACACGGGCCCCAACAACATCACCTGCAGCTTCGGCGACCTCGCGGTCAACCAGTCGGTGACCGTCACCTACCGCGTGCTCGCCAACGGCCTGGGTACCGAGAGCAACCGGGTGACCGCCAGCTCGGACACGCCCGACCCGATCGCCGGCAACAACGAGGTGGTCCGCGACGCCACCTCGCGCGTGTCCTCCGACCTGTCCATCACCAAGACCGGCAGCGCGCGGGTCGCGGTCGGCGGCAATGCGACCTACACGCTGCGCGTGTCCAACGCAGGCCCGGGCGCGGCACGCACGGTGACCGTGACCGACACGCTGCCCGCCGGCTTCACCTTCGTTTCAGGGACGTTCACCGGGGTCGCCGGCAACGGCAACTGCACCGCGGCGGGCCATGTGGTCACCTGCGCCATCCCGTCGGCCATCGGCAACGAGCTGCCGGTCGGCACCGACATCGTCACGGTCACCATCGTCGCCACGGCAACCGCTGCGGCGGCCCAGAACGTGACGAACAGCGCGTCGGTGTCGAGCGGCTTCAATCCGGACACCAACACCGGCAACAACAGCGCGAGCGCACCCACTGTCGTGGTCAGGCCGCTCACCGGGGTGAAGGTCTTCAACCCGAATCCCGCCGCGGCGGGCGGGGTGACGCGGCTCACGCTGACCGTCAGCAACAGCAACGGCTTCGCCGTGACCGGTACCAGCCTGACCGACAACCTGCCGTCGCTGCCGGCACAGATGGTGGTGGCTGCCGTGCCCGCGGCCTCGACCACCTGCGCCGGAGGCACGGTCACGGCGGTCGCCGGTGCCGCGAGCTTCACGCTGGCGGGAGCGACCATACCCGCCGCGGGCTCCTGCATCGTGCGGGTGGATGTCACGCCGCCGGTCGCGGGCAACTACACGAACGTGGTCCCTGCCGGTGGCATCACCAGCACCGGCGAGCCGCTGGCGAATTCGCAGGCGGCCTTCTCCGCGCCGGTGAGCGTGCTCACGCCTACGACCCTCGGCCTGACCAAGGTCGCGGGCAGCGCGCAGTTCACGGCGGGTGCACCGGCAAGCTACACGATCACGGTCAGCAACAGCGGCGGCTTCCCGACCACCGGCACGATCAGCGTCACCGACGTGCTGCCGGCCGGACTGACCTTCGTCTCGGGCACGGGGACCGGGTGGGCCTGCGGCGCAGTCGGACAGGCGGTAACCTGCAGCAGCACCACCGCGATCGCGTCCGGAGGCAGTGCGAATCCGATCACCCTGACTGTCAACGTCGGTGCGGCCGCCGTGCCGCAGGTGGTGAACACCGCACAGGCCTCCGGCGGCGGCGCGTCGAACAGCCCGGTCGGCAGCGCGACGACGCCGGTGCGCGCGTCCGCGGACCTCGCGGTGGCCAAGGCGGCCAGCACGCCGAACCCGCTGCCCGGCATCCCGTTCAACTACACGCTCACGGTGACCAATGCCGGCCCGAGTGGCGCGAGTTCGGTGCAGGTGTCCGACCCGCTGCCCGCCGGGCTGACGTTCAATGGCGTGGTGTCGGCGACGCAGGGCACCTACGCGGCAGGCACCGGCGTGTGGAGCGTGGGCACGGTGGCCAACGGTGCGTCCGCGACGCTGGTGATCTCGGTCACGCGCGCCGGCACCCCGCCCTCGATCACCAATGTCGCGACCGTGTCGGCCGCCGAGTTCGATCCCAATACGTCGAACAATTCGGCGCAGGTGGTCGTGCCCCAGGGGGTTGCCGACCTGTCCATCGCCAAGGTGGTGAGCAACGCCACGCCGCTGGTGGGCAGCAACGTCACCTTCACGGTGACCGTCACGAACAACGGGCCGGATGCCGCCAGCGGCGTGCGCGTCGGCGACGTGCTGCCCGCCGGCTACACCTTCGTGTCGGCGACGCCGAGCCAGGGCACCTTCGCGCAGCCGACCGGGTCGTGGACGGTCGGCACGCTGCTCGCCGGCAATTCGGCGACGCTGTCCATCGTGGCCCGGGTGAACCCCGTGGGCCCCTGGACCAACCTTGCCCAGGTCACGGCCAGCGACCAGTCCGATCCCGATTCGACGCCGAACAACCATTCGCCGTCGCGGCCGCTGGAGGACGATGAAGCGACCGTCACCGTGACGCCGGCGCCGGTCGCGAACCTGCGCCTGGTGAAGACCGGCCCGGCGACGGTGTCGCCGGGCGGTGCCCTGGTCTGGACGATCGTGGTCACCAACCTCGGGCCGAGCGCGGCCGACGGCGCGCTGTTCTCCGATCCGGTGCCGGCCGGCGTGCTGGTCACCAGCGCCTTGTGCGGCAACGAACTGGGCGGGGCTGGCTGCGGCCCGGTCGTGCTGGCAGGGCAGAACGTCACGTCGACGGTCGCGACGCTGCCGGCCGGTGGCGTGCTGACCTTCACGATCACCGGCGTGGCGCCGGCTTCCGGGTCCTTGCTCAATCGCGCCCAGGTGGTGACACCGACAGGCGTGGAGGATCCGGACGATCCGGCCCGCACCGGTGCCGGCAACAACAGCTCGACGGTGCCGACCCAGGTACAGACCGTGACGGTCGCCAAGACCGTGGTCGACGAGAACGGCAACGCGCTGCTGCCGGGCGAGATCGTCACCTGGACGATAGCGGTCGCGAACCCGAGCGGAGAGACCATCACCGGTGCGCGACTGATCGACGCGATCCCGGCCAACACCACCTACGTTGCCGGCAGCACGATGTTGAACGGTGCTGCCGTGGCCGACATCGGTGGCACCAGCCCGCTCGCGGCCGGCGGCCTGGTCATCGCATCGCCCGGGCAAGCCGCGGGCGTCGTACCGGTGGGCGCGGCGCCCGCCGTCGTGACCTTCCGCACGCGCGTCAATCCGAACGTCGTGCCCGGTACGGCGCTGTCCAACCAGGCGTCGCTGTCCGGCACGGGCCAGGGCAGCGGCCAGCCGGTGTCGCAGCTGTCGGACGATCCGACCACCCCCGCGACGCCGGATCCGACCCGCATATTCACCGGCGGCGCGCCGGTCCTCGAGAGCGAGAAGACGGTCGTCGACGACAACGGCGGCACGCTGCTGCCGGGCGAGACGATCACCTGGACGGTCGTGCTGACCAACCGTGGCAGCGCGCCGGCGACCGGCGTGCGCATCGTCGATGCCATGCCGGGCAACGTGACCTACCTGCCGGGCAGCCTGCGCTACACGCCGGTCGGCGGCTCCGAGACCGCGCTCAGCGATGCATCCGATGCAGATGCCGGCGACTTCGGCGCGACGGCCGGCAACACCGCGACCGTCCTGGTCGGCACGCTGGCGCCCGGCCAGTCGGTGCAGCTGCGCCTGCGCGCGACGGTCAATGCCGGACCGGTGGTCTCCAACCAGGCGACGATCACCTCCGACCAGCTGCCCGCCGT
>JAJTHE010000091.1 GCA_021298815.1 Betaproteobacteria bacterium | reverse complement strand
GTTCGCGGTGCAGGCCGACGGCCATTCGATCACTACCGTCGAAGGCCTGGCCAATTCCGACGGTTCGATGAGCGTGCTGCAGGACAGCTTCTGCGAGACGCACGGCCTGCAGTGCGGCTACTGCACGCCCGGCATGCTGGTCGCCAGCCATTGCCTGCTGAAGCACAACCCGAATCCCTCCGCCGGCGAGATCCGCGATGCGATCAGCGGCAACCTGTGCCGCTGCACCGGCTACCAGCAGATCGTCGACGCGGTGCAGCTCGCCGCGCAACGCAGCGCATCCACCGGCAACCGATAGGACACCGGACCATGGCTGAGAAGACTTCGCCCTACGGCTTTCGCTACATCGGTGCCAAGCGGCGCACCAAGGAAGACCCGCGCTTCGTGACCGGACGCGGGCGCTACGCGGCCGACGTGCAGCTGCACGGCATGCTGCACGTGGCGATCGTCGCCAGTCCGTATCCGTCGGCGCGCATCAGGTCGATCCAGAGCGCCGAAGCGCTTGCGCTGCCCGGCGTGCGCTACGTGCTCACCGGCGCCGAACTCTGCGCCGCGGTCGATGCGCTGTATGTCGGCGTCGACGCGCCGAAGGTGAAGCGCTATCCGCTGGCCGACGGGCTGGTGCGCTACGCCGGCGAATGGGTCGCGGCGGTGGTGGCCGAGACGCGTGCGATCGCCGAGGACGCGGTCGAACTGATCGAGGTCGACTACGAGCCGCTGCCGCACCTGGTCGACCCCGAGGAAGCCGCGAAGCCGGGCGCCGTGCTGGTCCATCCGGACCACGGCACGAACGTGCTCTACCACCGCAGGTTCGTCTGGGGCGCGGTCGACGAGGCGTTCGAGAAGGCCGACCACCGGCTGTCGCTGCGCGCGCGCTGGGGCCGCAGCGCGACGGTGCCGATCGAGACCTTCGTCGCGGTCGCGCAGTGGGATGCCGGCAACGAGATCCTCGACATCTGGGCCTCGATCCAGATGCCCAAGTTCCCGGACCAGATCGCGCGCGCGCTGCGCCTGCCCGGCAACGCGGTGCGCGTGCACTTCGATGTCGACGTGGGCGGCAGCTATGGCGTGAAGCGCGGCATCAAGCACACGCTGCTGGTGTCCTACCTGGCGATGAAGCTGAAGGCGCCGGTGCGCTTCCTGGAAGACCGGCTCGAGAACATGCGCGGCGGCGACATGCACGGCCCGGACCGCATCTTCGACATGCAGGTCGCGTTCGACCATGACGGCACCATCCGCGCCTGGAAGATCAAGGCACTGGACGACGTCGGCGCCTATGCCGGCCGCTCGCCACTGCAGCTGGGCAAGCCGGTCAGCGCGATCTGCGGCCCCTATCGCATCCCGGCGGTCGAGTACGAACCCACGTCGGTGATGACCCACAAGACGCCGCAGGAGGCGGTGCGCGGCTTCGGCCAGGCGCCGACCAACTTCGCGATGGAGTGCACGATCGACCGCGTCGCGCGCCACCTCGGCATGGACCGGCTCGAGCTGCGGCGCAAGAACCTGATCCGCAAGGACGAGTTCCCGTACCGCATCCCCAGCGGGACCACCTACGACTCCGGCGACTACCACACGGTGCTCGACAAGGCGCTGAAGGCGGCGGACTACGCCGGATTGGTGCGGCGCCGCGACGAGGCGCGCAAGGCCGGGCGGCTCGCCGGCATCGGCGTGTCGACCTGCCTGGAACCGTCGGGCGGAAACTCGTCCTTCGAGCCGCTGTTCAACCCGAAGAACGAGACCACCACCTGGATGGATTCCTGCCTGGTGCGCGTCGACCTCAATGGCGCGATCACCGGCGTGTTCGGCACGTCCAGTTCCGGCCAGGGGCACCAGACGCTGGTGTCGACCGTGGTCGGCGAGGTGCTGGAACGCGACCCGTCGGGCATCCGCGTGATCGCGGCCGACTCGCTGAGCGCGCTGCCGTCGAACAGCCCGGTGGGCAGCCGGATGGCGATCATGCTGGGCGGTGCCGCGGCCGGTGCAGCACGGAAGATCCGCGACACGCTGCTGAAGATCGGCGCGCACAACCTGGGCCTGCCGGTGTCGGCCGTCACCTACCGCGACGGCGACGTGTTAGACACGCTGCATCCCGAGAAGCGCCTGACCTGGGACCAGCTGGTCGAGGTGGCGCACCGCAAGTTCCACAAGATGCCGCCCGATGTCGAGCCGGGCCTGCAGGCGAAGTTCGTCTGGGAAGTGCCCACCGGCGGCACGCTGCCCACCGAGGACGGCCAGGTGCAGATGTACCCGTGCTACTCGTTCGAGACGCACGTGGTGTATGTCGAGATCGATCCGGACACCGGAAAGCCGGTGCTGCAGCGCTACGTGGTCGGCCACGACTGCGGCGTGATGATCAACCCGGACATCGTGCACGGCATGACCTATGGCGGCGTCGCGCATGGCGTCGGTGCCGCGCTGTACGAGAAGTTCGCGTTCTCCGAGGAAGGCCAGCTGCTGTCGGGAACCTTCATGGACTACCTGATCCCGAGCGCACTCGAAGTGCCCGAGATCAGCATCGTCGACCACTGCACGCCGTCGCCGCTGACCACCTTCGGCCAGAAGGGCTCCGGCGAGGCCGGCTACCTCGGCGGGCCGGCGGCGATCGCCTGCGCGATCAACGATGCGCTCGACCCGATCGGCACCGCGATCGTCGAGACCCCGATGTCGCACCTCGCGCTGTGGAGCCTGATCCGTGCCGCGCGTACGAAGCCGAAGATGAAGGACGCGGCCTGAGCGGCCGACTCGCCTCGTCACCCCGTCCCCTAGCCACGCCGTCTCCCCGAACTGCAACGACGAAAGCCCCGCGCATGATCATCGACATCCACGCCCACTACATCCCGCAGCTCGTGTTCGACCGCTTCGAACGCGAGGCCTCGAAGTTCCCCGGCGTCTCGCTCAAGCGCGACGACAAGGGCGTACGCATCGGCTTCGTCGGCAAGGACCTGTCGCGGCCGATCATGCCGAAGCTGTCGGCGCTGGCCGACCGCCGCGCCTGGATGGACGCCAACGGCATCGACCACCAGCTGGTCGGTGCCTGGATGGACGCCACCGGCTACGAGCTGCCGCCCGAGCAGGGCCTGGCGTGGAGCCGCTTCATGAACGCCTGCACGCTCGAGAACCTGGGCGACGAGAAGCGCTTCACGCCGCTGGCCACCGTGCCGATGCAGAGCGGCAAGCTCGCGGCGCAGGTGCTGGAAGAGGCGATGGGGCAGGGCTTCGGCGGGGTGATGGTCGGCACCCTGCCCAGCGGCGATGGCGGCAACCTCGATTCGCCCGACCTCGATCCGTTCTGGGACACCGCGTCGCGCCTGAACGCCGCGGTGATGCTGCATCCGATGTTCGTCTGCGGCGAACCGCGCCTGGGCGACTACGACCTGGTCAACGCGATCGGCCGCGTGGTCGACACTTCGATCGCGGTGTCGCGCCTGCTGTTCTCGGGCCACCTGCTGAAGTATCCGGGTGCGAAGCTGGTGCTGTCGCATGGCGGCGCGGCGCTGCCGTTCGTGCTCGGCCGCCTCGGCCGCCACTACGACCACCACGGCGACAAGTACGCCGACCCGCGCAAGGGCTTCGAGGCGCTGTACTTCGATGCGCTGGTGTTCGACGCCGATTCCACGTCCTACCTGATCGACAAGGCGGGCGACGACAAGGTGATGATGGGCTCCGACATGCCGTTCCCGGCCGGCGACCCGCATCCGCTGCGTCCGATCGACGAAGCGGTGAAGGACGCGGCGGTGCGGCGCAAGGTCCTGGAAGAGAATGCGCGCCGGGTGTTCCGCGTGCGCCCGGATTGCGCGATGCCCGGCTGACCCCTTCGGCCAGGTCGCGGCCTGCGGGAAGACACTGGAGGAACGATGATCGAGATCCAACGCAGACGCCTGCTGGCGGGCGCAGGCGCGGCAGCCGCTGCCTCGCTGGCCGCCGCGCCCGGACGCGTATCGGCACAGCCGAAGTTCCCCGACCGGCCGGTCCGGCTGATCGTGCCGTTCGCCCCCGGTGGCGAGACCGACTTCGTCGCGCGCACCTGGGCCAACCGCGTGTCGCCCCACCTGGGCAGCACGCTGATCGTCGACAACCGCCCGGGGGCTGGCGGTGCGGTCGGTGCCGGAGAAGCCTCGCGCGCGAAGCCCGACGGCCACACGCTGCTGTCGGGCACCACCACCACGCACGTCATCAATCCCGCGGCGATGAGCAAGCCGCCGTACGATCCGCTGCGCGATTTCATGCCGGTGACCCTGGTCAGTTCCTCGCCCACCTGCGTGATGGTGAACCCGTCGATCCCGGCGAAGAACCTGAAGGAGCTGATCGCCTTCGTGCGCGCCAACCAGAAGCAGCTGAGCTACGGGTCCCCTGGCGCAGGCAGCATCAACCACCTCGCGGGCGAACTGTTCAAGCAGCTGGTCGGTGCACCCGAGTTGCAGCACGTGGCCTACAAGGGTGCGGGACCCGGCGTGGCCGACCTGATGGCCGGACACATCCCGCTGTTCACGGGCATCTTCGGCGCGCAGCCGCTGGCCCAGCATCGCGCCGGCCGCCTGCGCATCCTGGCGGTGTTCGGCGAGCAGCGCCTGAAGGCCGCCCCGGACATCCCGACCGCGGTCGAGCAGGGCCTGCCGAAGATGGTCACCAGCATCTTCCATGGCGTGTTCGCGCCGGCAGGCACGCCGCAGCCGGTGGTCGCGCAACTGCATGCGGCGACCCGTGCGGCGTGGAGCGAAGGGCTGCTGCAGAAGGACCTCGAGACGGTCGGCGGCACGCCGGCGGTCGATTCCACGCCCGAGTCCGCCGACCGCTTCATCCGCCAGGAGATCGCGCGCTGGACGCCGCTGGTGAAGTCCATCGGACTGAAGATGGATTGATGCATCGCCCGCCACCGACTATCGAACCGGAGTAAACCGACATCATGGATAGCGCTGACAGCAGCCGCGGCTACCGCGACCTTCATGAACACCTGGCCGAGCTCGAGCGGCGCGGCCTGCTGCTGAAGATCGACCGGCAGATCGACAAGGACTCCGAGCTGCATGCGCTGGTGCGCTGGCAGTTCGTCGGTGGCATGTCCGAGGCCGAGCGCAAGGCCTTCCTGTTCACCAACATCGTCGACGGCCAGGGCCGCAGGTACGACATCCCGGTGGTGGTCGGTGCACTGGCCGCGAACCGCGCGGTCTATTCGGTCGGCATGGACGCGCCGGTCGAGGGCATCCAGGCCAAGTGGGACCGTGCGATCGCCAACCCGGTGAAGCCGCAGGTGGTCGAGAAGGCGCCGTGCCAGGAAGTGATCCTGGAAGGCGACGCGCTGGTCGGCCCGGGCAACGGGCTGGGCCGGCTGCCGATCCCGATCTCCACGCCCGGCTTCGACAGCTCGCCCACGCTCACCGCCACCAACGTGGTGACGAAGGATCCCGAGACCGGCGTCCAGAACATGGGTACCTACCGCTGTGCGCTGAAGGCGCCCGACCGGATGGTGGTGCGCATGGCCACCCGCGTCGGCGGGGCCGAGGGATACATCCACTACACCAAGCACCAGAAGCGCGGCGACCGCTACATGCCCTGCGCGATCGTGCTCGGCTGCCCGCCCTATGTCGCGTTCATGGGGCCGCAGAAGCTGCCGATCGGCGTGGACGAGCTCGACGTGGCCGGTGGCCTGGCCGGCCATCCGATCCGCATCACGCGTGCGCATTCGGTCGACCTGATGGTGCCCGCCGAATCCGAGGTGGTGATAGAAGGCATGATCGATACCGAGACGGTCGAGCCCGAGGCACCGTTCGGCGAGTCCCACGGCCATGTGGCGCTCGAGGAATTCAACATGGTGATGAAGATCACCGCGATCACGATGCGCAAGGATGCGGTGATCCCGTCCTACATCAGCCAGGTCGCGCCGAGCGAGTCGAGCGTGATCAAGCGGGTGGCCTACGAGCCGCTGTTCCTGACCCATCTGCGCGACGGCCTGGGCATCCGCGGCGTCAAGCGCGTCACCCTCCACGAGCCGCTGACCGGCCTGCTGCGGGTGACCATGATCACCTGCGAACGCGGCATGCCGCGCACCGAAGTCTGGCGCGCGCTGTACGGCGCGGCGTTCTTCAAGGGCGACTGCAGCAAGATCTGCATCGCGATCAACGACGACATCGATCCGGACAACTCGGACGCGCTGCTGTGGGCGATGGCCTACCGGTCGAACCCGGTCGCCGACGTGCTCACGCTGCCGCACCGCGGGCAGGGCCACGGCCCGAAGCGCGAGAGCGACGGCGACGAGGATTCCACGCTGCTTGTCGATGCGACGATGAAGTCCGGGATGCCGCCGCTGGCGCTGCCGAAGCAGGAATACATGGAGCGGGCGAAGGCGATCTGGGAAGAGCTCGGCCTGCCGCCGGTGCGCCCGCAGCCGCCGTGGTACGGCTATTCGCTCGGCGACTGGCATCCGGCCTGGGATGCGGCGGCCGAACGTGCGGTGCGCGGCGAGTGGATCGAGAACGGGAGGATCAGCGAAGGCCAGCAGCGCAAGGGCCTGAAGCCGGAGACCAAGTTCCGACCCGACTGACGTGTGCGACTGATGTATTCGATCGACGCAGGCCAACGACAAGAACGACTACCCGGAGAATCACCATGGATCGCAGGACCTTCATCACGACCGCGGCGGGCACCAGCGTCGCGCTGCAACTGCCGGGCCGCGCTGCCGCGCAGGCAGGCGACTGGCCGCGCGAGCCGGTACGCATCGTCATCCCTTATGCCGCAGGCGGGCCGACCGAGGTGGCGGGGCGGATCATCGCGCAGGAACTGACGAAGAACCTCGGCCAGAACTTCCTGGTCGACCTGCGCCCGGGCGGCAGCTCGGTGATCGGCACCGACGCGGTGGCGCGCGCGAAGCCCGACGGCTACACGCTGCTGATGCAGGCCGCGGCTTTCGCGATCAACCCGTCGCTGATTCGCAAGCTGCCGTTCGACACGGTGGCCGACTTCGAGCCGCTGACCATGGCCACGCGCAGCGGTCTGGTGCTGGTCACGCAGGCCGGCTCCTACATCTCCACCGTGGCCGATGTGATCGCGTTTGCCCGCGCCAAGCCGGGCATGGCGCAGTTCGCGTCCGCCGGCAACGGCAGCATGGCGCACATGTCGATGGAACTGTTCGCGGCGATGGCGAAGATCGAGGCAGTGCACATCCCGTACAAGGGCAGCGGCGCCGCCCTGCCGGACGTGATCGGCGGCCATGTGCCGTTCATGATCGACAACCTCGGCTCGGCGATGCCGCACATCCGCGGCGGCAAGCTGAAGGCGATCGCCCACACCGGCACGCAGCGCGTCGAGATGCTGCCGGGTATCCCGGCGATCGCCGACACGCCGGGCCTCGCCGGCTACGAGACCAGCAACTGGTTCGGCTTCCTCGCGCCGGCGAAGATGCCGGCGGCGCTGTCCGAGCGCATCCATGCCGAGCTGGTCCGTGTGATCCGTCGTCCCGACATCGTCGAGCGGTTCGCTAAGGATGGCGTGGAGGCGGTGGGCAACACCCGTGCCGATTTCGCGGCGTTCCTCAAGGGCGAGATGGTGAAGTGGGGGCGGGTGGTGAAGGAGCGTGGCATCAAGGTCGAGTGATCGTGCGCTGACGCCGACGAAAGCAGGTCGGCCTGCGCAGTTAAGTCGTCGTTAAGCTTCGGCCCCCATCGTGCAGGCTCTGAATCCCGGAGCCTGCAATGCCTGCCGTCGACGATCCGCATCTTCCGCCCGCCGCCTCCCTCGCGTCGCGGCCGTTCATCGCCGGCCATGCACCGGCACGGCTGGTGCCGTCGGCGCCTGCGACGACCGGGGCCGCGCCTGCGCGCCGGGTGGCGACCGCCTGGCGCCTGGCTCGCATGATGCCCCGGCTGGAGCCGCTACTTGCGGAGGACGAGGGCCGCGCGGACCTCGAAGGGTTCATCGCTGGCGTGTTCCTGCAGCGCCATGGCGCGCACACCTCGCACTACGCCGCAAGCCTGCTCGGCCTGCGCGGCCAGGATGGCGGATGGTGCGCGGCGCTCGGCTACACCCGCGCACCCGCCGGCGGGCTGTTCGTCGAACACTACCTCGACCGGCCGGTGGAGCAGGCGGTGGCCGCCGTGCTGGGTGAGCCAGTCGACCGCTCGACACTGGCCGAGGTGGGCAACCTGGCCGCCTCGGCGGACGGCCTCGGCCGGCTGCTGATCGCGCTCACCACCGTGCACCTGTTCGAGCAGGGCGTGCAGCACGTGGTGTTCACCGCGACTCGCGCGCTGTCCAACGCGTTCGCCCGCCTGGGCGTGCCGCTGGTGGACATGGGGCCGGCCGATCCGGCACGCGTGCCCGGTGGCGAGGCGAACTGGGGCGACTACTACCGCCACGATCCGCGCATCCTTGCCGGGCGCGTGGCCAGCGGCCTGCCCGTGGCCGGACGGTTGCCCGATTGAATCGCGGCCGATGATCCACGACGGAAGCATCGGTATCGGTCGCGGCCCGTTCGAGGCACGGGTTGCGGCCGCGGCCGGCCACCCCGGGCTGCGCGAGGGAACGGTTGTCGCGTTGCTCGCCGACAACGGCATCGACTGGCTGGTCGCCGCCGCCGCGGTCGAACGCGCGCGTGCCGTGCTGCTGCCGCTGCCGGTGTTCTTCACCGACGCGCAATGCCGGCATGCGATGGATGCGGCTGGCGCGACCCTGCTGCTGTCCGACGATGCCGTGCGCGGCAGCCGGCTCTTTCGCGGGCCGTGCAGCACGCTGCCGGGTACGGCACTGCAGGGGCGACAGGCGGCCTCGGCCGACCCGCTCGCGCGGCACCCGGCGCTGCCATCCGGCACGGTGCTGATCACCTTCACCTCCGGCAGCACCGGCGCTCCGCGCGGCGTCTGCCTCGGGTCGGAGGCGCTGTCCCGGGTCGCACAGGGCGTATCCGAGGTCGCCTCGGCGCTCGGCATCGGGCGCCATCTTTGCCTGCTGCCGCTGGCCGTGCTGCTCGAGCAGGTCGCGGGGACCGGCGCGGCGATGCGCGCAGGGGCCACGATCTTCGCACCGCCGCTGGCGGCGGTGGGCCTGTCGGGCTCCAGCGGCTTCGATGCACGGCGCGCGCTGGACGCGATGTATCGCCACGCGGTGCACAGCGTGATCCTGCTGCCGCAGATGCTGCAGGCACTGGTCGATGCGGCGGCGGCGGGTGCGTCGGTGCCGCGCACCCTGCGGCTCGCCGCCGTCGGCGGCGGCCGCGTGCCGGTCGCACTGGTCGAGCGTGCGCGTGCACTGGGCCTGCCCGCCTGCGAGGGCTACGGACTGAGCGAATGCGGATCGGTGGTCGCGCTGGCGCTGCCCTCGGACGCCCCCGGGTCGGGGATGCGTCCGTTGTCGCATGTGCGGGTCGGGATCCGTCCGCTGCAGTCCGGCCCGCCGCGCGAGGGCGGCGGCATCGACAGCGCCAGCGACGACGAAGAGATCGTGGTCGAAGGCCGGTGCTTCCTCGGCTACCTCGGCGAGGCCGCGCCGCGCGCCGACGGTCCATTGCGTACCGGTGACCTCGGTTCGATCGATGCCGCGGGCCGGCTGCGCATCACCGGCCGCGCCGGCAACCTCCTGATCACCGGCTTCGGGCGCAACGTGTCGCCGGAATGGCCAGAGGCGGAACTGCTCGCCCAGCCGGAGATCCGGCAGGCCGCGGTGTTCGGCGAGGGGCGGCCGTGGCTGTGCGCGGTGCTGGTGCCGGCACCTGCGGCCGGCGCCGGGCCGGACGGCAGTGCCGCGCTCGCCGCCGCGGTGGCGAGGGTCAACGCGACGCTGCCCGACTATGCGCGCATCGGCGGCTGGGTCGTGGCGGCCGCGCCGTTCACGCCGGCGGACGGACAACTCACGCCCAACGGACGGCTGCGGCGCGAGGCGATCCTCGCGCGCCACGGAGCCGGCCTGCAGGCGCTCTACGAATGCTCCCAGAAGGAAAGACAGGATGCCCTTCCATGAAGAACTGCAGCGGCAGACCGCCGCCGAACGCGGATGGCTGCTCGCTGCACCGGTGCTCGGCGATGCGCTGGCCGGCCGGGTCGGCCTCGCGCAGTACGTGCACTTCCTGCAACAGGCCTACCACCACGTGAAGCATACGGTGCCGCTGCTGATGGCCTGCGGTGCGCGGCTGCCGGACCGGCATGCGGTGCTGCGCCGCGCGATCATCGAGTACATCGAGGAGGAGGCGGGGCACGAGGAGTGGATCCTCGACGACATCGTGGCCTGCGGCGGCAACCGTGACCTGGCACGCGATTCGACGCCGGGGCTGGAGGCCGAACTGATGGTCGCCCATGCCTACGACTGGATCGCGCGCAGCAATCCGGTCGGGTTCTTCGGCATGGTGCACGTGCTGGAAGGCACCAGCGTGGCCATCGCCACCGCATCGGCCGCGAGCCTTTCGCGCAGCCTCGGCCTGCCGGCATCGGCGTTCACCTACCTCACCTCGCATGGCAGCCTGGACCTGGAGCATGTGCGCATGTTCGGGTTGCTGATGGACGGCCTGGACGATCCCGATGACCAGGCCGCGATCGTGCACGTGGCGCGGGTGATGTACCGGCTGTACGGCGGCCTGTTCCGCGCCCTGTCCGACGTTCCTGCGATGCCGGCCCGGCAACCGTCGGCGTCGCCGGTGGGGTTGCCCGCATGAGGGGCGGGCGGCAGGCGGTGCTGACCGGGGCGACCGGTGGCATCGGCGCGGCCATCGCCGCTGCGCTGGCACCGCGCTGCGCGACGCTGGTGCTGGTCGCGCGCGACCGCGGCCGCCTGGACAGTCTGGCCGCGACACTGGCGCAGCACGGCCCCGCGCTGCGCGTGGTGGTGGTGGCTGCCGACCTTTCGACCGCCACGGGCCGCGCGGCGGTAGCCGGTGCCGCGCGTGCGCTGCCCGGCGGCATCGACCTGCTGGTGAACAACGCGGGCATCGGCGACTTCGCCTGGTTCGAAGCGGAGGCCGAGGCCGACATCGAGCGCGTTATCGTGACCAATCTCCTCGCGCCGGTGCTGCTCACGCGCACGCTGCTGCCGCTGATGCACCGCGGAGCGCCGCGCGGTGGATCATCGGTGATCAATGTCGGATCGATCCTGGGCGACATCGGAAACCCGGGCAACGTCGCCTACAGCACGTCGAAGTACGGACTGCGCGGGTTCAGCGAAGCCCTGCGCCGCGAGCTGCACGGCAGCGGCGTGCAGGTGCAGTACCTGGCACCGCGGGCCACGCGCACGCCGCTCAACAGCGCGGCGCAGGACGCGTTGAACGCGGAACTCGGCACCGGCAACGACAACCCGCAGGTGGTCGCGCAAGCGCTGCTCGACCTGGTGGACGGCGGGCGCGCCGAGATGCACCTTGGATGGCCGGAGCGGTTCTTCGTCCGGCTCAATCGCCTGCTGCCCTCGGTCGTCGACCGGGCGCTGGGCAGGCGCGCAACCGTCGTCCGGCGGCATGCGTCGATGAACGAAGGGGAACGATGATGGTGACGATGACGAACACGGCACGGCGCCAGGCACTGGCGCGCATGCTCGGGCTGCTGGTTGCAGCAGCTTCCACGATGCTGGCGATGCCAGCCCATGCCGGCGCGGAGGAGTCGGTCGCGGCCCTGCAGTCGGAGTGGGAGCAGATCAAGTACCGGCAGCCCGCGGACCGGCAGGAGCGCGCGTTCGAGGCGCTGGCGAAGAAGGCCGCGGCGGTGCGCAGCGAGTTCCGCGACCGCGCCGACGTCGACATCTGGTACGCGATCGTGCTCGCCAGCCATGCCGGTGCCAGGGGCGGACTGGGTGCGCTGTCGCTGGCCAGGGAGGCGAAGGGCGCACTGGAGCAGGCGATCGCACGCGACCCCAGGGCCCTGGAGGGTTCGGCCTACACCAGCCTCGGCTCGCTGTACTATCAGGTGCCGGGTTGGCCGATCGGCTTCGGCGACAAGGACAAGGCTCGCGAACTGCTCGCCCGTGCGCTGGCGATCAACCCGCGCGGCATCGATCCGAACTTCTTCATGGGTGACTTCCTGTACCGCACCGGAGACTACGCAGGCGCGAAGCGCTCGCTGGAACTCGCCCTACAGGCAGCGGCCCGCCCGGCGCGCCCGCTCGCCGACGAAGGCCGACGGCGCGAGGTGGAAGCGCTGCTCGCGCTGGTGAAGCAGAAACTCGACTGAGCCACGGATGATCGATGCGCCTGCTGCTGGTTGAGGACGACGAGTCGCTGGGCGCGGGCATCCGCGATGCGCTCGCGCGCAGCCGCTACCTCGTCGAGTGGGTGCGCGACGGCGCGCTCGGCCTGGAAGCCCTGCGCGGCGGCGGCTTCGACCTCGCCGTGCTCGACCTCGGCCTGCCGCGCATGGACGGCATGGAAGTGCTGCGCCAGGCGCGCGAGTCGGGCGTGCGCACGCCGGTGCTGGTGCTCAGCGCGCGCGATACCACGCTGCAGCGCATCGGCGGCCTCGATGCCGGCGCCGACGACTACATGGTCAAGCCGTTCGACGTAGATGAACTGCTCGCCCGGCTGCGCGTGATCGAGCGCCGGCACCGGGGTTCGGTCGACAACCGTGTCGGCCATGGCGAGCTCGAGATCGATACCGCCGGCATGTCGGTGTGCCTGCGCGGACAGCCGGTGGCGCTGCAGCGGCGCGAGTTCCTGCTGCTGCGCAAGCTGCTCGACAACACCGGCCAGGTGATGAGCCGCCAGCAGCTCGAGGAGTCCATCTACGGCTGGGATGGCGACGTCGAGAGCAACGCGCTCGAAGTCCATGTGCACAACCTGCGGCGCAAGCTGTATCCCGGGCTGATCCGCACGGTGCGCGGCGTGGGCTACGTGATCGATCCGCCGACGGGCGAACGGCCATGAGTACCGGCCCGGTCGAGGGAGGCCGTTCGATCCGGATGCTGTTGCTGGCCGGCACCACGCTGATCATGCTGGCGGTGATGGGCATCAGCGCCTTCCTCTCGTTCGCGGCGGGCGAGAAGGAGGCGGAGGAACTGTTCGATGCGCGCCTGGCCACTTCGGCACGCGTGATCGAGAGCCTGATCGCACGCTCGGTGGAGACGGCGACGATCGAGGCGCCGCTGGTGATGTCGCTGCCTGCACCGCTGGTCGAGACCGGCGAGCATCGCGACAGCCCCACCGCGCTGGGCCACTACTACGAGACCCACATCGCCTACCAGGTCTGGCGGGTAGGCGAGAAGGGCGGCGAGGGCGAGGGTGGCGTGCCGCGCCTGCTCGCGCGCTCCAGTTCCGCACCGCAGGAACCGATCGCCGCGCTGGCGCCGGGGTTCTCGGGCCGGGTGATCGACGGCCGGCTGTGGCGGGTGTTCGCCCTGTCGAGCGGGACGGTGTGGATCCTCGCCGGCGAGCGCGACGATGCCCGGGCCGAACTGGCCGAGGAACTGGGCTGGGCGGTGACCGCGCCGATGCTGGCTGGCCTGCTGCTGGTGCTGGCCGCCAGCGGGGCGCTGATCCGCTACGGCCTGTCGCCGCTGTCCGAGCTCGCGCTGCGCATCCGCGGACGGGCGCCGCAGGCGTTCGGTCCGATCGCGCTGTCGCGGGTGCCGGCGGAGATCGCCCCGGTGCTGGCCGCGCTGAACGGATTGCTCGAACGGGTACGCCAGACGCTCGACCGCGAGCGTCGTTTCGTCGACACGGCTGCCCATGAGCTGCGCACGCCGCTCGCGGCCCTGCGCCTGCATGCGCAGAACCTGGAACGGGCGCGCAACGCGGAAGAGCGCGCGGCGTCGCTTGCGCGGCTGCTCGAGGGCGTCGAGCGCAGCGCCCACCTGACCGAGCAGATGCTCGCGTTCAGCCGCGCCGGACGGCCCGCCGCGTATGCCGGGCGCGTGCCGCTGCGCGAGGTGGTGGCCGATGCGGTCCGCCAGCGCGAAGCCGCGGCGCAGGCGACCTCGCATCGGCTGGAGGCGGTGCTCTGCGACGATCCCTGCATGCTGGGTGGCGACGCGGCCGCGCTGTCGAGCATGACCGGCAACCTGATCGACAACGCGATGCGCTATTCGCCAGCGGGCAGCACGGTCGCCATCGTGCTCGAGCGCCGCGGCAGCAGCGCGGTCCTGCAGGTGTCGGACGCAGGCACCGGCATCCCGGACGGGATGCGCGAGCGCGTGTTCGAGCCGTACTACCGGATGCCCGGTGCCGCCGGTTCCGGCAGCGGGCTGGGACTGTCGATCGTGCGCGAAGTCGTCGACCGTATCGGCGGCGGCATCGCGATCGGCCCGGGTCCGGGGGGCACCGGCACCACGGTCGAGGTCAGGCTGCCGCTGGACTGATCGGGGCAGGCGGCGGACGGGGGCTGTTTCCGCTGGCAGGATTCGTGCATGCTGGAAGCGCGACGTTCCCATCCCTGCCGAAAAGGAAACCCGATGGCCCGTGTTCCAGACGCCCCTAGCCTCGTATCGCCCGATGCAGCCGCTGCCGAGGACCGCCCCGCGCGGCAGGTCCTCCAGGGTCGCAGGCGCTTGTTGGTGACCGGACTCGGTGCGGCGGGCGCCGGATGGCTGCCGGCGCTGGCACCGTCCAGTGCATCGGCCCAGCCGGCGTTCCCGGTCAAGCCGATCCGGCTGGTGATCCCTTTCGCAGCCGGTGGCGTGTCGGACATCGTCGGCCGCGCGCTCGGCCAGAGGATGGGCGAACTGCTCGGCCAGCCGATCGTGATCGAGAACCGTGCCGGTGCCGGTGGCGCGGTCGGCAGCGAGTTCGTCGCCAACGCCAGTCCCGATGGCTACACGCTGCTGCTGTCGAGCATCTCGACCATCGCGATCGGGCCCTTCCTGGTGAAGAAGCTGGGCTACGACCCGGTCAACGGCCTGACGCCGATCGGCATCGTCACCTACGCGCCGAACGTGCTGGCGATCCATGGCGGGCTGCCGTTCAGGTCACTGGGCGAACTGCTCGCCTTCGCCAAGGCCAACCCGGGCAAGCTGAGCTACGGTTCCGCCGGCGTGGGAAGCATCGGCCACCTGTCAGGCGAACTGCTGCGCTCGGTGACCGGCTCGGACATGGTGCACGTGCCATACAAGACCTCGGCCGCCGCCTATCCCGACGTGATCGGCGGCAACGTGTCCATGGTGTTCGACACGCTGCCGGCGGCGATCAACCACATCAAGGCCGGCAAGGTACGGCCGCTGGCCGTGCTGTCGCCGCGCCGCGCGGCACTGATGCCCGAGGTGCCGACGTTCGCGGAAGCTGGCGTGCCGGAGGCGACGCTCAACTTCTGGTCGGGACTGCACGCACCGGCGAACCTGCCGCCGGCACTGGTGGCGCGGCTGAGCGAGACCCTGAACAAGGCGCTCAATTCGCCCGACCTGCGGGAGCGGCTGCTGCAGCTCGGCGCCGACGCGTTCCCGGTGAGCCAGCCGGCGTTCGTCGCGCAGATCAAGGAAGACGTCGCGCGGATCGCGAAGGTGGTGAAGGCCGCCGGCATCCAGCCGGAGTGACGCGCCGCGGGGCCGTCGCTGGTCGGCAAGGTCGCCGACCTGCCGGGGGAACGGGCAGCAGGCGGGGGCAGCCATCGCCGGCCTGACCGGGCGGTCGGATCGAACGCCGCAGGCATCTCCTTTGCGTACAGGGTTTGCACGTCGATTCCCGCCCGTCCACCGTCCCGGAGCCCCGCATGAACATCGATCCGACCGCACACGACCCGCAGGCGCTGATCGGCCTCGGCCCCGGTTCCAGCCTCGGTCCCGCAAGATGGACCACGGCCTCTTTCGGCAGGGCGGCCGATGCACGGCCCGGCGACGACGCCTCCCTGGGCGAACACCTCGACCTGTGCCGGACCGTGTCCGGGCGGCTGTTCGGGCTGCAGTGCAGCGTGGAAGCGGTGCACGCGTTCCTGTCCGGCCGGGTAGTGACCACCCTCGCCGCTGTCATGGTGGTGGCGGGCATCGCCTTCATCGTGTCGTAGTGGATGTCGGAATCCGGATGGCCGTGGCCCCTGCCTGAGGCGGCAGGCGAACTCCACGCCATACTCGACGCCGGACTGGGCGCGCTGCAGCCGCCAATCCGCGCCGAGATCTTCGGCCAGCAGCGCTTCGCGCAGCACGGACGCAGCCTGGGCGAGACGCACCGCGCGGCCCGGGCCGGGGCCGGCGCGAAGGCGTTCTTCCCGCGGCTGCGCAGCAACATCCGCACGCTGCGCGCTGCGCACCGGTACATCGGCCAGCAGGCCGAGGCCGGCTACGACCTGAGCCCGGCCGCCGAATGGCTGCTCGACAACTTCCATCTCATCGAGGCCCAGCTCAAGGCGATCCACGACGGCCTGCCGCGCCGCTACTTCCGCGCGCTGCCGGTGCTGCTCGACGAGCCGCTCGCCGGGCTGCCCCGCATCTATGGCGTCGCCTGGGCCTATGTCGCGCATACCGATGGCGCGTTCGATGCGGACCTGCTGGCCGGGTTCCTGTCGGCCTACCAGGAAGCGCGTTCGCTCGACCTGAGCGAGTTGTGGGCGCTGCCGAC
>JAJTHE010000043.1 GCA_021298815.1 Betaproteobacteria bacterium | reverse complement strand
GAGGTGTACATGACGATGACCAACAACGCGCAGCGCGGTGCGCCGGGCCGCCCGGGACCCGACGCGGCCAATCCGCGCGCCCGCAACGTGTTCGGCCACATCCTGCGCTGGCGCGAGGCCGGCCGGAACCCGACCGCGACCCGTTTCCAGTGGGACATCTTCGCGCTCGGCGGTGACCCGCAGGCCGCCGACGCCGGCCAGCGCGGCACCGTGAAGGGCGACAGCTACGGCAGCCCGGATGGCCTCTGGTTCGATCCGGCGGGGCACCTGTGGATCCAGACCGACGTGTCGACCAGCGCGCTGAACCGCGGCGACTACGCGCGCATGGGCAACAATCAGATGCTGGTCGCCGATGTCGTGACCGGGGAGACCCGCCGCTTCCTGACCGGTCCGCGCGGCTGCGAGGTGACCGGCTGCGTGATGGCACCGGATGGACGCACGCTGTTCGTGAACATCCAGCATCCGGGGGAGCCGGCGGGCGACCGCAACGATCCCGCGAAGCCGAAGGCGGTCAGCAGCTGGCCGGACGGCGAGCGCGGTGGCCGACCCCGGTCAGCCACCGTGGCGATCCGGCGCATCGATGGCGGGCTGATCGGGACGTGATCCGTGCCTGATCGACCCTGGGTCAGTCGAGCACCAGCGTTTCGTTGGCGTTGTCGATCGACCACGACTTCAGCCGGCGCAGGAAACTCTGACCGAGCAGGAACGGACTGGACAGGCTGCCCACGGTCGCGGTGACATCCTCGACCACGCGCCCGCCGACGCGCAGCGAACGGATGCGGAAGGTCTCGGCACTCACGCGCGAACCATCGGCCAGCACGTAGTCCCGGCGCCCGAGGAAGTCGCTGCGAGACAGCGCACCGCTGGCCAGCAGGCCGGCCACCACGTCGGACGGAATGCTGACGTCGGCGGCACCGGAGTCGACCACGAAACGCAGCGTGACCTGCCCGTTCACCTCGGCCGGGACGGTGAACGTGCCGCCCTGGCGCTGCACCGGCACCGATACGGAACCGGCCGGCGCCGAAGCGCGCGCGGGCGCCGCCGCAGCCGCAGCCGGCACCGGGGCGGCGGCTGTCCCCTGCCCGGCCGTCGTCCCCTGCCCTGCCGTGGCGCTACCCGCCCCGGTGCCGGCGACCGGCAGGGGCATCTCGCACGCATATCGCCGGAGCACCTCCGTGGCGCTGCCGGGCCGGGTGTAGTCCCATGCGGTCGACGCCGCGATCGGCAGCGACAGTTCGTTGCCGGCGCCCATCGGCAGCGCATGCAGGGTGCGCGACACGGTGCGTGCGCGCGGCTCGACGCAGTCGGCTTCCAGCACCACGCGCATCGATTGCACGCGCTGGCCGGGCGTGCGTGCGTTGAACAGGGTCGTCACCGTGCGCCGCGTGCGATCGCCGCGCAGGGAAGCAGGGTCGGCCGCGTAGCGGAAGGACCCGTCCTCTCCGAGGTCGACCCACTGGGCGGACGCGGCGTGCGCACCGGCGGCCACTGCCAGCGCGACGACCGCGCACAGTGCGGTCGCCCGTGCACGCATCCTCAATCCGCCCAGTACAGCGTCGCCGGGTTGGTCACCAGCACCTGCCTGCGCAGCGCTTCGTCGGTGACCGTGCGCGCGAACAGGTCCACCAGTTCGCCGTCGTTGGGCATGTCCGCGCTGATGTTCGGATGCGGGAAGTCGGTGCCCCAGAGCACGCGCGCGGGCGCCGCCTCGACCAGCGCCCGCGCGAACGGGATCGCATCGTCGAACGGTGCCTTGCCGACCGATACCCGCTCCGAGCCGCTGATCTTCACCCACGCCCTCGGGTTGCCGCGCATCAGGTCGAGCAGCTGCACGAACGCGGGCTGGCTGGTGCCCGCCCCCGCCTTCACCCGCGCCATGTGGTCGATGATGAACGGCACCGGCAGGTCATCGAGCAGGGAACGGTACTGCGGGATGTCGACGGCATCGAAGTGCAGCTGCAGGTGCCAGCCCAGCGGCGCGAGGCGGGCCACCGTCTCGTGGAAGAAGTCCATGTCCGGCGCGCCGCCCAGGTGCTTCACGAAGTTGAACCGCACGCCGCGCACGCCGCCGGCATGCAGGCGCGCGAACTCGGCCTGCGGCGTGCCGGGATCGACCATCGCCACGCCCTTGTAGCGTCCGCCGCTGCGCGCGATCGCATCGAGCATCGCCGAGTTGTCCGCGCCGTGGCAGCTTGCCTGCACCAGCACGGCACGCTCGAAGCCGAGGAAATCGTGCAGGCCGCGCAGGTGGTCGTAGCCGGCATCGGTCGGCGTGTAGGTGCGGTCGGGCGCATAGGGGAAACGATCCGCCGGCCCGAAGATGTGGCAGTGGGCATCGCAGGCGAGCGGCGGCGGCACCCACGAGGGCTTCACCGGATGCGTGTCGTAGGGACGGCAGGGCTTCATGGGTCGCGAGGGCTCCGTGGCGCGGGGGAAAGGGGCGGTCGAGTCTACTGCCGCTCGATCTTCGCCTGCGTGACCACCTCGCCCCAGCGGCGGATCTCGCTCGCCAGCAGCTTCGTCATGTCCTCGGGGGTGCCGCCGGTCGGGATGACCGCCAGTTCGGCCATCCGCTTGCGGACCTCCGGCCGCGCGATCGCGGCGTTGATCTCGGCGTTCAGCCGGTTGATGATCGCGCGTGGGGTGCGGCCCGGCGCGGCCACGCCGTTCCATGCGCTGACGTTGTACTGCGGCATGCCGCTCTCCAGCGCGGTGGGCACGTTCGGCAGCGCCTCGAACCGCTTGGCCCCGGTCACCACCACGGCGCGCAACGCGCCACCGGTGATCTGGGTGAGCACCGGGCCGAGCACCTCGAAGCCGACCTGCACCTCGTCGCCCTGCAGCGCCGCCACCAGCGCGGGCGTGCCCTTGTAGGTCACCGCGTTCATCGGTACGCCGGCCTGCGCCCGGAACAGCTCGGTCGCCAGGTGCTGCGTGCTGCCGATGTTGATCGAGCCCAGGTTGAGCTTCTGCGGCGAGGTGCGCGCGAGGTTCAGGATGTCCTTGATCGAGTTGATCTGCGAGTTCTTGCCGGTGACGATCACCAGGTCGAAGGACGCGAGCGGCGCGACCATCGCGAAGTCCTTGACCGGATCGTACGGCAGCGACTTCATCAGCGTGACCGCCGCGGCATTGCCGTTGGTGATCAGCAGCAGGGTGTAGCCGTCGGGCGCCGACTTCGCCACCGTCTCGGCGGCGATGATGCCCCCGGCGCCGGGCCGGTTGTCCACCAGGAACGGCTGCCCTAGGCGTTCGCCGAGCTGCTGCGCGAGCAGGCGCGAGGTGAGGTCGGCGACGCCACCGGGCGCGAAGCCAAGCACGATGCGCACCGGGCGCGACGGATAGTCCTGGGCTGCGGCAGCCAGTGGAAAGGCGCACGCCAGGGCGGCCACCGTGGCGGTGGCTGCCCTGGCGGTGGCGCTGCGGGTCGCATCGAAAATGGCGTGCGTGGCATGCATGGTGAGTCCTCCCTGGATGCGACTGTCTGGCCGCCTCTGCATCGCTGCAGTGCAGCTGGCCGGCGGATGTTAACCGAACGCAGCCGGCGCCTGCCCGCAGGGCACTCCCGCGGGCAGCCGGCTGCGGGAAATGTCATCATCGACCGATGCAGGCACCGACACACGTCCCCTTCAGCGATGCCCTCCGGTTCTGGCTGAAGCTCGGATTCATCAGCTTCGGCGGTTCGGCCGGGCAGATCGCGCTGATGCATTCGGAACTCGTCGAGCGCCGCCGCTGGATCAGCGAGCAGCGGTTCCTGCACGCCCTCAACTACTGCATGATGCTGCCCGGGCCCGAGGCGCAGCAGCTCGCGACCTACATCGGCTGGCTGCTGCATCGCACCTGGGGCGGCATCGTGGCGGGCGTGCTGTTCGTGCTGCCCTCGATGTTCATCCTGATCGCGCTGTCGTGGATCTACGTGCGCTTCGGCGACATGCCGGTGGTGGCAGGCGTGTTCTACGGCATCAAGCCGGCGGTGACCGCGATCGTCCTGCATGCGGCCTGGCGCATCGGCCGCCGCGCCATCGGCAATCGCTGGATGGCGGCGATCACCGCATCGGCGTTCATCGCGATCTTCGCCTTCGACACGCCGTTCCCAGCGGTGGTCGTGGCGGCCGCGCTGGCCGGGCATTTCGGCGCACGGCGCTGGCCGGGGGTGTTCGCGCTCGGTGGCGGCCATGCGGCGGGCCGCAAGGATTACGGGCCGGCGCTGATCGACGACGACACCCCGCGCGCGGCGCACACCCTGTTCGATCGCCGGCGCCTCGCGGTGGTGCTGGCCACCGGCGCCGCCCTGTGGCTCGCCGCGATGGGCACGCTGGTCGCCCTGCACGGGCTCGACGGTACGCTCACCCACATGGGCTGGTTCTTCACCAAGGCCGCCCTGCTCACCTTCGGCGGCGCGTACGCCGTGCTGCCCTATGTGTACCAGGGCGCGGTCGAGCACTACCAGTGGCTGACCGCCGCACAGATGATCGACGGACTCGCCCTCGGCGAGACCACGCCGGGACCGCTGATCATCGTGGTGGCCTTCGTCGGATTCGTCGGCGGATGGTTCGCCCAGCTGTCCGGAGCGGAGGCCCCCTTCATGGGTGCGATGCTCGCCGCGGTCGTGGTCACGTTCTTCACCTTCCTGCCATCGTTCCTGTTCATCCTGGCCGGCGGGCCGATGGTCGAGGCCACGCGCGGCAGGCTGGGCTTCACCGCCCCGCTGTCGGCGATCACCGCGGCCGTGGTCGGCGTGATCCTGAACCTGGCGCTGTTCTTCGCCTGGCACGTGCTCTGGCCGCAGGGCTTCGCGGGGGGCTTCGACCCGGTCGCCGCGCTGATCGCGGTGGCCGCCACGGTCGCGCTGTTCCGCTTCGACGTCGGCGTGCTGCCGCTGCTCGGCGGCTGCGCTGCCGCGGGGCTCGCATGGCGTGTGCTGCTGCCCGCGCTGGCTGGCTGAACACGCCCGCGCTCAGGCACCCTCGATGCGGCGCGTGACCGCGCGCGTCTCGCCGAAGGTGGGAACGTAGACCGAATGCGTCCCCGGCCCGCCGGCGACGACGATGCCGACGCCGTCCGGCGCGCGCGACAGCGGTACCCGGGTGGCCCGATCGAAGCCCGGCAGCTCGTCGGCGCGCGCATTGCGCGTGCGTTCGTAGTCGCGCAACGCGAACTCGCCGGCCGCCATGGTCGACTGCTCCCAGAGCAGGCGCTTCACGACGGCCTTCGCGTAGCCATGATTCGCCAGCACCGCTGCATGTTCCGGGGACAGGATCATCCAGGGCTCGCCGCAGTAGTGGTAGTCGTTGCTCGCCGGGTAGGCCATCGAGCGCGCGATGCAGGCGATCAGTTCGTCGGCATCCTTGCTGTGCGTGTTCAGGTTGAGCGTGCCCGACGCGCCGACCACGGTGACCGTGCTGTCGCGCAGGGCAAAGCCGCGATCGACATGCAGCGGCTGCCACGGGCTCGCCGCCTCGTTCTCGGCGCAGCAGAACAGGTACTTGCCCGGCTGCCCGTGGGTCGCCCGGTCCATGTCGCCCGGCCATGCACCGCCGATGTTCTGCATGACCAGGCGCAGCGCACGGCCCAGCGTGGCATTGGCCAGGTTGCCCTGGCCCAGGCAATTGCCACCGGCGTTCATGCCGAGGGCGGCCGCGATCGGACCGTTGACGACCAGCCAGGTGGTGACCGGGTTGGTGGTCGACTGCACTGCCTGCAGGTTGAAGGCGGGATCGGCGGCCGCCTCGACCGCGGCGATCAGCACGGGCAGGTGCGCGGCGACGCAGCCGGCCATCACCGCATTGGCCGCGATCAGCTCGACGGTCGCTGCGCCGAACCCCGGGGCCAGCGTCGCGACCACCTCGTCCGGCCGCCGCCGCGTACCGGCCATCAGTCGCGCGACGCGCGTCGGCGTCGGCGGGATCACCGGCAGGCCGTCGCTCCAGCGGCGCTCATGGCAGGCGTGGTGGACGGCTTCGATGTCCGCGGGCAGTGCCAGCCGCCGCGCATCCGCCCTCGCCGCTCCGACCGCCGCCTCCCCGGCATGCGGCAACGCGGGCGAGGACGAGGGCGCATGCATGGCATCGCCCTCGCCCGCGAGGCGCACCGCCTCGGCGATGCGCTCGACCAGCGATTCGGCCAGCGCGGACACCTCGGCCCGCGAACGCGAGCCGAACGGATGGTCGATCACCAGCAGCGGCTGCCCGGGCGCACCCAGCGCCTTGGCCTGGGCCCGTGCCAGGCCGGTGAAGGCGGTCGAGCAGATGCTGATGCCGAACGCCCCGCGGCGGCCGATCGAGACGGAGTCGTGGACACTCCACGACGCACAGGACCCTCAGTCGCCGGAACCGCTGACCACCACCGCGCACTCGGAGGCCAGGCGGTCGAGCACCTGCGGCTCGGCACCGATCGATGCGTTGGGCTTGCGGTGGCGCACCACCCGCGCGACGCCGAACCGCTCGCGCAGCAGCGACTCCAGGTCGTCGGCCAGGAACGAGAAGTTGGGTTTCGAGTTGTCGATGAAGCCGACGGTCGCACCGGCCAGCGACACCGATGGCCGCGCCATCGTCGTGCCGGCAGGCGGGTGGCGCGGCGGCACCGGATCCACGACGGTGAGCATCGCATCGCGGGCATCGTCGTGCGTCGTGTCTCGGAAGTCGGACATCAGTGCTCCTTGCACCGCGCGGGCATGCGCGGCGATGTCCGGGAAGTTATCATGGCCACTGCGCCACAGACCCTTCCGGAGGCACACGATGCCCGATGACAGCAGCCCTTCCGGCGCGCGCCCCGCGCTCGGCCTCCCGGACGGTTACTCGCGCGAACTGTGCGACCGCATCGCCGGCTGGCAGTACGACCGGCTGCCGGCCGCCGTGGTGGACACCAGCAAGGCGCTGATCCTGGACACCCTCGGTGCGATCGCCGGGGCCTCGCAGGCGCCCGGCATCCCGGGACTGCTGGCACGCCTGTCGCGCTGGGAACAGGCCGGCAGCGCGACCGGCCTGCTCGGCATGCGGCGCTTCTCGCCGCCGACCGCCGCGCTCGCCAACGGCGCCGCCGCGCATGCCCTCGACTTCGACGACCAGCACGATCCGGCACGGGTACACACCAGCTGCGTGGTGCTGCCGACCCTGCTCGCCACCGCCGAGGATGCAGGGCCGGTCAGCGGCCGCGACTTCATCCTCGCCTTCGCGATCGGTGCCGAACTGCATGCGCGGCTCGGCCTCGCCTGCCACAACAGCCTGGGCCGCGGCTGGCACCCGACCATGGTGTCGGGCACGGTGGCGGCGTCGATCGCCGCCGGGCGCCTGCTCGGGCTCGATGGCGAGGGCATCGCCAACGGGCTCGGCTTCGCCTACCACCAGGCCAGCGGCTCCGCGCAGAGCATGCGCGACGGCGTGCTGTCCAAGCGCATCGGCGCCGGCTTCGCCGCGCGCGCCGCGGTGCTGGGCGCCTTCCTGGGTGCCGACGGCCTCACCGGCACGCGCCGCACGCTGGAGGGCAATGCCGGCCTGTTCGCCCTGTACGAAGGCGACGACGTGCATCCCGGGCTGCTCACCGACGGCCTGGGCGAGCGCTGGCGGGTGCCGGAGTACAGCTTCAAGCCCTATCCCTGCTGCCGCTGCAACCACACCGCCATCGGCCTGGGCATCGGGCTGCATGCGCGCGGCATCCGCCCGTCGGACGTGCATTCGATCGAGATCCGCATCGGCCACGTGAACTGGCTGACCGTCGGCACGCCCTACGATCCGGCGCGCAACGACGTGGTCCATGCACAGTTCAACATCGCCTACGGCTTCGCGCGCGCGCTGCTCGACGGCAGGGTCGACCTCGAGTCCTACCTGAAGTCGATGATCTCGGCCCCGGAGGTCGGCATGCTCACCGCCAGGACCACCATCGTCGACGATCCGTCCATCGACCCGACCGCGATCGAGCCGGCCCGGGTGAAGGTGGTGCTCGCCGACGGCGGGGTGATCGAGGTGGGCAGCGACACGATCAAGGGCAGCCCGCAGGAACCGATGACGCGCGAGGAACAGCGGGCCAAGCTGCGCGGCTGCCTGCGCTTCGGGCTGGGCGCAGGCGATGCCGCGGCGGACCGGCTGGCCGACGCGGTGGATACGCTCGACCAGGCACCCGACGCAGCCCGCGCACTGATCGACGCGTTCCCGCGCTGAGGCCGCGGGTCACTCGGCCTTCGCGCCCGACGCCTTCACTGCCCGGGCGAAGGTCACCGTCTCGCTTGCGATCAGTTTCGCGAGTTCGGCCGGCGTGCCGCCGCCGGGATCGAAGCCGAGCCCGACCAGGCGCTCGTTGACGTCGGGCATCCGCAGCACGCGGGTGACTTCCTCGGCAAGCTTGCGCACCGTCGACTGCGGCGTGCCCGCGGCGGTCATCAGCCCCACCCAGTTGCCGAGCACGAATCCCTTCACGCCCTGCTCGGCGAAGGTCGGCACGTCGGGCATCCACTGCAGGCGCTTCTCGGACATCGCGCCGATCACCCGCACCTTGCCGGTCTTCACCGCCGGCCAGAGCTCCGGGACGGCATTCGAGATCACGTGCACCTGGCCGCCGATCAGGTCGGCCGCGGCGGGTGCTGCGCCCTTGTAGGGGACGTGCACGCCGTCGATGCCGGCGGCCACCTTCAGCATCTCCATCGACAGGTGGCTGATCGCGCCGACGCCGCCCGAGCCGTAGACCATCTTGTTCTGCTTCGCCCAGGCGAGCAGTTCGGGCACCGTCCTGATCGGCAGCGTGCCGCTGACCGCGGTGATCAGCGGTGAGCTTCCGAGGTAGACGATCGGCGTCAGGTCGCGCGTCAGGCTGTAGCCGAGCTTCGGATACAGCGACTGCGCGATCACGTGCGCGGTGCTGATGTTGAGCAGCGTGTAGCCATCGGGGGCGGCGCGCGCGGCGACCTCGGCCCCGACGTTGCCGCCGGCACCCGGCCGGTTGTCCACGATCACCGGCTGCTTCCACGCCTCGGTCAGCTTCTGCGCGACCACCCGCGCCAGCAGGTCGTTGATGCCGCCCGGCGCGAAGGCCACCACGTAGCGGATGGAACGTTCCGGATAGGACTGCGCCACGGCCGGGCTCGCGCCCGCCAGCGCCAGCGCGCATCCTGCGCCACCGGCCAATGCATTGCGGATCGATGCTTTCATGTTGATCGCGTTCCTCTGCATGGAAAGGGGGAAGCCAGCCGATGGTGCAGGCAATACGCGTGCCACGGCCGCTCAGGCGGAGCGGCGCACCAGCGGCGGCATCTTCACCGGCTTGCCTTCGGTCGACGCCAGCGTGCGCAGCAGGCTGCCGCAGTCCTCGATCTTCGGATTCACGCCCATCGCGCGGTAGGCCTGCCAGGCCGAGGCCTGCACCGCCGAGTACACCGGCTTGCCCAGGTCGCGCTCGAGCATCTCGAGCACCTCGAGCGCGCGCAGCTGGGTGCAGGCGACGAACACCGCCTGCGAGTCCGGCGTGGTCATCTCCTTCACCTTGCGGTAGATCTCCTCCGGCAGCACCTTGGCGTGGTCGAACATGTCGAGCATGTCGAAGGTACCAAGCTTCGTGGTGGTGATGCCGTAGGCCGAAGCGAACTGCTTCAGCCGCTCGTTGGTCAGTTCGACATAGGGCGTGACCACGTCGACCTTCTTCACGCCGTTGTCGGCGAGGCAGGCGACCATCGCGCCCGCGGTGGTGACGGTAGGCGCCTTGGTGATCGCGGTCAGCTGTTCGCAGATGCGGTCGTTCCACTCCGGGCCTTCGAAGAAGCTGCCGCTGGTGCAGCCGTAGACGACCACGTCCGGTTCGACCATCGCCACTTCGCTGGCCGCATGCTTGCTGGCCTGCTCCATGTTGCGCAGTTCCTCGGGCGTTCCTTCGCGGCCGCCGGCGATGCGCGCGGTATGCACCGACACGCCGGGCGGCGCGATGCGCCAGAACTCGGTCTCCATCGTGGTGTTGATCGAGGGAACCAGCAAACCGATCCTGCCTCTCCATCCGTACATGGGGTCACTCCTTGTCGACAATGGTCACTTGCGGGGTGCTGCATGCGGGTCCAGCGTGCGCGCGGACAGTCCGAGCGCCTTTCCGATCATCTCCGAGGCCTTAAGTCCGGTGCCGGTCAGCACCGCCACCGTCGTCTCGCCCGGCCGGATGTCGCCGGCATCGAGCAGGTGCCCCAGCGCCGCGCCGACAGACGCGCAGGTCGGCTCGACATAGAAGCCCATGCCGGCCAGCGTGCGCAAGGCCGCGACGATCTCGTCCTCGGACACCGACAGGATGCGTCCGCCCGAGCCGCGCACCGCCTGCAGGATCGCGCGGCCGCGGGTCGGGCGCTGCGAGGCGATGCCCTCGGCCAGCGTCGGCACCGGCACGATGTCCTTGTAGTCGTCCAGCCCTTCGTCGAACGCCTGCGCCAGCGGCGACACGTTGGCCGCCTGCACGCCGAAGATGCGCGGCATGCGGTCGGTCTCGCCGGCGCGCATCAGTTCCGCGAAACCGCGCTCGCAGCCGAGCACGTTCGCGCCATAGCCGACCGGCACGATGACGTTGTCCGGCAGGCGGAAGCCGAGCTGCTCCCAGAGTTCGTAGGCGAGCGTCTTGGTGCCTTCCAGGAAATAGGGCTGCCGGTTGTGGCTGGCATAGAACATCGTCGACGCTTCGCGCAACGCGGCATCGGCGACGTCCTGCCGGGTGCCGCTGACCGCCACCACGTCGGCGCCATGCGCGGCCATCTGCGCGACCTTCGGATACGAGGCGCTCGCCGGCACCATGATCCGGCAGCGCATGCCGGCTGCCGCGGCATAGGTCGACAGCGACGCACCGGCATTGCCGGAGGAATCCTCGAGCACGTCGGAGATGCCACACTGCTTCAGGTAGCTCACCATCGCCGTCATGCCGCGATCCTTGAACGACCCGGTCGGCATCACGTACTCGAGCTTCCAGAGCAGGTCGATGCCCTGCCAGGCCCTGGGCAGCAGCGGCGTCCAGCCCTCGCCGAGCGTGACCGCGCCTTCGTACGGCACGGCCATCGCCGCCGCATAGCGCCAGAGCGAGCGGCGAGACGGGTCGATCCGGTCGCGCGCGATGCCGGGACAGGGCTCGAGGTCGACGCCGTTGCCATCGTCGGACTGCCAGCGCGGCACGTCGGACGGATAGCGCCGGCCGTTGACGATGTCTACGTAGTTCACGGCGCCACGCCTTTCGGCAACCGGTCTTCGCGCTGGTCGCGCTCGCGCGCCGCCGGTGCACGGGCCGCCGGGTCGCCGAAGCCCCCGCCGCCCGGCGTGCAGACCCGCAGCACGCTGTCCCGGGGCAGGCGCACGTCTGCGGCCGCCGACGGCAGCACGCGTTCGTCGGCACGGCCCGGGTTGAACACGAAGCGCCCACGCGATCCGGGCAGGCCGCCCTTCATGCCGTCCGCCTCGACATGCTGCCGCTCCGACGACAGGCTGACCACGATGTCGTCGCCGAGCACCCGGTAGTCGCGGATCACGCCCATGCCGCCGCGATACTCGCCCTCGCCTCCCGAGCCCTCCCACAGCGCATAGCGGTCGACGCGGAACGGGAACGCGTGTTCGAGCGCCTCGACCGGCAGGTTGGATGCGCCCGATGCATGCACCCGCACCGCATCCATGCCGTCGCGGTTCGAACGTGCGCCCATGCCGCCGGCCACCGTCTCGTAGTTCACGAAGTAGGTCCCGGTGCGCGGGTCGCTGCCGGCCAGCACCATCAGGTGGTGCGGGCCGCTGGGCGCCAGCGCACGCACCGGCAGCGCCTGCGACAGCGCCTTCGCCACCACGTCGCCGAGCACCCCGCAGGAGATCGAGCGGCAGCCGACCGCCGCCGGCGACTGCGGGCCGACGACGCTGCCCTTCGGCGCGGCGGTGGTGATCGTGCGGTAGTAGCCGGCATTGGCCGGCACGTCCGGATCGAGCAGGCTCTTGGCCACCGTGTAGATGGTCGCCAGCAGTGCGCGCTCCGGGATGTTGCGCGCGGACGCGAGCTGCTTCGCCGAGCCGGCGAAGTCGAAGTGCAGGCGGCCGCCCTCGATCGTCATCGCCAGCCGGATCAGCGCACGCTCGCCCTCGGCATTGCCGTCCAGGCAGTCCTCGGCATGGTAGGTGCCCGCAGGCAGCCGTGCGATCGCCGCGGCGAAGCGGCGTTCGGTGAAGTCGAGGTAGCCGGCGATGGTACGCGCGGTCTCCTCCGGGCCGTAGCGCGCGATCAGCGTCTCGACCGCGCGCGTGCCCACCAGGTTCGCGGCGAACTGCGCACGCAGGTCGCCGAGGCGCTCGTCGGGCGTACGCGAATTGAGCAGCACGATGTCCAGCACGTCGCGGTTGATCTCGCCACCGCGCATGATGCGCACCGGCGGCAGGCGCAGGCCTTCCTGGAAGATCGAGTTGCAGACCGCCGCCTCGCTGCCCGGCACCATGCCGCCGACGTCCGCATGGTGCGCGATGTTGGCGACGAAGGCGACGATCTCGCCGCCGATGAATACCGGCGAGATCACGTTGATGTCCGGCAGGTGCGAGCCGCCACCGTTGTAGGGGTCGTTCGCCATGAACATGTCGCCGGGCAGGATGTTCTCCCGGCCGTAGCGCGACAGGATCTCGTCCACCGCACCGACCATGGAACCCAGGTGGATCGGCACCCGCTGCGCGAGCGCGATGACCTGCCCCTGAGCATCGAAGATCGCGGTGGAGCAGTCGGCCCGCTCCTTGATGTTGGGCGAGAACGAGGTGCGCATCAGCGTCGCGCCCATCTCCTCGGCGGCGGCGAGCAGGTAGCGCGCCATCACCTCGGCGCGGATGGGATCGGGCGCCTGCGCGGTTGCGTTCCCCGCCGCGTCGGCCTTGCGTTGGTTGCTCATGATTGTGCCTCGCCGAGCAGGATGTGCAGGTTGCCGGCGTCGTCGATCCGGCAGCGCGCCGACGGCGGGACCACCGTCGTCGCATCCATCTGTTCCACTATAGCCGGCCCGTCGAAAGCCATGCCGGGCACCAGCTGGGAACGGTCGTACACCGGCGATCGGACATAGCCGCCGGCCGGAAACCAGACTTCGCGGCTGCCGGGTTTCCCGACCGGGGCGGCTGCCACCTTGGAGAACGACGGCCTCGGCCGCGGCACGGTCAGCGCCAGCCGGAGGTTCACCAGTTCGACCGCCTGGTCGCGGATGTCGTAGCCGTAGTACTCGCGATGGCGCTGGTGGAAGGCCTCGACCAGCGCCGCCACCGATGCCTCGTCGAGCGAACCACCCGACAGTGGCAGCACCAGTTCGAAGCTCTGCCCGACATAGCGCAGGTCGGCGCTCCACTCCGATACCGAAGCGCCGGCATCGGCACGTTCCTCCGCCAGCCATGCTTCGCCGCGCCGGCGCAGTTCGGCGAAGCCGGCATCGATCGCCGGCAGTTGCGCCGGTGCCAGCACCACCAGCCGGGTCAGGCTGAAGTCGCCGCGCTGGTCTGCCTGCAGCAGGCCTTCGGCCGAGAGCAGGCCGGGACGCGCCGGCACCAGCACATGGCGCATGCCCATCGCCATCGCCACCTCGACCGCATGCAGCGGCCCGGCGCCGCCGAAGGCGACCAGCGCGAAGTCGCGCGGATCCTCGCCCTGCTCGATCGAGATCACGCGCACCGCACCCATCATGTTCACGTTGACGATCTCGACCACGCCGGCCGCGGCCTGCACCGGATCGACGCCGAGCTTGCGCGCCAGCGCCTCCACCGCTTCGCGCGCCTTGTCCGGATGCATCTTCATCCGTCCGCCGAGCAGGGACTCCGGGCTCAGGCGACCGAGCACCACGTTGGCATCGGTGACCGTCGGCTCGGTGCCGCCACGGCCATAGGCCGCCGGGCCGGGATAGGCACCCGCGCTGCGCGGCCCGACCTTGAGCAGGCCGCCGGCGTCGATCCAGGCGATGCTGCCGCCGCCGGCGCCGATGGTATGGATGTCGAGCGTGCGGGTACGCACCGGGTAGCCACCCATCTCGCGCTGGCTCTTCTTCGCCGGCTCGCCGTCCTTGATCAGGCAGACATCGGTGCTGGTACCGCCCATGTCGAAGGTGATCAGGTTGGGCAGGCCGATGCGACTGCCCAGCCGGGCACTGCCGATCACCCCGCCAGCCGGGCCGGAGAAGAAGGTGTTGATCGGCAGGCGCTTGACCGCCGCCGGGGTCACCGCGCCGCCGTTGGACTGCATAACGCGCGGGGTGCGCGGCACGCCGAGCTCGCGCACGCCCGCCTCGAAGCGGTCGAGGTAGCTCGCCATGATCGGCATCAGGCTGGCGTTGACCAGCGTCGATGCGCAGCGCTCGAACTCGCGGAACTCCGCGAGCACCTCGTAGGACGCGCAGACCGCGGCGCCGGGCCAGGCCGCCTCGACGATCTCGCGTGCGCGCGCTTCATGCGCCGGATTCTGGTACGAGTGCAGGAAGCAGATCGCCACCGACTGCACGCCCGCCGCCTTCAGCGCGGCGACGGCGGCATGCACCGTCGACTCGTCGAGCGGCACGACCACGCGGCCTTCGACGTCGACGCGCTCGGCCACTTCCAGCCGGCAGTCGCGCGAGGCCGGCGGCACCGGCTTCACCTTGTCGAGGTTGAAGTAGTCGGGCCGCCGCTGGCGCGCGAGCTCGATCACGTCGCGGAAGCCCGCGGTGGTGAGCAGGCCGGTCTTCGCCCACTTCCCCTCCAGCACCGCATTGGTCGCGAGCGTGGTGCCGAGCACCAGGAAGGCGACGTCGGCCGCCGCCACGCCCGACAGCGCGAGCAGTTCGCGGATGCCGTCATGGATCCCGGCGGCCGGGTCTGCGGTGCGGGTCGGGACCTTGTGATACTCCCAGCGGCCAGCGGAAGGTTCCGCCAGCACCAGGTCGGTGAACGTGCCACCGGTGTCTATGCCAATCCAGTATCCAGCCATCTTGCATTGCGCTGCCCGGGCAGCGGCTCCTCCATCGTCGGACTACTCTACCTTGATCCCGACGCGCCGGATCACGTCGCGGAAGCGCGCGAGGTCGCGCTGCACGAGCTCGCCGAACTGCTCCGGCGTGCTCGACAGCACCTCGAGGCCCTGCACCGCGAACCGCTCGCGTACGTCGCCGGTGCGCAGGACCGCGACCGACTCCTCGTTCAGCCGGCGCAGCACCTCGCGCGGGGTGCCCGATGGCACGAACAGGCCGTACCACTCGGCGAAATCGAAATCCTTCACCCCGCCCTCGACCATCGTCGGCACCTCGGGCAGCATCGCCGAGCGCTGCGCGGTGATCACCGCGAACGCACGCACGCGTCCGGAGCGGATGAACGGCAGCACCGAGGGCAGGGTCGGGAAGGCGAACTGCACCTGGCCGGAGGCGAGGTCGGCCACCGCCGGTGCGCCGCCCTCGTAGGCGACGCCGACCGTACGCAGGCCGGACACCAGCTTGAACATCTCGGCCGACACCTGCATCGTGGTGCCTGCGCCCGAGTAGGCGAAGTTGAGTTCGCCCGGCCGGCGCCGGCCGAGCTCGATCAGTTCGCGCACGGTGCGCGCCGGCAGCACCGGGTGGATCGACAGCACCATCGGTGCGCGCGCGACCAGGGTCATTGGCACCAGGTCCTTCGCGACGTCGAAGGGCATCTTCGCGAACAGCGCGGGGTTGATCGACACGCTGGTGATCGCGAGCAGCAGCGTGTAGCCGTCGAGCGCGGACCGGGCCACCGCCTCGGCGCCGATGTTCCCGGCCACCCCTGCACGGTTCTCGACCAGGAAGGCCTGCCCCATGCGTTTGCCCAGCCGCTGCGCCATCACGCGGCCGGCGAAATCCGTCCCGCCGCCGGCAGGCCACGGCACGACGATGCGCACCGGCTTCGACGGATACGCCGGTTGTGCCGCCGCCGGCATGTTGCCGCCCGGCGCGGCGAGGTCGGCCAGCCGCACTGCCCCCTGGATGCCCCATCCCCGCTTCCCGCTGTTCATCATGTCGCCGCCCCCATTCACCGGATGTCGAAGGTCTCCCCTGGCGAGGCAGCGCGCGGGTACATGGCCCGGCGTGTCTGTCCATGCAACGTCCTTCGATGCAACCTCCGTCGATGCGCCGCCGATAGTCGTGGACGAACCCTACCGCGATTCGTATTCTTCCAACAAATACATCTTCCATCCCGATTCATAGGCGACACCGATGAATTTCAAGCTGCGCCAGCTGCAGGGGCTTCTCGCCCTGGCCCGCACGGGTTCCTTCAGCCGTGCGGCGTCGGCAACGTCGATGACCCAGCCTGCGTTCTCGCAGATGATCCGCGAACTCGAGGCCACGCTCGACGTGCGCCTGTTCGACCGCACCACGCGCCGGGTCGACCTGACCGATGCCGGCCGCACCCTGGTCGGCCTGGTGCGGCGTCCGGTCGACGAACTCGAGGATGCCTGGCTCGACCTGCGCGGATTCGCCGCAGGCACCCGCGGGCGCATCGCGCTGGCGCTGCTGCCCTCGGCCGCGTTCGGTTTCGTCACTCGCGCGCTCGCTGCCTATCGTGCGTTGCATCCGCTGGTGCAGGTCACGCTGCGCGAGGAGCAGAACGACGTGCTGCTGCAGAAGGTGCGCGAGCGCGAGGTCGACTTCGGCATCGGCATCCTCGCCGGGCGCGATGCCGAGCTCGAGGCGACCGACCTGTTCGTCGACGAGCTGGTGGCGGTGCTCGCCACCGGCCACCCGCTGGCCGCGCGCACGACGCTGTCGTGGAAGGCCGTCGCCGGCGAGCCGCTGATCCTGCTGCCGCGGCCCTCGAGCGTTCGCCAGCTGGTCGAAGCCTCGCTCGCCCGCAATCGCGCCGCCTGCGAGCCGGCCTTCGAGGTCGCGAACATGCTCACCGCGGCCAGCATGGCGCGTTCCGGGCTGGGCATCACGGTGCTGCCCTGGCTGGCGCTCGCCGAGATGCGCCAGGACGGCCTGGAAGTGCGCAGGATCGGCACGCCGCGCCCGCTGCGCAGGGTATCGATCGTCTGCCGCCGTGACCGCCGGCCCAGCCCGGCCGCAAGCGCCTTCCTCGCCCTGCTGCAGGACGGCCGCGCGCGGTTCCTGCCGCAGGCGCCGGGTGCCGCCCGGGTTTGATGCGGTGGTCGCAGCACATGGCCGTCCGTGCATACGCGGTACACTGCGCCGGCCGGGATGCCCGGACACGGAGCCTGCGATGGACGTACGCTCGACATGCACCGCAGCACGGCCTGCGATGGCCGGCCAGCGGATACCGCTCGCCATGCTGGCGCTGGCTGCGACCGCGATTGCCGCAGCCACGGCGGCCTCGGCCCGGGCGCCGGTGGCCGCCACCGCCGGCTGGCCAGCCAAGCCGATACGGCTGATCGTCGATTTCCCGGCCGGCGGCGTGTCGGACACGATCGCACGCACCGTCGCCGGCCGCTGGTCGGAAGGCCTGGGGCAGCCGGTCGTGGTCGATCCTCGCCCGGGCGCCGGCGGCATGCTCGCCTACGGACTAGGCATGCGCGCGCTGCCCGACGGCCACACGATCTCCTTCATCAGCGCGCCGTTCGTGCTGCTGGTCAGCCTGCACGACAAGCCGCAGTACACGGTGGCCGGGTTCACGCCGATCGGACTCATCGGCACCGCGCCGAACGTGCTGGTGGCGGCGCCGAAGGTACCGGCGCGCGGCGTGAAGGAACTGATCGGCTGGGCGAAGGGCCGCAGCGACTCGGTCAACTTCGCATCGGTCGGCATCGGATCCGGCCCGCATCTGTCGGGCGAGCTGTTCAACCAGGTCACCGGCGTGCGCGCGACCCATGTGCCGTTCAACGGCAGCGGGCCGGCGATGAACGACCTGATGGCCGGTCGGGTCGACTTCATGTTCGTCAACCTGCCGTCGGCGGCACCGCTGGTGAAGGCCGGCAAGCTGCAGTTGCTGGCCCTGGGCAGCGACCGCCGGGTCGCGGCTTTCCCCGATACCGCCACCGTCGCCGAGTCTGGATTCCCCGGCTTCCGCTCGATCGGCTTCTATGGCGTGGCCGCGCCGGCAGGCATCCCCTCGACCGCAAGCGCAAGGCTGCGGCATGAGCTCGCGAAGGCGATCGCAGTGCCGGAGGTCCGCGAGCGCCTGCAAGTGCTGGGCGTCGACCCGGCCGGCGGCGATGCCGGCGACTTCGGCGCCTTCCTGCTGGACGAGACCCGGCGCTGGGAACGCGTGGTGCGCGACGCGAAGATCCGCATCGAGGCACAGTGAAGCTCCCTCCCGCCCTGCCACGGAACCCATGATGACGATCGAGATCCTCGCCAGCGATGCCCTGCCCTTCTCGCCGCTCAGCCATGCGGTCAGCACCCGCGCCGGGCCCTGGATATTCATCAACGGCCTGGAAGCGACCGACGCCGGCCAGCGACTCTCCGGCGAAGTCGCGGGCGAACCGGCACTGCCGCTGCACGGGCTGCCGCGCCACCGGCGCGAGGGCGACGTCATCGCGCGCCGGTTGAAGTCACTGCTCGCGGAAGCCGGCACCTCGTTCCAGAACACGGTGCGGCTCGACCAGTACTACCCGACCTGGCAGGCGGTCAATCCGTACCATCGCGCGCGCCATGCGGCCTTCGGCGACTACATCCCGCCGAGCACCTCGGTGGTGATGGGCGGCCTCCTGGTGGAGGGCACCGCGATCTGCACCAACCTGATGGCCGTGCGGCCGGGCAGCGGGCTCGAACCGCGGCGCATCGACCCGCCCAGGGTCGCCGCGCCGGTGTGGTCCGGCTTCGTGCCCGCGGCGACCGTCGGCGACTATGTATTCGTGGCCGGGCAGATGGCGCGCGGCGACGACGGCCCCGACCCGCGTGCCCATGTGCCGAAGCACAGCCGCTGGGGCGGCTACGAGGCACGCAAGCAGGCCGAGTTCGTGATCGACCATCGCCTAGCCCCCGCGCTCGCGGCGGCGGGCGCTTCCGCCGTCGGCGCGCTCAAGGCACAGGCCTACCTGCGCCATGCAGAGGACCTGCCGCACTTCCTCGAGGTCTGGAACGACCGCTTCGGGGCGCGACAGGTCGCCCTCACGATCGTGCAGGCCGACGAGTTCGGACTGGTGGACGGCAGCCTCGAGATCAACCTGGTCGGACTGCGCGACCACGCCCTCGCGAAGAAGCGCGTGCTCGACGTCGATATCCCGGCCGAGGCCACGTTCGGTGCGCCGGGCGTGCTGGGCGGCGACCTGCTGTTCGCCTCGGGACTGATGGCCTGCGACGGCCACGGGCCCGATGCGTCGATCGCATCGGCCGCGGGCCTCGGCCATTTCGGTGCGCCAGCACGTGCCGAGATGGCCTGCCTGCTTCGGCACGCGATGAAGATCTGCGCGGCGGGCGGCACCACGGCGGCATCCATCACGCGCGCGATGCAGTTCCACACCGACCTGTCGGCGTTCCGCGACGCGCTGGCGATGTGGGACCAGGTCGCCGGCGTGCGCAGCATCCCCTACTGCGCGGTGAAGTCTGCGTCCCATCCGGTCGCGGGCTGCACGACCACCCTCGACTTCTGGGCCTGGGCCGGGGACTGAGGCGCGCGCTGCCCTGCGTCCTCAGCCCTCGGCTCTCGGCAACTCAGCCTTCGACCTTCTCCACCACGCCGCTCTTCGTCGCCTTGAAGATGGCTTCGAGGGCGGAAATGTTGGCGATCATCTGCTCGCGCGGCACCGGATAGGGCGCGCGCCCCTCGGCCGCATCGGCGAACGCCTCGAGGTTGGCGAGCACGCCGGGCACCGGCGGGAACTCCTTCACCTCGCGCCGGCCGCCGCGGAAGCACTGGGTCATCGTCCAGCCTTCCGGCGCTTCCGGGTGGGTCTTGTCGCGCACTTCGATCCAGCCCTCGTTGCAGTAGATCGCGAAGCGGCCGTCGAACGGCGTGGCGAGGATCGCGCTGATCAGCGCATGGCCGCCGTTGCGGAACGACACCAGGATCGCCAGCGTGTCGCCGTTGACCAGGTGGCTGCCGAGCTGCTTCACGCTGGCATACACATGGTCGGCCTCGCCGAACACGCCCACCGACAGGTCGAGCAGGTGGATGCCGGTGGCGGTCATCGGGCCGGCCGGCGCTTCCTTGCCGGACAGGCGCCAGTTGTCCGCCGCGAGCGAAAGGAACTTGTCCTGGCTGAAGTTGGCCTCGACCTGCAGCGGCTTGCCGAGCACGCCCGACTTCACGATCTGCATCATCTCGAGGATCGGCGGCTCGAAGCGGCGCTCGTGGCCGACCGCCAGCGCGACGCCGGCCTTCTCGATCGCAGCCACCGCGCGAAGCACGTCGGCGCGGGTCATCGACAGCGGCTTCTCGCAGAACACGTGCTTGCCGGCCGCGGCGGCGGCGACGATCTGGTCGGTATGCTGGGTGTGCGGCGTGCAGAGCACGACGGCCTGGATCGCCGGATCCTTCAGCACGTCGTCATAGCTGGTGACCACCTGCACGCCCTGCTCGCGCGCGAAATCGGCGATCGAATCGGGATTGACCTCGACCACCTTGCCGACGGTGATCTTTTTGCTGGTCTTCAGCAGCGGGACGATGATCTTACCCCACCATCCCATGCCGACCACGGCTACGTTCAACATCTGTCGTTCTCCTCAGGCGGCGCGGGCGGTCTTGCCCGACGCGATCGCGGCATTCACCGCAGGCATGACCTTCTCGGCCATCAGTTCCATCGAGCGCTTGCCCAGCGCCGGGTCTTTCCAGTCCAGGGACGCATAGACCAGCGTGCCGAAGTCGCCCACTTCCTCGCGGAAGGCGAGGATCTGGTCGACCACGCTATCCACGGTGCCAGCGATGGTGAGCTTGCGGTTCACGTAATCCGCCGTGATCATCTCGTCGGGCATGCTCTGGTCGGCCTTGAACAGGTTGCCGCGGTTGCCAAAGCCCACCAGCTTGCGGATGAGCTGCTTGAAGTAGTGGAGGTAGGGGCCGTCCTCGCCATAGCCGTAGCGCTGTGCCGTGGCATCGTCGTCGGCGACGAAGATGCACTTGGCGACGCTCCAGTCGGCCGGGCTGGCAACCTGTCCGATGTTCTGCTTGCCCTGCACGTAGCTGTCCCAGTGCGTCTTCACCCACTGCGGCAGCAGGAAGTTCGCCGAGATCGGCTTCCAGCCGCGCTCGGCCATCGCGACCACGCCCTTGGAGAACGGCGCCACCACGGTGCCGACGATCGGCGGATGCGGCTGCTGGTAGGGCCTGAGCATGATACCGGTGCCGATCTCGGCGATCATCGTCTTCTCGGTGGTGACCTCCCAGAACTGCCCCTTCAGGTTGTACGGCGCCTCGCCGGACCAGATGTCGAGCACCATGTTGATGCCCTCGACGAACATCGCCATGCGGTCGCGGCCGTAGTTGCCGAAAGCCTCGGCATCGGACATCAGGCCGCCGGGGCTGATGCCCATGATGAACCGACCTTCCAGCATGTTGTCGAGCATCGCCGCCTGCGCGGCGACGTGGGCCGGATGGCTGTTGGGCAGGTTGATCGTGCCGGTGCCCAGCCTGATCTGCCTGGTGTCGTGGGCCAGGCTCGCGAGGAACATCATGCACGAGGTGACCGTCTCGGCGGCGTCGGTCACGTGCTCGCCGACGAAGGCCTCCGAGTAGCCGAGGCGGTCGGCCAGGATGACCGCCTCGCGGTCTTCCTTGAGCGACAGCGGCCAGGGCTTGCCCACCGGGTGCAGCGGCATCATGAAGGTCGACAGTTTCATGCGGGTCTCCGTATCTGTTGCGGAAAGTTGAGAACGGTGCGACGGCCGGTTCAGGCCGCGAGCTGGGCGGCGGTGCAGTAGCGGCCCTGGCTGTAGATGAGCGGCTCGCCCTCGCCGTAGCGGGCGGCCAGCACGCGGCCGATCACGATGCGATGGTCGCCGCAGGTCACGGTGTCCTCCACCCGGCATTCGAAGGCGGCCAGGCTGCCGGTCAGCACCGGCACGCCGTCGACGCCGTCCTCTAGCGCCAGACCGGCGAACTTGTCGTCCGCGGGCCGGCAGAAGCGCTGCGAGACTTCCTGCTGCGCAGTAGCCAGCACGTTGACGGCGAAGGCCCGTCCCTTGCCGAACGCAGGCTCGGACGGCGAACCGGCGCGCAGGTTCCAGAGGATCATCGCCGGCTCGAGGGACAGCGAGGTGAACGAGTTGACGGTGAGGCCGGTGCGGCGGCGGTCGGGCAACAGCGCGGTGATCACGGTGACGCCGGTCGCGAAGCGGCCGAACGCGTCCCTGAGCTGGCGCTGGGAAGCAGCATCGCCGATCGCGTCGCGACTGAGGTTCAGGCGGGTCATCGGGGCTCCACGGAAGGGATGGGCGGACAGTTCGATTGCGGACTGTAGCGATCGGTTCGCATTACGCCAAATGATGATTCATAATGATCTGCATTACGATCTGTTATCTAAAGGGGTTGTCCGCCGATGCCCTCCCTCACCGCGATCCGGCTGTTCACCGCCGCCTACGAAGAACGGTCGTTCTCGCGCGCCGCCGCCCGCGAACACACGACGCAGCCCGCGGTCTCGCAACGGGTGCGCGCCCTGGAGGACGAACTCGGCGTGCGCCTGCTCGACCGCTCGCCCTCGCAGGTGACGCCGACAGCCGCCGGCGATGCCTACTACCGTCGGGCGATCGACCTGCTCGCGACCCTGGAGCAGGCCGGCCGCGACGCGCGCAGCGTCGGCAGCGCGCTGTCCGGGGAAGTGCGCGTCGGGCTGATGCCCTCCCTCACCCGCTGCTGCCTGGCCCCGGCGCTGGCCGCGTTCGGGCAACGCCACCCGCAGGTGGTGCCGAAGGTGACCGAAGCCTACAGCGGCGTGCTGACCGACCTGCTGCGCGCGGGCGAACTCGACTTCGCGATCGTGCCTGCCTTCGATGCCCCGGTCGGCATCCGCAGCCGTTTCCTGGCGCGCACCCCCGAACTGCTGGTGTCGCGCCCGGACGGCCGCTGGCCGGCAGGCGTCCCGGTGGATGCGGCCCGCCTGCGCGAACTACGCCTGATGGTGCCGGCACCGCTGAACACCCGCCGGCAGCGCATCGAGCGCTGGCTGGCTTCGAACGGCGCGACCGTCGCGCAACGCCTCGAGCTGGATTCGATGTACGGCACGCTCGACATGATCGGGCGCAGCGACTGGGTTGCGATCCTGCCGGAGGTGATGCTCACCCCGGAGATCACCAGCGGGTCGCTGGCGGTATCGCCCCTCGCAGCGCCCCCCTTCACGCTCGACCTGGTGGTGATCGAAGCGGCCCGGCGCCCGCCGCCACCGGCCGCGGAAGCTTTCCTCGCGGAGCTGGCGGCCCGGATCGAGGCGCCATCCGCGGCGGACACACCCGCGCATCGCCAGTCAGAACCGATCAGTGCATGCCAGGTCGTTGGTCCGGCTGGATCGATCGACGCCCGGATCCGGCCAGGACGCGGGCGCGAATCCTGCGACACGGGCCCGTTGATCGCAGCGCCCGCCCCGGACACGCGTTCAGCATCCGAGGACGAGGCGGTGCGATGCAGGCCATCCGTCCACCCGCCAGTGCTGCCAACCTGACCGAGCGTCGAGGCCCACCATGAAGATCACCGTTCCCGGGCTGCACGCCCTCGCTGCCCTGCTCCTGGTGAGCGGAACCGCACAGGCCGCCATCACGGTCTACACCAGCCAGGCCAGCAGCCGGGCGGCAGGCCGCAGGCGCTCGCTCAATCCGCCGTGATCTTCGCGTCGCGGATCGCGCGGCCGAAGCGCTCGTTCTCGTCGCGCACGAAGGCCATGAAGTCCGTCGTGGACTTGCTGACCACCACCTCCGCACCGCCGTCGTTCAGGCGCTTGCGCACGTCCGGATGGGCCATCACCTTCTGCATCGCGTCGAACAGGCGGTCGACCACCGGGCGTGGTGTTCCCGCCGGCACGAACACCCCCTGCCAGGACCCGGTGCGCATGCTCTTGAACCCGGCCTCGGCCATCGTCGGCACGTCGGGCACGCCGGCGTTGCGCGCCGGGGCGACGATGCCCAGCATCTTCAGCTTGCCCGCCTTGACGAAGGTCATCGCCGAGGACAGCGTGACGAAGCCCAGCTGGGTCTCGCCCTGGATCAGCGAGGTCACCGCCGGACCCGCGCCGCCCTTGTAGGGGATGTGGGTCATCGTGATGCCCGCCGCACGCATCAGGATCTCCATCTCGATCCGGTTGGCGCTGCCCGGACCGGGCGAGGCGAAGTTCAGCTTGTTGGGATTGGCCTTGGCGAAGGCGATCAGTTCCGCCACGCTGTTCGGCTGCAGCGACGGATGCGCGACCAGCGCCCCCGGCACGTCGACCACCTGGGTGACCGGGATGAAATGCTTCGTCGGCTTGTAGGCGAAGTCCGGATAGAGGCTGGGATTGATCGCCATCGTGCCCACGTTGCCCAGCAGCAGCGTGAATCCGTCGGGCGTGGCGCGCGCGGCCACCTCGACGCCGATGTTCCCCGCAGCCCCGGCGCGGTTGTCGAGCAGCACCTGCGTGCCGAGTTCCTCGGCCAGACGCGGCTGGATGATCCGGCCGACGAAATCCGACGCGCCGCCGGGCGCGAACGGCACGATGATGCGGACCGGCCGCTTGCCGAAGTCCACCGGCTGGGCCAGGGCCGCCACCGGCAGGATGGCTGCGAGCGAAAGCACCCCGGCGGTGGTGGCCAGGCGCAGGTTCGAGCGGTTCATGTGTGGTAGTCCTCGTTGATTTCGATTGCCTGCCGGCCCGGCGTCGCTGCCGCTGCCGCGGCCGCGGTTCAATCAGTGACCTTGATGTTGTTCTCGCGCACCACCTTGGCCCACTTCTCGGTCTCCGCACGCACGAACGCGGTGTAGGCCTCTGGCGACTTGCTCGGCGAGACCTGCATCAGCAGCTTGCCGAGCGAGTCGCGCAGGTCGGGCATGGAGAGCACCTTGATGGTGTCGGCGAAGATGCGGTCGAGCAGCGGCTTCGGCAGCGCCGCAGGCGCGAACAGCCCGTTCCATGCGTTCGTGCCATGGCCGGCGAAGCCCTGCTCGGCCATCGTCGGCACGCTGGGCAGCTCGGCCAGCCGCTGCGGCGCGGTCGTGGCCAGCGGCTTCAGGCGGCCGGCGCGCAGGTGCTCGATGGTGGAGCCGAGGTTGAGGAAGGCGATCTGCGTCTCGTTGCCCATCAGCGACGGCACCATCTGCCCGGCGCCACCCTTGTACGGGATGTGGGTGACCTGCATGCCGACGACCCGTGCGAACAGCACCATATCCAGGTGCGGGTAGCTGCCGATGCCGGCCGACGCGAAGTTCAGCTTGTTCGGGTTCTTGCGGGCGAACTCGACCAGCTGCTTCACGTCGGCCACGGGCAGCGCCGGGTTGGCCACAACCATGTGCGGGATCTCCACCAGGTTCGTGATCCCGACCAGGTCGCGCGACGGGCGCAGCTTGCCCAGCACGTGCGCGAAGGTGTTCTCGTTGATCGCGTTGGTGGTGACGTTGCCGACGAACAGCGTGTAGCCGTCGGGCACCGCCTTCATCGTCGCCTCCAGCGCGATGTTGCCCGAGGCGCCCGCGCGGTTGTCGACGATCACCGGCTGCCCCCAGAGCTCGCCCAGCTTCGAGGCGACCTGGCGGGCGACGATGTCGGTCGCGCCGCCCGGCGAGAACGGCACCAGCATGCGCACCGGGCGCACGGGGAAGGCGTCGGCGGCGAAGGCCGAGGCAGGCATGGCACACGCCACGGCAAGCGCGGCCAGGAGCGGGACGGACGGACGGGACATGCTTTCCTCCATTTGTGGCGCCCGCACCGTCCGGCCTTCGCATGGGCCGGATCGGACGGGACATGGGACGCGCGCATGCGCGCCGGGCTCGGGGTCAGGAGCGGATGTCACCCGCGGTGATCGGCAGCGGCACCGGGCGGCGCAGGCGCGCCGACAGGTCGATCGCCTTGGTCAGCATCAGGCGGTTGTGGCCTTCGGCCGCGGTGGCATGCTGCGTCTTCAGGCCGAGCGACACCCGGTTCAGCCAGTCGACCGTCTCCTCGCGCATCGGGCCGCGCAGCTCGCCCAACGCCATGTCGCCCACCGGGTAGCTGGTGAGGAAGTCGACATGCCGGCGCTTGTCCGGCGCATAGCCCTCGCCCTGGATCAGGTTGGTCGCCAGCACGATGTCGCGGTGGGTGTCGGCGATGGTCGGCACGCCCTCGGTGCCGACGATGCCGACCTCGAGGCTGTACACCGCGCCCGGCCAGACTTCCGGCAGGCCCCAGCTCAGCACGCCGCTGTACACGGTGTCGTCGGAGAAGGTGATGGTGTAGGCGGTGCCGTCGATGCCGTCGCAGATCGGCTTGAGCGCCTTGTTCACCGAGCGCGCATAGACCTCGACCGCGGTCTTCGCCTCGAGCATCCACATGCACATGTCGAGCGCATGGGTGCCGGAGATCACCATCGGCGAGATCTCCCCCGGGTTGTCGGAGCGCTTGTAGTTGTCGAGCGCCACCAGCCGGTTCATGAAGCCGCGCGAGGTGACCATCGTCACTTCGCCCAGCGCGCCGGTACGTACCTTCTCCTTGGTCACCAGCCAGCGCCGGCGGAAGCGCTGGGTGTAGCCGACCACCGCGTCGAGCTTCGCCTCGATGATCGCCTTGAGAACCATCTCGGATTCCTCGAGGTCGGTGGCCAGCGGCTTCTCGATCATCAGCGAGATGCCGCGCTCGCAGGCACCGAGGATCGGGTCGACATGAAGGTGCTCGTCGGTGGAGATCACCGCGGCGGTGACCTCGGGCCGGCGCAGCAGTTCCTTGTAGTCGGTGGTGACGAAGTCGGCGCCGATCTGCTCGGCGACCAGCTTGCCGCGCGCCGGATCCTTCTCGGCGATGCCGATCCACTCGACCGACGGATGGCGGCTCGCCACCGCGCCTCGGATCAGGCCGACCCGGCCTGCGCCGACGATGGCAAGGCCGACACCCTTCGCGTTCCTGTTCATGCTGCTCCTCCGGTGATGGCTGCCGGCGCCTCGATCGGCACCGGCACTGTTCGCTTCAGTTCAGCGGCGCGCCTCGGTGACGCGACTCAGTGGCGGGAATCAGTGGCGTGACTCCGGCAGCGGCAGGCTCACCGGCTCGTTGCGCTCGGCCGAGATGTCCGCCGCCACGTAGACCTCCATCACCTGCCGTGCCTGCTCGGCCGTGACCAGCACCGGCTTGTCCAGCGCACAGGCCTCGATGAAGTGGTCGGTCTCGGGCGCCATCGCGCCGGCATAGGTGTGCTCGACATACTCGCCGGGCATCGTCGACATCGGGTGTACGATGCCGTTCTTCACGGTCGACAACTGGGTGTCGCGGTGCGTGTCGTCGATGATCAGCGCACCTTCGGTGCCGATCAGCTCGATCCAGGTCGACGAGAAGTTCGGGTAGGCCGGGGGCAGGCTCCAGCCACCGCCGACCATCAGCGACACGCCGCTGTCCATCGTCACCATGATGTACTGGGTGTCGGGCACATCGGCGCCACTCATGTCGCGCATCGCGCCGTAGTTGTTCTGCGAGTAGACGCGGATCGGCTTCGCCGGTGCCAGGCACCAGAGCAGGAAGTCGAGGTCGTGCGTGGATTCCATCGCCGCCGGCGACAGCTTGCTGCGGCCGGTGATCTTCTTGCCCAGGCTGCGTCCGATGTGGCGGCTGACCAGCGCGCTCACCGGCCGGCCGAGCGTGCCGTCGGTGGCGCACTTGTGCACGTAGGCGTACTTCGGGTTGAAGCGCTGCGAATAGCCGATGGTGAACTTCACGCCGTTGCGGCGTGCGATCGAGATCAGTTCATCGGCCTCGTGGATCTCGATCGAGATCGGCTTCTCGAGGAACACGTGCTTGCCGCGCGACAGGCAGTCCTTCGCCATCGGATAGTGCAGATGCTCCGGCGTGGCCGAGATCATGTACGCGTCGATCGCGTCGTTCTTCAGCATGTCCTGCCAGTCGGTGGTGGCCGACTTCGCGTTGCATTTCTGCGCCATCTCGGCCAGGCGGTCGGGACGGATCTCGCACAGGTGCAGTTCGTTCACCAGCGGATGGCGCGCGCTCGCCTCGGCGCGGATGCCGCCGCACCAGCCCACGCCGATGATGCCTACGTTGATTTCCCGGGCCACGATGTTCTCCAGTCGGTTCGTTCGGTTGGCGCGATGGTACCGACCCGCGGCGATCCCGGGCAAATGTCGAATGCGCATCCTTGCCATGCCGCTGTGGCATGGCAGGCCGGACCACTGCCCGCCCGTCCAGCGGGCGCGCGGCGTGCAGCGGCGCGCCTCGCTTGCTGCGGCGCATACCGGATCCGTATCGCGCCGGCTGGCCGGAATCGGCTATCCTCCGGCCCCATGGATCTGCGCAGCATCCGCTATTTCGTGCACATCGCCGATGCCGGCAGCATCACGCGTGCGGCAGGGCAGCTGGGCATCGCCCAGCCGGCACTGACCCGCCATGTCCAGGCCATGGAGGCCGAACTGGGAGCCCCGCTGCTGGAGCGGCTGCCGCGCGGGGTTCGCCTGACCACGGCCGGGCGCGGCTTCCTCGAGCATGCACGCCGCGTCGTGCGCGAGATCGACCGCGCGCAGGCGGAACTCGCGCACTCGGCCCAGCCCGCCGGCGGGCGGGTGATCCTCGGCGTGTCGCCGACCACCGCGGCCTGGCTGGTGCCCGGCTGCGTCGAACGCTGCCGGCGCCAGGCGCCGGAACTGTCGATCAAGGTGGTCGAGGGCTTCAGCCCGCAGCTGGCCGATGCGCTCGGCGCGGGCCGGGTCGATGTCGCCCTGCTCACCAATCCCCAGCCGGCACGCGCCCTGCGCTACACGCCGCTGCTGTCCGAGCCGATCGTGGTCGTCGGCCCGCGCGGGGCAGCCCCCGCCCGGCCGTTCTTCACGCTGGCCGAGCTTTCGCGCACGCCGGTGCTGATCACCGACGGCATCCGCGGCGCGCTCGAGGAGCAGCTGGCGCGCGCGGGCGCGCGGCTCAACGTGGAGGTCGAGATCGACTCGATCGAGGCGATACGCGCACTGCTGCTGCGCGGGTCGACCCATGCACTGATGCCGGTGTCGACCTTCCATGACGACATCGCCAGCGGCCGGCTGTCGGCCTGGCAGATCAGCGACGCCAGCCTGCACCGGATGCTGGTGCTCGCCCAGCCGGTCCAGCCGGCGCAGCCGGCCGCGACCGAAGCGGTCGCACAGATCGTCGCCGCCGAGATCGAGAACCTGTTCGAGCGCGGCACCTTCGCGCTGCCGGTGCCGCCCGGCCCCGGCCCGCGCCGCCTGGCAGGCCCCGCGCCCGCACCCGTTTCCCCAGTACCGACGAGATCCCAACCGAGGAAGTCCGCATGAAGAAAGTAGACCTGCACAGCCACGTGCTGCCCGACACCGTGCTCGACCTGATGGAGAAGGCGACCGACGCCGACCTCTACAAGTCGAAGATCGTCCGCAAGGACGGCAAGCGCTTCTACTCGCGCGGCAAGAACCAGTTCGAACTCGACCCCGAGTACTACAGCGGCGAAGGCAAGGTCGCCAAGATGGACCGGATGAAGATCGACATCTCGTACATCTCGACCGGGCCGCAGGCCTTCTGCTACTGGCAGAAGGAAGAGGACGCGGTGAAGACTGCGCGCGCGGTGAACGAAGGCATCGCGAAGATGGTCGCCGAGCGCCCCGACCGCCTGCGCGGGATGGCCAGCGTGCCGATGCAGCATCCCGACCTGGCGGTCGCCGAACTCGAGCATGCGGTGAAGACCTACGGCTTCAGGGGCGTCGAGATCGCCACCTCGATCGTCGGCGAGGAACTGGCCGCGAAGAAGTTCCGGGCGTTCCTCAAGCGCTGCCAGGACCTGAAGGTCTCGGTGTTCACCCACCCGGAGAACATCGGCGCCACCGGCCGCCTCGACTGCTACTACATGACCAACCTGATCGGCAATCCGCTGGATACCACGATCATGGTCGCCAACCTGATGTTCAGCGGCGTGCTCGACGAGCTCAAGGAGATCAAGTTCCTGCTACCGCACGCGGGTGGCTTCACCGTCGCCGACATCGGACGCTTCCAGTGGGGCCACGGCTGCCGTCCGGATACCTCGGTGGACTGCAAGACCCCGCCGATGGAATTCCTGCGCCGCTTCTGGTTCGACGCGCTCGCGCACAACCCCAAGGCGGTGCGCTTCCTGATCGAGCAGGTCGGCGCCGACCGCGTGGTGGTCGGCACCGACGACCCGTTCGACATGGGCGACATGACTCCGATCGACAACATCGAGAAGGTGCCGGGGCTGACCGATGCGGAGCGCGAGTTGATCTACTGGAAGAACGCGGAAGCGTTCATCGGCGGGCCGGTCTGACCCGCCGCCGCGCAAGGACATGGAGACGTTCGCCAGGTACTGCGCGGCTGCACTGCTCGCGGCCCTGCTGTGCGCGTCCCCCGATGCTGCGTCACAGGGGACGCCAGAGCAGCTGGTCCCGGAGGTCGCGCGCATCCCGCTCACGGGCGGAACGACCATGGCGGCCCAGGTCTTCCTCCCGCCAGGCGAGGGTCCGTTCCCGGTGCTGGTCTTCTCGCATGGCCGTGCCGGCTCGGACTTCGAGCGCCGCGCGCTCGCGAATCCCGTGCTGCACGGCCATGCACGCTTCTGGATGCGACGCGGCTACGCGGTGGTCGCGCCGATCCGCCCTGGATACGGGATCACCGGCGGGCCTGACCGCGAGGACTCCGGTGCGCGCTATGACGAGCGGGGCGAGTGCATCGCCCGCCCGGAACCGCAGCGCACGGCCGGCCCCGCGGCGGAAACGATCGCATCGGCGGTGGCATGGCTGCGCGACCAGCCATGGGCGCGATCCGATCGCATCCTGCTGTCGGGCAATTCGGTGGGCGGCCTCGCGACGATCGCGGCCTGTTCGGCAAGCCTGCCAGGGGTGGTCGGCTGCATCAACTTCGCCGGGGGTTCCGGCGGCTCTCCGGCCTCGAACGGCCGGATGTGCGAGCCCCAGCGCATCGAGTCGCTGATGGCCGGATGGGGCCGGGTCAACCGCCTGCCCAGCATCTGGCTCTACGCACCCAACGACCTGTTCTGGGGCGCGGAAGCGCCGCAGCGGTGGCACGCGGCGTTCGCCGCGGGCGGCAGCGCGGCGCGCTTCGTCGGCACCGAGCCGGTGCCGGCGCCCGACGGCCACAGCCTGCTTCGCGTCGGCGGAAAGCTGTGGTCCGTCCCGCTGCAGGCGTGGCTGGTCGAACACGGGTTCTGAAGCAGCCGCCTCAGCGGCGCCGCACCCGGATCACGCCCTTCACCTCGCCGATGGCCGCCAGCAGCCGCTGCACCTGCGCCACGTCGAGCACCTCGACGGTGAACATCATGTGTGCCGTATCGCTGCGCGACGCGGTCTGGGTCGCGGTGACGTTCACCTTCTCGCGTGACAGCAGCTCCGAGATGTCGCGCAGCAGCCCCTGCCGGTCATGGGCCAGCACTTCCAGATCGACCGCGAACCGCTCGCCGTCGGGCCGGCCCCAGCCGGACTCGATCATCCGCTCCTGCGGCATCCGGCTCACGTTCGGGCAGTCGCGCCGGTGCACGGTGACGCCGCGCCCGCGCGACACGAAACCGACGATCGGATCCGGCGGCGCCGGCTTGCAGCATTTCGCCAGCACGGTCAGCAGCTTGTCGACGCCGACCACCAGGATGCCGCGCGCGCTGCTGCCCGCCTCCGACCGCCGCGCGATCGGCACCACGTCGGGCGGTTCGTGCGGCTGTCCGGCATCGGCCGCGGGTTCGCGCAGCGCGACCTGCAGCTGCCGCTGGTTCACCTCGCCGCGGGCGATCGCCGCGAACGATTCATCGAGCTTGTCCAGTCCCAGCCGACCGGGAAGCTGGTCGAGGTTGTAGGCGCCGATGCCAAGCCGCTGCAGTTCGCGCTCGACCAGCGCCCGCCCCTGCGAGATGCTGGTCGCCAGGTTCTGCGCATTGAACCACTGGCGCACCTTGTTGCGTGCGCGCGAGCTGCGGGTGAACCCGAGCTGCGGGTTGAGCCAGTCGCGCGAGGGCCCGCCCTCGCGGGTGGTGATGATCTCGACCGTCTGGCCGTTGGCCAGCGGAAAGGTGAGCGGAACGATCGCGCCATCGACCTTCGCCCCGCGGCAGCGGTGGCCCAGTTCGGTATGCAGCGCGTAGGCGAAGTCGACCGGCGTGCTGCCCGCCGGCAGGTCGACCACCCGCCCCTGTGGCGACAGGGCGTACACGACGTCGCTGAACAGTTCGGTCTTGAAGCGGTCGCCGATCGAGGCCGGCGGCTCGTCGGCGCCGGGCGCGGCGTCCGCAGCCTGCCCCAGCGCCTGTCCGCCCTGCTGCACCACCGTATCGCGCCAGTCGAGGATGCGCCGCAGCCAGGCGATGCGCTGGTCGTAGTCGCTGCCGGCGGACCGGCTGCCGGCTTCCTTGTATGCCCAGTGCGCGGCCACGCCGAGTTCCGCATGCTGGTGCATCGCATGGGTACGGATCTGCACCTCGACCGCCCTTTCGCCGGGGCCGATCACTGCGGTGTGCAGCGACCGGTAGTCGTTGCCCTTCGGCTTGGCGATGTAGTCGTCGAACTCCTTCGGCACCGGCGTCCAGCGGTTGTGCACCAGACCGAGCGCCGCGTAGCAGTCCTTCACCTCGTCGACCAGCACGCGCACGCCGAACACGTCGTACAGGTCGCCGAACTCCAGGCCCTTGCGGCCCATCTTGCGCCAGATGCTGTAGATGTGCTTCGGCCGGCCGGTGACCTTCGCGGCGATGCCGGCCGCGGCCAGGTCGGCGCGCAGGATCTGCATCACTTCGTCGACCGTCTGCTGCCGCGCCACGCGCTTCTCGTCGAGCAGCTTCGCGATGCGCTTGTAGGTGGCCGGGTCCGACAGGCGGAAGGCGAGGTCTTCCATCTCCCACTTGAGCTGCCAGATGCCCAGGCGGTTGGCGAGCGGCGCGAACAGGTCGAGCGTCACCCGGGCATGGCGCCGGCGCAGCGCCTCGTCCGGATGGCGGGTCAGCGTGCGCAGCGTCACCAGTTCCTGGGCCAGCTTGATCAGCACGGTGCGGATGTCCTGCACCATCGCCAGCAGCATCTTGCGCAGCGACTCCTGCTGCGCTGGCGTGGTACCCGCCTCGCCGACCTCGGACAGCGTCTGGATCGAATCGAGCCGGGCCGTGCCTTCGACCAGCGCGGCGACCTCGGGACCGGCGCGCTGGCGCAGGGCCTCGCGCGTCTTGCCATCCTCCAGGGGAAGCCAGGCGAGCAACGCGGCCAGCCGCGTCGCCGGATCGGCGCCGATCGTGACCAGCACCTGCGCGACATCGAGCGCTGCGCTCGAGGCGAGCGTGCCCACCGGCAGCTTCTGGTCGCCGTAACGCAGGGCCGCCCAGGCGAGCGCCGCCTCGGGCTGTGCGCCGGCGATCGCGCCCAGCCGCCCCTGCTCGCGCAGCAGCGCGGCCGCATGAAGCGCCCAGTCGTCGGTGGTCTCCTGCGGAGGCTGGATCAGTTCGTCGGTGGCCATGCCCGCATTATCCCACCTGCCCCGCATCGCCCGCGCGCTGTGGCAGGCTGCGCAGTCGCTCGCGCACCGCCTCGGCCAGCCGGGTCAGCGTCAGCGGTGCCGACCCTTCCGCCTTGTTGTTGGCGATGACGTACACCGCCTCGCCCGCGCCGAGGGTTTCGACCGCCAGCGCGGCGAGCGCATGGCGCGCGACCGGGTCCTCGTCGACCAGCCGGTCGAACGGCTCGTAGCGGGCCTTCGCCTCGTCGTAGCCGAAGCCGGAATGCAGGTTCCAGCGCACCACCAGCGGTCCGGGGCCGGCGATGCGCGCCCGCCTCGCCTGTTCGTCGACCGCCGGCATGCGCGCATGCACGCCGATGCAGTAGCGCACCCGGCTCCTGGCCAGCACCGAGAACAATTCCGGCACCAGCACCTCGGGGTCGCGCACCTCGACCGCGAGCAGTGCATCGCCAGCCTCCGCACGCACCGCCTGCAGGAATCCGTGCAGCGCATCGACGAAGCGGCGCGGCACGCGGGTCCAGGCACGGCCGAGGGGCGAGAACTGGAACACGAGGGGCCCTGCCCTGGCACCGAGTCCCTCGAGTGCCGGGCGGACGAACTGGTCGATCGCCACGCGCTCGTCGAGGAACTGGTCATTGGGCACCGGCAGCGCCCCGTCGCCACGGATCACCACGCTGGTGCACGCCGATGGCGCCTTGACCAGGAAGCGGAAGCCTTCGGGCACCTGGGCGGCATGGCGGGCGAACGCAGCCGCCGACAGCGGCGAATAGAACGTGCGGTCGATGCCGACCGCATGCAGCAGCGGATGGCGTCCGTAGGCGAGGAGTCCGTCGCGGGACAGCCGGGACGCATCCACGCTGCGGTCGTAGACCAGCCCCGCCCACCCGGGAAACGACCACGATGACGTGCCCAGATACAGGGCCGGCGGCAGCGACCTCCCGAGTTCGAGCAGGCCGGGCGGCGGATCCGCCGGGCCGAGGGCCGCCCCACCCCGGGTCCGGGCGGCGGCGACGGACGACGGCCCCGGCTGGACCGGCTCGCCGAAAAGGTCGAGTTGCGCTGTTCCCGGAAACATCTCCGGAGGATACGGCGAAAACGCCGAAGGTTGCCGCGCCGGTGCGACTACCCGATAGAATGGGGATGTCGCAGGCATGGTATCTGCTACGTCACTCCGGGCAATCGCACGACATGGCCATCAACTGGAAGACCTACCCCGCCCGCGGCGTGTACGATACGCTGCTCGCCGCGCCCGGCGAGGTCCGGCCCGTGGCGAGCAGCCTGTGCGACTACCTCGCATCTCTGTCCGAGAAGGAGGTGCGCGACCGCCGCGCCGCTGCAGACCTCGCGATCCGCAACCTGGGCATCACGTTCACCGTGTACTCCGAGGAAGGCGGTTCGATCGACCGCGCATGGCCGTTCGACATCATCCCGCGGGTCATCGCGCGCAACGAGTGGACGCGCGTCGAGCGCGGGCTGCGCCAGCGGGTCGAGGCGCTGAACCTGTTCATCGACGACATCTACCACGACCAGCGCATCGTCAAGGACAAGGTGTTCCCGGCCGAACTGCTGGCCGACTCGAAGAACTTCCGTCCGCAGTGCATCGGCGCGACGCCGGCGCACGGCATCTGGGCGCACATCTGCGGTTCCGACCTGGTGCGCGACAAGGACGGCACGATCTACGTGCTCGAGGACAACCTGCGCGTGCCCTCGGGCGTGTCGTACATGCTCGAGAACCGGCTGGTGATGAAGCGGGTGTTCCCCGAACTGTTCGCCAACAGCACGATCCTGCCGGTGGACGACTACCCGTCGCAGCTGTTCGACTGTCTGTCGTCGCTGTCGCCGCGGCGCGGCAGGCGCCCCGAGGTGGTGGTGCTCACGCCGGGCATCCACAACTCGGCCTACTTCGAGCATGCCTACCTCGCGCAGCAGATGGGCGCGGAGCTTTGCCTGGGCTCGGACCTGGTCGTCGGCGACGACGACTGCGTGTACAAGAAGGCGATCACCGGCCTGGAGCGGGTGGACGTCATCTATCGCCGGATCGACGACCTGTTCCTCGATCCGGAGGCGTTCGACAGCGGCTCGGTGATCGGCGTGAAGGGGCTGTTCCGCGCATGGCGCAACGGCAAGGTCGGCCTCGCCAATGCGCCGGGCGCCGGCGTGGCCGACGACAAGGTCGTGTATGCGTTCGTGCCGGACATGATCCGCTACTACCTAGACGAGGATGCGATCCTGCCCAACGTCCCGACCTACAAGTGCGTCGACCGCAAGGAGCGCGATTACGTGCTCGCCAACCTGGCCAAGCTGGTGGTGAAGCCGGCGAACGAGTCCGGCGGCTACGGCATGCTGATCGGCCCGCAGGGCAGCGCGAAGGACATCGAGGATTTCGCGCGCCACATCAGGCGCGACCCGCGCAACTACATCGCGCAGCCGCTGATCACGCTGTCCACCGCGCCCACGCTGGTCGACGACCATGTCGAGCCGCGCCATGTCGACCTGCGGCCGTTCATCCTGTCGAGCAAGTCGACCTACGTCACCACCGGCGGGCTGACCCGGGTCGCGCTGCGCAAGGGTTCCACGGTGGTCAATTCGTCGCAGGGCGGCGGCAGCAAGGACACCTGGATCGTCGACCATGAAGCGAGCTGACGCGATGAACGGTTGGAGCCGGCGCCATGCTTTCCGGTCACGCTGAGTCGATCTACTGGCTTGGCCGCTACGTCGAACGGGCGGAGGACGGCGCGCGCCTGGCCAACGTGCACGCGAACCTGCTGCTCGACCTGCCGCGCAAGTACACCTTCGGCTGGGCGCCGCTGATCGCGATCACCGGCTATTCCGACCTGTTCGCCGAGCACTACAAGGAGGCTACCGAACGCAACGTGGTGCGCTTCCTGATCGCCGACGAGAAGAACCCCGGGTCCATCCTGTCCTCGCTCGCATTCGCGCGCGAGAATGCGAGGCTGCTGCGCGACCTGCTGCCGCGCGAGGCCTGGGAGCAGATCAACGAGCTCTACCTGCGCGCCCGGCAGGATGCCGGCAACTCGCTCGCCCAGGGCCGTCGCTACGACTACCTCGAGGCGGTGATCCGCGGCGCGCAGCAACTGTCCGGCACGCTGGCCGGCACGATGGCGCACGACTACCCTTACGACTTCCTGCGCCTGGGGCTCGCCATCGAGCGCGCCGACATGACCACCCGCATCATCGACGTGCGCTCCGCCAACCTGCTCGACGGCAGCGCACGGTCCCAGGACGGTCCGTCCGACCTCGCGCCGTTCGAGACCATCCAGTGGATGAGCGTGCTGCGCTCGCTGTCCGGCTACCAGGTGTACCGGCAGACGGTGCGCGGCCCGGTGAGCCATGCCGACGTGCTGCGCTTCCTGCTCACCGACACCCGCTTCCCCCGGTCCATCGGCTTCTGCCTGGCGCAGATGGACACGCTGCTGCGCCGGCTGCCGCGCAGCAGCACGATCTCGCGCGACATCCAGAAGCTGGTCGACGAACTCGAGCATGTCGACTTCGACCGGCTCGACCGGCAGGCACTGCACCGCTACACCGACGAACTGCAGGTCGGGTTCGGCAGGCTCCACGACCGCATTGCCGCGACCTACTTCCTGAACGGGCCGGCCACCACGACCGGGGCACCCGCTACATGACCATCCGCGTCGCGCTCCACCACCGGACGCTGTACCGCTACGACCGTCCGGTGAAGCTGTCCCCACACGTGGTCCGGCTGCGCCCTGCGGTGCACTCGCGCACGCCGATCGAGAGCTACTCGCTGCGCATCACCCCCGAGCCGCACTTCCTCAACTGGCAGCAGGATCCGTTCGGCAACTACCTCGGCCGCGTCGTGTTCCCGGAGCGCACGACCGAGCTGTCGATGACGGTCGACCTCGTCGCCGACATGACGGTGATCAACCCGTTCGACTTCTTCCTCGAGGAAGCGGCCGAGCACTTCCCGTTCGCATACGAGCCGCACCTGAAGAAGGACCTCGCGCCCTACCTGGAAGTGCGCGAGTCGGGCCCGCACCTGATGCGCTGGATGAAGGGCATCGACCGCTCGCGCATGCGCAGCGTCGACTTCCTGGTCGCGATCAACCAGCGACTGGCGCGCGACATCGCGTACACCATCCGCATGGAGCCGGGGGTGCAGACCTGCGAGCAGACGCTCGACCGGGCGCTCGGCTCCTGCCGCGACACTGGCTGGGTGCTGGTGCAGGTGCTGCGCCACATGGGCCTCGCCGCGCGCTTCGTGTCCGGTTACCTGGTGCAGCTGGTCGCCGACCAGAAGCCGCTCGAGGGCCCGAGCGGACCGACGCAGGACTTCACCGACCTGCATGCCTGGGCGGAGGTCTACATCCCGGGCGCCGGCTGGATAGGGCTCGACCCGACCTCCGGCCTGTTCGCGGGCGAGGGACACATCCCGCTCGCCTGCACGCCAGACCCGGAGAGCGCGGCGCCGGTCACCGGCTTCACCGACACCTGCGAAGTCGTGCAGTTCGAGCACGAGAATACGGTGACCCGCATCCACGAGGATCCGCGCGTCACCCGTCCCTATTCGCCCGACCAGTGGGCGCGCATCGACGCCCTCGGCCGCCAGGTCGACGCCGACCTGCAGGCCGGCGACGTCCGCCTCACGATGGGTGGCGAACCGACCTTCGTGTCGATCGACGACATGGAGTCGCCGGAATGGACGATTGCCGCCGATGGCAAGGCCAAGCGGGAACGCGCCAACGCGCTGGTGCGGCGGCTGCGCGACACGTTCGGCCCGGGCGGTGTGCTCTACCACGGCCAGGGCAAGTGGTATCCCGGGGAACCGCTGCCGCGCTGGCTGCTCGCCGTGTTCTGGCGCGCCGATGGCCGGCCGGTATGGCGCGAGGCCTCGCTGCTCGCCGATACCAGCCGCGACTACGGCCACGGCATCCGCGAAGCGGAGGCACTGGCGCAGGAACTGACCGAACGGCTGGGCCTGCCGACGGTCTACCTGCAGCCCGGCCATGAAGACGCGCTGCACTACATGCTCGCCGAGCAGAGGCTGCCCGACAACGTCGACCCGCTCGCCGCAGACCTGAAGGATCCGCTGGAACGCCAGCGCCTCGCGCGGCTGCTGCAGCGGGGCCTGGGCGAAGCCACCGGCTATGCGCTGCCGCTCGCCTGGGACTTCGGCCGCAACCGCTGGCTGAGCGGCACCTGGACGTTCCGCCGCGGCCACATGTTCCTCCTGCCGGGCGACTCCGCGATGGGCTACCGGCTGCCGCTCGATTCCCTGCCCTACCTCGAACCCGACAAGCGCATCGCGCTGCTCGACCGCTCGCTGATGCAGCCCCTGCCGCAACTGCCCGACTACGGCCTCTCGCGCCAGTACCGGTCGGCCGCAGGCCAGGGCGGCGGCAAGGCTGCGCCCGCGACCACCGCCGCCGCGCCGGCCAGGTCCGCACCGGGCCGCAGCACGGCGACCCACCAGCCGAACGACGCGGTGCGCACCGCGCTGTGCATCGAGCCGCGCGAAGGACGGCTGCATGTGTTCCTGCCGCCGCTGTCCTACCTCGAGCACTACCTCGAACTGGTCAGCGCGGTGGAAGCGAGCGCCGCGGCGCTTGGCCTGCCGGTGGTGATCGAAGGTTATGCGCCGCCGCGCGATCCCCGGCTGGTGCGCCTGCCCGTCACGCCCGATCCCGGCGTGATCGAGGTGAACATCCATCCCGCGGGCAGCTGGACCGAGCTGGTGCACAACACGCAGGCGCTCTACCGCGAGGCGCGCGAGACCCGCCTGGCGACCGAGAAGTTCATGCTCGACGGGCGCCATACCGGCACCGGCGGCGGCAACCACATCACGATCGGTGCCGCGACGCCGGCCGACAGCCCGATCCTGCGCCGGCCCGACCTGCTGCGCAGCCTGCTCGGCTACTGGCAGAACCATCCGTCCCTGTCCTACCTGTTCTCGGGCATGTTCATCGGCCCGACCAGCCAGGCGCCGCGGGTCGACGAGGCGCGCAACGAGAGCCTGTACGAACTCGAGATCGCCTTCCGCCAGCTGCCCACCGGCCATGTCGCCCAGCCCTGGCTGGTCGACCGGCTGCTGCGCAACCTGCTGATCGACTGCACCGGCAACACGCACCGCACCGAGTTCTGCATCGACAAGCTGTATTCGCCCGACGGCGAGACCGGCCGGCTCGGCCTGGTCGAACTGCGCGCCTTCGAGATGCCGCCGCATCCGCAGATGGCGCTGGTACAGGCCGCCCTGCTGCGCGCACTGATCGCACGCTTCTGGAAGGAACCCTACGTGCGCCCACTGGTGCGCTGGGGCACCGAACTGCACGACCGCTTCATGCTGCCGCACTACGTGCGCTCGGACATGGCCGACGTGGTGGCCGAACTGCAGGCCGCCGGCTATCCGTTCTCGATGGAATGGCTGGCGCCGTTCTTCGAGTTCCGCTATCCGCACTACGGTACCCTGGTCAGCGGCGACCTGCAGCTCGAGCTGCGCGCGGCCACCGAACCCTGGCATGTGCTCGGCGAGGAAGTGTCCACCGGCGGCACTGCACGCTATGTCGACTCCTCGGTCGAGCGGTTGCAGGTGAAGGCCACCGGCCTGACCGACTCGCGCTACGTGGTGGCCTGCAATGGCCGCCGCGTGCCGCTGCGCTCGACCGGCACCCGCGGCGAGTATGTCGCCGGCGTGCGCTACCGCGCATGGCAGCCGCCGTCCGCGCTGCATCCGGCGATCGGCGTACATGCGCCGCTCACCTTCGACCTGATCGACACCTGGAACGGCCGTGCCGTCGCGGGCTGCCGCTACCACGTCACCCACCCTGGCGGGCGCAGCTACGAGACCTTCCCGGTCAATGCGTTCGAGGCCGAGTCGCGCCGGGTGTCGCGCTTCTGGGCCTATGGCCACACGCCGGGCGACCTGCCGCCGCCACCGGACCTCGGCGGCTATCTGCCGAAGGACGCACCGCGCCCGATGGCACCGCCGCCGGCGGAACCCGACCGTGACTTTCCGCACACGCTCGACCTGCGCAGGTGACCCTTGCGGGACGGATGCGGTGCTAGACTGGCCGGTACGAGTTCCTGACCCGCACCCCGATGTCGACGGACCCCCGCGCAGATCCTCCAGCAACCCCGAAGTCCCGGTCCGAGCGTGGCGCCGAACCCTGGTACGCGCCCACCGCCGACCTCTTCGACGAGACCCGCGCCGCCGACGGCACGGTGCGCCCGCACTGGGAGTACCTCGCCCGTGCGCTGCAGGGGCTGGGCGCGGAAGAGCTGCGCCGACGGCGCGACGAGGCCAGCCGGCTGCTGCGCGAGAACGGGGTCAGCTACAACGTCTATGACGACCCGGAAGGCTACAACCGGGTCTGGGACCTCGACCCGATCCCGCTGGTCATCGGCAGCAACGAATGGGCCGGCATCGAATCGGGCCTGATCCAGCGCGCCGAACTGATGGACCTGATCCTGCGCGACCTCTACGGTCCGCGCGAGCTGCTCAAGAAGGGGCTGCTGCCGCCCGAACTCGTGTTCGGCCATGCCGGCTTCCTGCGCCAGTGCGACGGCGTGAAGCTGCCCGGCGAGCGGCAGCTGATCCTCTACTCGGCCAACCTCGCGCGCGGGCCCGACGGAAACATGTGGGTGCTCGGCGACCGCACCCAGGCACCGTCCGGTGCCGGCTACGCACTCGAGAACCGGATGGTCATCACGCGCATCCTGCCGTCGCTGTTCCGCGACTCGCGGGTGCACCGGGTGGCGGTGTTCTTCCGCGCGCTGCGCCAGACGCTGGTGTCGATCGCACCGCGCGCCAACCGCGAGCCGCGCATCGTGATCCTCACCCCTGGCCCGCGCAACGAGACCTATTTCGAGCATGCCTACCTCGCCAGCTACCTCGGCTATCCGCTGGTGCAGGGCGACGACCTCACGGTGCGCAACGGCCGCGTCTGGCAGCGCACGCTCGCCGACCTGCAGCCGGTCGACGTGATCATCCGGCGGGTCGACGACGACTGGTGCGACCCGCTCGAACTTCGCCCCGAGTCCCGCCTGGGCGTGACCGGCCTGCTCGACTGCGCGCGGCGCGGCAGCGTGTCGATTGCCAACCCGCTGGGCAGCGGGCTGCTCGAGAACCCCGCCCTGCTCGCCTTCCTGCCCGCCATCGCACGCCACTTCCTCGGCCAGCCGATGCGCCTGTCCTCGGTGCAGACGTGGTGGTGCGGCAACCCGGCCGAGCTGCAGCACGTGCTGGCCAACCTCGAACGCCTGGTGGTGAAGCCGCTGTCGCGCGCCAGCGGCGAACGCGCGATGATGGGTCCGACGATGAGCCGCGCCGAACTCGAGCGGATGCGCGCGCAGGTCGCCGCGCATCCGCGCAACTACGTCGGCCAGGAACTCGCCCGCTTCTCCGCGACGCCGACGCTGTCCGACGTGGGCATCGAGCCGCGCGCGGCGGTGCTGCGCACCTTCCTGGTCGCCCGCGACGCCGACTACGCGGTGATGCCGGGCGGGCTCACCCGCGTCGCCTCCAGCCAGGGCAGCCCGCTGGTCAGCAACCAGTACGGCGGCAGCAGCAAGGACACCTGGGTGCTGGCCTCCGAGCCGGAGCAGCAGGTCACGCTGTGGCTGCAGCCGGCGCGGGAGCAGATGACCTCCGACAACCGCGTGCCCCTGTCCTCGCGCGCCGCCGACAACCTGTTCTGGCTCGGCCGCTATTCCGAGCGTGCCGAAGGCACGGCGCGGCTGCTGCGCACCGTCCTGCAGAAGTACGACGAGGCCCTGCAGTACGACGACCCGGAACATGCACAGTGCCTGCATGCGCTGCTGCGCTCGCTCACCCACTTCACCGCCACCTATCCCGGCTTCATGGCCGAGGACGCCGAGCTGCACCAGCCCGACGACGAACTGCTCGCGGTGGCCTGCGATGCCGCGCGCAGCGGCAGCCTGGCGCAGACGCTGCAGGCGCTGGTCCATTCCGCCCATGCGATCCGCGACTTCTGGTCCTCGGACTCCTGGCGCGTGCTCGACACGATCGATACCCAGCTCGCGGCGCTGCGCAACCGCAGCGGCGTCACCATCGAGAACCTGTCCGAGCACCTGCACCAGATCGTGGTGTCGCTGGCGGCGTTCAACGGGCTGACCAGCGACCGCCTGATGCGCGACCAGGCCTGGCGCTTCCTCGACATGGGCCGGCGCATCGAGCGCTCGCTGCTGCTCGCCTCGCTCACCCGGTCGACCGTGGCGGTGCATACCGACGAGGCGGTCGAGGCGCTGCTGCTCGACGCGGTGCTGTCCACCGGCGAGAGCATCCTCACCTACCGGCAGCGCTACCGCTCGTACCTCGAGGTGCGCACCGTGCTCGAGCTGATGCTGCTCGACGTCAACAACCCGCGCGGCATGATCCACCAGCTGGTGCGGTTGCAGGAATCGCTGTCCGGGTTACCGGCCGACCCGCACGCGGCGGCCGGGGGCTCCGAACTGGGCGAGCGCGATCGCCTCGCGCTGGAGGCCGTGACCCAGCTGCGCCTGGTGAGCCTCGACCGGCTGGTGCGTTCCGGCCCGGGCTCCGTGCTGCGCCAGGACCTCGACCAGACGATGGCGCGCATCACCCACCTGCTCACCCGGATGTCGGAAGTGATCACCGAGCAGTACTTCGCCCACCTGCGCGAGAGCCAGCAGCTCGCGCAGGCGCGCATCGAGATCGGCTGACCGGGCGCACGCGATGAACTACCGCATCAGCCACCGCACCGAGTACCACTACGCCGAGCCGGTCGACACCGGCTACAACGAGGCACGCCTGCTGCCCAGGGTCGTGCCGCGCCAGGTGGCCACCGCGGCCGCGCTGGTGATCGATCCCCCGCCGTCGGACTACAGGGAACGCCTCGACTATTTCGGCAACCGTGTCGCCAGCTTCTCGATCGACGAGCCGCACCGCGCGCTCACCGTCACCGCCAACAGCGAGGTGACGGTGGAACCGCGCTCCGGCCGCCTCGACCTGTTCGAAGGCGAATCCTGGGAGACCAGCCGCGGCATCCTGATGCAGTCGAGCGATGCCGAGGCCCTGCTCGCGCGCGACTTCGCGCTCGATTCGCCGCTGGTCGCGGCGCAGCCGGGGCTGGCCGGCTATGCGGCACCGAGCTTCCCGCGCGGGCGCTCGCTGCTGGAGTCGGTGCACGACCTGATGGAACGGATCCATCGCGAGTTCCGATACGACCCCGAGTTCACCACGCTGTCCACGCCGCTCGCGCAGGTGCTGGAACACCGGCGCGGCGTGTGCCAGGACTTCGCCCACCTGGCGATCGGCTGCATCCGCTCGCAGGGACTGGCCGCCCGCTACGTGAGCGGCTACATCGAGACGCTGCCGCCTCCCGGCAAGGCGCGCCTGGTCGGGGCCGATGCCTCCCATGCCTGGTTCTCGGTGTTCGTCCCCGGCGGCGGCTGGGTGGACTTCGACCCGACCAACAACCAGGTGCCGGAGACCCAGCACATCACGGTGGCCTGGGGCCGCGACTATTCCGACGTCACGCCGCTCAAGGGCATCATCTTCGGCGGCGGCAAGATGAGCATGAAGGTCTCGGTGGACGTGCTCAACCTGGACACGGCCGCCGCCTCGCCAGCTACCGGTCCCGACGCAGCCGGCGGCAGCAGCCAGCGCCAGTCATGACCTACTGCTGCGGCATCCACGTAGAGGACGGCATCGTGTTCGCGTCCGACACCCGGACCAACGCGGGGCCCGACCACATCGCCGTCGTCCCCAAGATGGCGGTATGGGAGCGGCCCGGCGACCGCGTGATCGTGCTGCTGGTCTCGGGCAACCTCGCGATCACCCAGAAGGTGGTCAACCTGCTGAACGAGCGCATGCAGTCGACGGACCATGCGAACCTGTGGACCACCGCGACGATGTTCAACGTGGCGCAGTTGATCGGCGACACCGTGCGCGAGGTGTACCGGATCGACAGCGAGGCGCTGCGCAGCTTCGGCTACGAGTTCGCGGTGTCGCTGATCCTCGGCGGCCAGATCGCCGGCGAGGAACCGCGCCTGTTCAACATCTATGCCGCCGGCAATTTCGTCGAGGCCACGCGCGAGACGCCCTACTTCCAGATCGGCGAGGTGAAGTACGGCAAGCCGATGCTCGACCGGGTGGTGACCGCCGAGACGCCGCTGGGCAAGGCCGCCAAGTGCGCGCTGATCTCGTTCGCCTCCACCCTGCGCAGCAACGTCACCGTCGGCATGCCGATCGACCTGCTGATCTACCGGCGCGACAGCCTGAAGGTCGACTTCCGGCGCCGCTACCAGCCGAACGATGCCTACTTCGAGGGACTGAGCTCGGTGTTCAACGAAGGCATCATCCGCGTGTTCGACGGGCTGCCGGATCCGGTCTGATCATTGGCAGGAACGTCGGCCGATAGTCCTTTCGGACTATCGGCGGCTCGATCAGAGCTGTCTTCCGGATTGCAGCGCAGGTCCCTCAGCAGTACGATCGGAATAGCGCGTCGGTTCGGCGTGTCGTCTACCGGCCACCCGACCGGCACCAACCGGAGTTCTCCATGAATGTTCGCGTTGCAGCCACTGCCTCGCTCCTGCTCGCCGCCGCGTCGTCCAGCCCAGCCTTCGCCGGCAGCATCACCGCTTACAGCGACCGCCCGACCTTCACCGCCGCAGTCGGCGGATCGCCGACGGTCGAGACGTTCGGTGATGTACCGAGGTTCCCGATCCCGACGGGGGTGCTCAATTCGAGCACCAATCTGGCCGTCGATTTCGGGCCACCGATCACGCCGGGCCTGATCCAGCCGGGCGTGACCTACTCTACCCCGATCGGTACCGGCCTCTTCTTCAACATCGATGGAGGCGGCGGCTACACCGGTGGCTTCCTCGACAGCCTCTCGTCGGGACTCCCTCTGACCGTGATCTTCGACGGTCCGGTATCCGGATTCGGTTTCGACACCAACGGGCTGATGGGCAGCACCTTCGATCTGACGATCAACTTCCTGTCAGGCAGCCCATACTTCGACCTGTGGCAGACCCCCGGTTTCTTCGGCTTCACCAGCAGCAGCCAGGACATCGTCTCGGCCGTGATCGTCGGCAGAGGCGGGAACTTCGGCTTCGACCTCGACAACTTCACCTACTCGGACGTCGGCCCCGGCACGACCGTGGTGCCGCTGCCGGCGCCGCTGCTGCTGCTCGCGACCGGCCTGTTCACGCTGGGCATGTTCGGGCGCCGCAAGGCTGCATGACCGCAAGGCGGCACCGTCAAGGGCGGCCTGCGGGCCGCCTTTCTTTTTCGCACGTAGGCGACAGCGCGGGTCAGCGCGGTGGACCGGCCTGCCGGTGGGCCTGCAGGAGCATCCATCCGCCCCAGGCCACCGCCAGCAGCATCACCGCACCGCCGGCGAGCTTCACCAGGTTGCCGAGCAGGATGTCGTACTGCGCGATGCCCAGCGTGTTCAGCAGGTACTCCCAGTCGTGGCCGTCACGCTCGGCACCGGTACCCCCGCCGAGCAGTTCCAGCTGGAGCTTGCGCGCGTCCGCGATGTACGGCGCGCAATCGGTCAGGCTCTGTCCGAACCACCACAGGCCGACCGATGCACCCACCGTGTCGTCGCGCTTGACGATGAAGGCGACGGCCACGATCAGCGGCATCGCCAGCTGCCCGAGCGTGCCGCCCAGCACGTGCATGAAGCGCCCGAACGGGATCATCAGCATGTGCCCCGCTTCGTGGAACACCAGGTTCACGCCATGCAGGAAGCCGTTCCACGCGTCCGCGGTGCGCACGTCGCCCAGGATGAACGGCCAGCTGTAGAGGAACAGCGCGGCGAGCAGCAGGCCGTGGGCGATGCGCGAGCCGCTGCCCATCGACTGCGGCGGCACGGCCAGCCGCGCAAGGAACTCGCCCACGCGGCCTTCCCGCCACGCAGGGACGGGCCGGCCAGCGACCTCGTCGTCCGGATCGCTGCTGCGTCCGGACCGCGCTTCGACCCATTTCGAGAACACCAGGCCGCAGCGTGTGCACGACACCGCCGGGCCGCCAGGCCCGCGCAGGCGTGGCGTCGTGCATTTCGGGCAGGCCGCCGGGTACATCGGGGTGCCGGGCAGGAACGGGGGCCGACGGACAGGCGACGCGCGCCTCAGCCCGCGCTGCCCTCCAGGAAAGGCTTCAGGCAGGCATAGGCCATCGCATGCACCGGTGTCGGCACGCCATGTTCGCGGCCCTTGCGCACCACCAGCCCGGAAAGGCTTTCGAGTTCCAGCCGCTTGCCACGGGTCAGGTCGTGGTACATCGATGCATACATGTCGGCCGGGAAGCCCTGGTGCTGCTTCACCTTCGCTTCGACGATGTCGGCAGGCAGGTCGATGCCGACCGCACGCGCGACCGCCGCGGCTTCGGCGAAGCCCTGGCGCGCGATCTGGAGCAGGTCGGGGTCGTGGTAGACGACGCCGGCCGGGCGGCGCACGAGCGCGGTGAGCGCAGCATTCGTGCTCAGGCCGACGAACTTGCTCCACTGCGCGGCACGGACGTCCTTCACCACGGTTGCACCGAAGCCGGCTGCGATGCAGGCATCGCGGAAGCGCACGGCGCGCCCGGACAGGCTGCCGTCGGCCTCGCCGAACTCGAGCGCCGGGTTCGCGGAGTTGTAGCGCACCGTGCCGGGCGACTCGATCACCGCCGACACGAACGCGAGGCCGCCCAGCACGCGGTCTGCACCGGTGACCGCACCGATGCGATGCTGGCCGTCGACCCCGTTCTGCAGGCTGATGCAGATGCCACCCCGGTCGAGCAGTGGCGAGATCGCGCGCGCGGCCGCCTCGGTGTCGAACAGCTTCACGCAGAACAGCACCACGTCGACCGGCGCCACCGCGGACGGATCGTCGGTGGCCATCGCCTTCGGCAGGTGGATGTCACCGGCCGGCCCGACCAGCGAGAAGCCCTTCGACCGGATCGCCTCGAGATGCGCGCCGCGCGCGATGAACACCACCTCGTTGCCGCTGGCGGCGAGCTTGGCGCCGTAGTACCCGCCGATGCCGCCGGCGCCCATGATCGCGATTCGCATTGTCCTTCCTTCCACCCGTCAGGGTACGATACCGGCCGGCAATCCCTCGATGTGTTCGCAGATGGCCCCTGGACGGGTCAGCCAGACCCGGTCGCGATGGCGCAGGATGTGCTCGACCACGCGCCGGAAGTGGTGCAGCCGGTACGGCTGCCCGAGCACGAAGCTGTGCAGCACGATCGGCATCACCAGCGGCCGCCGCGCCGACTCGGCCAGCATCTCGTCGAACTGGGCGATCATGTTGCTGCACAGTTCCTCGGAACCGGTCCTGCGCGAGACCACCTCGACCGAGTCGTTCAGCTCGTGCGCATAGGGCACCGAGAGGATCGGTCCGTGCTTGGTGCGGAACCAGACCGGCTGGTCGTCGAGCGACCAGTCCATCATGTAGCGGTAGCCGGCTTCCTTCAGCAGGTCGAGCGAGTCGTGGGTCTGCGCGATGTACGGCGCCAGCCAGCCGAGCGGCTTGCGACCCCAGTGCTTCTCGATGGCGGCCGTGGCTTCGCCGATGCAGCGACGCTCTTCGTCGAACGACATCTCGGTCTGCCGCTCGGCATTGGTGCGGCCATGGCCAACGATCTCGTCGCCGCGTGCCGCGTACGCCTCGACCAGCTCGGGGCAGTAGTCGTAGAGTGCGCTGTTGATCAGCATCGCGAACGGCAGGCCGTATTCCTCGGCGAACTCGAGCAGCCGCCAGGCGCCTACCCGGTTGCCGTAGTCGCGCCAGGCATAGCTGCGCACGTTGGGCTGCGGCTGCGGCACGCCGTAGTCGTTGCCCAGGCCTTCGCCGAACGAGAAGTGTTCGACGTTCAGGCTGAAGTGGACGGCCAGCCGCTTGCCTTCCGGCCAGCTGTAGTCGGGACGCCGGCTGATCGGGGAGTAATCGTACCTTCCGTGGCTCTTGAGCATGGATCGCCTTCCTGTCGGTGCAGGCGGCAAACATAAGCCCCGCCGCGCCGCAGGTCAACGCGGGCGCGGACCCGCAAGGCCGGACCCGCCAGACCGGACCCGCCCCTGCCGGTCATGCCGGATGCACGGCCGGCATCGACACCGTGCCTTGCGCGCTGCTATGCTGGAATCCACACGTCATGAGGAATGCCGGAATGACCGATCGACTGCCGACCTGCTCCATCGTCCCGTTCCCCGAGCGCCTGGCCGGCGGCCTGTCCGTCGCCCTGCTGGCCGCCGGCGCCATCGCGGCAGGCGCAGCGCAGGCCCAGGCATGGCCGGCGAAACCGATCCGCATGATCGTGAACTTCGGGGCCGGCGGCAGCACCGACGTCATCGCACGCTCGATGGCCCCGCGGCTGGGCGAGGCGCTCGGCCAGCAGGTGGTGGTCGAGAACCGGGTCGGCGCTGGCGGCAACATCGGCCTGGACGTGGTCGCACGCGCCGCACCCGACGGCTACACGCTGCTGCATTCGTCGGACGGCACCATCCTGATCAACCCCTTCCTGTACGACATGCCGTCCGACCCGGCGAAGGACCTGGTCGCGATCGCCCCCACCGGCCGTGCCGCGATCTTCCTGGTGGCGCGTGCCGGGCTGCCGGTGAAGACCCTGCCCGAGTTCATCGCCTACGCACGCGCGAACCCGGGCAAGCTGAACTACGGGTCTGCAGGCAACGGCACGCTGCAGCATGTCGCGACCGAGATGCTCGCGCGCGAGGCGAAGATCAACGTGGTGCACGTTGCCTACAAGGGCTCGCAGCAGGTGATGATCGACCTGCTCGGCGGACAGGTCGACTTCACCTTCGACCTTGGTGCCGCCATCGAGCACATCAAGGCCGACAAGGTACGCCTGCTCGCCGTGCCCACCGCGACCCGCTCGCCGATCTTCCCGAACGCGCCGACGATGATCGAGGCCGGCACCAACATGACGATCGCCTGGCTGTCGGGCGTCTATGCGCCGGCGGCGACGCCGCGCGACGTCGTGCTGCGGCTCAACCGCGAGATCAACCGCATCATGCAGACGCCCGAAGCGCGCGCCACCCTGTCCAGCATGGCCGCGGAGCCAGCCACGCCCGCCACCCCGGAGGAATTCGCGGCGAGCCAGCAGAAGGCGCGCGAGCGCTTCGGTACGCTGGTGAAGGAAGCGAACATCCGGGTGAAGTGATGTGATCGGCGGGCGGTCAGCCGCCCGCCCCGATCGCGGCCGACAGCCGCGCGAAGCTGTCCAGCGTGCGCACGCGCGACAACACGTGCTGCGCCTGCGTCGCCTGCAACGCCTGCTCCGCGAGCACCACGTCGAGGAAGGCCGTAAGCCCGCTGCGCCATCGCGCGCGGGCGATCTCCACCCGGGCCTGCGCGGCGGCCACGGCCGCCGAGCCGAGCGCGTCCTCGGCATGTGCCTGGGTGAACCGGCTGATGCCATCCTCGACCTCACCCAGCGCCACCAGCGCCGCCTGCCGGTAGGCGATCGCCGCAGCCCGCTCGCGGGCGCGCGCCGCATCGGCGCGCGCCGCCAGCCGGCCGGCGTCGAACAGCGGGCCGGCGATGCCCGCGAACAGCGACGAGACCAGGCCGTCGGCGACCATCGGGCCGGGCACGCGTACCGCCTGCACCCCGACCAGCGCATCCAGCGAGAGACGGGGCCAGCGATCGCGCACCGCCGCGGCTGTCGCTGCGCTGGCAGCCTCGAGTTCGCGTTCGGCCATGCGCAGGTCGGGCCGCGCGGCGACCACCTCCAGCGGCGTGCGCAGCAGCAGGGACGGGTCGACGTCGGGCGTCGCTTCGATGGCGGCCAGCGGCAGCGCCAGCGCACCGGGCAACAGCCCGAGCAACGCTTCCAGGCCGAGGCGGGCACTGTCGCGCGCCGCCTCGAAACGCGGCAGCAGCGCACGCGCGGAAGCCAGCGCCGCCTGTGCCTGCACGACATCGAGTTGCGTGCCGAGCCCGGCGCGGCTCCGCGTGGCGGCCAGCGCCAGCGCCGATTCGAAGGCGAGCACCGATTGCTGCGTGATCCGCCGCTGTGCGGCGGCACCGGTGTAGGCTGCGTAGAGCTGCACGGCCATCTCCCGCGCCGCGATACGCGCTGCGTCGACCGCCTCGGCCCTTGCATCGGCCAGGGCACGCGCCGCCTCGGCACGGGCACGGTTCGCGCCGGACAGGTCGAAGTCGTGGCCGATGCCCAGGGTTGCATCCTGGATCGACTGCCGCACGGCGCCATCGCCGGGTGCGGACAGGCGTGTGCCAGCCGCGCCGGTGATCGTCGGGGCCAGCACGGCGCGCGCCGCGCGCAACGACGCGAAGGCCTCGTCCATGCGCTCGCGGGCGACGCGCACCGAAGCGACCTCGCCCGCCTGCTCGAGCAGGCGATGCAGCACCGGGTCGTCGACCGCAAGCCACCACGGCCCGACCGCGCCCGGCGGCCGCGGCGCGCCGGACGGTGCGCTGCCGCCCTCGGCCGCGCCGCGGGTGGCCGCTGTAGCGGCCGGTGCCATGGTCCATCCGCCCGGCACGGCCAGCAACCCTTCCGTGCCGCGTCCGGTCGGCGCGACGCATCCGCCGATGGCGACCATCAGCACCGCCGGCACCAGGGCAAGGGTCCGGGCCAGCCTGCGGGACGGCGTGCGCCCGCGCCGCATCCACGGCACTTCGGGATCCTGCCGCAGCGATCGCGGGTTCATCGGCCCGTCCCCGCGGACGCCTCGATGAACACGTCCATGCGCTGGCCGATCAAAGGCGGCGCATCCCCGGCCTCGAACCGGTAGAGCACCTCGACCACCCGGCTGTCGACGCGCTGCGCAGCACCGGACAGCGTGCGCTTGGCGCGCGCCTGCGGTTCGATGCGCGCAAACTGCAGCGCGATGCGCCGCTCCGGTTCGCCGCGGAACACGCCATGCGCGGCCGCGCCGGCCCGCAGCCGTGCAGCGTCCTCTTCATCCACTTCCACCCGCACCTGCAGTGCCCGGTCCGACCCGACCACCATCAGCGGCTCGGCGAGCACCCCTGCCGGCGCGAACTCGCCGACGCGCACGTTGCGCCGCCAGACCCGGCCGTCGATCGGCGAACGCACCTGCAACCGGTCGATGTCGATGCGGATCGCACGCACCTGCGCCGCAGCCGAGCCGGCACGCGCCTGCGCAGCCAGTGCCTGTGCGCCGGCCTGGGCCAGTGCCGCGCGTGCCCGCTCGACCGCGAAGCGCTGGCGCTCGACCTCGTCGCCCGATACCGCCCGCGCATCGTCGACCGCACCATACAGCGCGAGCCGCGCCTCGGCATCGGCCAGCGCCGCGCGCGCCACCGGCAGCGCAGCCTCGGCGGCACGCTGCTCTGCCAGCGCGGCCTGTTCGCCGGCCAGCGCGACATCGAGCGCGGCTGACAGCGCGCGATCGTCCAGCCGGAACAGCACCGCGCCCGCACGCACCGACTGGCCCGGTTCGACCTCGACGGCACGCACCACCCCCGGCAGTTCCGTGGCGATCGCCACCGGTTCGGATTCGGGCTCGACCACGCCGATGCCGGCGACCGTGGCGGCATGCCCGCTCGCCGGTGGCGGCACCGGCGGGGCGGCGCGCGTGCGTGCAGGCTCGATGATCGACACCATCGCGAACACGAACATGGCTGCGGCAGTCACGGGCAGCACGGCCGACTTCAGCCGGCGCCGCAGGCGGCGGTTGCGATTCTCTTCAATCATGGACGGCTCCCTGGTATCCATCGTTGCGCGACGGTGGCGGTCGTTCGCCCAGCACGCGCCCGTCCTCCATCTCGACGATGCGGTCGGCGAACCCGTGGATGCGGCTGTCGTGGGTAACGATCAGCACGGCCCGGTCCGGTGCGGCGGCCACCGAGCGCAGCAGTTCCATCACGGTGTGCCCTGCCTTCGCATCCAGTGCCGCGGTCGGTTCGTCGCACACCACCAGCGATGGTTCATGCACCAGCGCACGGGCGATCGCCACCCGCTGCTGCTGGCCTCCCGAGAGCTGCCGCGGCAGCCGGTCGAGGTGGGCACCGAGTCCGAGCCGTTGCAGCACCGGCACGGCGCGCCGGCTCGCCTCGGACAGCTTCATGCCGGCGGTGACCAGCGGGATCGCCGCGTTCTCTGCCGCGGTAAGACTGGGCAGCAGGTTGTACTGCTGGAAGATGAAGCCGATGCGCCGGCGCCGCAGCCGCACGCGCGCCGCATCGTCGAGCGCGGACAGGCGCTCGCCCATGACTTCCACCTCGCCGGCGGTCGCCGCCAGCGTCCCCGACAGCACCGACAGCAGCGTGGTCTTGCCGCAGCCCGACGGACCGACCAGCAAGGTGAGTCCACCTGCCGGCACTTCCAGGCTGGCCCCGTGCAGCACCCGCACCGGCCCGTCGCCGCCCGCGAACTCCATCACCACGTCCCGCGCGCTCGCCGCGATCATCGCTCAGCCCCTGAACACGATCGCAGGATCCACCACGAACACGCGGCGGATGCTGAACAGGCAGGACAGCACCAGGATCAGCGCGATCACGCCGCCGGTGGCGCCGACTACCTGCGGCACCAGGCGGAACCCTTCCAGCGCGGCGGCACCGCCGGTCACCTCGAAGAACAGCGCGCACAGGCCGATGCCGATGCCGTAGCCGAGCGCGCCGACCACCGCGGCCTGCGCGAGCACCATCGCCAGGATCTGGCCGTTGGTGGCGCCGATCGCCTTCAGCGCGCCGAACTGGCGCAGGTTCTCGAACACGAACAGGTAGAAGGTCTGCGCCGTCACCGCCGCGCCCACCAGGATGCCAAGCAGCACCGTGATGCCGAAATTCACCGGGATGCCGGTCCGGGTCAGCACGTACTCGACGCTGCGCCAGGCGAACGCATCCCAGGTGAGCGCCTGCAGCCCGGTGCGCGCGGCGATGCGCGCGCCCAGTTCCGCCGGGTCCGTGCCGGCGGCCGCCTTCACGATCACGTAGGACATGACGTTACGCTGCGGCGGCAGCAGGCGCACCGCATCGCTGTAGCGCATGTAGGCGATCGGGAAGGTGATGAATGGCGGCGACACGTCGGCGATGCCGGTGAGTTCGACCCGCACGTCGTTGATCTCGGCGCTGCGCCCGAGCGGCACGTCTTCGCCGGGCCAGATGAACTGCGCGCCCTGCAGGTCGAGCACGATGCCGTTGGGACGGCGCAGCGCGGACAGGTCGCCCTTCACCCATTTGCGCGGCGCGCCCGCGAGCGTCGCGTCGTCCACGCCGACCAGGCTCACCTGGTTGATGAGTCCCTCGCGGGTGCGCAGGATGGCGGTGCCCTTGTAGAATGGGACCGCCCACTCGACGCCCTCCACGCCGCGGATGCGCGCGAGGTCGACGTCGCGCAGCGGCTCCACTTCATCCACGTAGCGTACGCGCGGGTCCATCACCCACAGGTCGGCCTCGCGCACGTCCAGCACCTGGTTCGCGGTGCGCATCATCAGCGACACGAAGATAGACGCCTGCTGCGCGATCAGCAGGGTCGCGAAGGCGATGCCGCTGACCAGCCCGAGGTACTTGGTTCGGTCGCCGGACAGCATGCGCAGCGCAATCTCGATCATCGTCGACGCTCGGCCGATAATTATTTAACTGTACGGTACAGTATACTAATAAGATGCGCAAGCAGATTCCCCGTGATCCGGCCGGCGCCCCCGTGGACCCGGTCCATCGCAGCCCGCCCCCGGATGACCCGGCGGCGCGCGCGCGCGGGCGCGGCCGCCCGCGCGACGCGTCGAAGCATGCGTCGATCGTCCTCGCCGCACAGGTGCTGTTCATCAGCCACGGCTACGCGGCCACCAGCATGGAGGCGATCGCCGAACAAGCCGGCGTGTCCAAGCTCACCGTCTACAACCAGTTCGGATCGAAGCAGGACATCTTCGTCGCGGCGGTCAAGGCAAAATGCGCCGAGATGCTGTCCTCGCTGGACCTCGCGACGACCGGTCGCATGCCGCCACGGCGCGCCCTGGTCTCGGTCGGGCATGCCTTCCTCGGCCTGATCATGAGCGCCGAAGCCGTGGCGATGTTCAGGCTGATCGTGCAGGAACGCTCGCCCGAGCTCTCCGGTTTGTTCTACCGCTCGGCGATCGTCCCGACGATCGAACAGGTCGCCGCGGTGATCGCCGCATTCGAAGCGGGCGATACCCTCTCGTTCGGCGATCCGATGCAGGCAGCGCACGACTACCTCGACCTGCTGAAGGGGCATCCCTGGCTACTCACGATGATGGGGCTGCCGCCGATGTCCCCGGCCGAGCTCGACCGGCATGTCGAGCACTGCGCCGACGTGATGTTGCGCGCCTGGACGAGCCGCCCCGCCCCGGCCGCAGGCGTGCGCGCGCCCCGGACCCTCACGCTGCCCCGCGCCGCGAAACGGGCCTGAATCCGCGGCACGCGCTCAGCGCAGCAGTGGCAGGATCCCGGTCTTCTCGTCCACGAAGCGCGCCTCGATCTGCGCGACGCCTTCGCTGCAGGCCTTCGACAGCGCCTGGTCGGTCGCCTCGCGCAGCCGCACGAGTTCCGCCTCGGTCGTCACCGGTTCGGCGAGCTTCCACTCGGGGCGATCCAGGCGCGCCAGTGGAGGCTTCATCTCCTTCGCGGCCAGCGCGAGGTCGCCTTCGACGCCGCGGATGTCCCCCGCGATGCCCTGCAGTTCGCTGACCCGCCGCATCAGCCCTTCCATCTTCAGCCGCGCGGCTTCGGGAAGGAAGGGATCCTGCACGCGCTCCGAGACGGCGAGCCCGGCCGAAGGCGGCCGGATCCGGCCGAGCACGGCATTCATGCGGTCCAGGATCGCCGTGCCGCGGGCGACGTCGCATGCGGTCTGCGCGATCATCCACCAGCCACCGGCCTCGCTCGCGCGCGCAAGGGCGGCGGCAGGCACCGGCCGCTCGCGCACCACCTTCGCCGCCGGCGGCTGCCGGGCCGATGCCGGCACGCCGGACGCGGCCAGCAGCACGACGGCCAGTGCAAGCACTCCCAGCACGCCTGGCACTCGCGGCACCGCCGGCCGGGCCGCGGCGGCCGCCGGCCTGCGGCCGCCCGCCGGATCGCGCGCGCCGACCTGCACTGCCCCGGGCAGCATGGATGGCGGCATCGCGGCTACAGCCGCTCCGCCACCCAGGCTTCCACCGCGGCGAGCGCCTGCGGCAGCTTCGCCGGCTCGGTGCCGCCGGCCTGGGCCATGTCGGCGCGTCCGCCACCCTTGCCGCCGACCTGCTGCGCGACGAAGTTGACCAGCTCGCCTGCCTTCACCTTGCCGACGAGGTCCGGCGTGACGCCGGCGATCAGCGTGACCTTGCCGTCGACGGAGCCGCCGAGCACGATGGCCGCCGACTGCAGCTTGTCCTTCAGCTTGTCCATCGTCTCGCGCAGCGCCTTCGCGTCGCCGGTGTCGAGCGAGGCCGCCAGCACCTTGATGCCCTGCACGTCCACCGCACGCGCGGACAGGTCGGCGCCCTGAGACGAAGCCATCTTCGACTTCAGCCGGCCCAGTTCCTTCTCGAGCGTGCGTACCTGGTCGAGCACCTGCCCGACGCGCGCCTGCAGTTCCGCAGGGCTGGCACGCAGCGCCGAGGCGACCTCCGAAAGCGAGCGGTCGATGCGCTGTACATGGGCGAGAGCACCCTCGCCGGTGACCGCCTCGACGCGGCGGATGCCGGCGGCCACGCCACCTTCCATCAGCACCTTGAAGAAGCCGATGTCGCCGGTGCGCGCGACATGGGTGCCGCCGCAGAGTTCGGTCGAGAACGCCGCCGCCTTGTCGCCGCCCATCGACAGCACGCGCACCTCGTCGCCGTACTTCTCGCCGAACAGCGCCATTGCGCCGGCCTTGATCGCATCGTCGTACTTCATCACGCGTGCGCCGACCTGCGTGTTGCGCCGGATCTCGGCATTGACCAGCGCCTCGACGGTCGCGATCTCCTCGGCGCTCATCGGCTTGTCGTGCGAGAAGTCGAAGCGGGTGCGGTCGGCATCGACCAGCGAGCCCTTCTGCTGCACATGCGTGCCGAGCACCTTGCGCAGCGCCGCGTGCATCAGGTGGGTCGCCGAGTGGTTGCCGGCCGCGCGCGCACGCGCGGTCACGTTCACCCGGGCGCCGAGCGCCTCGCCGACCGCGATCGACCCGGTGGCGACCCTGCCATGGTGGCCGGACACGTCGGGCTGGATCTTCGTGGTGTCGTCGACGATGAACGTGCCGGAGGCACCGACCAGTTCGCCGACGTCGCCGACCTGGCCGCCGGACTCGGCATAGAACGGCGTCTCGTCGAGCACGACGATCGCGCTGTCGCCCGTGCCGACCTTGTCGACCGCGACGCCGCCGACGTAGAGCGCGACCACCCTGCCCTCGGCCTCGAGCGTGTCGTAGCCCTTGAATCGGGTCTTGTCGCCGGAGTACTCGACCGCCGCCGCCGACCTGAACTTGCCGGCCGCCCGCGCCTGCTCGCGCTGCCGGCTCATCGCCTGCTCGAAGCCTGCGATGTCGACCGTCTTGCCGCGCTCGCGCGCGATGTCCGCCGTGAGGTCGACCGGGAAGCCGAAGGTGTCGTACAGCGTGAACACCATCTCGCCGTCGAGCACGTTGTCCTCGCGGGTCAGCGCGCCCTCGAGGATGCGCATGCCGTTCTCGAGCGTCTCGCCGAAGCGCTCTTCCTCGGCCTTCAGCACCTGCTCGACCCGACCGGCCTCCTGCACGAGTTCCGGATATGCCTCGCCCATCTGCTCGACCAACGGCGCGACCAGGCGATGGAAGAACGGCTTCTGCTGGCCGAGCTTGTAGCCATGGCGCAGCGCGCGCCGGATGATCCGGCGCAGCACGTAGCCGCGGCCCTCGCTGCCCGGGATCACGCCGTCGACGATCAGGAACGAACAGGCACGGATATGGTCGGCGATCACCTTCAGCGAGTTGTTCGCGAGGTCCTTGGTGCCGGTCTCGCGCGCGGCAGCAGTGATCAGCGCCTGGAACAGGTCGATCTCGTAGTTGCTATGCACATGCTGCAGCACGGCCGCGATGCGCTCCAGGCCCATGCCGGTGTCCACCGACGGCTTGGGCAGCGGGTTCATGTTGCCCGCCTCGTCCCGGTTGAACTGCATGAACACCAGGTTCCAGATCTCGATGTAGCGGTCGCCGTCGGCCTCGGGCGAACCGGGCGGCCCGCCTTCGACCTCCGGGCCATGGTCGAAGAAAATCTCGCTGCACGGACCGCAGGGCCCGGTATCGGCCATCTGCCAGAAGTTGTCCGATGCGTACGGCGCGCCCTTGTTGTCGCCGATGCGCACGATGCGCTCGACCGGCACGCCGATCTCGTCCTTCCAGATCGCGTAGGCCTCGTCGTCGGTGTGGTAGACGGTGACCCAGAGGTTGTCCTTCGGCAGGCGGTAGACCTCGGTCAGCAGCGTCCAGGCATGGTGGATCGCGTCGCGCTTGAAGTAGTCGCCGAAGCTGAAGTTGCCCAGCATCTCGAAGAACGTGTGGTGCCGGGCGGTATAGCCGACGTTCTCGAGGTCGTTGTGCTTGCCGCCGGCGCGCACCGAACGCTGCGAGGTGGTGGCCTTCGTGTAGGCCCGCTTGTCGGTGCCGAGGAACACGTCCTTGAACTGCACCATGCCGCTGTTGACGAACAGCAGCGTCGGATCGTTGCCGGGCACCAGGCTCGACGAACGCACGACGGTATGGCCCTTCTGTTCGAAGTACTGCAGGAACTTCGCCCGGATCTCGTTGGCTTTCATTTCGGCTTTCGGTCGATGGTGGGCGCTGTGCGCGCCGACACACGGCGGGAGGAACATGTGGCAAGCCTTGGATTATAGGGCGGAAACGCGGTCAGCCAGACCTCCAGGCATGGCCCTGCGCCGCCTCCCCACGGCATCGGGCGAGCAGTTGCGCCACGGGCATGCCATCCACCCCGAGCGCCTCGAGCAGCGGGTTGTCCGACCGGAAGTCGCGCGCGCAGGCACTCGACAGCACGGTGATCGTCCCGGAGATGTTCGGCGTCGCCACGGCCGCGACGCGTCCCATGGCCTCGAAGAACGCGAGCCCGTACGGGACATCCTCGACCAGGTAGCGATGCCCGAAGGAGGTCGGGCCGGCCGGGCTGCCCACCTTCGCATGCACCGCCGCAGCCATCTCGCCGTAGGTCGCGAGCGGCACGTGGTACGACAGGTGGGTGTGCTCGTGCACCGAGCGCACCTTCAACCCGAAGGCGGCAGCGATGGCAATGCGCTCGGCATCGATCGCCTCTGCGATGCGCGCCGCGGCCGGCGTGAGGTAACGGAAAAGCGGCCAGTCCTCCGCACACTCGATCCGCGTCAGATTGGGCAGCACCTCGGCCGCATGGGCGACCGGGTTGACGTTGGACAGGAGCGTCGCCAGGATGGTCTCGACCGGGTTGAACAGGTCGCCGAACAACCTCGTGCATCGCTCGACGGCCGCCGGTGCGGCGCTGGCCGGGATCGCCGCCATCTCGAAGCGCCCGCGGACCGATCCGATCTCGACATCGGCGAGCGTGCTGCGCCGTGCCGTGCACAACGTGGTGCCCCAGCTGGCGACGGTCAGCATGATGCCGCGCGCGCGCCTGCTCGTGGATCCACAGGGGTGCCAGCGACAACGCACCGCCGACCACCACGAGCTGGCCGTCGCGCAATCCGTCCAGCAACCGCGGCAGCACTGCCGGATAGGCATTGCCCGGCACCGCGAGCAGCACGGTGTCGAACGCCGCCAGCGCTGCCGGCTCGGCCAGCGCATCGACCATCGCCTCCCCCTCGACGGCGCCGCGATAGCGCAGCGGCAGGGCTCCGCCCGATGCCGGGCGCGTCGACCATCCGCGGCACGTCGGCGACCAGAGCGCGACCCGATGCCCGCGCCGATGCACCAGCGCGGCGGTGGCACGACCGATCAGGCCGCCGCCTGCGATGGCGAGATCCACCCGGCGGCGCTCCGCCCTACTCGACCTTGATCCCGGCGGACTTGATCAAGCGGCTCCAGCGTGCCTGGTCTTCGCGCACCATCTTCGCGAACGGTTCGCCGCTCACCGAAGCGATCTCGACGCCGAGCGTGGCCAGGCGTTCCCGCACGTCGGGTGCCTCGAGCGCCCGGGCGAACTCGCGCGCCAGCCGCTCGACCACTGCCTGTGGCGTCTTCGCCGGCACCGAAATGCCGATCCAGGAGGACACGTTCAACCCCGACACGCCCTGCTCCCCGAAGGTGGGCACCTCCGGCAGCATCGCCGAGCGCCTGGGTGCGGTGATGCCCAGCGCCTTCACCCGCTGCGTCGAGGTGAACGGCTGCGCCGAGGCCGTGGTGGTGAACATCGTCTCGACCTGTCGCCCGACGAGGTCGTTGAGCGCGGGTGCAGCGCCCTTGTAGGGCACATGGGTGAGCGGCGCGCCGGTGATCGACTTCATCAGCTCGGTGGTCAGGTGCGTATAGGTGCCGGTGCCGGTGGAGGCCGTGCTCACCTTGCCCGGATTGGCCTTGGCATACGCAACCAGTTCCTTCACCCCGCTCACCGGCAGGCCGGGATGGGCGATCAGCACCAGTGGAAGGTCGACCAGGTGGATCACATGCACGAAGTCACGGATCGGGTCGTAGCCGAGGTTGGGCCGCAGCCCGGGAGCGATGGCGATCTGCGCGCCGCTCGACAGGAACAGCGTGTAGCCGTCGGGATTGGCGCGCGACGACTCCTGCGCCGCGATCAGTCCACCCGCGCCCGGCCGGTTGTCCACCAGCAGCCGCTGCCCCAGCGCATCGCCCACCTTCTGCCCGAGCACCCGTGCGAGCACGTCCTGCGAGCCCCCCGGCGTGAACGGCACGACCAGCCGGATCGTCTTCGTCGGCCAGGCAGCGCCAGTGCCCTGGGCGACGGCATCATGCGTGCCGGACAGCCCCATCGGCAACGAGAGCGCCAGTGCGAGGGCGAGCGGCCTGCGAAGGGATGACTTCATCGTACGATTCTCCGGCTGGAGCCGGCCCGTGCGGCGGGAGCGCGACACGGTGCGCAGCGGACGATGGATTGTACTCAGTCGAACGGGTCGTCCGGCTCGTCTTCGATCGCACCGTCCTTCAGTACCCGGGCGATGGTCGACCCGCTGAATCCCCGGCTGCGCAGGAAACGGATCTGCCGCATCCGATCGCTGGCATCGGTCGGTGCCGCCCCGAACCTGCGCCGCCAGACCTCGCGCGCGATCGCCAGTTCGCCCTCGCGCAGCGGTCGTGCCGCCTCGCCGACCAGGGCCGGGTCCACGCCGCGCCGGCGCAGGTCGTTCAGCACCCGCGCGGCGCCAAAGCGCCGGGAGTGGTTGACCACCTGGTCTACCAGGCGCTGTTCGGACAGCCAGCCGCGGGCGACGAAATCGTCGAGCAGCGACCCGATATCGTCATCGGGGCCTGCAAAACGGCGCAGCTTCGTCTCGAGTTCGAGCCGGGAGTGCTCGCGACGTGCCAGGTAGCCGAGTGCCCGGCCGCGCAGCGACAGCGGTGGACGAGGCGGCAACGAGGAATCCGCGAGCCGGAGTCGGTGTCGGAGACGAAGCCCTGCGCGAAGGGGCGGGATCAGGCCTCTTCTTCCTCGTCGTCCTCGGCTTCCTCGACGATCGGCGGCGTGCTCACGGCTGCCCGGATCTTGCCCTCGATCTCCATCGCGAGCTCGTTGTGCTCGCGCAGGTAGTCGCGGGCGTTGTCCTTGCCCTGGCCGATCCGCTCGCCGTTGTAGCTGTACCAGGCCCCGGACTTGTCGACGATCTTGTGCAGCACGCCGAGTTCGACAATCTCGCCATGGCGCGAGATGCCCTCGCCGTACAGGATGTCGAACTCGGCCTGCCGGAACGGCGGCGCCATCTTGTTCTTCACCACCTTGACCCGGGTCTCGGCGCCGATCACTTCCTCGCCCTTCTTGATCGAGCCGATGCGCCGGATGTCCAGCCGGACGGACGCGTAGAACTTGAGCGCATTGCCGCCGGTGGTGGTCTCGGGGCTGCCGAACATCACGCCGATCTTCATGCGGATCTGGTTGATGAAGATCACCAGCGTGTTGGAGCGCTTGATGTTGGCAGTCAGCTTGCGCAGGGCCTGCGACATCAGCCGCGCCTGCAGGCCGGGCAGCTGGTCGCCCATGTCCCCCTCGATCTCGGCCTTCGGCGTGAGTGCCGCCACCGAGTCGATGACCACGATGTCGACCGAGCCGGAACGCACCAGCATGTCGGCGATCTCGAGCGCCTGCTCGCCGCTGTCCGGCTGGGAAATCAGCAGGTCCTCGATCTGCACGCCGAGCTTGCGGGCGTACTGGGGATCCAGTGCGTGTTCGGCGTCGATGAACGCGGCGGTGCCACCGAGCTTCTGCATCTCGGCAATCGCCTGCAGCGTGAGCGTGGTCTTGCCGGAGGACTCCGGCCCGTAGATCTCGACGATCCGGCCGCGCGGGAGTCCGCCGATGCCGAGCGCCAGGTCGAGGCCGAGCGAGCCGGTGGAGACGACCTCGATCTCCTTGTTCACCTCGGCCGTGCCGAGTTTCATGATCGAACCCTTGCCGAACTGCTTCTCGATCTGCGAAAGGGCTGCGACCAGTGCCTTCTGCTTGTTGGTATCCATCTGCTGGTGTACTCCTGAGTCAGGCGGCATTATCGCATCCTCTTCTGTAGTGTTCTGACGGGAAAAAGGGCTTTGGCGGGCATTACGTGCGTTTCGGACGGGAGACTTTCCGGAGGCTTCAGGTTGCGTTGAGGTCACGCACGACACCGATCGCGATCCCTTCGATCACGAGCGGCGTGCGGGCGAGTTCGATGACGATCGGCGAGAACTCGGGGTTCTCGGCGATCAGGTAGGCGCGGCCGTCCTTGCGTTTGAGCCGCTTCACGGTGACGTCGTCCTCGACGCGGGCGACGACGATCTGGCCGTCGCGCGCCTCGCTGGCCTTGTGCACCACCAGCCAGTCGCCATCGAGGATGCCGGCGTCGCGCATGCTCCAGCCGCGCACCTTGAGCAGGTAGTCTGCACGCAGCTTGAACAGGTTCGGATTGACCGGGTAGTGTCCGACCACGTTCTCGGTGGCGAGCAGCGGCGCACCGGCCGCGACCTGCCCGACCAGCGGCAGCCCGGAGGGCTCGGTCAGGCGCAACCCGCGGGCCATCCCCGACAGGGTGATCGCGCCCTTCTTCTCGAGCGCGCGCAGGTGCTCCTCGGCCGAGGCCGGCGACCGGAAGCCGAACGCGCGGGCGAGTTCGGCCCGGGTCGGGGGCATGCCCTCGGACTCCACGAAACCGCGGATGAAGTCGAGGATTTCCTGCTGGCGTGGGGTCAGACCGTCCATACCGTAAATTTATACGGTATCCAGCCTCGAATGCAAGCGCCGCGTGAAAAAAAGCGGCGGGCGCCCCGGGGCGCCCGCCCGTCAGCCCGTCAGCCCGTCAGGGCTTCACCTGCCCGCTGAACCAGTCGAAGATCTGCTCGCCCTGCCAGAACACGACGTCCTTGTGGCTGCGGAAGTAGCGCAGCATCGCGTCGAAGTACTTCGCCCGGTGCGCGGCACCCGAGATATAGGGATGCACGCCGAAGGACAGCACGCGTGGCTGCTTCGCCGACTCGCGGTAGACTTGGTCGAACGCGTCCTTCGCCCGCTTGAGCATCGCGTCGGACTCGTGCAGGCCGGTCAGCATGATCGTGATGTCGTTGAGCTCGACCGAGTACGGGATCGACAGCAGCGGCTTCGTCGCGGTCTTCACCCAGAACGGCTGGTCGTCCATCACCCAGTCGCCGAACCAGGTGAAGCCGTTGGCCGCCATGTGGTCGGGCGTAGCCCAGGTCTGGCCGCGTCCCGGCCCGAGCCAGCCGGTCGGGCGGCGGCCGGTGAACTTCTGCAGCACCTCGATCGTCTGCCGCATCATCGCCGGCTGGTCGGCCACCGCCTGGATCGGCATCTGCTCGTAGCAGTGCGCCATGAACTCCCAGCCGGCGTCGAGCGCCGCCTGCGCGACCCGTGGCCGGGTCTCGCACACCCTGGCGTTGATCGACAGCGTCGGCCGGATGCGGTGCTTCGCCAGCGACTCGACCAGGCGCCAGAAGCCGACCCGCATGCCGTACTCGTGCCAGCCCCAGTTCTGGGTGTCGGGGACGCTCGCCTGTCCGCCGGGTGCATTGGATACCCCGCGCGGCATCGGCCGGTCGATGCTCCATTCCTCGATGTTGACCACCGGCCAGACAATTAGCCGCACGCCTTTCGGCAGCTTCAGCTTCGGGCGATCGACGATCGCCGAGTAGTCGAACCGCTGCTGGGGTTTCAGGGCACCGGATTCGTCCGGCCGCGGGGAGACTGCCATGGTGTCCGTGTTCCTCAGGCAAGCAGCTGGTCGAGCAGCCGGGTGAGCGTGTGATGGACCGACTGTCGGCGCACCGCGTCGCGGTCGCCCGGAAAGCAGATCGTCTCGGTGCGGTTTCGCCCGTCGAGGAACGACCAGCCGAAGCAGACCGTGCCGACCGGCTTGTCCGGGGTGCCGCCGCCGGGCCCGGCCACGCCGGTGATCGACAGCGCCACCTGCGCATGGCTGCGCTCGAGCGCGCCGCGCGACATCTCGGCTGCGGTCCGCTCGCTCACTGCGCCGAACGCCTCGAGCGTGCCGGCGGCGACGCCGAGCATCTCCATCTTCGACAGGTAGGTATAGGTGACGAACCCCCGCTCGTACCATTCGGAACTGCCGGGGATCATGGTCAGCACCTGCCCCACCCAGCCGCCGGTGCAGGACTCGGCGGTGGCCAGCATCAGGCCGCGTGACGACAGGGTACGCCCGACGTTCTCGGACAGCTGGTACAGGAGGGGATCTTCGGTGCTCATGCGCCGACGATAGCGGGGATGGCGAACACAATCAATGTCGCCGCCGCCGCGAGCAGGTCGTCGAACATCACGCCGAAGCCCCCCTTCAGGTTGCGGTCGAACCAGCGGATCGGCTGCGGCTTCCAGATGTCGAACAGCCGGAACAGCGCGAACGCGGCGATCCATGCCGGCGCTGTCGCGGGCACCCACCACAGCACCAGCAGGAAGGCCACCACCTCGTCGATCACGATGCCGCCCGGATCTTCGCTGCCGAGGTCGCGGGCGGCGGCGGCGCAGGCCCAGATGCCGACCAGGAACAGCAGGCCGATCGCCGCCAGGTGCGCAACCGGCGGCAGCAGCCAGACCAGCAGCAGGTGCAGCGGGAACGCGGCGAGCGTGCCTGCGGTGCCGGGCCCGCGCGGTGCCAGCCCGCTGCCGGCGCCGAAGGCGATGAATGCCGCCGGCGTGGTGAACACCCAGAGCGCATCCGCGCGGCGCGCCGTGCGTCCCTGCGGCGCCGGTGCCGCACCCGGCGCCTCCGTGCGCGCCGGATCGTCGGCCGGAGGGCCGCCGGTGCCGGACGGCTCAGCCAAAATGATCGAATCCGCGCCGGGCCGGCGGCAGTTCGCGGCCGTCCTCGTCCACGAGGGCGAGGCCGGCACCGGGGACGATCCGCCCCACCCGGGTGACCAGCACGCCCGCCTGTGCGGCGGCGCGCACGACGTCGGCGGCGGCCGCCGCCGGCGCAGTGAAGCACAGTTCGTAGTCGTCGCCGCCCCCGAGCAGGGCCTCGCGCACCGCCGGGTCGTCGGCGAACGGCGCCAGCGCGGCCGAGGCCGGCAGGCGAGCGACCTCGACGCATGCACCGACCCCCGACCGCTCGAGGATGTGCCCGAGGTCGGCCGCGAAGCCGTCGGAGACATCGAGCGCGGCGCTGGCGATCCCGCGCAATGCCAGCCCGAGCGCGACCCGCGGCTGCGGCGCCTCCAGTCGCTCGATGCAGGCGGCCGCGGCGGCGGCATCGAGCGCCGGCGCGCGGGCGCCGGTGAGCAGGGCCAGGCCGATCGCCGCGTCGCCCAGCGTGCCCGACACCCACACCTCGTCGCCCGCGCACGCCCCATCACGCCGCAATGCCTGCCCAGCCGGCACCTCGCCGAGGATGGTCACGCACAGCGACAGCGGCCCGCGGGTGGTGTCGCCGCCGACCAGTTCGGTGCCATGCCGGCCGGCGAGCGCACGCAGGCCCCCCGAAAACGCGTCCAGCCACCGGTCGTCAGCCGACGGCAGGGACAGGGCCAGCGTCGCCCAGCGCGGCCGCGCGCCCATCGCCGCCATGTCGGACAGGTTCACCGCCAGCGCCTTGTGCCCGAGGCGGCCAGGATCGGTTCCCGCCAGGAAGTGGGTGCCCTCGACCAGCAGATCGGTGGACACGGCGAGCTGCATGCCGGGCGCGACCCGCAGCAGCGCGGCATCGTCGCCGACCCCCAGGTCGGCCGACGGGGTGGGCCAGGTGAAGTACCGGGCGATCAGGGAGAACTCGCCGCCGGCCTGCCCCCCGCCCGGCATCGTCAGGCCGCGCTGCCGCCGCCCGGCGATCCCGCGCCTGGCGATCCGGCGCCGCCGTCCGCCGGCGACGCGGCCGGCTGTCCGCCCTGCTGCCCAGCCGGCTGCAGGTAGAGCCGCTGCAGGTAGCGTCCCATCGCGAAGTCGACCACGCCGGTGGCGAACATCAGTCCGCCGACCACCAGCGCGGTGAAGCCGCCGGTGCTGAACAGTCCGGCACCGATCAGCCACATGCCGATCGAGACGAAGGCCACCGCCGCGACGTAGAACAGGTAAATCCGGACCTTTATCGAAAGCATCTTCCGCTCCAGCGTTCTGTGTCGGGTATCACTGCACCGGCCGGCCGCCCGGCTGTGCCCGTTCGTCGGCCCGCACCGCGCCGGCCAGCTTGTCGACCACGCCGTTCACGTACTTGTGGCCGTCGGTGCCCCCGAACAGCTTGGCCAGTTCGACCGCCTCGTTGATCACCACCCGGTAAGGTGCGCCGAACTCGGCTTCGGGCGCGGTGCGCAGTTCGAAGCCGGCCAGCATCAGGATCGCGCGTTCGACCGGGCTCAATGCATTGACCGGCCGGTCGAGGAAAGGTTGCATCCACGCCGACAATTCATCCGCATCGGCGATCGCGCCGGACACCAGCCGCTCGACGAAGGCGGCATCGGCCGCTTCGTAGTCGTCGGACTCGCGCAGGTGGCGAATGATGTCCCACGGCTCGCCACCCGCGACCAGCCACTGGTAGACGCCCTGAACCGCGAACTCGCGTGCCTTGTGGCGGGCGATCCGTGCCTTGCCGGGGCCGGCGCTGCCCGGCCGGCGCTCAGCGCGCGGCATCGTCGATGCTTCTGAGCAGGTTGGCCATCTCGACCGCGGCACGCGCGCAGTCGCGTCCCTTCTCGGCGGCACGCACCTCCGCCTGCTCGTCGGTGTTGGTGGTCAGGATGCCGTTGGCCACCGGCACGCCGGTGTCGAGCGCGACGCTGGAGGCGCCGGCGCAGGCCTCGTTGGACACCACCTCGAAATGGTAGGTCTCGCCGCGGATCACCGCGCCAAGCGCGATCAGCGCATCGAAGCGGCCGGTCTGCGCGAGCTTCTGCAGCACCAGCGGGATCTCGAGCGCGCCGGGCACCGTGCAATGGACGATGCAGGCCGGGCGCACGCCGAGGCGTTCGAGCTCGGCACGGCAGGCGGTGAGCTCCGCCGCGCCGATCGATTCGTTGAAGCGCCCCTGCACGATGCCGATGCGCAGCGCGGCACCATCGAGGTCGGGCGCGAAGTCGTTGCGGGCAAGCACGGGTCTGGCGGTCATCGGATACGTCCTTGGAATCGGCCCTGCCGGCGCCGGCGGGCACCGGCACGTGGAATCGGGCGCGCGGGCGGCGCCGTTGCAGGGATCAGCGCGTAGGGAGGTTGGGATGGCCTGCGAGGTCGGCGAGCGGGACCGGTCCCTCGGGCAGCAGGTAGCCGGTCACCTCGAGGTCGAAGCCGGTCATGCTCGGCATGCGCCGCGGTTGCGCCAGCACGCGCATGCGGGTGATGCCGAGCTGCCGGATGATCTGCGCACCGATACCGTAGTCGCGCAGGTCCATGCGGCCGCGCCGCGGCGCCGGCCCGGCGCGGGTCGCGCGTTCCAGCAACTGGTCGGGCATCTCGGGACGGTGCAGCAGCACGATCGCGCCGCAGCCGGCCTTGACCACCGCCTGCATCGCGGCATGCACGTTCCACGAATGGGTCGCGCTGCCGGCGTCGAGCAGGTCGACGATCGATATCGGCTCGTGCACGCGCACCAGCACCTCTTCGTCGGGGCGCGGCGTGCCGTGCACCAGCGCGAGGTGGGTTGCGGTGGCCAGCCGGTCGCGGAAGGTGATCAGCCGGAACGTGCCGTACGGCGTGTCGATGTCGCGCTCGCCGGCGCGCTCGATCAGCGACTCGGTGCGGCTGCGGTACTGGATCAGGTCGGCGATGGTGCCCACCTTCAGGCCGTGCGCCTCGGCGAACACCAGCAGGTCGGGCAGCCGCGCCATCGTGCCGTCGTCCTTCAGGATCTCGCAGATCACCGAGGCCGGCAGCACGCCGGCGAGGTACGCGAGGTCGCAGCCGGCCTCGGTATGCCCGGCGCGCACCAGCACGCCGCCGGGCTGCGCGCGCAGCGGGAAGATGTGGCCGGGCTGCACCAGGTCGGCTGGCGAGGCATCCGCGCGCACCGCGGTGCGCACCGTATGCGCGCGGTCGTGCGCCGAGATGCCGGTGGTCACGCCCTCGGCGGCCTCGATCGACATCGTGAAGTTGGTGCCCATCGGCGAGCGGTTGTCGCGCACCATCAACGGCAGGTCGAGCTGCCGGCAGCGGTCCTCGGTCAGCGTGAGGCAGATCAGGCCGCGGCCATGCTTGGCCATGAAGTTTATCGCCTCGGGCGTGACGAACTCGGCGGCCATCACGAGGTCGCCCTCGTTCTCGCGGTCTTCCTCGTCGACGAGCACGACCATGCGTCCGGCGCGGATCTCGTCGATGATCTCGGGGGTACTGGCGATCGGCATTGGGCGGCGGTCCAGGCTGGGCAACCTCCGATTATCGCCCGGATCGGCGCCCTGGGCACGCGAATCGCGTCCGCCCGGGCTTCACCCCCCCGCGCGCGCCGCCGCCCCCTCCTCGTAGGGCTGCACCACCACCCATCCATCGCCCGCGAACTTCATCTGCAGGCTCTCCCCGGAGGTGCGCCCGACCAGGCTGCCTAGGGTGAGGTCGGTGACGAAATCCGGTTCCAGCCCGCCCGACCAGGCGACGGTGGCATTGGGATCCGTGTAGACCGGCCGGCGCGGGCTCACCTTCAGGGTCAGCGGCTCGTAGTGCGAGCCGATCGCGACCAGGCCGTGCCCGGACAGGCGGATGTTGAACAGGCCGCCGGCCATCATGCCCGCGACCTTGCGCATCATGGTGATCCTGTTCTCGATACCCTGCTCGAAGGCCAGCACGTCGTTGCCGTTGACGCAGATCGCCTCGCCCTGGAGCCGCAGCAGGTTGATCTTCTTGCCACCGTCCGCGAGCCAGACCCGGCCCTGCCCCTCCATCTTCATCAGCTGCGCGCCCTCGCCGCTGACCGCCTTCTTGAGCAGGTTCCCAAGCCCCTGTTCGAGCACGCCCTCGCGGCGGAACTTCACGCCGCCGGTGTAGGCGACCATCGACCCGGCCTTGGCCCAGGCGACGCCGCGCAGGCGCACCTCGAGCAGGTGCGGGTTCTCGAGCTCGAACGGTTCCTGCGTCGCGTCGCGCTGGCCGCTGCCGGCCAGGAAGTCCTCGATGGTACGGATCGTCATGCTGGCTCTCCTGCGTTCACTAGGGCGGTGGATCGGTCAGGCGCGAAGGCGCTCGACATAGCGCGCGAGCAGGTCGATCTCCAGGTTCACCCGGTCGCCGACCCGGCACACGCCGAG
>JAJTHE010000015.1 GCA_021298815.1 Betaproteobacteria bacterium | reverse complement strand
GGCCACGTCATCGAAGCCGGAGGCGGCACCGGTCCGCTTGACGAACATCGTGCCCTGCAGCGCCGCGACGTTCATGATGGCCACGTTGATGTCCGAGGCGAGCTTCTGCTTCGCCGCATCGCCGAGACGGCCTTCCTGCAGTGTGTCGCGCAGTTCGGTGGCGGTCATGACCCACGGCACCGAGCGCGAAAAGCCGATGGTGGCCGGGACGGAAAGCTGGGTGTAGTCGTCGAAGTTGGACGACATGTCCGTGCCCGCGTACGAAACGGCGATGTACGGCTGGGGACGCCATACGACGTTGTTCGTGCGCTCCATCATCACCTGGTCGGTGTTGAACACAGCGACGTTGCGGCTCAGGACGAGCGCGTCCTGAAAGCTTTCAAGCAGGTTTTCGTACGCTACACGTTCTTCTTTGGAAAAGGCGTTTGCCATGAGAAAAGCTCCGATGAATGAGTGGGATTGTGGTCAGGTTCGACTACTGCACACTCACCCATCAGAGCGGGGCGGACGCTCAATCACTGCCGATTAAGGGCTGGCGATGCCCGAATGGCAGCAATATAAGCCGAAGTCACGCGCAGCGCAAGCCGCTACCTCGACTGCGCGGCCTTCTCTCGCATCTGCGCGCGGAAGCGCATGACTTTTGTGAAGTCGCCGGTTTTCGCGGCCTCGTCGCGCAGGCGCTCCAAGGTCTGATCGCTGTTGCCGGAGATCGGGGCCGAGCCGGTCGGGACGGTCTTCTCGGGTGCGGGCGGTTTGCTGCGGGGCTGGACTTTCATTTGGGCCTCCAGTTTGGCGACTGCGAAGGCGAATCGCACGGGGTCGGTGATCTTGGCGAGGTCGGCCGCGCGCTTCGGGTTGCGGCCGAGCGCGTAGACGAGGAGCGCCGGGTTTTCGCTGCCTTGCACAAGAACGCCCAACTGCGTCTGCGAGAATTTCTCGCTCAGTTGATGCTCGGCTTCGTCAAAGTCGCGGACCTTGAGCGCGGCCTTTGCGCTGCCGTACTCATCCAGGCGGGCCTTCCACGCTTGCTCCTGCTGCTGCGCGGCCTCGCGGGCCTTGCGCTCGGCGGCTTCGTGCGCGTCGCGCTGCCGATACCACGATTCCAGCGACGTTTCGTATCGCTCGGTATCGTAGTCGTAGTCCTCCAGCGTCGGCTTCTTCGGCAGCGGCGCGGCCTGCTGCGCGGCTGCAGGCGCTGTCCTCTCGCGCTCCTCGTACTCGCGGACCTTGCGCTGCAACTCGCGATGCGACTTGCGCAGGTCGCGCACCCATGCCGGGGCGCGCTCCACTTCCGAATCGGCCTCGGTACTCGGCGGATCGTCGCCGATGGTGACCACGATTTCATCGGGTTCGGCGTCGGTTTCGCTTTCTGCTTCGGCTTCCGCCTGCGCCTCGTCTGCGCCGCCCTCCAGCGCCTCGGCGTCTTCCGCCTCCGCCTGCACGCTTTCGTTCGTGTCGATGTCCTGCTGCTCGGTGTCGTCTGCCATGATTGCCTCTCTCGCGCATGCTCGGCCGCGCGGTAGCCGTTGCCCGGTACGGGCTAGTGGATCGCTATCCCGATGGCGCGCAGGATGTGCCGCGCGTCCATGTCTTCTATCTCCAGCAGGGCGGCGAGCGCGTCTTCCTCGTCTCGCAGGATCTCGCGCAGTTCGACTGCCGCCGCGCGCAAGTCCTGATCCCGCTGACTGCGCGATTGCTTAATCGCCACGCGCTCGCGCTGCGCCGCCTCGAGCTTCGCCACCTCGCGGCGCAGGCTTTCGATTTCCGCCGCCTCGCCGCTGTAATCGAGCAGCTTCCTGGCGATGCGCTGCGCCTGTGGTTGCTCGGAGTCGGCCATCGTGCGGGCGATGCGCTGCACGTCGGCTTGCTCGATGCGCGCGAGGCTTGCTTCCAGAATCTCGCGCTCGCGGCCCCAGCCCTCGCCGCGCAGACGGCCTCGGCGCTTGGCAGATGCGCCGCCACCGACGGACGCCACTGGCAAGACAGCAGAGCTTGACAGCGCCAGTGCGCCGAGCGTGACGGACAAGCTGCCGGTGATCGCCGGTTGCGTGATTGTTGCGCTAGACGACAGACCCAGAGCGCCCAGCGTCACCGAAAGATCGGCAGTGACGCCGGACGATGCTACGGTCGCATCCGAAGACAGCGCAACAGCGGCAAGCGTTGCCGACAGGTCGGCGGCAATCGCCGGTTGCGTAATCGTGCCGTCGGACAGTAATGTGGCATCGGCGAGCGCGGCCGACAGGTTGCCAATTACCGCTCCGGCAGCGGGCTGCGGCGACAGCAGCGTGAGCAGCATGGCTTATTCCGCCAAGGTTTGAAGCTGCGCCAGGGTTGTCTGAGTTTCGGCGATTTCGCCATCGATGCGATTAACGCGCTCGACATCCCCCAAGCGTTCCGCGCTGGTGCGCTGCGCTCCGAGGTTGGCAATTTTGGCCTGAGCCATTCGAATGAGGTCTGTGATTTTCACTAGATCACCATTTGCCGAAGCAGCACGGTCGATGTGTTGAGCAGCATGTAGACGTAGTAGATTTCCGTCGCCCCGTCCTCGTAGATCACATCAAACGCCGTATCGCCGAGCAGCGCCGCGCCCTGCGGATAGAGCATCGTGGACCACGGGAACATCTCCGAGCGGGCGAAGTTGTAGGCAAACCAGCTGCCCGTCGCTTCCTTCTGGATGTACAGCGTGCCGTCGTGCAGGGAGTACTTCGTTCCGGTCGTAAACGTCTCGGTGTTCGGGCTGTAGGTGATCGCCGCCCATGCGTTGCCCGCGATGTCGTAGCGGTCGAGCAGCGCGCCAGCAGCGCCACGGAACGAGTAGATGTAGCGCCCGTTGATGATGGCGCTCTCGTTTGTCCAGTCCGACTCCGGCGCCGAAT
>JAJTHE010000034.1 GCA_021298815.1 Betaproteobacteria bacterium | reverse complement strand
TACAGCTCGTGGTCGTCGATCGAGGTGCACACGCTGCGGACCAGGTCGAACAGCGGCGGCACCGGCCACGAGCCGAGGCGCACGCGGGCGGCCACCCCGTCGGGGAGCACGCGGGGGAGGTTCTCCGGGAGCCCGCCGCCGGTGATGTGCGCGAGCGCCTTCACCGGCAATGCCGCCATCAGCGCCAGCACGGGCCTCACGTAGATGCGGGTGGGCGCCAGCAGCGCATCGGCCAGCGGCTGGCCGTGGAAGTCTGCACCGAGGTCGGCACCGGCCACCTCTACGATGCGCCGCGCGAGCGAATAGCCGTTCGAGTGCAGGCCGCTGGATCCGAGCCCGAGGATCACGTCGCCGGCGGCGACCGTCGAGCCGTCGATGATCCTCGATTTCTCGACCACGCCCACGCAGAAGCCGGCAAGGTCGTACTCGCCGGCGACATACATGCCGGGCATCTCGGCGGTCTCGCCGCCGATCAGCGCGCAGCCGGCCAGTTCGCAGCCGTGCGCGATGCCGCGCACCACCTCGGTGGCCACGTCGACCTCCAGCTTGCCGGTCGCGAAGTAGTCGAGGAAGAACAGCGGCTCGGCGCCCTGCACCAGCACGTCGTTGACGCTCATCGCCACCAGGTCGATGCCGATCGTGTCATGGCGCCCGAGCGCGAAGGCGAGCTTCAGCTTGGTGCCGACGCCGTCGGTCCCGGACACCAGCACCGGTTCGCGGTAGCGTTTCGGCACTTCGAACAGCGCGCCGAAGCCGCCGATGCCGGCGAGCACGCCGTCGCGCCGGGTGCGCGCCGCCAGCGGCTTGATGTTCTCCACCAGCGCGTCTCCGGCGTCGATGTCGACGCCGGCCTCGCGGTAGGTCATGCCGGACGTTTTGCCGCCGGGTGTTCTGTGGTGGTTCTCGTTCAAGGGGCGGCTCGCAGTTGAGTTCCGGGGGCGTCGCAGATACATTCAGGCGATGATTCTAACAAAGCCGCACCCCCGCCCCCGCCCGGGCCCCCGTTCCGGGGCCGGTGGACGCACGCACCGTCGTCCCGGCCGATGAGCCTTCCGCCGCCCTCCACGCCGACGCCAACGCCGGCGCCGCTGCCCTCACCGGTGCCGCGCCCCGCGGCGCGCCCCGAACTCGCCACCTGGGCTTTCTGGCTGGCCCTGGTCGCGTTCGGCGGCTACCTGTTCTACCTGCTCGGGCCGGTGCTCACGCCGTTCCTGTTCGCCCTGATGGTCGCGTACATCTTCGAGAAGGTGGTCGCGAAGCTGGCTGCCCGGGGTCTTTCGCGCAGCCTCGCCGCCGGCCTGGTGCTGGTGCTGATCGTCTTGGCCACGGTAGCGATGGTGCTGATCCTGCTGCCGCTGCTGCAGCAGCAACTGGTGCGCATCACCGAGACCATGCCGCGCTTCTTCGAATGGGCCCGGGCCAACATCGAGCCCCTGGTCGAGGAGCACCTGGGCGTCGAAGTCGAACTCGACCACCTGCGCGCGCTGGTGCTCGAGCAGTTGCCGTCGCCGCAGCGCATCGCTGGCTGGGTCGTGCCCTCGCTCACCAGCGGCGGCCTCGCGCTGGTCGGCTTCTTCGTGAACCTGATGCTGGTGCCGGTGGTGCTGTTCTACTTCCTGCGCGACTGGAGCGAGATGGTCGCCGAGATCGACCACATGCTGCCGCGCGCGCAGCACGCCACCATCGCCAAGCTCGCGCGCGAGATCGACGCGGTGCTCGGCGAGTTCCTGCGCGGCCAGCTGTCGGTGATGATGGTGATGGCTGCCTACTACGCGATCGCGCTGTCCCTGGTCGGCGTCGAGTACGCGGTGGCGATCGGCCTGCTCACCGGCCTGATCGTGTTCATCCCGTATGTCGGGGCGGTGTTCGGCATCGTGCTCGGCACGGTGGTGGCGGTGATGCAGTTCCAGGCGCTCGGCCCGCTGCTCTGGGTATGGGCGGTGTTCTTCGTCGGGCAACTGCTCGAAGGCTACGTCGTGGTGCCGAAGCTGGTCGGGGATCGCATCGGCCTGCATCCGGTGGTGGTGATCTTCGCGCTGCTCGCGTTCGGCCAGGTGTTCGGGTTCGTCGGCGTGCTGCTGGCCCTGCCGGCGAGTGCCGCCCTGCTGGTGTGGCTGCGCTACCTGCGCGGTCGCTACCTGGCGAGCCCCCTGTACCAGGGCTGAGATGGCCGTCCCGCCGAAGCCTGCCGGTGCACCGGTCGGACCGCTGCCCTTCGGCGCCGCCGTGCAGCCGACCGGCGAACGTCGATGCGGCAAGCGCGCGGACGCGCTGGCGCCCAGGCACCCGCAGGGCGTGCTCGATCTGGTGCCGCTGCCGCTGCAGACCTTCGACAACTTCATCGTCGGCGACAACGCCGAACTGGTCGACCTGCTGCGCGGCGAGGACGGCTCGTCGCAGGGACGCTTCTTGTACCTCTGGGGCGCGCCCGGATCCGGCCGCAGCCACCTGCTGCATGCGGCCACCGGAACCGGCGTGGATGCAGGCGAGGGGGCCGCTCCGGCCGGGGCGGGCAGCGGCCGCTACATGGACCTGCGCGAGCCGGATTCACCGCTGGGCATCGAGCTGCTGTCCGACGCGGCGGGCAGGCCGGTGACCCGGCTGGCGCTCGACAATGTCGACGCGCTGGATGCCGGTGGCGAGCAGCGCCTGTTCAACCTGTACAACACGGTGCGCCAGGAGCATCCGTACTGCAGCCTTCTCGTGTCCGGGCCGCGGCCGCCCGCCGCGCTCGCGTTGCGCGCCGACCTGGTGACCCGCCTGTCGTGGGGCTTGACCTACCAGGTGCACCTCCTCACCGAAACGCAGAAGGCCGCGGCGATGGCTGCCCATGCCCGGTCGCGCGGTGCTGCCATCGGCCCGGAGGTGCTCGACTGGCTGCTGCAGACCATGCCGCGCGACCTGCCGACCCTGCTCGCAGTGGTCGATTCCATCGACCAGCATTCGCTCGCCGCCAAGCGGCCGGTGACGCTTGCCCTGGCGCGCGAATGGCTGCGCAGCCTCGGCTGACCCTGCACGAAAGCAAGATGCCTCGATGAAACTCGCCCTGTTCGACCTCGACAACACCCTGCTGGCCGGTGACAGCGACTACGAGTGGGGGCAGTTCCTGATCGACACCGGCGTGCTCGACCGCGGCGACTACGAAGCGCGCAACAAGGGCTTCTACGACCAGTACAAGGCCGGCACGCTCGACATCATGGAGTTTCTCGCGTTCGCGCTGGCGCCCCTCGCGAGCCATCCGCGCAGCACGCTCGACGCCTGGCACGCCGCCTTCATGCAGGGCCGCATCCTGCCGATGATGCGCGAGCCGGCGCGCGAGCTGGTCGCGCGCCATGCCGGGAACCTGTGCGCGGTGGTGACGGCCACCAATTCCTTCGTCACTGCGCCGATCGCGCGTGCGTTCGGCATTCCGCACCTGGTCGCGACCGAACCGGAGCAGGACGGCGGCGGGCGGTTCACCGGCCGCGTCGCCGGCATCCCGTGCTTCCGGGAAGGCAAGGTGTCGCGCGTGCAGGCCTGGCTTGCCGGGCTGGGCCACGCGGTCGAGGATTTCGAGGAGCAGTGGTTCTACAGCGATTCCGCGAACGACCTGCCGTTGCTCGAGCGGGTCAGCCATCCGGTGGCGGTCGATCCCGACGAACGGCTGCGCGCGGTTGCGCTGCAGCGCGGCTGGCCGATCGTGGCATTGCACCGGTGAGCGCCGGGTGCCGCGGCCCTGCCTGGTGCGCCGGGTCGGGCGGGGCACGCGTACGGCCGATGGCGGAGGGCGCGTTGTATACTCGGGCCCCCTGGCCTAACGAAGGCTCCAGCCTTCCTTCATGATTCGCTCCTTCCTGCGGCGCGTATTCGGCAGCCGCGGCGCGCGGCCCGAAGCACGCAAGGTTCCCGAGATCATTCCCCGCGACCGGCACGGCATCGGCCGCGACCGCATCAGCGCCTGCGCGCTGCGCGTGACCTCGACGCTGCAGGACAACGGCTACAAAGCCTTCGTCGTCGGCGGCGCGGTGCGCGACCTGCTGATCGGTCGCACACCGAAGGACTTCGACGTGGCCACCGACGCCACGCCCGAGCAGGCGGCCGCGCTGTTCCGCCGTTCGCGCATCATCGGCCGCCGCTTCCGGCTGGTGCACGTGATGTGCGGCCAGGAACTGGTCGAGACCGCGACCTTCCGCGGCGACGGTTCGCCGCCGGCCGAGGCTGAACTGGATGCCGGGGCGGAGGATGCCGGCGATGCGTTCGACGCGCCGGAGGCAGCGCCGGCGCGCGCACCGCGGTCGTCGCGCGCGCGCACCGAGACCGGGCCCGGCACCCGTCAGGCCGATCAGCACGGCCGGCTGATCCGCGACAACGTGTTCGGCACCCAGCAGCAGGATGCGGCACGCCGCGACTTCACGGTCAATGCGCTGTTCTACGACCCGAAGGCCGAGGAGATCGTCGACTACCACCAGGGCGTCGAGGACCTGCGCAAGCGGCAGATCCGGATGATCGGGGATCCGGCCACGCGCTACCGCGAGGATCCGGTGCGCATGCTGCGCGCGGTGCGCTTCGCCGCGGCGATCGGGTTCGAAATCGAGGCGGCGACGCGCGCGCCGATCCGCGAACTGGCGCCGCTGCTGTCGAACGTGCCGCCGGCCCGGCTGTTCGACGAGATGCTCAAGCTGCTACTGTCGGGCGGCGCGGTCGCCTGCGTCAACCGGCTGCGCGACGACGGCCTGCACCACGGGCTGATGCCGATGCTCGACGTGATCCTCGAGCAGCCGATGGGCGAGAAGTTCGTGATGCTCGCGCTGGCCAACACCGATGCGCGCATCAATGCCGGCAAGAGCGTGTCGCCGGCTTTCCTGTTCGCATCGCTGCTCTGGCATGAAGTGCTGGCGCAATGGAAGCAGGGCACGGAAGGCGGGCCTGGCGGCCGTGGCAAGCCGCCGATGATCGCGCTCGCCGAGGCCATGGATTGCGTCATCTCGCGCCAGGTCGAGCAACTCGCGATCCCGCGCCGGTTCACCGCGCAGATGCGCGAGATCTGGTTCCTGCAGCCGCGTTTCGACCAGCGCTTCGGTCGTCGCCCGTTCCGGCTGCTCGAGCAGGAACGCTTCCGCTCCGGATACGACTTCCTGCTGCTTCGCTGCGAGAGCGGCGAGGTCGATCCCGAGGTCGGCGAATGGTGGACACGGTTCCAGCGCGCCGGCGAAGCCGAGCGCGAGGAGATGCTGCTGCCGGAATCCGCGGCAGGCAAGCCGAGACGCCGGCGCAGCCGCAGCGGGCGCGGTCGCACGCGCACGGAGGGGGGCGGCAGCGGCGAGGCCGAGGGCGCCAGCCCCGCGCCGGACGGTGCCGCGCCGGCACGTGCCGGAGCCGCCGGTGATTGACAGTGCGGCGAGCCTGCGGCCGGTGCCGGCCCCGGCGCCGCCGACGGGCTTTGCCAGCGGCGCACCGGTACGCGCCTGCATCGGGCTCGGGGCCAACCTCGGCGACCCTGTCGCGCAGTTGCGCGCGGCGCTCGCCGCGATCGCGCGCCTGCCGTCGACCTGCATCGTGTCCGTCAGTTCCATCTACCGGAGCGCGCCGGTCGGCTATCTCGACCAGCCCGACTTCTATAATGCGGTCGTCGCGCTCGATACCCGGCTGGCGCCGCAGGCGCTGCTCGACGCGCTGCTGGCCATCGAACAGGAGGGTGGCCGCACGCGCGAATTCCGCAACGCGCCGCGGCTGATCGACCTCGACCTGCTGCTGTATGGCGACCAGGTCGTCGACCTGCCGCACCTGACCGTTCCGCATCCACGCCTGGCCGACCGGGCGTTCGTGCTGCTGCCGCTGGCCGAGATCGCGCCGGGTTGCACGATCCCGGGCCTCGGATCGCCTGCCGGCCTCGCGCTGGCCGTGGCCGGGCAGGCGATCGAGCGCCTCGGCGCGCTCGAGGCACGCTGACCGCGCGGCGCGCCGTCCCGACCGCTGCCGCCGCCCCCACGATGCTGCCCGCGCGCTTCCGCTACGTCGTGGTCGAGGGTCCGATCGGCGCAGGCAAGACGACGCTCGCGCGGCTTCTCGCCGCGCGCACCGGCGGCGTCGAACTGTTCGAGAAGCCGGACGACAATCCCTTCCTCGCGGGCTTCTACGAGGACCCGCGCCGGTATGCGCTGCCGGTGCAGCTGTTCTTCCTGTTCCAGCGCATCGGCCAGTTGCGCGCGGTCGCGCAGCGCGACCTGTTCGGCGGCGTCACCGTCGCCGACTTCATGCTCGAGAAGGATCCGCTGTTCGCGCGGCTCACGCTGGACGACGACGAGTTCAGGCTCTACCAGCAGGTCTACAGCCAGATCAAGCCGGATACCGTCGCGCCCGACCTGGTGATCTACCTGCAGGCCTCGACCGAACGGCTGGTCGAGCGGGTGCGCCGGCGCGGCATCGGCCAGGAGCGGAAGATCGGCGAGGACTACCTGGAACGCCTCGCCGCGAGCTACAGCCAGTTCTTCTACCGCTACGAAGCGGCGCCGGTGCTGATCGTCAACAGCGACAACCTGAACTTCGCGGACGAGCCCGCGGATTTCGATCTATTGTTGCGCTGTATCAACGAGATGCGCGGCCCGCGGGAGTTCATCAGCCGGGGCGGCACATGAGCCCCGGGCATGGCAGCGCATGCAGCGCGGGCATGCGTGGGCAAGCGTCACGCGGGCAGCGTGACCGGGTGCGTTTGCATCCTCGCGCGCCCGGGACGATACTCCCGACCCCGCCGTTCGTTGTTCACTGGGTACTGACTGCGCGATGACCTACGGAAACGCCGCCGACACGCCCCGCCTCGCCCGCATCACGCTGCATACCCTGCAGAAGATGGCGCAGGCCGGCGACCGCATCTCGATGCTGACCAGCTACGATGCGAGCTTCACCGCGCTGATGGAACGCGCGGGGGTCGAGACCATCCTGGTCGGCGATTCGCTCGGCATGGTCATACAGGGCCGCGATTCGACGCTTGCGGTCTCGATGCGCGACATGGTCTACCACACCGAGTGCGTGGCGCGCGCCGCGCAGCGTGCATTCGTGGTCGCCGACATGCCGTTCGGCAGCTTCCAAGTGAGCCCGCAGCAGGCTTTCGAGAACGCGGCGCTGCTGATGGCCGCGGGCGCGCAGATGGTGAAGATCGAAGGCGGCGTCGCGATGGTCGACACCGTCTCCTTCCTGGTCGAGCGCGGCGTGCCGGTCTGTGCGCACATCGGCCTCACGCCGCAGTCGGTGCACCAACTCGGCGGCTACCGGGTGCAGGGACGCACCGATACCTCGGCGCAGCGGCTGCGCGACGAGGCGGCGCGCCTCGAGGCGGCGGGCGCCGGCCTGCTGCTGTTCGAGGCGATCCCGGCGGCACTGGCGGGCGAACTCACCGCCGCCGCGAAGGTGCCGACGATCGGCATCGGCGCCGGCCCCGGCTGTTCCGGGCAGGTGCTCGTGCTGCACGACATGCTCGACGTGTTCCCCGGCAAGAAGGCGCGCTTCGTCAAGAATTTCATGGCGGGCAGCCCCGGCATCGAAGCCGCGGTGGCCGCGTACGTGGCCGAAGTGAAGGCAGGGACGTTCCCCGCCGCGGAGCATTCCTTCTAGACAACCACCGACAGGTTTTTCGATGGACGTGATTCATTCGGTGGCTGCGTTGCGCGAGCGTCTGCAGCGCGAACCGAACAACGTGTTCGTGCCGACGATGGGCAACCTGCACGAAGGCCACATACAGCTGGTGCGCCTGGCCAAGCCGCGTGCCGCATGCACCGTGGTCAGCATCTTCGTCAACCGCCTCCAGTTCGGCCCGCGAGAGGACTTCGACCGCTATCCGCGCACGCTGGAGGCCGACTGTGACAAGTGCCGGGAGGCCGGGGCCAACGTGGTGTTCGTGCCGGACGAGCGCGAGATCTACCCCGAGCCGCAGACGTTCGTGGTCGAGCCTTCTGAACTGCAGCACGTGCTCGACGGCGCCATCCGTCCCGGCCACTTCCGCGGCGTGGCCACCGTGGTGCTCAAGCTGTTCAACATGGTGCGGCCGCATGCCGCGCTGTTCGGCAAGAAGGACTACCAGCAGTACCTGGTGCTGCGCGACATGGTGCGCCAGCTCGCGATGCCGATCGAGATCATCCCGGCCGAGACGGTGCGTGCGGCCGACGGCCTAGCACTGTCGTCGCGCAACATCTACCTCAGCCCGACCGAGCGGGCTGAGGCGCCGCAGCTCTACGCGATCCTGCAGCGGGCGCGCGATGCGGTGCAGGCCGGCGAACTGCACGGGATGGTCGAGCGCGATGCGATGCAGGCGCTCGGCGCCCGCGGCTGGAAGCCGGACTATGTCGCGGTACGGCGCCAGCACGACCTGCAGTCGCCGACGCCCGACGACCGCAGGCTGGTGGTGCTGGCCGCGGCGCGCCTGGGGCGCACCCGGCTGATCGACAACCTCGAGCTCGAGATCGCGCGCTGAACGTCGCCGCGGCAGCGCAGGGACGGCTCTCGGCCGACCCTGCGCGCGCGGGCTTCAGGGCATCTGGATCTTGCCGCCGCCCATGCCGCCGGGCAGGCCGCCAGGGCCGATCGGGCCCTTCGGGATGACCAGGCCGGACGACTGCTGGCGGCGCATCTCCTGGATCTCGCGCACTGCGCGCTCGATGCCTTCCTTCGCCGCCGCGGCGTAGTTCTGCACCGCTTCGGCGAGCGTGTCGCCTTCGACCTCGAACGACAAAGGCAGCGCCCCGGCCGGCGTGAGGATCTGCGCCTCGCCGACGAAGCGCATCGGTCGCGACGCGTCGGTGCTGCCGTCGACGTTGACCGGCACCATGCAGCGCAGGGTTCCGACCTTGCCGTCGGTGTAGATCTCTTCGCGGCACAGGGCAGCCGGGTCCATCACCGGTTCGGGCATCCGGTCATCGGGGCGTTCAGCCATCTTGGGTTCCTCGCATGTCAGCAGTGGAAGGGGGGGTGGTTCATTTTCCAGGCAGCGTCGCCTCGACCACGCCGCGAGCCGCTTCGCGAACGGTCGTCGAGGGACGCGCCGTGCAGGCCGCCGAAAACCGTTCGAGCATCAGCGCCTTGTTCTTCGCGGTCGGGATCAGCCCGCGTCCGGCGCGCTCGAAGCGCGCATTGATGTAGCCGTCGGCCCAGTTGCGCACCTGGTCGAGCCTTGCTGCCGGACGGCCGGGTGCACCCGCACCGGCGCCGCGACCGGACGCGTCGAGGTAGGCCTGGCATGCCAGCATCCCGGTCGCGTCGGCCGCCGGGCTGCCGCCCGCCGACCGCGCATCCTCCAGCATCGACCGGCCGGCCAGCAGCGTCGCGTCGCGCACGGCGCGTCCGCCATCCTCGCGGCAACCCCTGTCGAGCAACTCGACGATGCGCCGGTCGTTGTCGGCCGCCTCCGGGAACGGCTTGCCCACGGCTTCCGAGACCCCGTAAACATAGCCGAGCGAGAACGCGCGGACCGCGGCCAGGACATCGGCCGCCGCCGGGCTGTCCGCCGCCGCCGCTTCCACGTAGCGGCTGCAGAACCAGGAGCCGGCGGAGACCGCGGACTCCTCCGGTGCGACCGGCGCGGCGGCTTGCGCCGCGGGCTGCTGCAGCAGGCAGACGACCGCAGCCAGGACGAGCGTCAGGACCGGGCGCAGGATCGAAGCCGGCAGCAGGGCGGGCGCGGCAGGCGGATTCCGCGCAGGTCGGCGGTGGCTGGACATCATGTGCTTCCCTCGCGCCGGAAGACACGGACAGGGACGACGGATTCGATGTTTCGAGGATACCGCAGCCGACCGTCGATCGCCCGGCGGACACTACTTTCCGCAAGAATCCGGCCCGGCGGGAACTTCCGCGACGGTCCGTGGTCCGACACATATGCGAATCCTGACACGTCGCCTGTGCGCCCGGATCAACACGGGCATCGTGCTGCTGATGCGACCGCTGCGGCCGCTCCCGCCGGCCCCGCCGCCACCGCCTGACGCCGAGCCTCGCCTGCGAGGCCCTGGTGACGCGCGGTGGAGCTGGTCGGCGGCGATCGCACTACCCGATGCGACCGGCCTCGGACGCCCTGCACGGGCCTGTCCGCGGCGCCTCCGACCGACTGCCGGAACCTGCCCCGCATGAATGCGCCTTCCCACGCCATCGTCCCCGGCACGCAGTACGCCGCCCATGATCCATGCAACCTGTGCCATCAGCATGCCGTTCGCGTCGTGTCGCTGCGCGACCGCGACGGCAGCCCGCTGTGCACCGTGATGTGCACCGGCTGCGGGCTGGTGCGCGCCGATCCGATGCCCGATGCCGCCGCGCTCGACCGGTACTACCGCGAGCGCTACCGGATCGACTACAAGCGGCAGAGTGCGCCTTCGCGCCGGCACATCCTGCGCGCCGGCCGCGTCGCGCTGGACCGCATCTCGCGGCTGCCTCGGCTGCAACGGATGCCGGCCGGCGGGCGGGCACTGGACATCGGTGCCGGCGGCGGCGAGTTCGCCTACCTGCTGGGCCGGACTACCGGCCTCGCGGTCACCGGCATCGAACCGAACGAGGGCTATGCGCAACATGCACGCACCACGCTCGGCCTCGACCTGGTCGTGTCGCCGCTGAACGAGGCGATGCCCGCCGGGGGCACGTTCGACCTGGTCACGATGTTCCATGTGCTCGAGCACCTGCGCGATCCCGGGGCCGCACTGGCGCGCATCGCCAGCTGGCTCGCGCCCGGCGGGCTTGCCGTCGTCGAGGTGCCCAACGTGGAGGCGACCTGCCAGTCGCCGCTGCACCTGTTCCACGCCGCCCACCTGTACAACTTCAATGCACCTGCGCTGGAGCGGCTGGGCGAGAAGGCCGGTCTGGAGCCGGTCGACCGCTGGTTCTCGCCCGATCGGGGCAACTTCAGCGTCACCCTGCGCCGACCGGAGGGTCGGCCGCTGCCGGCCGTCGCCGGCCCTGCTTCGGGTGCCGCCGAGGCCTGCGCGATGCCGGACAATGCGGAGCGCGTATGGCAGGTACGTGCCGCGCACACCCCGTGGCGGCATCGCGCGACGCTGCAGCCGCTCGGCCGTGCGCTGCGGCGCGCCGGCGCGCGCGCCGGCGAGAGCCTGGCGCTGCGCCGCCTGCCGCCGGACCCGCGGGCGATGCTCGACCGGCTGTGCGACGAATGGCAACCGCCTGCGCACGCGATGGATGGCGCAAGCCGGGCGGCCTGACCGGGCCGGCCGACGGCGTGCCGCGCGCGGGACTAGCTGCCGCCGTGCAGCGCGCGGCGCGCGGTGTATTCGCCTTCCTCGAGCAGCGTGTCGTAGATGCGCATGCGGCGCGGGTCGATCGCGCCGCGCCCGAACGCGGCGCGTACCGCGCACCCGGGCTCGCTCTGGTGCCGGCAGTTGGCGAAGCGGCATGAACCGATCAGCGGCGCGAACTCGGGGAAGGCCGCGGCCAGCCGGTCGGTCGGCACGTGGGCCAGGCCGAAGGCCTGCAGGCCCGGCGAATCGATGACCGTGCCGGAAGCCTGCAGCGCGTAGAGGCGGCTGGCGGTGGTGGTGTGCCGGCCGGCATCGAGCGCGCTCGAGATCTCGCCGGTGCGCGCACCGGCATCGGGCACCAGTGCGTTGACCAGCGTCGACTTGCCCATGCCCGATTGCCCGATCAGCAGCGAATCATGGCCGGCCAGGCGCGCGCGCAGGGCCTCGACGTCCTGCCGCGCGGCGACCTCCTGGACCGGGTAGCCGAGCGCGGCGAACGGCGCGAGCTGGCCGCGTGCCACCGCGGTGGACTCGGGCAGGTCGGTCTTGTTGAGCACGATCAGCGCCTCGATGCCCGCGGCGTTCGCGGCGATCAGGCAGCGCGACAGCAGTTCGTCCGAGAACGGCGGCTCTCCGGCCACCACGTAGGCGACCAGGGTGACGTTCGCAGCGATCACCTTCTCGCGCATCGCATCGCGCCGGAACAGCACGCTGGTGCGGGTGTCGATCGATTCGATCATCCCCTGCGAGGCATCGTGCCCTTCGGCGGCGCGGCTGATCGCCACCCGGTCGCCGCACACCGCCTCCATCCGGCGGCCGTGGGCGGCGCACTTCACCCGCTCCCCGCTGGCCTCCACCCGAACTTCGACCTTGCGGCCGAACGCGGCGACCACGCGGCCCTGCTGTACCGCAACCGTTGCCACCGGGGCTGCGGCGCGGGCCTCGCGCCGCTTCGGCAGGCGGCGGTCAGTCACCGGTGTCGTCCAGTCCCCGGCCCGCGCGGGGTGCGCCCGCCGGGGACGTCAGCACAACCCGAGCAGTGCATCGAACTTGGCGGCGCAGATGAAGTCGTTCTCCGACAGCCCGCCGGCCGAGTGCGTGGTGAATCGCACCTGGCAGCGGTCGTAGCCGACCGCGAGTTCGGGATGGTGGTCTTCCCGGTGGGTGACCCAGGCCGTGGCATTGACGAAGGCCATGGTTTCCCAGTGGTCGGCGAAGGTGAAGATGCGGGTGAGGAAGGCGCCTTCGATGCGCCACTGCGGAAGCTGCAGCAGCAGCCGTGCCGCGGCCTGCGCATCGAGCGCGGCGTCCGCGCCGAGCGGGCGGCAGTGCCGCTGCACCAGCGGCAGCGCCGGGTCTGCGGCCGGTGTCGGGGAATGGGCTGCCATGGCGCCCGGTCAGCCGGCCGCGGCCTGCAGCCGCGCGATGCGGATGGCTGCGGGCGGATGCGAGTCGTAGAACATCGAGTGCACCGGGTCGGGCGTGAGCGTCGATGCATTGTCCTTGTAGAGCTTCACCAGCGCCTGCACCAGGTCCGACGCGCGGGCATGGCGCGCCGCGTAATGATCGGCCTCGAACTCGTGCCGCCGCGAATACCAGGCGAACAGCGGGCTGAGCAGGAAGGTGAACGATGGCAGCACGATGAAGAACAGCAGCAGGGCCATCGCGGTCGACGCACGCTCCACGCCCAGCGCCGTGTAGAACCAGGGCTCGGCGGCGAGCCAGGCGAGCAGGGCGAGGAACACGAGGCTCGCGGCGAAGGTCCAGGCGATTCGCTTGGCGACATGGCGCAGCTTGAAGTGGCCGAGCTCGTGCGCGAGCACCGCCTCGATCTCCTCGGGCGTGAGGCGCGCGAGCAGCGTGTCGAAGAACACGATGCGCTTGCTGCGGCCCAGCCCGGTGAAGTAGGCGTTGCCGTGGCTGCTGCGCTTGCTGCCGTCCATCACGAACAGGCCCTGCGCCTTGAAGCCGCAGCGCTCGAGCAGCGTGCGGACCCGCGCCTCCAGCGCGGCGTCCTGCAGCGGCGAGAACTTGTTGAACAGCGGCGCGATGAACGTCGGGTACACCGCCAGCACCAGCAGGTTGAAGCCTACCCACACGGCCCAGACGTAGAGCCACCAGAGCTCGCCCATCGCGCCCATCAGCCAGAGCACGGCGGCGAGCAGCGGAAGCCCGAGCGCGGTGCCGAGCAGCGTGCTGCGCAGCAGGTCGCCGGCGAACATCGCCGGGCTCATCTTGTTGAACCCGAAGCGCTGCTCGACCACGAAGGTGCGGTAGATGCTCGCCGGCAGCGAGATCGCGCTGGTCAGGACGACCACGGCGCCGATCAGGCCGACGCCGTGCAGCAGTCCGTCGCCGAGCAGCGGGCGCAGCGCCGCGTCGATCCAGCCCAGGCCGCCGCCGAAGGTGAGCAGCAGCACCAGCGCCGCATCCACCGGGATCTCGGCGAGGTCGACGCGTCCCTTGGCGACGGTGTAGTCGGCGGCCGTGCGGTGGCTCGCCGCCGGGATGTCGGCCGCGAACGCCTCGGGCACATGGTCCCGATGGGCGCGCACATGCTGCATGTGGCGCAGCGAAAGCCAGATCTTGACCGCGGTGGCGGCCAGCAGGGCGGCGAGGAACAGCAATGCGAATGGGTGCATACAGGGAAATGTACCGGGAAAGCCCGGGTGCGACTGTGACACAATCGTCCGGAACTGGCTTGATTCATGCTGGATGACGCACGGGAAAGATCGACACGGATGGCACAGAACGCCGAACACCTTGTCTGGGTGGACATGGAAATGACCGGGCTCGACCCGGACCGTGACCGGGTGATCGAGATCGCCTTCGTCGTGACCGATGCCCGCCTCGAGGTCGTGGCCGAGGCGCCGGTGCTGGTGGTGCACCAGTCCGATGCAGTGCTCGCCGGCATGGATGCCTGGAACACCGGCACGCACGGACGCTCCGGCCTGACCGACCGGGTGCGCGCGTCGACGCTGGACGAGGCGGAGGCGGAGCGCAGGATGCTCGTGTTCCTCGCGCAGCACGTGCCGCCGAAGACTTCGCCGATGTGCGGCAACTCGATCTGCCAGGATCGCCGCTTCATGGCGCGCTGGCTGCCCGGCCTGGAGGCGTACTTCCACTACCGCAACCTCGACGTCAGCACGCTGAAGGAACTCGCGCGCCGCTGGAGGCCCGAGGTGCTCGCCGGCCTGTCCAAGCAGGGGAAGCACGAGGCACTCGCCGACATCCATGAATCGATCGGCGAACTGCGCCACTACCGCGAACACTTCCTCAGGGTCTGACCGGCGCATGTCGATCAGCCAGCCATCCGGCGAGCCGCCGTCCGCGCGAACCGTCACCGCACGGGGCAGCGGGCTGTGGCTGATGTTCATCGTCTGGCTGGCGGTGTTCGGCGCCGCGTATGCCTGGTTCCACCAGTGGGACGCCGCGCAGGACAATCCCAATCCGGCGGCATCGATGCCGGCCGTCAGCGAGGAGGTCACGCTCCAGCGCAACCGCAGCGGCCACTATGTCGCCGAGGGCACGATCAACGGAACGGGCGTCACGTTCATGCTGGACACTGGCGCCACGCAGGTTGCGCTGCCGATGCGCACCGCGCGCGCGCTCGGGCTGCAACTGGGAGAAGCGGTCCAGCTCAGGACGGCGAACGGCGACACGCTGGGCTACCGCACGCGGCTCGACCGCGTGCGCCTGGGCTCGATCGAACTGCGCGGCGTGGCCGCGGTCGCCACCGAGGGCATGGATGGCGACGTCGTGCTGCTCGGCATGAGCTTCCTGAAGCGGGTGGAGTTCGCGCAGCGCGGGGACCGCCTGACGCTCAAGGCCGCCACCGCGCCCGACGCCCGCACGCAATAGCATCCCGCCTCAGACAAACGGAGCCGCAACCGATGGACAGCCGACCGGCCACGTCGTTCACGATCGAGGTTGAACCCAACGTCCCGCGCCGGCTCGCTCGGCTGGACGAGCTTGCGAACAACCTCTGGTACAGCTGGGACCGGCAGACACGCCGGCTGTTCTCGCTGCTGCACAAGGGCCTGTGGGACGCGACCGGACACAACCCCAAGGCGTTCCTGAAGCGGGTGGACGAGGCACGCCTGCTCGAGGCCGCCGACGATCCGGTGTTCCTGTCCAACCTGAACCGTGCACTGTCGGCCTACGACACCTACCATGACGAGCCGCTGCGCCGGAACGGCTCGGAATGGCTGCGCAGCTCCGACAAGGTCGTCTACTTCTGCGCCGAGTACGGCTTCCACGAGAGCTTCCCGATCTACTCCGGCGGCCTGGGCATCCTGGCCGGGGACCACTGCAAGGCGGCGAGCGACGCGCGCCTGCCGTTCATCGCCGTGGGCCTGCTCTACCGGCAGGGCTACTTCTCGCAGACCATCGACGGCGAAGGCAACCAGCACGCGACCTACGGCGATTCCGACTACGACGACCTGCCGATCCAGCGCGTCGAAGGCCCCGACGGGAAGGCAGTGACGGTGGCGGTGGAACTGCCGGGCCGCACGGTGCAGCTCAACGTCTGGAGCGCGCGCTGCGGCCATGTCGCGCTGTACCTGCTCGACAGCGATGTCGAGGCCAACGCGACGGCAGACCGCGAGATCTGCCGCAGGCTTTATGGCGGCGACCGCACCACCCGCATCGAACAGGAGATCGTGCTCGGCATCGGCGGCGTGCGCGCGCTGCGTGCGCTGGACATCGCGCCCACCGTCTTCCACATCAACGAAGGCCATGCCGCGTTCCTCGTGCTCGAGCGCATCCGCGAACTGACCACCGGCGGCCTGAGCTTCGACACCGCGCTCGAGGCGGTCGCGGTGAACACGGTGTTCACCACCCATACGCCGGTGCCCGCGGGGCATGACCATTTCTCCGAGTCGATGATCGCCTCCTACTTCGAGCGCTTCGCGCCGCAGCTGGGGCTCGACCACGGACAGCTGATGGCGCTCGGCCACGGCATGGGCAACGGCGACTTCAACATGACCGCGCTGGCGATCCGCGCGTCGCGCTTCCAGAACGGCGTGTCGAAGATCCACGGCGGCGTGTCGGCGGAGATCTGCCGCGAGCTGTGGCCGCAGGTCACGCCGGAAGAGAACCCGATCGACTACGTGACCAACGGCGTGCACGTGCCGACGTTCCTGGCCGAGCAGTGGATGGAGATCTTCGAGCGCTACCTCGGCCCGGACTGGCTCGCACGCCAGCGCGACGCCGAGTTCTGGAAGCGCATCGACGACATCCCGGACCACCTGTTCTGGAGCGTGCGGCAGACGCTGAAGTCGCGCATGCTGCACCTGGTGAACCACACCACGCGCGTGCAGCACCTGCGCAACAACGGTTCCGAGGCGCACCTCGACCGGATGCTCAAGTACGCGGATCCGGACAACCCGAACGTGCTCACCATCGGCTTTGCGCGCCGCTTCGCGACCTACAAGCGCGCGACGATGATGTTCGAGGACCTCGACTTCCTGCGCGACCTGATCTCGGATGCGAAGCGCCCGGTGCTGTTCGTGTACGCCGGCAAGGCGCACCCGGCGGACCAGCCCGGGCAGGCCCTGATCCGCAGGCTGCACGAGATCTCGCGCCTGCCCGGCTTCGAGGGCCGCCTGCTGCTGCTGGAAGGCTACGACCTGCGCATCGCCCGGCGCATCGTGTCCGGGGTCGATGTCTGGCTGAACAACCCGGTCTACCCGCTGGAGGCGAGCGGCACCTCCGGCATGAAGGCGGCGATGAACGGCGTGCTCAACCTGTCGGTGCTCGACGGCTGGTGGGGCGAGGGCTACGACGGGCACAACGGCTGGGGCATCAAGCCAGCGTCGCAGTACCTGGACGATTCCCGTCGCACGCGCGAGGAATGCCAGACGCTGTACGAGCTGCTGCAGGATCAGGTCATCCCGATGTACTACGACCGCGGCCCGTCCGGCTTCTCGCCGCGCTGGGTGCGCATGGCCAAGCGTTCGATCGCCACGCTGCTGCCGCGCTTCAACACCGCGCGGATGGTCGGGCAGTACCTGCAGAAGTTCTACCACCCGGCGAGCCTGCAGTGGCGGCGCTACAGCGAGGGCGGCTTCGTCCGCGCGAGGGAAGTGGCCGAGTGGAAGGCACGCGTGCGCGCCGCCTGGCACGGGGTGGGCGCACGGCGGCTCGACCAGCCGCGCAAGTCGCTGCGCTTCGGCGAAGGCGTGCGCATCGACGTCGCGGTGAACCTGAACGGGCTGGCACCCGAAGACGTGGTGGTCGAGCTGACGCTGGCGCGGCAGACGCCCTACGAGAACCTGCGCCAGCCGCAGCGCCTCTCGTTCGAGTCGACCGGCGAGCGCACCGAGCAGGGCGAGCACCGCTTCGCGCTGGCGCTAACGCCCGAGCTATGCGGCAGGCTCGAGTACCGCATCCGGGTGTACCCCTGCCACGAACTGCTCACCCATCCGTTGGAGCTGGGGATGATGACCTGGCTGTAGGGGAAGGGTCGGCGGCGTCCGGGCGAATGGCGTCGGCAGCGTCCCTGGATGGCGCCGACGCCGCGGCGATCGCCTGCCGGTACACGTCGACATAGGCGGCGGCGCTCGCCTGCCAGCCGAAGTTGCGCTGCATCCCGGCCTGCTGGATCGCCTGCCAGCGCGGACGGTCCTGCCATGCGGCGAGTGCGCGTTCGACGGTGGCGGCGAATCCGGCCACGGTGTCCCCGGCGAGCACGAAGCCGGTGCCTGTCCGGCCAGATGCCGGATCGTCGTCGCTGACCGAATCCGCGAGGCCGCCGGTGGCGCGCACCAGCGGCGGTGCACCGTAGCGCTGGCTGTACATCTGGTTCAGGCCGCAGGGCTCGAAGCGCGACGGCATCAGGAAGGCATCGCAGCCGCCCTCGATCAGGTGCGACAGGGGTTCGTCGAAGCCGTCGATGAAGCCGACGCGGCCCGGATGCCGACGCACGCAATCGGTCGCCCGGCGCGTGAGCAGGCGGTCGCCGGACCCGAGCATAGCCAGTTGCAGCGGATGGCCGCGTGCGACCAGTCCGGGCCAGGCATCGAGGATCAGGTCGATGCCCTTCTGCTCGGTGAAGCGGCTGACCACGCCGAACAGCATCGCGTCGTCGTCCGCATCCAGACCCAGGCGTTGTTGCACGGCGAGGCGGTTCGCCGCGCGTGCGGGCAGCGTGGCTGCATCGAAGCGCGCGGCCAGGTGGGGATCCGAGGCGGGATCCCAGGCGTCGACGTCGATGCCGTTGAGGATTCCGCACAGCCGGTCGCCGCGTGCGGCGAGCAGCCCCTGGTAGCCGAAGCCGAGCGGTTCCTGCTGGATCTCGCGCGCATAGGTCGGACTGACCGTGGTGATGAAGTCCGCGTAGTACAGGCCCGCCTTCAGGAAGGACAGCCGGCCGTGGTACTCGAGGCCGTGGATGCTGTAGCTCTCGCTGGGCAGGCCCAGCCGCGGCAGCAGCGCCGGGTCGAAGGCACCGCCGAAGGCGAGGTTGTGCACGGTGAACACGCTGGCTGTGGCCGGCGCGTCGGCAGCCTCTGGCCGGCGCCGTTCGAACGCGAGGTAGGCAGGCGCCAGGCCGGTCTGCCAGTCGTTGCAATGGAGGATCTCCGGGCGCCATGCGATCGGAGAGGCGTCGCTGCAGAGCAGGGCGGCGATGCGCGACAGCAGGCCGAAGCGCAGCGGGTTGTCCGTCCAGTCGTTGCCGACGCTGTCGACATACGGATTGCCGGCGCGCCCGTACAGCTCGGGACAGTCGATCACCAGGCAGCGCAGGCTGCCGTTGATCCTGCCCGCCAGCAGCGTCGCGGCCGGCATTCCGGCGAACGGCTCGATGCGCGCGACACGGCAGCGTTCGCGCACGCCGGCCACGATGGCCGGATAGCCCGGCAGCAGCAGGCGCAGGTCGCAACCCAGCGCGACCTGTGCCGCCGGCAGGCTCGCGCTGACATCCGCGAGGCCGCCGGTCTTCACCAGCGGCGTGATCTCCGAGGTCGCGAACAGCACGCGGGGCAGGGCGGCGGCGTTGGTGGACGGGACGGACGGAGGGGAAGGCTCGGCCACTGCGCGGCGACTCGGTTGTGCGGGTGGACCCGATTATAGGCGCGCACGCGCACGCCATGTCCCGGACGCCGCCGGGTCAGGCCATCGCAGCCATCGCTTCGCGCAGCGCCGTCGCCGCGCGCTCGAGCTCCGAGCTGGCATGTTCATGCCCTGCGCGCAGCGCATCGAGGTGGCCCTCGGCCGCGGTGCGTTCCAGGGTCGACAGCGCCTCCACCGAAGGCCGGGCATGGAAGTTCGAGATCACGCCGCGCAGCGCGTGCGCCGCGGCGACCACTTCCCGGCTGTCACCCGCATCGACCGCTTCGCGCAGCCGCAGCTGCAGGCCCGGCAGGGACTCGAGGAACATCGAGCACAGGTGCGCCAGCAGTTCCTGGTCGCCGCCCACCGTGTCCAGCAGTGCATCGGTGTCGACTGCCTGCGCCAGTGATCCGGCGCGCTGCGGGCGCGCGCGTGCCACCCTGTCGTCGTCGCCCTCCGGCCCTGCCGTCACCTGCTCCAGCACAGCCGTGAGTCGCTCCCGCCGCAGCGGCTTCGACAGGTAGGCGTCCATCCCGGCATCCAGGCAGCGCTCCTCGTCGCCGATCATCGCATGCGCGGTCAGGGCGACGACGGGCGTGCGGGCCGGCCGCGCGCCACCGGGCAGGGCCTGCCGGTCGAGTTCCAGCGAGCGGATGCGCGCGGTCGCCTCGAAGCCGCCCAGCCTCGGCATCTGCACGTCCATCAGGACTACGTCGAAGCGGCCTTCGCGCCAGGCCTCCACCGCCGCGAGGCCGTCGTTCGCCAGCGTGACGCGATGGCCGGCCCGCTCGAGCAGGGTGCAGGCGAGCTTCTGGTTGACCGGGTTGTCCTCGGCCAGCAGCACGTCGAGCGAGCGCGCCGACGGCATGCCCGCCGCCGGTGGCGTGCCGGCGGTCGCGGCGGCGCCGGTTACGTCGAGCGCCGCGACTTCCTCGGTGGCCGCGAACGGCGCGAGCGCGTCGTACAGGTCGGAAGCGGTCACGGGCTGCGCCAGCACGGCGGTCGCGCCGACCGACCGCCACAGCGGATCGCTCGCCCGGGCGCCGCCGCCGGTGGCCACGCTCACCAGCGGCACCCGGTCGCCGAGCCAGGCGCTGACTTCCTCGCCCAGCAGCAGGGTGGGTTCCCCATGCACCAGCACGAGGTCGAACGCGGCTTCGATGGCGGCCTGGTCGGAGGCGAGGTGGCGTGCCTCGGCGAGAGTCTCGCATTCGGTGAGCTGCATGCCCCAGTACGCGAACAGGTGGGCGAGCGCGCGCCGGCTGCTGATCGAGTCGTCGACCAGCAGCACGCGCAGCGGCCGCAGCGCCAGCGGCCGTGCCGGCCCGGATGCATCGCGCGCCAGGGACAGGTCGAACCGGAAGGTGCTGCCTGCGCCGGGTACGCTGTCCACGCTCAGCCGCCCGCCCATCAGCGTGACCAGCTGCTGGCTGATCGACAGGCCCAGCCCGGTGCCGCCGTAGCGGCGCGTGGTCGAGGTGTCGGCCTGGGTGAAGGCGTCGAAGATCTCCTGCTGCTTCTGCGGCACGATGCCGATGCCGGTGTCGCGCACCCGGAAGCGAACCTGCACCGCTCCGGCATCCGAAGCGATCCCGGCGCCGGGGCTGCCAGTGCACTCGACTGCCACGACGATCTCGCCGTGCTCGGTGAACTTGATCGCATTGCCGATCAGGTTGAGCAGCACCTGGCCGATACGCAGCGGATCGCCGACCAGGGCATCCGGCACCCCCGGCGCGACATCTAGAACCAGCTGCAGCGACTGCTCGCGGGCCTTGGGCGCCAGCGCCTTCACGCTGTCCGACAGCACCGCGCGCAGCGAGAACGGGATCGACTCCAGCTCGATGCGGCCGGCCTCGATCTTCGAGTAGTCGAGCACGTCGTTGATGACCTGCAGCAGGTTCTCGGCGGAGCGGCGCACCGAGGTCAGGTAGTCGCGCTGCTCGGCATCGAGATCGGTGTCGAGCGCGAGCTCCGTCATGCCGATGATGCCGTTCATCGGCGTGCGGATCTCGTGGCTCATGTTCGCGAGGAAGGCGCCCTTGGCCTGGTTGGCGGCCTCGGCCGCATCCTTCGCCGCTTCCAGCTCGGCCTGGTAGCGCAACCGCTCCGAGATGTCCCGCGCGACGCCGATCTCGCCGATATGCCGCCCCTCCGGATCGAACAGCGGCGACAGCGACAGCTCGACGTCGACGCTGGTGCCGTCCTTGCGCAGACGGCGCGTGACCGACAGCCGTTCCGGCCGCCCCGAGCGCAGGCGCTCCATCGCCTGCGGCTCGTCGCCGCCGGTATCGGCGATGCGCAGCACCTCATAGGCGCCGCGGCCGAGGACCTCTTGTTCGGTGAAGCCGTACAGCCGCTCGGCACCCCGGTTCCAGGCGATCAGCCGGTTGTTCAGGTCCTTGACCATGATCGCTTCCGAGGCCTGGTCGACCACCTGCGCCAGTTGGCGCGCCTTCGCCTCGCTTGCGCGCAGCGCTTCCTCGCGCATCTTGCGCTCGGTGATGTCGCCTTGCACCGCGATGAACTGCTGCACTGCGCCGCTCTCGTCGCGGATTGGCTGCACGTCGAGCGCGAGCCAGTAGCGGCGGCCGTCGCGTGCATAGTTGATAAGCTCGGCCTGGAACCCCTCCCGTGCCGTCAGGTGGTTGCGGATGCGCTCGATGGTCGCCGGGTCGGTGTCCGGGCCCTGCAGCATCCGGCCGGGCTTCTCGCCGATCGCCTCCGCAGCCGGTATCCCGGTGAGCCGGGTGAACGCATCGTTGACCCACTCGATGTGGCCGGACGCATCGGTGATCACCACCGCGTTGTTGGTCCGGCTCGCCACCAGGGACAGCTTGCGCAGTTCGACCTCGGTGTTGCGGCTCTCCGTGATGTCGATCAGCACGCCGATCAGCCCGGTGCGTTCATGGTCGAAGGAGGTCAGAACCGCCCTGGAGAACCGCATCGAGCGCGGCTCGCCGGCGGCGTTGGGCAGCGCGATCTCGAACTCCTTGTGCGTGCTGCTGCCTGCGAGCAGTTCGCGGTCGAGCGTCTCGATGCGCTCGGCGAGGTCGGGCGGCCCGAGGTCGCGGCTGCTGAGGCCGATCACCGAGTCGCGGCCGCGGCCGTGGAAGTCTTCCCAGGCGCGGTTCACGCCGCGGAACCGGCCGTTGCGGTCCTTGTAGTACACCGGGTGCGGCATGGCTTCCAGCAGCTGGCGCGACAGTTCCAGGCTCTCGCGCAACTGCTCCTCGCCCTCGCGCAGCCGCGCGTCGAGCAGCTTGCGCTCGTGGATGTCGCTTAACAGGCCGGCCACGCCGTTCGGCTTTCCATCGGCATCGAGCGTGAGGCGCGCCGTGAATTCGCCCCAGCGCAGCTCGCCGGACGCGGTCATGATCCGCGCCTGCCATTGCACCACCTCGTCGGTGCCGGAGAGCATCCGGGACCAGGCATTGATCGCGGCCACCTGGTCGGCTTCGGCGATCAGTTCGAACAGCCGGCGGCCGGCAAGGTCTTCCGGGGGCAGTCCGCTCACCTGCCGCCACGCACGGTTGACGAAGCTCACGCGCGCTTCGGTGTCCGATTGCCAGACTACCTCCGACAGGTTCTCCACCAGCTTGCGATGGCGCGCCTCGCTGCGAGCCAGTGCGGTGATCGCCGAATGGCGCGCCGTGTCGTTGATGATCACGCCGGTCAGGTGCATCAGGTCGCCGCGGTCGTTGAACACGCCCTGTCCCTTGTCCAGCACCCAGCGCGTGCTGCCGTCGGCGGCGCGCAGGCGGTACTCGGCGGCGAACGGGCGCCGCTGCTCTATCGCGGTGTCGATCAGCGAGCGAACCTTCAGCACGTCGGCCGGATGGATGATGCCAACGTAGCCGCGCACCCGGTTGCCGACCAGTTCCGCCGGAGGATAGCCGGTCAGGCGCTCGAACTCCTGGCTCAGGTGCTCCATGGTCAGGTGCACGTCGGGGCGGCGTCGGTAAACCACGCCCGGGATGTTCCCGGTGAGGGCTCGCAGGTCGCGCTCGTTGAGCTTCGCCAGCCGCTGATGTTCCGCGAGGCGCAGCGATGCCTGGTTGAGCGCATCGATCAGTCCGTGCAGTTCCGCCGTCTGCGTGTCCGCGGCCAGTTGCCGGCCCGAACCGTCGAGCTCGAGCGCGAATCGGTTGATGGTCTCGAGTGCGCTGCGGGTCCTGCGCGTGACTGCGGCCACGCACAGCCAGACCAGCAGCACGACGCTGGTGCACACGGTGAGTATCTGCAGCAGTTTTTCATGGTGCAGGCGCGCGATCCACTGCCGGTCGACCACTATCTGCAGCCAGCCGTCGAAGCCGACGGCACCCACCGGGTGCCAGACATGTTTCGGGTTGCGCAGGTCGTCCGACCGATCGTTTCGCCCTGTTCCCGCCTGCATCGACATGATCGTCGGCGCCCTCGTCGCCGGCGGTGCGAAGTCGGGTACGGCACCCGGGGACGCTGGCTTGCCGGACGCGCGGGCCACCAGGGTGCCGTCGGACTGCCACAGCAGCGCGTCGAGCACGTGGGGGAACTCGGTCGCCTGGCGCAGCAGGTCTGTGGCGGTCGCGGGGGCATCGTGCGCCTGCGCAAGCGCGGCCGCGCGCCGGGCCGCGAGTTCCTGCAGCGCCTCCAGCTGCAAGTCCTCGGCACGGCTTTCCTGGAGGCCGGCGCGCACCACCAGCCCTACCAGCATGGCGATGGCCAGCAGGCTCGCCAGCAGGGTGGGCAGCAACCAGGACAGCCGTGGATTGCGCGAGCGCATGGGCTCAGGCCACGCTCGCCGGCCGTGCGCGCGGCATGGCCTCCACCTCGCGTGCCTGCGGCTCGTCCCGCCTGGGTTCCTCTTCGTCTCGGAAGCGCGACATGACTTCGGCCACCTCGGGCAGGAGGGCGAAGAACGCATCAAGCAGCGCCGGGTCGAAGTGCTGCCCCGACTGCTCGCGCATGAACGAGAGGGCTTCGTCCACGGACCACGGCCGCTTGTAGGGACGGACCGAGGTCAGCGCGTCGAACACGTCGGCGATGGCCACGATGCGGCCGAACAGCGGTATGGCATCGCCCGCAAGCCCGCGTGGATATCCCGAGCCGTCGAACTTCTCGTGGTGCGACCAGGCGATCTCGGCCCCGGCCTGGATCACCGGGGAGGCGCTCTCGCGCAGGATCTCGTAGCCGATCGCCGCATGCTGCTTCATCACTTCCCACTCGTCGGGGGTGAGCCTTCCGGGCTTGAGCAGGATGCGGTCGGGCGTGCCCAGCTTGCCGACGTCGTGCAGCGGAGCGGCGCGCAGCAGGATCTCCTGCTGCGCCTCGGACAGCCCGATGCGGCGTGCGATCAGGCGCGAGCAGTGCGCCATGCGCTGGATGTGCGCGCCGGTCTCGGGATCGCGGAACTCGGCTGCGCGGGCAAGGCGTACGATGGTCTCGAGTTCGCGCGCGGCGATCTCGGCAGTGGCCATGCGGACCTCGGATTCCAGCCAGGCGGCGCGGCCCTCGAGCTGCTTCTGTGCTTCCCGCAGCCGCAGCATGTTGCGCGCCCGGGACAGCAGTTCGGTCCGGTCGATCGGCTTGGTCAGGAAGTCGTTGATGCCGGCCTCCAGTGCCCGGTAGCGGATCTCCAGTTCGGTGTTGGCGGTCACCATCAGCATCGGCGTGTCCACCTTGCCGGGCAGTTGCCGGAACTGCGACGCGAACTCGAGGCCGTCGGGGGCGGGCATCATGTAGTCGACGATCACCAGGTCGGGATCGTTCCCCGCGCACCAGGCGAGCGCCTTGGCGGAGGACTCGAACAGCACCGGCGTGCAGTCGGGAAGGCGTCGGATCAGGTGCTCCATCAGCTTGAGGTTGAGCGCCACATCGTCTATGACCAGGATCTGCATCTCAGGCGATCGCCTGTTCCGGGGCCGGGACGCGGTGTCCGATGCGCGCCGCCAGGCGCGCCAGGACCTGGTTGCCCTGGCCGAGGAACTCC
>JAJTHE010000002.1 GCA_021298815.1 Betaproteobacteria bacterium | reverse complement strand
GCGAGCAGCGCGACCACGGAGATCACGCCGAAGAACCGGTAGTAGACGCACATGAACACCGTGACCAGCAGCATGCCGACCAGCGTCGAGTTCACGCCCTTGGCGATGTTGTCCGCGCCCAGGCTCGGGCCAACGGTGCGCTCCTCGATGATCTCCATCGGTGCGGCCAGCGCGCCGGCGCGCAGCAGCAGCGCGGTGTCGCGCGCTTCGGCAGTGGTCATGCGGCCGCTGATCTGCACCCGGCCGCCGCCGATCTCGGTGCGGATCACCGGCGCGGTGACCACCTCGGCCTTGCCCTTCTCGATCAGCAGGATGGCCATGCGCTTGTTCACGTTCTCGCGCGTGACCTGCTGGAAGATGCGCGCGCCCTGGCCGTCGAGCGTGATGTGCACCGCCGGCTCGCCGGTCTGGCCGTCGAAGCCGGGCTGCGCGTCGGTGATGCGCTCGCCGGTGAGCACGGCGGTGCGGCGCACCAGCAGCCCGCCGCCGTTGCGCTCGGTGAAGTATTCGGTGCCGAACGGCGGGTTTCCGGCGGCGCCGGCCTGCAGGCTCGCCACGTCGCTGAGGTCCTCGGCGACCATGCGCACCTCGAGTGCGGCGGTGCGGCCGAGCAGTTCCTTCGCCTTGGCCGTGTCCTGCACGCCCGGCAGCTGGACCACGATGCGGTCCGCGCCCTGCTGCTGGATCACCGGCTCGGCCACGCCCAGCTCGTTCACCCGGTTGCGCAGCGTGGTGACGTTCTGCTGCAGCGCGAACTCCTGGGAACGCTTCATCGCCTCCGGCCGCACCGAGGCGACCAGCCGGAACTCGCCGCCCTCTTCCACCTCGCGCAGCGAAAGGTCCGGCGAGGTCTTGGTGATCGCGACCGACGCCTTCTCGCGCGCCGCCGCGTCGCGAAAGCGCACGATCACGTTCATGCCGTCGCGGGTGACGCCGGCCGATGCGATCTTCTGCTCGCGCAGCGTGGTGCGCACCTCGTTCACGTAGCCCTCGACCTTCTTGTTGAGGGCCGCCTTCATGTCGATCTGCAGCAGGAAGTGCACGCCACCACGCAGGTCGAGGCCGAGGTACATCGGCAGCGCCCGCACGCTGGTGAGCCAGGACGGCGAGTTGGACACCAGGTTGAGCGCCACGATGTAGCCGTCGCCCACCGCCTTCTCGACCACGTCCTTCGCCCGCAGCTGGACGTCGGTGTCGGTGAAGCGCATGCGCAGGCTGCCGGCGTCGAGCACCGTCGCCACCGGCACGATGTTCGCCGCCGCGAGGGCTTCCGATGCGCGCGTCTGCAGCGCGGTGTCCGCCTTCAGCGTCGCGCGCACCGGCGAGACCTGCAGTGCGGGCACTTCGCCGAAGAAGTTCGGCAGCGTGTAGATGGTGGCGAAGAGCATCGCGATCGCGATGATCGTGTACTTCCACAGCGGGTAACGATTCATGCTCGGTGTTCCTTGCTGCAGGCGATGGATAGGGCTGCGCAGGGCCAGCCGGGTCGGCCGGCCCGGCCGGCTCAGCTGTCGTGCGCGGCCTTGATCGTGCCCTTCGGCAGCACCGTCTGCACCGCCGGCTTCTGCATCAGGATCTCCACCCCCGGTGCGAGTTCCACCGTCAGGTAGTTTTCACCGACCTTCGTGATCTTGCCCAGTTCCCCGCCGCCGGTGACGATCTCGTCGCCCTTCGCCAGCGCGGCGACCATCGAGCGGTGCTCCTTCGCGCGCTTGAGCTGCGGCCGGATCAGCAGGAAGTACAGCACCACGAACATCAGGATGATCGGCATCAGGCTCAGGATATCCATCTGGCCGGTACCTGCGGCGCCTTGCGCCCATGCATTGCTGATCAACACCCTTGTCACTCCTCTGTTTGTTCGCTTCGTAAGCCTTTGATTTTATCACCCTTCGTGGTCGGCCAACGGTTCTCCCCAGCGGAACCGGTCGAGCATGCCGGCCGCGATCGCCGCGCGCAGTTCGCGCAGCAGCACCTGGTAGGCATGCAGGTTGTGCAGGGTGTTCAGGTGCGCCCCGAGTATCTCGTTCGCGCGTTGCAGGTGGTGCAGATAGGCCCGGGTGAAGTTGCGGCAGGTATAGCACCCGCAGCCTTCGTCCACCGGGCGCAGGTCGCGCTGGTACTGCGCATTGCGCAGCTTCACCGTCCCCTGGCGGGTGTACAGCCAGCCGTTGCGCGCATTGCGCGTCGGCAGCACGCAGTCGAACATGTCGACGCCGCGGCGCACCGCCTCGATGATGTCAGATGGCGTACCCACGCCCATCAGGTAGCGCGGCCGGTCCGACGGCAGCTGAGGCGCGACATGGCGCAGGATGCGCATCATGTCCTCCTTCGGCTCGCCGACCGACAGGCCGCCGATCGCATAGCCGTCGAAGTCGAGCCGGGCCAGGGCGCCGAGCGAACGGTCGCGCAGGTGCTCGTGCATGCCGCCCTGCACGATGCCGAACAGCGCATTCGTGTTGCCCAGCACCTCGCGGTGCTCGCGCCGGCAGCGCTCGGCCCAGCGCAGCGACATCTCCATCGACATCTGGGCCTGCGTCTCGGTGGCCGGGAACGCGGTGCAATCGTCGAAGCACATCACGATGTCCGAGTTCAGCACCTTCTGGATCTGCATCGAGACTTCGGGCGTGAGGAAGCAGGCATCGCCGTTGACCGGCGAGCGGAACTTCACGCCCTCCTCGATGATCTTGCGCATCTCGCCGAGGCTGTACACCTGGAAGCCGCCCGAGTCGGTGAGGATCGGCCCGTCCCACTGCATGAAGCGGTGCAGCCCACCATGGTCGCCGATCACGTCCAGGCCGGGCCGCAGCCACAGGTGGAAGGTGTTGCTGAGCACGATCTGCGCGCCGATCTCGACGATCTCGCGCGGGGCCATCGCCTTCACCGTGCCGTAGGTGCCCACCGGCATGAAGGCCGGCGTGTCGACCGCGCCGTGCGGCAGCGTCAGCCGGCCCAGCCGCGCCGCGCCATCGGTGGCCTTCACCTCGAAGCTCAGGCCCATTCCGCCACCCCTGCTGCACCCATCCGTTGATCCGATCCGTTCATTCGACCACCCGCAGCCGCTCGAACGCGGCGCGCCATCCGGCTTCCAGTTCCACCGGGCGGCCGCTGGCACGATCGCAGCGCACCTGCAGGAACCAGCCCTGGGCCCGCGCGTCCGGTTCGTCGCCGACGAACAGCCCCACCTCGAAACGCGCGCTGGAGCGTCCCACATGCCCGACCCCGACGCCAGCGGTGACCACCTCCGGGAAGCGGATCGAGCGCAGGTAGGTGCAATGGTTCTCCACCACCGCGTCGAAGCGGTCGCCGCCGAAGTCGTAGCCGACCTCGCGCGCGAGCAGCAGCGAGATCGCGGTGTCGAAGAACGCGAGATAGACCGCGTTGTTCATGTGCGCATACTGGTCGTTGTCGGCGAAACGGGTCGGGATGTCGACGAACCAGGGGTAGCGGGTGCGCGGGTGGGCGGTGGTGCGGGTCATGGGCGGGGGTGTAACACAGCGGCCGGAATCGCGCCGGTGTCAGGCCGTCCGGCGCGACAGCAGCATGGCATCCCCGTAACTGAAGAAGCGGTAGCGCTGCGCGACCGCATGCGCATAGGCCTGCCGGATCGGCTCGACCCCGGCGAAGGCCGACACCAGCATCAGCAGCGTCGACTTCGGCAGGTGGAAGTTGGTGACCATCCGGTCGACCACCCGGAAGCGGAAGCCAGGCGTGATGAACAGGTCGGTCTCGCCACTGGACGCGACCAGTGACCTGTCCGGCGAACGTGCGGCGACGCTCTCCAGCGTGCGCACGACCGTGGTACCGACCGCGATGACCCGGCCGCCGGCGGCGCGCGTCGCGGCGATGGCATCGACGGTGGCCTGCGGCAACGACCATGCCTCGTGGTGCATCACATGCTTCGACAGGTCGTCGTCGCGCACCGGCTGGAAGGTGCCGGCGCCGATATGCAGCGTGAGGAAGGCCCGGCGCACGCCGCGCGCATCGAGCGCCGCGAGCAGCGGCGCATCGAAATGCAGGCCGGCGGTGGACGCCGCGACCGCACCCGGCTCGCGCGCGAACACCGTCTGGTAGCGCGACGCGTCCATCAGTTCCGGCTTGCGCTCGATGTACGGCGGCAGCGGAATCTCGCCATGGCGTTCGAGCACGTCCAGCACCCGGGTCCCGGGGTCGAAGGCGAGCAGGAACAGCGCGCCGCGGCGCTCGACCATCGTCGCCCGTACCGGGTCGGCATCGTCGCCGAACAGGATCACCATGCCCGGCTTCGGCGACTTGCTGGCGCGCAGGTGCACCAGCGCGCGGTCGTCCGACAGCACCCGCTCGACCAGCACCTCGACCCGGCCACCGGTGGCCTTGCTGCCGAACAGGCGCGCCTTGACCACCCGGGTGTCGTTGAACACCAGCAGGTCGCCGGGGTCGAGCAGCGACGGCAGGTCGGTGAACGAACGGTCGGCCAGCGGCGTGTCCGGGCCGGCGGGGCCGCCCACGCACAGCAGCCGGCTCGCGCCGCGCACCTCGGACGGCGTCTGGGCGATCAGTTCGGGCGGCAGGAGGTAATCGAAGTCGGAGAGTCGCATGCGCGGGGTGTAGCACAGCCGCCCGCCGGATGCTGGCGCCCCGCCGTCGTTCGGGCGTTGCCGCGGGCCTCGATGGTCGGCGATAATGATCGGCTTCCCTGCCGGGATGGCGGAACTGGTAGACGCACCGGACTCAAAATCCGGCGGTGGCGACATCGTGGGGGTTCGATTCCCCCTCCCGGCACTCGCCAGATCCAGCACCGACGTTTCGCCTGTGTACGCGCCTTTACGCGCGCTTCAGTGGATCGGCTAGCGGATCAGAATAGCCCTGCCCATCCTCGGCGGATGAAGCCACGGCCACCTCTCGATCGGGCTTGAGACAGCGGATCAAGACCTACGACACCGGTTCGCACAGGCTGCGCATGACCCCGCATCGTTGCTTTTAAGCTACAATGTTCGAACTGCAGCACCATGTAACCCTCGATGGGCGCGACCCGTTCGGCGAGTGGATCGAGCGTCTGGATCTCGCGACGCGAGCGCGCATCGAGGTACGTCTGGGGCGTCTGGAGCGGGGCCTGTTCGGCGACTGCAAGTCGCTGCGTGCGGGCGTGTGGGAACTGAGGATCGATCACGGCCCAGGCTGGCGCGTGTATTTCGGCCGCGAGGGCGCTGCGATCGTCGTGCTGCTCGCAGGCGGCAGGAAACGGACACAGGCAAAGGATATCGAGCGTGCGATCGGCTACTGGCAAGACCATCAAGGGCAGCGACGGGGCAGGTAGCACCCGGCGCGCCGTGGCGCACGCAGGGCATCGGCAGCAGTGGCTCGCGGCAGACCCGGCACACGCTGCGGCCTACATTGCTGCTGCGCTTGAAACCGGTGAACCGGGCGACCTCATGCACGCGTTGCGCGACATCGCCGACGCGCGCGGCGGAATCGCCCAACTGGCCGAGCAGACCGGGCTTCGGCGCGAGACGCTTTACCGCACGCTCAGCAAGCGCGGAAATCCGCAGCTGTCCAGCCTGCTGGTGATCCTCAAGGCGACAGGCCTGCGCTTGACGGTGACGGCCTGAGCGGCACCGATCATGGGGGGCTTTTGCGCCATCCCGACGCCCGAAAGTTTCCCAGCGCTCCCGGCCGGTTCCCCGCGACATGCCCCTCAGGACTTCATCGTCTCCACGAACCAGGCGGTTGGCAGGCGCCGTCCGATCCCGGCCGCTTGCGCGCTCTCGTAGACCACCGGTGCCACGGCCGCGAACTGCAGGCCCATCCCGCCGTTGTTCTTGAAGACCGTGATGTCGTCGCGCCCGCCCCGGCCGGGCGAGCGGCCCGAGACGAGGTCGGGAAGGTCGACGATCGTGTCCCAGTCGAGCAGCCCGGCCTCGACCGGCCCGGCCAGGTCGCCGTTGCGATGCTCGATCGCGCCGGACTTCGAATGGGCGACCACCCGCGCGGCACGCCGCAGGGTCTCATCATCGAGTTCGCGGCGGATCGAGCGCTTGTCCCCGCTGACGATGGACACGACGTGTGCACCGGGCGACAGCCAGCGTCCGTCCAGCACCGGCTCGCTGGCATTGGTCGCCGCGATCACGATGTCCGCCCCGGTGACCGCAGCCTGCGCATCGCCGACCGCCTCGGCGGGCAGCCCGAGTTCATCGCGAACCCGCGCAGCGAACGACTGGCGTCTTCCGGCATCGGGGCTGAACACGCGCACACGGCGCAACTGGCGGACAGCGCCCGCGGCCTTCAGGTGCCACCACGCCTGGTCGCCCGACCCCAGCAGCGCCAGGTCCGCCGCATCCTCGCGGGCCAGCAGCCGGATGCTCACTGCACTGGTGCAGGCCACGCGCACCAGCTGGACAAGGCCGTCGTGGATCATGGCAACCGGGGCGATGTCACGGGTACTGAAGACGAGGATCAGCCCGCAGTAGGTGCCGCCTGGCCCTCGCGCCAGCTTCTCGCGGCGCCTGCGGCCGTCGACATCACCCTCGAACACGGCGTCCGAGGTCAACCGCAGCGTCATGTATCTGTCTGCGAACAGTGCGCCCTCCATGCTCTTGAAGCAGTAGGTGACGTCCGGTTCGTCAAGCGGTACCCGGGTCTGGCTGCGCGCACGTTCGACCGAACGGCCCTCTGCCATGGCGAGATATGCACGCTCGAGTGCCGCCAGGCATCCGCCCAGATCGAGCACGCGGGCAACGTCCTCGTTGTCGAGCAGCAGCACATGGTCAGCCATGGCCCGGCTACCTTGAATCGATACCCAGCCGGGCCTTGACGCGCTGTGCATCGGCGATCTCGAGGGCGAGCAGCTTGTTCGCCGCCTCCGGACCGAGGTAGCCATCGATCTGGGCCGTCTCGATCAGGTACTTCTTCCACTCGGCCGACTTGTGCACCTTCTCGATGGCACCGGACAGCCTGTCCAGCGTTGCCGCGGGCATGCCGCTCCTCGCGACGAGGCCGCGCCAGTTGTAACGGACGAAATCCCATCCACTTTCGCGGTAGGTGGCGATATCGGGAAAGTCCGACAGCCGCTTCTCCGATGAGACGGCGAGCATCCGGATGCGTTTCGCATCGATCAGCGGCTTGGCATTGCCGGGGTTCGTGTGGGCCGCATCGACCTGTCCGCCCGAGATCGCGGTCAGGACCTGCCCGCCGCCCTGGTAGGGGATCCAGGTGGCCTTGAAGCCGGCCGTCTCCGCGAACATCTCGAACGCAACCCTGTGGCTGCTCATCGCGAGCGGGCCTCCCAGGTTCACGTAGCCTGGCTTCTTCCTCGCGAACTCGACCAGCTGCCTCACGTTCCTGAACGGGGTCGACGTGTGGACCACGATCGCAAAGGGATCGATCTGGGAGCGGGCGATCATCTGCAGGTCGGCGGGCTTGAAGGCGACCTCCTTTTCGCCGAACAGCGTGGCGAGCGTGACGGTGGTCGCCGCGATCAGATGACCATCCGCGGGGGCACGCACCATCGCGTTGATCATCGGAATCCCGGAACCACCCGGCCTGTTCTCGACGACGACCGCCTGCCCGAGGTCGGGTGCCATCAGCCGAGCCACGATCCGGGCATAGATGTCCACCGGCGACCCGGGAGAGGTGAAGACCTGGATCACGACGGGCCTGCTGGGGTATGTCGACTGGGCGCTCGCCGTGCCGATCCCCAGCGGCGCCACCGAAAGCAGAAGCAAGACGAATGCAGCACTTCTCATGTAGCCGCTCCCTGGTTGGACAAGTCCTGACCCTGCCTGCACGGGCCTCCGATCGAGGCTCGCACCCTTTGCGCCGCGGCCCAGCCGACATCGCATCTTCATTCTAAAGGCGTTGCGGGCCTTGCGGGCATTGCTGAAGGGCTGGAATATTGAGAGCATGGCAGTGCGTCGCCTCGCATCGCACCTCACCCGCCCCGCCCTGCGGAGGATCGAAGGAGTCCTGCAACCATGACCATCCCGAAGTCGGGCGAACCCGCCGCCCGGTTCAGCCTCGTGAAGCCGGACGAAGCAGACCCTGCGGTCGCGGCCATCTTCGACGACATCAGGAAGACCAAGGGCGCGAATTTCCTGACGCCTACCTGGGGCTTCTTCGCGCACGATCCCGAGTTGCTGGCGCTGTGGTGGGGACTGCAGAAACGCCTGCAGAAGATCAGTGGAGAAGTGCCGAAGCACGTGATGTTCGGCATCACGTTCGTGTGTGCGACGGAGGTCGGGTGCCCGCGCTGCATCAACAACGCACAGGTGCATCTGCAGGATCAGTTCAAGCTGAGCGACGAGGCCATCCTCGAATTGAGCGACTTCGAGAACTCCACGGTGATCCCGGAGAAGGAGAAAGCCGCCTATCGCTTCTGCCGGAAGATGGCCTTCGACCAGCCGACCACCGAGGAAGACTTCGCCGCGCTGCGCGACGCGGGCTATACCGAGCGTGCGATCGTCGAGATGATCTCGATCACGATCCTCGAGTCAGGCTTCATCCGGCGCGCGCGCGCCGTCGCACCCTTCGAAGACGGGGCTTACTGGCCGAAGGAAAACCTGCCCAGCGCAACCTACGCGCAGAACGTCGGTTCGAAGTAGCCACCACCGAACGCGCATGACCGCATCCGGAGATCGCTGAATGACGGACTTTCATCCAGACGCAACGAGCAGGGCGGCGAGGCTGGCGATGGACGAGGTCAAGTCCATCCTCTCCAGCGACGGCCTGAACCACGGATCGCTGGCTCGCGCACGGGAGGTCCTGATCCGGTTGGCCAGCCAGGACGGCCTGTTCCCGTTCGAGGTGTTCCGCGCGATGGACAATGGCAGGAACCCGAACGTCCTCTACTGCCTGGCCGAAGATCCGGACGGTACCAATGCGCTCTACCTGTCATCCGAGCAGCATGCGGAAGACCGCAGCACGCTTCCGCACAACCACCTTGCATGGGCCGTCATCGTCGGCGTGCACGGCACCGAGCTGAACAAGCTGTATGAACGCGTGGACGACGGGCGCATTCCTGGTAGAGGCACCGTGCGCCAGACTTCGGAGATCGAGCTCTGCCGCGGAACCGGGCTGTTCCTGATGCCCGAAGAAATCCACAGCGTGCACGCCAGGGGGGGCAGCGCAATGCTCTCGATGCATGCCTATGGCCTGTCGATGCCGAGGCAGACGCAGCGGATCGAGTTCCTGGCCGATGGCACCACTCGCCAGCGCAAGCCGAACACCAACATTCGTCCGATACCGGGCGTTTCCTGATCCAGCAGCGCCGGGGCGATTCGCGTGGTTCCCTCGGCGGGAAGGAGGATTCCATCGACCAAGAAATCTGCTTCCTGGGGATCCGCGACCAGGCGCGCCTGATCGAAACGCGGCAACTGTCGCCCGTCGAACTGGTGTCGATCTATCTCGAGCGGATCGAACGCCACGATGGGATCCTCCGCTCCTACATCACCGTGCTGGCAGACCGCGCGCTCGCCCAGGCGAAGGCTGCCGAGATCGAGATCGGCAAGGGCAACTATCGCGGCGTCCTGCACGGCATCCCGTATGGCGTCAAGGACCAGCTCTATACCCGCGGGATCAGGACCACGCTGGGTTCCCGGATCCTGCAGGACTTCGTGCCCGAGCAGGACGCCACCGTCATCGAGCGCCTTGAAGCCGCCGGCGCGATCCTGCTGGGCAAGCACAACCTGCACGAGTTCGGCAAAGGGGGCACGATCGATTTTCCCTTCGGCCAGCCGCGCAACCCCTGGGACATCTCCCGCACGCCGGCGAGTTCTTCCACCGGATCGGGCATCGCGCCAGCCGCTGGCCTGTGCAGCGGTGCGCTGGGCAACGACACCGGTGGGTCGATACGCTGGCCTGCGGCCGCGAACGGCATCGTCGGCCTGCGACCGACCTTCGGCAGGGTGAGCCGCCATGGCGGACTCATGTTCGGCTGGAACGCAGACACGATCGGGCCCATGGGACGCCGCGTATTCGATTGCGCGGCGCTGCTGCAGGCCATCGCGGGCCACGACCCAGGCGATGCGCTGAGTGCGCGGGTGCCGGTTCCGGATTACCTCTCGGCGCTGGACGGGGACCTTCGGGGCGTTCGAATCGGCCTCATCCGCGAGATGACCTGGGTGGACGGCATGCATCCTGCCGTCAAGGCTGCGATGGAGGAGTCCGTGCGGGTGTTGCGGTCGCTCGGGGCGACCGTCGAGGAGATGTCGCTCAGCCTCGCGAAGTATGCGGTGCCCCTGCAGATGCTGACGACGGATGCCGATGTCGCTTCGGTCTTCCTCCGCAAGTGGCTTCGAACCGACTGGGATCGGTTCGACAAGGGCACGCGCAGCCGGCTGGCCACGGCCTGCCTCGTGCCGGCGCCCATCTACAACCGGGCGATGCGGGCCAGGGTCCTGGTGCGCCAGGAGATGCTCGACGCGTTCAAGACCTTCGATGCGTTGATCACGGCCACCCACCTGCAGCCGGCGCCATCCATCGCGAAATCCCGCGAAACCGTCGGCAGCGACACGGACATGCTGGAACGCGTATTGCGTCGACGCATCAGCACCTGGCCGTTCAGCGGCGCGAACGTACCGGCGATCGCCTTGCCCAACGGCTTCACCGACGATCCCCTGCCCATGCCGGTGTCGCTGCAGATCGCGTCCAGCCCCTTCTCCGAAGCGGTCGTGCTGAAGATCGCTCATGCGTACGAGCAGGCCACGGGCTGGCATGAGCGGCACCCGGATCTCGCGTTGACGACCCGCGCGCAGGCCTCCACGGCCGCGTGACGGGGTTTCCCTGGAGAGTACCCATGAAGATCGACGTGGCGGATGTTCGAGCGATGACGAAGGCGATAGACCTGGCCATCCCGGAAGACGAGCTCCTTCCCGTCGCGATACGGTTGTCGGCGCTCCTCGAGATCATGCACACGATCGAACGGGAGCTCGGGGATCGCATGGATGCGGTCGATCCGGTCCCGCCGGTCTTTGCCGAGCCTGCCCGCCAACCATAGTCGATGGCACTTGCAGCGGCGCCACGACCGGACGCGACTGCGCGCGGGTGACCACCTCGCTCGTCCGCTTGCCGGACCGAGTCTGCGGAGAGCGCCCGGCACACTGAAATTGACCGCCTGTCGGGCTGGCGATATAGTCCGTTCCGCTCGAAAAGGTGCCCTGAATTTCCTACACATCGCTGTCACTCTTCGCGGATCTCTCCCGGCGCGAGCTGCGGATCCTCCAGGGTGCGCTGCACCTGCGCGAGTACCTGCCCGGCGAGGTGATCTTCGACGAGGGCGACAAGGGCAGCGCGCTCTACATCGTGCGCACCGGCAGCGTGCTGATCTGCCGCCAGGGCCGCCCGGACAACCCGATCGCCACGATCGGGGCAGGCAGCTTCTTCGGCGAGCTGGCGCTGCTCGACAGTGCCCCCCGCGCGGCGCAGGCGCGAGCGCTGGAAGCCTCCACGCTCGAGGTGTTCTTCGGCAGCGACTTCATCGCGCTGCTTGAAACCGAGACACGCCTCTCGACCAAGATCCTGCTGCAGCTTTCGCGCCACCTCGGCCAGCGCCTGCGCGGCACGCTGCTCGGGCAGAGCACCGAACAGCACCTGTGAGCGCCGTCGACGGCAGCACGGGACAGCCACGGCCGGGCGATGCCAGGACGGGGCCGGGCCCGGTCGCCTGGGTGGGCATCTTCGGCGCGACCTGCCTGCTGCTGGTGGCGCTCAACCAGATCCTGTGGCTGGTGGTGCCGTCGCTGATGGCGCTGGTGCTGTCCTACGCGCTCCATCCGGTGATGCGCCGGCTGATGTACGCAGGCATGGCGCGCCAGAGCGCGGCTGCGCTGGTGACCTTCGCCTTCCTGCTGATGCTCGGCGGGGCGGCGCTCGCGCTGTTCTCGTGGGCCGGCGCGCACGCCGGCGACTGGCAGGCCGGCATCGAGCGCTACCTGCGCGGCGGCGTGCGCTTCCTCGAGCAGACGCTCGCCGAGCTCGAGGCACGCTGGTCGATGCTCGCCCGCGCCCGGCTGTCGACCGGCGTCACCACCTGGCTCAACGACTTCTCCGACACCTTCGTGGAGCGACAGGCCCATCCGCTGGCGGTGTCCCTGCTCGCATGGCTACCCGCCGCGTTGCTGGGCCCGTTCTTCACCTTCTTCCTGCTGCGCGACGGCAACCGCTTCCACGGCATGATCGCCCGTGCGGTGCCCAATGCCTACTTCGAGAAGACGCTCGACCTGCTGCACGAGATGCACCAGACCGGCCGCGCCTACTGCACCGGCCTGGTCAAGCTTGCCGCACTCGACACGCTGGCGCTGGGCATCGGCCTGTGGCTGCTCGGGTTGCCGGGCGCATGGCTGCTCGCGCTGATCGCCGCGATCCTCGCCTGGGTTCCGTTCGTCGGCTCGATCGCGGGCTGCCTGCTGGTGGTGCTGGTCGCCGCGACCGACTTTCCGAACGATCCGGCGATGGCCTACTGGGCGATCGCGCTGTTCGTCGTCGTACGCCTGCTGGACGATTTCGTGTTCCTGCCCGCGACGGTGGGCCGCAGCCTAAACCTGCATCCGCTCGTCTCCGTGCTGATGCTGTTCGTCGGTGGCGCCGTGGCCGGCGTGCCCGGCCTGGCGCTGGTGCTGCCGCTGCTCGGCGTGGCGACGGTGGTCGGGACCGCGATCGGCGAGATCCTCACCGACCGGCGGCTGCGTGCGCGGCACGCGCATGCACGGCGGCTGCGGGCGGAACGCGCGTCGGCGGATCTCCTTTAGGGTGCGCCGAGGACTTCAGCCCGACCAGGGATCCACGACACGGACGCCCGTTTCCACGAAGTCCGAGACGTTGCGCGTCGCCAGTTCTCCGCCGCAAGCCATCGTGATGGCTGCAATCTGTGCATCGAACTGTGAAATGGCACGACCTGCTCGTCGCCTCGAAGCGGCGATTTCGGCGTAGAACCTTGCAGCAGCGCTGTCGAAGGACAGTATCCGGCCCGAGAAGTCTTCTTCGAACAGCCCACTCATGGCCGATTCGAGCTGGCTTCGGCGCTGACCTGAAGGCAGGACGCGAGCGCTATACAGCATCTCCGACTGCGTCACGGTGGTCGTGAACAGGGTGGCAAGCGGTCGGCTGGCAACCCATGCAATGACGCTGGGATCGGGACTACTGCGAAGCAGTTCGGAGAGCACGTTCGTGTCCAGAACGATCACGACCGTCTCACTCGCCGGCTCCACTGAAGTCAGGCGGCACCCGGATGCCTGCACGTGGCGGCTGGGCGATTTCGACATCCCCAATCGCCGCGAACCGCGTCCGGATCCGCTCCACCAGATTGCGTTCGGAGACCGGTTCGGGCGTCAGTGCCTCACGGAGGATGTTACGGACCTCATCTTCCATGGACCGGCCGTGGCGCGCAGCGCGTACGCGCAGCGTCGCCTTGAGGGCGTCGTCCAGGTTGCGGATGGTGATGCTGGCCATGTGGTTGCCCCAGTCGTTGATCCTCGAGGATGGCTTCCTGTTTCGATGGCATTGTAATCGATGCAATCAATGCCATCAAATCCAGCCTGGCGGAGTGGCGTGACGTGGTGCGGCGGTCCGGCATCAAGCCGGAATGACGCGGGCGAGCGTATGCTGAGGGTCCGCTGTCGTTGCTGCAATCCCGCTGCTGCAACCCCGCTGCTGAAACCCAGCCGCTGCAACCCATGTGCAACCGCTACGTCAGCCCCGAAGACGGCGACATGGAATGCCATTGGAACCTGCGTCCCGCCGATGCCTGGCAGATCGCGGAGGTCTTCCCGCGCGCACCCGGCCCGTCCATCCGCGCCACCCGCGACGATCCCTTCGCGCGCGAAAGGGTTACGGGACAGTGGGGCCTGATCCCCTGGTTCGCGAAGACGGCGAAGCTCACCTACTCGACGAACAACGCCCGCTTCGAGGAACTCACCGCGAAGGCTTCCTACAAGCAGCCCTGGGCCCGGGGCCAGCGCTGCATCATCCCCGCGGTCAGCTTCGATGAACCGAACTGGGAAACCGGGAAGAACGTCTGGTGGCGCTTCCGCCGGGCCGATGGCGGCCTGTGGGGCTCGCGGGCCTGTGGAACGCCTGGGCCGACAGGGACACCGGCGAGGTGTTCGAGTCGTACACGATGCTCACCATCAACGCGGACGCCTGCCCGCTGATGTCGCGCATGCACAAGCCCGATCCGAAGCTCGCGCCGGACCGGCAGGACAAGCGCTCGGTGGTGCCGATCGAACTGCAGGACGTGGATGCCTGGCTGGGCGGCAGCCTCGAGGCGGCGGCGGCACTGGTGAAGGTCGCGCCGGTGGCGCAGTATGCGGCGGGTCCCGTCCAGCGAGATCCAGCGGCATGAACCTTCCGATGCTCTGCGCGGCGCTCGCCGCCTTCACTGCTCTCGCCACCAGCGCCGGCGAGGCATGGTCCCAGGCGTGGCCCAATCGCCCGATCCGCATCATCGTGCCCACCGCCGCCGGCGGCGGCCCGGACGTCGTCGCCCGCTTCATCGCACCACGGCTGACCGAGGTCCTCGGCCAGCCGATCGTGATCGAGAACCGGGCTGGCGCCAATGCGATGCTCGGTGCCGAGGTCGTCGCCCGCGCGCCGGCCGACGGCTACACCTGGCTGATGGGCACCGGCCAGAACACGGTCAACCCGAGCGTCATGAAGCAGGTGCCGCACGACATCGTGGCCGACTTCGCACCGGTCAGCCTCGTGTACCAGTCGGCGTACGTGCTGACCGTGCATCCGAACGTGCCGGCGCGCAACGTGAAGGAGGTCGTCGCCCTCGCCCGCGCGAAGCCCGACCGGCTCAACTTCGGTTCCGGCGGCACGGGCAGCGCGGCGCACCTGTCGGGCGAGCTGTTCATGCAGATGACCGGCACGCGCATGATGCACATCCCCTACAAGGGCGTGGCCCTGGCGCTGGCCGACCTCGTCGGCGGCCAGGTCGACCTGGTGTTCCCGGCGATCGCCAGCGGGCAGCCCTACGTGAAGGCCGGACGGCTGCGCGCACTGGGGGTCACCAGCCCGAAGCGGCATCCGTCCCTGCCGGAGGTGCCAACCATCGCCGAGACGGTGCCCACGTTCGAGTCGCGCTCCTGGATAGGTGTGCTGATGCCGGCAGGCGTGCCGCGCGCGATCGTCGACCGGGCCAACGCGGCGATCGTGAAGGTGGTCAACTCGACCGAGGTACGGCAGAGCCTGGTCGCGCAGGGTGCTGACCCGGAGACCGGCACGCCGGAGGCGCTGCATGCGCTGATCCGGGAAGAGGTCGCGCGCGCCGCGCGGGTGGTGAAGGCAGCCGGCATCCGGCCGGAATGACGACGGCCGCCGTGTCGGCCGGGGAGCGAGGCCCATGCGAATAGCGGTCTGGGGCAGCGGTGCGATCGGCGGCGTGGTGGGCGCAGGCATGGCCGCGGCCGGCGCGGACGTGCTGCTGGTGGACACCGACGCCGACCATGTCGCGGCAATGAATGCCCGCGGCCTGCGCGTGTCGTTCGCGGCGGGCGGCGACCAGCGGATAGCGGTTCGCGCGGCCCTGCCGGCGGACGTGCAGGGAACGTTCGATGTCGTGTTCCTCGCGGTGAAGTCGCAGTTCCGGGATGCCGCGCTGGACCTGATCGAGCCGCATCTGGCGCCGGACGCCTCGGTGGTCTCGCTGCAGAACGGCGTCAACGAGACCTGCATCGCCCGGCGCATCGGCGCCGCGCGCACCATCGGCTGCCTGGTGGACTTCTCCTCCGACTGCACCGGCCCCGGCGAGATCCGTCGCGGCCGGCAGGGCAGCCTGTTCATCGGCACCCTCGACGACGACCGGACGCCGCGCCTCGCAGCGGTGCAGCAGCTGCTCGCGCACTCGGTACCGACCCATGTGCGCGACAACATCCTCGGCTGCGTCTGGGCGAAGATCTGCAAGGGCACGGTGGATGCCTTCACCGCGCTGGTCGACACCGATGCGCTGGTGCTGCGCGCGGAGCGCAGGTACCACCCGATCCGCGTCCAGCTGCTGCGCGAAGGGATCCTCGCCGCGGCCGCCGATGGCGTGGCGGTCGAGGCGTTCGGGCACTTCGACCCTGCCCCGTTCCTCGACCCCACGCCCGCCGGCCGCGATGCCGCCTTCGCCGTGCTGGACGCAATGGCGGCCGGACAGGCCGCGGGCAATACGCGGGTACGCACCGGCTACTGGCGCGACATCGTGGTGCGCAAGCGCCGGACGGAGATCGAATACGTCACCGGCGAGATCGTCCGCACCGGCGCGCGCCATGGGGTGCCGACGCCGGTCAACGCGCTGCAGTTGAAGCTGTTCGACGAGATCGAAACCGGGCGGCGGGAAATGCGCTGGGAGAACCTTGAAGAACTGCGCGCGGCAATGCGTCCGGCGGATATCCCGCCGGCGGCGAACAAGGGTGCGGACTGATCCCGGGTAGCGAGGCATGCACGCTCCGCCTGCCCTGGAAAGGCTCAGCCCCTTTCAGGCGATCCCGACGATGTACTGCAACTGCCGGCGGTTCCTGGGGTATACCCGTCCGTTATGGACCATGCCATCATATTCATTGGTGCCGCGCTCCGATCACTCGTACAGTCTCCCCTTCGACACAGAGATTCGGACGGCATGGACTATTCGACTTGTCGGCACACGAGCCACGAACCCGGTGACGACTGCATCGTCCAGGCCATGAGCGGCCTGATGAGCATCACCGGCGGCACGGATACCTGCCGGCACCGGCGCGCCCTGCGGCCCTCCGTACGAGCGTGACCCGATGCCGCAACCGTACCTGACGAGGACAAGCGCTTGAAGATCACCGATGCTCAAGTCCACATCTGGGGCGCTGACACTCCCGACCGCCCCTGGCCCAGGCGGACCGCAGCGCAACGCCCGATTCCGCTCGCAACCGACGAACTGCTGCGGGAAATGGACGCGGCCGGCGTGGAACGTGCGATCCTCGTGCCGCCGTCATGGGAAGGCGATCGCAACGATCTTGCGATCGAGGGGTTCCTCGAGCATCCCGGACGATTTCGAATCATGGGTCGGCTCGACACCGATGCGCCCGGCGCCCGCAAGGCACTGGAAACCTGGACCGACCAGCCGGGAATGCTGGGCGTGAGATTCATCTTCAGCAATCCGCTGCTTCAGGAACCCCTTCTTGCCGGACGGATGGACTGGTTCTGGGGCGACGCCGAGAAGAAGGGAATGCCGGTGATGGCCCTTTTTCCCTATGATCTGATGCATTGCGCAGACCGGATCGCCGAGCGACATCCAGGGTTGAAGCTGGTGCTGGATCACATGGGGCTCACGGGGGGCGGCAAGGATGAACACGCCTTCGAAGGTTTCGAAAAGCTGCTCGTCCTTTCCCGCCATCCCAACGTCGCGGTAAAGGCCAGCGCGCTTCCCGTCTTCACGAGCGACCCGTATCCGTACCGGAACACCCATGAATACATCAAGCGGACCTACGAAGCCTTCGGGCCCAGGCGGATGTTCTGGGGATCCGATCTCTCGAGGCTCCCGTGCACGTATCGTCAATGCATTACCTTGTTTACCGAGGAGATCGAATGGCTTTCGAAGGAAGACCTGCAGTGGATCATGGGCCGCGGCCTGAATGAATACCTCGGTTGGCATGAACATCCGACAGGACACTCATCATGAGCGATGAATTGACGCTGCTGGTCCCGGAAGCGCCTGCGGCCGAGCCGGAAATCGTGGATCGCGGGCAGCGCAAGGCCAGTCTCGATGCCTTGCGGCTCGGTCTGCTCGATAACAGCAAGGCGAACGCAGATCATCTGCTGCGCATGCTGGTCGACCATGTCTCCGTGGGAATGAAGGTCGCATCGGTGACTACCCTCCGGAAGGGGAGTGTCGCGCTTCCCGCGTCGGAGACGATCCTCGACCAATTGGCGCGCGATTCGGATCTGGTCCTCAGCGCCATGGCTGATTGAGGCTCATGCACGTCATGGAGTGTCCGTGACATGTGTGAGATGCGGAAGCGCGGCGTTTCGGCGGCCGTGATCTGCTCGGAGCCCTTCGTGAAGCTGGCGAGGGCCCAGGCCAGGGTGTTCGGGGTGCCCGATCTCGCATTGATCGTCATCCCTCACCCGCTCGGGGGATTGAACATCGAGGGGGTGGCAAGTCGCGCCGAAACGGCCAATCCGCAGTTGCAGGCATTGATCAGGCAGATCGCCCGATGAGTCCACTGGAGGAGTGGATCAGGCAACCCGCGTCGACGGTTCGTTGCGAGAACGACCTGAAGAAGGTCAACAGGCTGTTCCAGGATCGGGGGTGGAGTGACGGACTTCCCATCATTCCTCCAACCCCAGAGCGGGTTCGCGACATGCTGGCCTATTGCGACCGCCCCTGGGACAGTTCCATCGGAAAGGTTGCGCCGAGATACGGCGAAGCCACGCCGATTCGACTTGCGGTGAATGCAGTGATGGCGGGGTGCGAGCCTGAATACCTGCCTGTGCTGATGGCTGCCGTGGAAGCGATGTGCGATCCCGCATTCAACCTCTACGCGCTTCAGGCGACGACACATCCCTGCGCGCCCCTGTTGATCGTGAATGGTCCCATCGCGCGGGAACTGGAGATCAATGCGGGAGTCAACGCGTTCGGACAGGGACGGCAGGCGAACGCCACCATCGGACGTGCCGTCCGGCTGATGTTGATGAACATCGGGGGCGGATACCCCGGCACCGGCGACATGGCCACCCTGGGAGCACCTTCCAAGTTCAGCTTTTGCGTGGCAGAGAACGAAGCGGAAAGCCCATGGCCCTCCTTGAGCGTCGAGAGGGGATTTGACGAAGGTATCAGTACCGTGACCGTTGTCGGCGCCGAGCCCCCGCACAATGTCAACGACCATGCCAGCAGCAGCGGCATCGGCATCCTGAAGATGATTGCCGGAACGATGAGGACAACCGGCAACAACGACATCTACAACTATCAGGAAGGTACCTATCCGCAGCCTCTCGTCGTCTTCGGGCCGGAGCACGCGAAAAGCGTCTCCGATGACGGATACGGGAAGGAAGCGATACGGCAATACCTGTTCGAGCATGCCCGCGTGCCGCTGGGAGAGTTCTCGCGCGAGAACATCGACAACCGGTTCAGCCGCAGATATGGTGCCGACGCGCCGGCGGACCTGCAGATCCCCGTCTTCAAGCGCCCGCAGGACCTGTTGATCGCAGTCGTGGGCGGCCCCGGGAAGCATTCGGCCGTCTTTCCGACGTTCGGTGCAACCCAGGCGATCACCCGCGCGATATCGCGCGAGGATGGGCGCCCGGCGCTATCGATCGCCGATTTGAAGGCTCGCTGATAACAAGACCGGATTCATGGCAAGGAGGAGCGTATGAAACTGCTCAGGAAAGCCCTTACGTTTGCATTCACGGGTCTCGTTGCATTGCCTGCACTCGGGCAGAACGCCGCCACGGACTATCCGGTCAAGGCTGTCCGCTGGATAGTGACTTTTCCGCCAGGTGCGTCCAACGATATCGTGGCTCGATTGATGGCCGGGAAGTTGTCTGAAGTGCTGGGGCAGCAGTTCGTCGTCGACAATCGTGGCGGTGCCGGCGGCCTGATCGGAGCCGAGATCGTGTCGGTCGCCCAACCCGACGGATATACGCTGCTGCTGGCCAATCCGGCACCGATGATCAACGCGCCATTGATGGCGCAGAAAGCTCCGTACAGCCTCGGCCATTTCGCGCCGGTTGTCTATTTCGGCTTCACCCCCCTGATCGTTGCCGCTCATCCATCCTTTCCCGCGAAGACGCCGAAGGAACTCCTGGAGACGCTGAAGGCGAACCCGGGAAAGTACACCTGGGGGTCGTCAGGCAACGGGAGCAGTCTTCACATCGGACTGGCGCTGTTCCAGCGGGCAACGGGCCTGAACGTGGTGCACGTCCCCTACAAGGGAACTGCTCCCGCGCTCGCGGATCTGGTTGGCGGACAGATTCAGCTCATGTACACCACCAAGGTGTCTTCGGAAGGCCAGGTGAGGTCAGGGCGAATCAGGATCCTGGGTGTCGCAAGTGCACGGCGCAGCGAGGCCCTGCCGGAGGTTCCCACGCTTGCCGAATTCGGCATCAAGGACGCGGAAGCCGTTACCTGGTTCGGCATGGCGGCCCCAGCCAGAACGCCGCGCCCGATCATCGACCGGCTGAACGAGGCCTCCAACAGGATTCTCGCGATGCCGGATGTGCGCAAGCGTCTCGAAGAGAACGACGTGGAGATCCAGGGCGGGACGCCGGAGGAGTTCGGCCGTTTCATGAAGAGGGAAGCCGAACGCCTCGTGCAACTCATGAAGGCGGGCATCGTCGGCAAGCTCTGAAGGGACGGCTGCGAGCCGATGACGCATCGGGGATCGAACGCGTGCAGGGGGTGAAGGGACGATGGCCGCTTGACACCCCGCGATCAAGTCACCGAAGATGACATGGGAGACTGGCCGGCACGCGGTTGCGTTCAGGCCTGAGCTCCCGCCGCGGCCAACGCTGTCGCATGCTCGAAAGAATCGGTGAGGAGGCGCATCCCGTGCAACGTGGATCGAGATCGATTTCCTGCGCAGCGAGCGTTGCCCTGGCGCTCGCCACCCTGCTCCCGTCACCGACGGTCGACGCACAGACATTCCCGTCCAGGTCCATCCGCATGATCGTGCCGTTCCCCGCCGGCGGCAATGCGGACATCTTTGCACGCATGCTGGGTGCCAGGATGTCCGAGTCACTGGCGCAGACGATCATCATCGACAACCGGGCCGGTGCCGCGGGCATCATCGGTACGCAGGCTGCGATGAAGTCTGCTCCCGACGGATACACGTTGTTGATGGGTACGACAGGAACCCATGCGACCAATCCGGCCGTATACAGGAAGTTGCCCTACGACCCGATCAAGGACTTCCTCCCGGTCGGCAATTTCGCCGGTTCCCCCTCCGTCCTGGTCGTGCACCCGTCGCTGCCTGCGCGCGACCTGAAGCAGCTCATCGCGCTGGCACGCGCCCGCCCGGGAATGTTGAACTACGCATCCTTCGGTGCCGGCAGTTCGGCCCACCTGACCGGCGAAATGCTCGCCAGCATGGCGAAGATCAGGCTGTCGCACGTCGCCTACAAGGGTGGTCCGCCGGCCCTCGCCGACGTCGCGGGTGGGCATGTCGAGATGATGTTCAACCTGCTGCCGGGGGTCCTGCCCATGGTCAAGGCCGGAAAACTTCGTCCGATCGCGATCGCCGCTGCGACCCGCACGCCAGCGATTCCCGACCTCCCCACCTTCGAGGAGGGCGGGCTGCATGACTTCCTGTCGGACTCCTGGTACGGAATCTTCGCGCCGGCCGGGACGCCGGCGCAACGGGTCAAGCAGCTGAATGCGGAGATCAACCGGATCCTTTCGCTCCCCGACGTGCTGCAGAGTCTCGAGTCCCAGGGGGCGGACGCTCTGGCTGGCTCACCGGAGCAGTTCGCCCGACAGATCCGGCTGGATCTTGCGCGCTGGTCCGCGGTAGCGCGCGCGGCAGGGCTTCAGCTGGATTGACCGGGCGGGTCCTCCAAAAACGGTTGCTGGCAGGGGAATCGATGAAAGAGAGCCTGAAGAACCCTGACCTGCTGAGGCAGCAGGCGCTGGTTGATGGCGTGTGGTCCGATGCGGACTCCAATGCGACGCTCGAGGTCTTCGATCCGGCCGACGGACACAGGATCGGAACGGTTCCGGACATGGGGGCGACAGACACCCAACGCGCGATCCTTGCCGCCAGTGCAGCGTTCCCCGGATGGCGCGATCGTCTGGCCGGCGACCGTGCGGCCATCATGAAGCGCTGGCATGCGCTGGTCCTGGAAAATCAGCAGGACCTCGCGGTGCTGATGACGCTCGAGCAGGGCCGTCCCCAGAGTGAAGCACGTGGGGAGGTTGCATACGCAGCGACCTTCATCGAGTGGTTCGCCGAGGAAGGCAAGCGTGTCTACGGCGACCTGATCCGCCCGTCGCAGCGTGATTCGCGCACGATGGTGATGAAGGAGCCTGTGGGTGTCTGTGCAGCGATAACGCCGTGGAATTTTCCTGCGGCGATGGTGACCCGCAAGGTTGCTCCCGCCCTGGCCGCAGGCTGCACGATCGTGCTCAAGCCGGCGGAGCAGACGCCGTACACGGCGCTGGCGCTCGCGTCGCTCGCGCTCCAGGCCGGCGTGCCGCCTGGCGTGTTCAACGTGGTCACCGGAACGCCCGAGCCGATCGGGCGGGAACTCACCGCGAATCGACTGGTGCGGAAGGTGACCTTCACCGGCTCGACCGACGTCGGGAAACTGCTGCTGCGCCAGTGCGCCGACACGGTGAAGAAGGTGTCTCTGGAGCTCGGGGGCAACTCACCGTTCCTGATCTTCGATGACGCGGACCTGGACGCCGCAGCCGAAGGCGCGGTCGCCTGCAAGTTCCGCAACACGGGCCAGACGTGCGTTTGCGCGAACCGCATCCTGGTCCAGGACGGGGTATACGAGGCGTTCGTGCAGCGCTTCGCCGCCAGGGTCGCGGCGTTGAAGGTCGGCAACGGGTTCGAGCCGGGCGTCCAGCAGGGGCCACTGATCGACCACAGTGCCGTCGAACGTCTCGAAATGCATGTCGATGACGCGTTGCGCGGCGGCGCACGCATCGTGCACGGAGGCCGACGGCATTGGCTCGGAGGGAACTTCTTCGAGCCCACGGTGCTTGCCGACTGCACGCCTGCGATGCGCGTTTCGCAGGAGGAGATCTTCGGCCCGGTCGCCCCGATCTCGGCGTTCGCGACGGAAGCCGAGGCGGTCGCCCTTGCGAACGACACCGAGTACGGTCTCGCCGCCTACGTCTACACGCGCGATCTCGGCCGCATGTTCCGCGTCTCGGAGGCGCTGGAGGTCGGCGTCGTCGGGGTCAACAAGGCTGTGTTCGCCACCGAGGTCGCACCGTTCGGCGGGCGCAAGCAGTCCGGCATCGGAATGGAGGGTTCGAAGTACGGGATCGAGGAGTATCTCCTTCTGAAGCGATTGACCATCGGCGGAGTCGACTGAAGGCGCCAGCCGAGCGAGCGCCCCTGATCGTGCCCGCCCGGGCAAACGTCGTGGGCGCGGTGCCCCGGCAGCCCGCTTTGGCTCATCGCCCTCTCTGCCGGCCACGGCCTGTGCGAAACAGACTTCGAGGTCGTCTGCAGTTAAGCAATTCAATGACCCCTGTCGGGGCACGACAAGCCGGGCTGGACCCGGCAACGGACTTTCTGGAGGAGGTGACTGTGCAATCGAGATCGATCTTGATCGGCATGGCCACGGCTTGCGTCGCCGCGATCGGGGGTCCCGCAAGCGCCTGGGCACAGAAGAGCTATCCCATGAAGACAGTGCGCGTGATCGTGCCCTGGCCTGGAGGGGGCAACATCGACGCGGCGGTCCGCGCGATCACGCCGCGAATCTCCGAGCCCCTGGGCCAGCCGTTCATCATCGACAATCGTCCCGGCGCCGGCGGCGTCGTCGGCTCCGAACTCGCGGCCCGCGCCGCTCCCGACGGCTACACGCTGCTGGCGGAAAACATGACCTCGCACGCCATCAATCCGTTGCTGTACGGAAAGCTCTCGTTCGACACCGAGCGTGACTTCGCACCGATCCGGATGATGGTGACCATTCCCCACATACTGGTTGCGCATCCGTCGCTGCCGGCGAAGACGGTCAAGGAACTTGTCGCGCTGGCCAGGGCAAGGCCCGGCGAGCTCAACTTTGCATCGTTCGGCGCCGGTACCACCTCGCATCTGGCCGGCGCGATGATCAACATCATGACGAAGATCGATCTGGTGCATGTCGCGTACAAGGGCGGGCCGCCGGCGATGGCCGATACCATCGCGGGGCATGTGCCCCTCAACTTCACCGGCATCGCGATCACGATCCCGCATGTCAAGAGCGGCCGACTGCGCGCACTGGCGGTGCTGGGCCTGACCCGTTCCCCGCTGCTGCCGGACGTACCCACCATGGCCGAGGCCTCGGGACTGCCAGGTTACGAGGTCGATTCCCGGATCGTCCTCATGTCGCCAGGTGCGACCCCGCGTGAGGCCATCGATCGCCTGAGCCAGACGGTTGCGGCAGCGCTGAAGGCGGGCGATGTCCAGCAGCGGATCACCGACATGGGGCTGGAGATCGTTCAGGACAGCGCGCCTGAGCAATTCCTGCCGTGGTTCCGGGCAGAGCGGGAGAAGTGGACCCGAGTGATCCGGGAGGCGAACGTCCGGGTGGAGAGATAGTTGACGAAGCGGACTCGGCGATCACCGACAGATCGGCATCCCGTCCTGCGCACCGGGGAGTAAAGTACGCATGCGACCCACCCAGCGTTTCTGCCCCTGGAACGACCCACGCCACGACCATGAGCGAGCACACCCACCCTCACCCCCACGATCACGACGGCGACCATGACAACGCTCACGACCGCCCGCTCTCCGGCCCGGCCCTGCGCGTGAAGGCACTGGAGTCCCTGCTGGCCGAGAAGGGACTGATCGACCCGAAGACGCTCGACGAGATCGTCGACACCTACGAGCACCGGGTCGGCCCGCGCAACGGCGCACGCATCGTCGCCCGCGCCTGGACCGACCCGGCCTACCGGCAGCGCCTGCTCGCCAATGCCACCGAGGCGATCGCCGAATTCGGCTTCATCGAGCCGCACGCCGAGGACATGGTCGCGGTGGAGAACACCCCGCAGGTGCGCAACCTTGTGGTCTGCTCGCTGTGCTCCTGCTATCCGTGGCCGGTGCTCGGCCTGCCGCCGGCCTGGTTCAAGTCCGATGCCTACCGCGCCCGCGCGGTGATCGATCCCCGCGGGGTGCTGAAGGCCTTCGGCCAGGACGTCCCGGAAGACATCGAGGTGCGCGTCTGGGATTCCACCGCCGAGATGCGCTACATGGTGGTGCCCGAGCGCCCCGCCGGCACCGAGGGCTGGAGCGAGGAACGGCTCGCGGCGATCGTCACCCGCGATTCGATGGTCGGCGTGGGCACGGTCGCGGTTGCAACGGGCGGTGGCGCATGAACAGCATCCACGACATGGGTGGCATGCACGGCATGGGGCCGCTGGTGATCGAGCAGGAGGACCACGTGTTCCATGAATACTGGCATGGGCGGGTGTTCGCCCTGCGCATGGCCTGCGCCTTCCACCGCCGCTACAACGGCGACATGGGACGCTACGCGCGGGAGCGGATGCCGCCGGCCGAGTTCCTCGCGGCGAGCTACTACGAGCGCGCGCTGTACGCGCTCGAGCGAGTGCTGGTCGAGAGCGGCATGATCGACGAGGCGGAACTGGTCGAGGGCCGGCCGGCGTCGGCCGAGCGTGCCGCGGCCAACCTGCGGCCGGAGCAGGTCGAGGCGATCACGCGCACCCGGCGCCGCACGCGCATGGACGAGGTCGCGGTCGCGCCGAAGTTCAGCGTCGGAGATGCGGTGCTCACCCGCAACTTCCAGCCGGAAGGCCATACCCGGCTGCCGCGCTATGCGCGCGGCCGGCGCGGCGTGGTGCAGCGCGACCACGGGGTGTTCTCGTTCGCCGACAGCAACGCGATGACCCGCGACCGCAAGCCGCAGCACATGTACAGCGTGCGCTTCATGGCCAGCGAGCTGTGGGGCGAAGCGGCTGCGCCGCGCGACACCGTCTGCCTGGACCTCTGGGATGACTATCTCCTGCCCGCCTGACGCGAACCTCGCCGACCTGGACGCCCTGTCGGCGCTGCCGCGCGACGACGCGGGCCCCGTGTTCCGGGCCCCGTGGGAGGCGCAGGCGTTCGCGATGGCGCTGGAACTGCACCGGCGCGGCGTGTTCAGCTGGCCGGAATGGGCCGCCACGCTCGCAGCCGAGATCGCGCAGGCGAGGTCGACCGGGGAAGCGGACGATGGCAGCCGCTACTACGAGCGCTGGCTGGCTGCGCTCGAGACGCTGGTCGCGCGCAAGCAGGTGGTAGGCACGGCGGACCTCTCGCGCCGCGTCGACGAATGGGACGTCGCCGCCCGCGCCACGCCGCACGGCAGGCCCGTCGTCCTGCCGCGCCGCTGATCGCGCGCGCTGCCCTTGCCCCTGCCCCTGCCAGAGGACGCCGCCCGATGAAGCAGGCACCCCGCACCGCCGTCACGCTGCGATTGATCAGCGCAGGCGGCTTCAAGGCCGCGATGGAGGCGCTGGTGCAGCGCTTCGAGGCGGACACCGGTTACCGCTCGACGGTGGTGGTCGGCACGCCGGCCGACACGCGCCGGCTGATGGGCGGCGGCACGCCGTTCGACGTGGCGGTCGTGACCAGCCACACCCTGACCGACGCCGTCGCCGCATCGATCGACCCGGCCACCCGCTTCAGCATCGCGCGAAGCCCAGCCGGCATGGGCGTCAGGGAAACGCTCGACGCGCCCGCCATCGTCTCCGAGGCATCGTTCAGGGCCGCCATCTACGCGGTCGGCAGCATCGCGCTGTCCGACCCGCGCGCCGGCACCAACATGGCCAACGTGATCCTCGATGCCGTCGCCGGCATCGGCCTGCGTCCGGCGATCGAAGCGAAGGCGCGCTACCTCATGGGCCCGGGGTTCGTCGTCGCGCGGCGCGTGGCCGACGGCGAGGCCGACGCGGTGATGACGCTCGCCACCGAGATCCGCGCGGTGCCGGGCATCCGCTACCTGGGCGCCCTGCCCGAGTCGCTGGGCATCGGTACGGTGTTCGATGCGGCGATCGCGAACGCGGCTGGCGACATCGAGGCCGCGCAGGCGTTCATCGCCTTCCTGCGCACCCCCGAGGCGGGCGCGCTGATGCGCGCGACCGGCCTGGCCACCCTCTGACTACTCGGTCGCGATCTTCGCCTGCTTCACGACCCAGGCCCAGCGCTCGATCTCGGACTTGACGTGGCTGGCGAGCGCAGCCGGGGTGGAGGCGACCGGCTCCACGCCCATCTCGGCGAGCCTCGCCTTGACCACCGGATCCTCGAGCGCGGCGCGGAAGGCCGCATGGACGCGCTGCACGATCGCGTCGCTGGTGCCGCGCGGTGCGAGCACCCCGTACCAGGAGGTCGCGACATAGCCGGGCAGGCCGGACTCCGAGACGGTGGGCAGGTCCGGCAGCGCGGGCGAGCGCTTCGCCCCGGTCACCGCGAGGCAGCGCACCTTGCCGGTACGCATCAGCGCCATCGCTGCCGGGAACGTCGGGATGCTGATCGGGATGCGTCCAGCCGCCACCTCGGCCTGCCACTGGCCGCTGTTTCGGAACGGCACGTGCACGATGTCGATGCCTGCGCTGCTGCGGAAAAGCTCGGTGGCCAGGTGGCCCGAGGTGCCGATGCCGGCCGATCCGTAGTCGATCTTGCCGGGACGGGCCCGCGCGATCTCGATCACGTCCTTCACCGACTTCGCCTCGAAGCCGGCCGACACGCACAGCACCGACTGCGTCTCGGCCATCAGCATGATCGGCGTGAAGTCCTCGGTCCGGTAAGGCCGCTTCGGCCGCAGGCTCACGTTGACCGCCAGCGGCTGGCCGGTCAGCAGCAGCGTGTAGCCGTCCGGCGACGCGCGGGCCACGGCCTCGGTGCCGATGTCGCCGTCGGCGCCCGTGCGGTTGTCGACGACCAGCGCCTGGCCCCAGGTCTCGGACACCTTGGCGGCCACCAGCCGTGCAACGGCATCGATGCTGCCGCCGGCGCCGAACGGCACCACCAACCGTACGTTGCGCGAGGGATAGGGCTGGGATGGCGACTGCGCCCATGTCGATGCGGTGCCGATGACGAGGGTGGCCATGGACACCAACGATGCGAACAAGGCCTTGCGCATGCGTGCCATCGAAGTGGGTGGAGTTGACGATCTTGCGCGTCGATACCGGCCAGCGTATCAACTGGCGTGCGGATTTACAAATGCGCAGGGGAGAACTGCCTTCGCCGCCCGACGAGGACGACTACGAGGCCGATGCATGCCACGCCGGACGCGCCCGGGAACAGCACCGTCGCAACCGTGTACCGATCTAGCAGTTCGTTGAAAAGCAGCCACATCTTGTAGCCGCAGGGCTTTGAGACTGATCTGATGGGGTTCGAGCCACACGTCGCCGCTGTTGTAGGCCGCCTCGCTGCATGTCGTGGCTCATAGCTCCGTCGACTTGGCTGATTTCTCGATCACCCGGCGAACCTATCCTGCTGCGAGCGGTCGGGGCTCGACTATCAGCCTGGCCATCCGACGCAGATTGGCCACCGCGACGTTGAGGATGAATACGCCTTCGGCCTTCTCCAGCCCGCGTACCTTCAACTGCCTCAGCGTCCCGTGCTGCTTGCCGTCGCCGAAGATCGTTTCGATTAACTTGCGCGCGATCTGGCTCAGCCCGTAGCCCTCATGTCGCGTCGTCCGGCCATCGATGCGGCTGCTGCGGCCCGTGTCATTTTGCGCTACATGCGGGACGACCTTCATCGCGCGGCATCCATCGACGAACGCCGCATGGTCGTAGGCCTTGTCGGCGCCAACCGTGATCCGGCCTCGGCCTGCCTTGGCGGCCAGCATCTCCAGCGCTGCTTCCCGCTCTGCCGTGCCCTCGGCAGGCGTAAGCCGAACATCGATTGCCAGAGCGCTCCGGTTCTCCATCAGCACATGGCCCATGTAGGCCGGGATCGCGCCGGCCTTGCGCGATTTCGTGAACAGCAGCGCATCCGGATCCGAGCTGCTCACATGGGTCTCGCGCGTGCGCCGCGTGCCCTTGAAGTCCACCTCCGGGTTCGAGCGCGAGCCTCCGCGTGGAGGCTTGGGGCCTTTCCGGGGGACGAAGCTTTTCTGCGAGGCCCACGCCTTGATCAGCGTTCCGTCCACCGAGAAGTGCTCTTTCGACAGCAATCCTTCGGAGCGCGCCTGCTCGAGCACTCGGCCGAACAGATCGCGCATCACATCGAAGTCGATCAGCCGGTCGCGATTCTTCGTGAACGATGAGTGGTCCCAGGCGGAGTCTTCCAGCGTGAGCCCGACGAACCAGCGGAAGAGCAGGTTGTATTGCAGCTGTTCGCACAGCTGCCGCTCGCTGCGGATCGAGTACAGGACCTGCAGCGTCAGCGCCCGAAGCAGCCGCTCGGGCGGGATCGATTCCCGGCCGTTGTGCGCGTACATCTGCGCGAACGTCCCGTCCATCGCCTTGAGCGCCGTGTTGAGCATCTCGCGGATCGGGCGCAGCGGATGGTCCGCCGGCACGAAGTCGTTGAGCTGCTTGAACGTGAACAGGCTCTCCTGGGTTACGTCGGCTCCGCGCATCGGTCTCGTACCGTCTTTCGTTGTCCTGTACCTTCGACTACTCGGCGACCAGAAAGTGCCTCAAGATGTGGGGCATTTCAACGAACTGCTAGCGAAGCGAGGATCAAAAGGTTGCTCGGCCAAGCACTCCGAGGAACGCCACCGACTCGGAATACGGCGCCCACCAGGCCTTGCGTAAGGTCGGGCCGAAGCCAAGCAGTTCGATCAAGGTGGGCAGCATGATGGCCCATAGGGGATCTTCGGCCAGCAGCCAGAGCGGTATCACCAGAAGCGCGGCCAGGAAGAGGCCCGGGTCCGTGCGCGGATCTGCAACCGGGCGCGGCGCGCATGACTGCATGCCGCCACGACAAAGGACGTGACGGCAGACAACCCGATCACCCACGCGCCCCATCCGCCGCCGGCCTGGACCGCCGCGACGAACGCCAGGAGCGTCGCGGTCCCCCGGACGATCCATGTGAACACATGCGGCACCACGCGACCAGCCCGAGGAATACCTTCCATGACATCACCTCCATCGCCGCGGGTACCGGCTGTCGTCCCGAAAGTGGTCGCCACTCGCGATTCCCGGCACGTCGCTGCGCGAGATGCCGATGTCCTTCAGGGTGCGCGCATCCAGCGCATGGAGTTCGGCTTCGATTCGGCTGCGGCCGAGGTACCGAACGGCGCGCCGGACCTGGCCGCGCACCCATGCGTGCAACCAGCGCACCCGAAGCCTTCCCGCCCGCCTCGTGTAGTACTCCATATCGATGGCTCCACTGCTGCGTCGACGTATCACGCGTTGCAGTCTGCCGCCCGATGCGCCAGCATTACAGATACAGCCAGACGGTATAGTTTCGGTACAGATCGCGGCTGGAGATAACTGTACCGTTACGTGACCGCCGATCTGTACCGTTGGAGACGACGAGCCATGGAATCCCTGTACCACCGGGTTGCCGCAGACCTCGCGCAACGCATCGGCAGCGGCGCCTACCTGCCGGGAGACCGCCTGCCCGGCGTGCGCACCCATGCGCGCGCTCACCGGATCAGCGTGTCGACGGCCGTGACCGCGTACCAGGCGCTGGTCGACCGGGGCCTGCTGGAAGCACGCCCGCGTTCCGGCTTCTATGTGCGGGCGCGCCAGGGTGCCCAGCCGATCGAAGCGGCGCGCCCGGCGCAGGCGGCTCCGCCACGCCTGGTCACCGGACAGGCGATGGCCATGGCGTTGATCAAGGCCGCAAACGATCCGGCCATCGTGCAGCTCGGTGCGGCGGTGCCCGATGCCTCGTTCCTGCCGACCCAGGCGATCTCGCGCGCCCTGAACCAGGTGATGCGCACGCAGCGGGCACGCGCGGCCGGCTACATGATGCCCCCGGGCGCGCCGGAACTCTGCCGCCAGATCGCCCGGCGCATGGGCGAGTCGGGCAGCAGCGTCCCGCCCGAGGACATCGTGATCACCGCCGGCTGCCAGGAAGCACTGAGCCTCGCCCTGCGCGCAGTGACGAAGCCCGGCGACATCGTTGCCGTCGAGTCGCCCACCTTCTACGGCCTGCTGCACGTGCTGGAATCGCTGGGCCTCGAAGCCCTCGAGATACCGGCAGACGCGGACGACGGCATCGCCCTCGATGCGCTGTCCTTCGCGCTGGACCGCTGGTCGGTGAAAGCCTGCGTGGTGTCCACGAACTACAGCAATCCGCTCGGCCACTGCATGTCGGACAACGCCAAGCGCGGGCTCGTGCGCCTGCTGGGCAGGCGCAAGGTGCCGCTGATCGAGGACGACGTGTATGGCGACCTGGGATTCGCGAGGCAACGGCCGTCGACCTGCAAGGGCCTCGCGCCGGATGCGGACATCCTCTACTGCAGTTCGTTCTCGAAGACGCTGGCCCCGGGGCTGCGCGTGGGCTGGGTGGCATCGAGCGGCCCGCGCCGCGAACGCGTCGAATACCTGAAGTACGTCGGCAGCATCGCCAGCCCGACCGCACCCCAGCTCGCGGTCGCCGAACTGCTCGGCAGCGGACGCTACGAGCGCTACCTGCGCGAGGTGCGCGGCCAGTACGCGAGCGCAGTGGCGCGCATGACCGATGCGATCATGAAGGTGTTCCCGGAGGACACGCGCATCTCGCGGCCGCAGGGTGGATTCGTGCTCTGGCTGGAATTGCCCGAAGGCACGGACAGCTTCGCGATGGCTCGCCGGGCGCTGCGCGAGGGCGTGAGCATCGCGCCCGGACCACTCTTCTCTGCCAGCCGCAGGTTCGGCCACTGCATCCGGCTGTCCAGCGCGCGCCAGTGGGATGCGCGGATGGACCGCGCATTGTCGACGCTCGCAAGGATGATCTAGCGACCGTGCCGCGCGCCGGGTGCGGGCCGTCGGGCCGCCGAGCGGTGGCACGCACGCACTACAATGGGGGAAATCCCCAAGCAAAGGAACCTCGCCCGATGCCTTTCCGCCCGCTGTCGAACGTCCTCGCAACCGTGAACCTCGCCGCCGCCACGCTGGTCGGCATCCTCGCGCTGCCCGCCCCGGCAGCCGCGCAGGCCTGGCCGTCGAAACCGATCCGCATGGTCGTGCCGTTCCCTGCGGGTGGCGGCATCGACACGGTGGCGCGCATCGTCGCGCCCCGGATGAGCGAGTCGCTCGCACAGCCGATCGTGATCGAGAACCGCTCCGGCGCCGGCGGCACCGTGGGCACCGAGGTAGTCGCGCGCGCCGCACCGGATGGCCACGTGCTGCTCGCCGCCTTCGCCAGCCATGCGATGAATGCCACCCTGTACCGCGACCTCTCGTACGACACTGAACGCGCGTTCGCCCCGATCTCGCTGATCGCGACGGTGCCCAACATCCTGGTCGTGCACCCGTCGCTGCCGGCGAAGAGCGTCGGCGAACTGGTCGCCCTGGCACGCAAGCGGCCCGGCGAGATCAATTACGCGTCGGTCGGCAACGGCACTCCGGCGCACCTGTCCGCCGAGCTGTTCAACACGATGGCCGGGGTGAAGATGACCCATGTGCCCTACAAGGGTGCGCCGGCCTCGATCATCGGCATGATCACCGGCGAGGCGCAGCTCACGTTCACCACGCTGCTGATCGCGCTGCCGCACGTCAAGGCCGGCAAGCTGCGCCCGCTCGCGGTGGCCACGCTGGCGCGCTCGCCGATGCTGCCCGACGTGCCGACCGTCGACGAGTCCGGACTGAAGGGCTACGATTCGGTTGCCTGGTACGGGCTGCTCGCGCCCGCCGGCACGCCGGCCGCGGTTGTCGACCGCCTGCACGCCGAGCTCGTGCGTTCGGTGCAGGTGCCGGACGTGCGCGACAACCTGCTGCGCCAGGGCACCGACATCGTGGCCAGTTCCCCCGCCCGCTTCGCGCAGGTGATCCGCGAGGACATCGCGAAGTGGACGAAGGTGGTGAAGGCGACGGGCATCAAGGCGGACTGAGCGCCGTCTAGCACCGCTTCATCGCGCGCCTGCGGCGACACGTCGCCGCAGGGTACGCATGGAATGCGCCCGTCCCGCGACGAACCGAATCCCGCCAGATGCGTATTGACCGGTGCCGCACGCGCGAGTAGGTTTCCGTATGCCGCGCACGCGTCGCACGCCGACGCGCCACTCGTATCCCGCACGGGACACTGACCTTCAGGAGCCGCCGATGACCGTCGCAGTCAGTTACCCCGGGGTCTACATCGAAGAAGTCTCGAGCGGCGTGCGCAGCATCGCCGGCGTGTCGACCTCGATCGCGCTGTTTGCAGGTTGGTCGGCCCGGGGCGCCACCGACGAAGCGGTACGAGTGAATAACTTCACCGAGTTCGAACGCGCCTTCGGCGGCCTCGACCCGCGATCGCTGCTCGCCTACTCGGTCAGGCAGTTCTTCGACAACGGCGGCAGCGACACCTATGTGCTGCGCATCGCCGCGGCCGATGCGGTCGCCGCGCAGGCCGCGATCGGAGCGAACATCACCGTCGATGCCCGATCGACAGGCGCGTGGGCCAACCGCTACAAGGTGCGAACCACCCGGCGCGCCGCGCCCGATGCCGGCCGATTCCGCCTCGACATCCTCGACGGCGATGCCAACGATGCGATCGTCGAGACCTACGAGAACCTCAGCCTCGCCGCCAACGATGCGCGTTTCCCGTCGAATATCGTCAATGCGCGCTCGGGCATCATCCGGATCACCGCCACCAGCGCAGCGGCGGCGCCGGCCGACCAGACGGTCTTCCTCGGCAACACGGCCGCGCAGGGTGCGCCGGCCCCGGTGGTCGCCGCGGCCACCCGCGCCGGCGTCGACGGCACCGTGCTGTCCCCGGCCGACAACGACTTCCGGACCGCGCTGCTCGCACGCTTCGGCGTGGGCTCGATCACCGATCGCCTCGACCTGTTCAACCTGGTCTGCGTGCCCGGCCTCGTGCACGCGGCTACGCTGGCTTCGCTGCAGGCCGAATGCCGGCGGCGGCGTGCGTTCCTGATCGTCGATGCCGATCCGGATGCCACCGTCGCGTCGATGGCCTCCGCCGGGACCGCGGGGCTCACCGGCAGCGACGGCCTGTTCTCCGCGGTCTTCTTCCCGTGGGCACGCGCGGTCGACCCGGCACAGGGCGGCGTGGTGCGCGATTTCCCGCCCTGCGGCTTCGTCGCCGGCGTGATGGCCCGCACCGACGGCAGCCGCGGCGTGTGGAAGGCGCCGGCCGGCAGCGATGCCAGCCTGACCGGCGCCGTCGGCCTGTCGCTGCGCCTGAGCGACCCGCAGAACGGACAACTCAATCCGCTCGGCATCAACTGCCTGCGTACGCTGCCGGTCTACGGGAACGTGGTGTGGGGCGCGCGTACCCTGCACGGACAGAACGACCGCGGTTCCGAATGGAAGTACATCCCGGTACGGCGCACTGCGCTGTTCATCGAGGAGAGCCTGTACCGCGGCACGCAATGGGTGGTGTTCGAGCCGAACGACGAGCCGCTCTGGGCGCAGATCCGACTGAACATCGGCGCGTTCATGAACAACCTGTTCCGCCAGGGCGCCTTCCAGGGGCGTACGCCGCGCGAAGCGTACTTCGTGAAGTGCGACCGCGAAACGACGACGCAGAACGACATCGACAACGGCATCGTGAACATCCATGTCGGCTTCGCGCCGCTCAAGCCAGCGGAGTTCGTCGTGCTTCGCATCCAGCAGATCGCCGGCGACATCGCAGTCTGACCCGAACCCGGAGGAGCAGGTCCATGGCACAGTTCTCGGTGAATGCGCAGCGCTTCGACCCCTACAAGAACTTCAAGTTCCGGGTGAAGTGGGAAGGCCGCTACGTGGCCGGCGTGAGTAAGGTGTCGGCGCTCAAGCGCAGCACCGAGGTGGTCGAGCATCGCGAGGGCGGCGATCCCTCGACCGGGCGCAAGAGCCCGGGCCGAACGAAGTTCGAAGGCATCACCCTGGAGCGCGGCGTCACCCACGACACCGAGTTCGAGAAATGGGCGAACAAGGTCTGGAACTTCGGTTCCGGGCTGGGCAGCGAAGTGTCGCTGAAGGACTTCCGCAAGGACCTGATTCTCGAGGTCTACAACGAGGCCGGCCAGTTGGTGCTCGCCTACCGGATCTACCGCTGCTGGGTCAGCGAGTACCAGGCGCTGCCCGACCTCGATGCGAACGCGAATGCGGTGGCCATCCAGAGCCTCAAGCTCGAGAACGAAGGCTGGGAGCGCGACTACGACGTCTCCGAACCGTCCGAGCCGAGCTTCAGCGAACCTGCGTGACGATCCAGGCTGCGGCGATGGACGACACGGCACTGCTCGATCTCTGGGAGGCCGGATCGAACTGCCAGGGCCTCGACCGCGCACTGCTGCTTCTCAGGGGCACCGGCGCGGCGCGGCCGGACGAAGACCTGTCCGCGCTGCCGATCGGCGAGCGGGACGTTCGGCTGCTGCGCGAGCGCATGCGCCGCTTCGGCACGCACTGCGAAGCCACCGTGGACTGCCCCGTCTGCGGCGAGCGGCTGGCTTTCCCGCTCGACCTCGATGCGCTTTCGGCGTCGCTGGTACCGGCCGCACGCGATGTGGTCGTGGCCTGCAGCAGCGGCAGCTACCGCCTGCCGAACAGCCAGGACATAGCGGCGGCCTTGGGGCAGCCCCGGCCGCGGCTCGCGCTCGCGCTGCGTTGCCGGCTGCACGGCGATACGCCGATCGACGAGGCTGCGCTCGATGAGCTCGACACGGCGATGGCCGCCACCGATCCGGCCGCGCTGGTCGACATCGCGCTCGCTTGCCAGGCTTGCGGCGTGGCGTTCACCGCGTCGTTCGACATCGCCGGAACGTTCTGGTCGGATGTCTCGCGCCAGGCTCGCCAGGTCCTCGACGAAGTCCATCTGCTGGCCAGTGCCTACGGCTGGTCGGAGCACGAGGTGCTTGCGGTACCGCAGGCGCGGCGCCGGCACTATCTGCGCAGGCTGGCTGGATGAGCGGCTTCCTGCAGCGCCTTCTCGGCCATGCCTCGGACACCCCGGCGGGTCCGGTGGTGCGCGTGCAACCTGCACCCGCCTGGGTGGGAACGCCCTTCGGACCGGGCGTCGATGCCGGGGGAGAGATGGCCGGCAGCGAGGAACCGGGAACGTGGGACCCGGACCGGTCGCGCGCCCTTGCCGAAGCCTCCGAGCGGGATCCCGACGGGTACTCCGCACGGCGCGTGGCGAGGCGATCGATGCGCGCTGCGGCCGCGACCGCGCCTGCTGCCGTGGCAGCGCGGATGCACGACAGCCGCGGCGATCTGCCCGTGGACGGCGCAGCGGCGCGACAGGGCGCGCAGGTCGCCGTCGCCGGTGCTCCGGTACGGTTGCAGTCCTCGACCGCCGATCGCGCACGGCACGTCGGGGGCGGACCGGACGATGAAGGCGCGCCGGTCCGGTCGATCGATGCGGCGGGTGCAGATGCCCTGCTGCTGCGCGCGCCCTCGCTGCGCCGCACCGAGGTGGACCGGCTGTCGGCATCTCGGCCACGCACGGATTCGCGCGCAGGGCTGCGCAATGGCGCACGCGATGAGCCACGCGGGGATGCACGCGCCACCGCTGACGGCGCCTCGGTGGCCACGTCCGAGCCAGTGGTCCATGTGACCATCGGCCGTATCGACCTCGTGGCCCATGTGCCTGCCGCAGGCAGCCGCCCCGCGGTCCGCGCGAAGGCGACGGTACCGCTGTCCGAGTACCTGCGTGGCACACCCGGGGGCCGAGGATGAGCAATGCCCTGGCCATCGCCGGCGTGACCGCCGTCCTGAAGGACCTGCTCGACACCGGCGTGGTCGAACACCAGATGGTCGATGCGCTGGGCGCGGGCGTGGCGATATCCGCGCTGCCGCCGGACCGGGTACCGCTCGACGGACCGCAGGCAGGACCGCGCATCAACCTGTTCCTGCACCGCGTGAGCCACAACGCGGCCTGGCGCAACAGCGCCCTGCCCTCGCACGATGCAGCCGGCCGTCGCGTGAAGACCCCGCCGCTCGCGCTGGACCTGCACTACCTGCTCACCGCCTACGGCACGGAGGAACTGCATGCCGAGGTGCTGCTCGGCTACGGCCTGCTGATGCTGCACGAGACGCCGGTGCTGACCCGGGAATCGATCCGCACAGCATTGCAGCCTTCGCCGGTGACCGGCTCCATCCTGCCCAGCGTGTTCCAGGCCTTGCGCGCCGCCGACCTCGCGGACCAGGTCGAGCTGCTGAAGATCACGCCCGAGGGGTTCGACAGCGAAGAGATGTCGCGGCTGTGGTCAGCCCTGCAGGGACGCTATCGCCCGACGGCGGCGTTCCAGGTGAGCGTAGTGCTGATCGAGCGGCCACGCGCCACGGTGACGCCGCTGCCGGTGCTGACGCGCGGGCGCTTCGACCCCGCGCTGCGGCGCGACGTCGGGGTGGTGGTGGCCGCCGGCATGACACCGCCGTTCCCGACCCTCGAAGCGCTGTTCGTCAACGACCATGGCACGCCGAACACGCTGCGCGGCGGAGACACGGTCGACGTCTCCGGCCACCACCTCGGCGGCAGTGCACGCTCGATCGTGCTGCGCAACGACCGCTTCGGCGTGGAGCGGGACATCCCCGTCGCCGCCGGCAGCGTCGACGATGCGCTCGCCTTCACGCTGCCGCTGCTGCCCGACGATCTGCCCGCAGGCATCTACACGATGCAGCTTCGCGTGCAACGGCCGGGCGAGCCGTTCACCCGCCTGAGCAATGCACTGCCGATCGCGCTGGCCCCGGCGATCACCAGCTTCCCGCCGCTGGCCCTGGTACGCGAGCCGGGCAACCTGCTGCGCATCCGGATCGCCTGCACGCCGGCCGTGCTGCCCGGGCAGCAGGTCGCGCTCGCGATGGATGGCAGCGAAGCCCCCGCGCAAGCCTTCGCCACGGCCAGCACGTCGATCGAGTTCCGCTTTCCGGACGCACCGCCGGCCGGCGGAACGCCGTTGCTGCGGCTGAAGGTGGACGGCATCGAGAGCGTGGTGGTCGATCGCCGCGCGCAGCCGCCCGCGTTCTTCGACCATCGCATCGTGCTGCCGGCATGAACGACACGGCCGCCCCCGCATGGCTCGACGCCAACCAGAAGGCGCTGGCGGCCGAGTTCGCGCGCCTGCGCGCACGCCTGCAGGCGATGCTGCCCGGCGAAGGCTCCAGGCCGCCAGCCGCCGTGGCAGCGGTGGCGGCGCCCCCCCACGATCAGCCGCCGGCGTTCGAACGCATTGCGCAGTTGTTCGGACTGAGTCCGTTCGAGCGCGACGTGCTGCTGCTCGCCGCCGGCGTCGAGATGGACTCGACGCTGGCCGGCATGGTCGCCGCGGTACAGACCGCGCGCCATGGCGCACCGAGCTTCGCGCTGGCCATGGGCCTGCTCGACGGCGCGCACTGGAGCGCCCTCGCCCCCCATGGGCCGTTGCGCCGCTGGCGGCTGGTCGAGCTCGACCCCTCGCTGCAGCTGGCACAGGCCGCGCTGCGCATCGATGAACGCGTGCTGCATTCACTGGCCGGCATCGACGACTTGGACGCGCGCCTGCGCCCGCTGCTGCAGCCACTGCCGATGCCAGAGCTGCAGTCGGGCACGCATGCGGCGCTCGCGGCATCGCTCGCCGGGGAACTCGACCGGCTGCGCGAGGCGTCTCCCTGCCTGATGCTTCACGGCAACGATGCCCACGGCCAGGCCGACCTCGCGGCTGTGGTCGCTGCGAGGCTCGGCCTGTCGGCCTGCCGGCTCTGCGCCAGCGACGTTCCGGGGCAGCCGGCCGAGCAGGAAACACTGGCGACGCTGTGGCAGCGCGAAGCCGCGCTCGGCGGCCTCGCGCTGTTCGTGGACGCCCGGGCGTGCGGACCGGAGCCGGGCTCGCAGGCCGGGGCGCAGCCCGGGCCATCCGCTGGCACAGGCGCCGGGACTGCCGATGCGCGGAGCCTCGCGCGCTGGGTCGCGCACCTGCGCGGCACGCTCGTCTTCATCGGCACCGACGCGCCGATCGCCGAGCTCGACGCGATGCTGGTGCGCGTCGACAAACCGGCCACGGAGGAACAGTTCGCGCTGTGGCGTGACGCCCTCGGTGCGGCTGCCGCAGACGTACGGTGTTCCCTGCCGGCGGTGGCGGCCAGCTACCGCCTGTCCGCCCGCACCATCGCGCAGCGCGCACGACTGCTCGCCGAGGGTCAGTCGCTGCCGGCGCAGTGCCGCCTGCTGTCTCGGCCCGCCCTGGAAGGGCTCGCCCGGCGCGTCGAGACCACCGCCCGATGGGAAGACCTGGTACTGCCGGATGCGCAGATGAAGACCCTGCGCCTGATCGCGAGCCAGTTGCAGCACCGGATAACGGTGCACGACGACTGGGGCTTCGGCGGCGCGGGACAGCGCGGCCTGGGATTGAGCGCGCTGTTCTTCGGCGACAGCGGCGTCGGCAAGACGATGGCCTGCGAAGTGATCGCGCGCGAGCTCGACCTCGACCTGTACCGCATCGACCTCTCCGCCGTGGTCAGCAAGTACATCGGCGAGACCGAGAAGAATCTCGCCCGTGTGTTCGACGCAGCCGAGGACGCCGGCGCAATCCTGCTCTTCGATGAAGCCGACGCGTTGTTCGGCAAGCGCAGCGAAGTGAAGGACAGCCACGACCGCTATGCCAACATCGAAGTGAGCTACCTGCTGCAGCGGATGGAGACCTACCGCGGTCTCGCCGTGCTGACCTCCAACCAGCGCGCGGCGCTCGACCCGGCCTTCCTGCGCCGGCTGCGCTTCGTGGTGCAGTTCCCGTTCCCCGACGCCGCACAGCGCGAACGCATCTGGGCACGGGCGTTCCCGCCGGCGATGCCGCGCGGCCCGCTCGACCTGGCGAAGCTTGCGCGGCTGCCGATGGCCGGCGGCAACATCCGCAACATCGCGCTCAACGCCGCGTTCTTCGCGGCTGCCGAGGCCGGACCGGTGCGCATGGCGCACCTGGCCCGGGCCGCCCACCTCGAGGCGAGCAAGCAGGAACGGCCGCTCGCGGAGAGCCAGACCCGGGGGTGGGAATGACGCGTCTCGTCGTCCATATCGATCGGCTGGTCCTGCATGGCGTCGCCCCGTCCGACCGCGCGGCACTGGCCAGGGCGCTGCAACAGGAACTGCAGCAGCAACTCGCCGAGCCCGGCGCATTGCAGCGCTGGACGGCGCTCGACAGCCGGCCGCGGCTGCAGGTCGCGCCACTGCGGGATGCGCCGCCCGGAGGCGCGGCGCTCGGCGCGGCGCTCGCCCGCCACCTGTGCGCGGAGGCGAAATGAGCCGCATGGCAGGGCGCCTGGAGCGTACGGCACCGCCGGTCACGGCGACGCTGCAGCGGCAATGCACCGCCTGCGCAGCGCAGGCATCGGTGCCCTCGCGGGAGGAAGAAGACGTGCAGCGCCTGCAGGCGAAGGTGCGGTTCGGTATCGGCGCCGCCGGCGATCGCCATGAGCGCGAGGCCGACCGCGCGGCCGGACAGGTGATGTCGGGCGACCACGCGCAGGTGTCCGCCGGCAGTGTCGGCGGGTCCTCCGCGCTGCAGCGGCAATCCGCCATGCAGGCGGGCGACGCTGCAGGCGTCGCCGAGGTGATCGCGTCTTCCGGTCATGCGCTGGACACGGCAGTTCGCCAACGGTTCGAGCCGCGGTTCGGCCATGACTTCTCGCGCGTGACCATCCATTCGGACGCCCGCGCCGCAGCCTCGGCCAGTGCGGTGAATGCGCATGCGTACACCGTCGGCAACCACGTCGTCTTCGGCGCGGGACAGTACGCACCGGGCAGCATGGCCGGCCAGCACCTGCTCGCGCACGAACTGGCCCACGTCATCCAGCAGGGCGCGGGCGGCATGCCGAATCAAGCGGGCGCGCAGGCCGCAGGCGCCCTGCGCGTGCAGCGACAGGCGAAGGATGCCGGCGCCGCGGCGGATGGGTCGGCGCCCGCGGGCAAGCTCGACGTGTCCATCGTGCTGAGCGACGACGAGAAGGACGACGCAGAAGGCGGTGCCTATGCCACGACGGTGCGGCGGGTCACCAGCGTCGACGATGCGCGCGACAAGCTGAAGGCGCTCGGCGCACCGATCGGGACCCTGTACGTGATCTCGCACTCCACCTCGTCCGGCAAGCTCGAGTTCGTCGGAGCCAGCGGCGGCGTCAGCTGGACACCGGCGGAGGAACTCGCCGACCGGCTCAAGGGCGTCGTGAACATCGATCGGGTGGACTTCCGGGGCTGCAAGATGGGCGATTCCGGAAACACGCTGGAGACCTTCCGCGACCGGGTCGGCGCGCAATCGGCCAAGGGCACCAACTGCTGGAGCTTCATCGCGCGCATGACGCCGCTTACCCTGGGCGGTGTCCCGGTGACCCGGAAGGACCAGATCCCGGCAGACCGGCGCCGGGATTTCGACGCAGCCCTGTTGCAGCAGGTCGAGATCCTGAAGGCCGATGACGGCACTTCGGTGAAGGACTGCATGATCGGTCTGTCGCCGAAGAAGAGGGCCAATGCCGCCAACCTCGCCGAGCCGTGGAAGCTCTACTGGGCGAACCAGGGGCGGCTGGTATCGAGCTGGGCCAGTCCGAAGTTCAACCGCAACTGGCAGCAGGGCGAGTCGATCTGCACCCGGGACATGACTGCCACCACCACGCCGTGCGCGGTGGTCGAGGCAAAGGCACCGACGCCATGACGCTGAGCACTTCGCCGAAGCTGATCAAGGGTGGCCTGGTCGTGCTGAACGACGCCGGCACCGCGGTCGCGCGCAGCATCGCGCTGCAGTACAACCCGGACACGCTGAGCCGCAGCTACCAGGTGCAGGGCGCGGGCGGCGAAGGCGGCGCGGAGCGGGCGACGCCGTTCCGCCTGAAGGGCCCGGCCATCGAGACGCTGCGCATCGAGGCCGAGATCGATGCCACCGATGCGCTCGAGTTCCCGGACAGCAATGCAGACGCGGTGCGCTTCGGCATCGCGCCGCAACTCGCGGCGCTCGAGCAGCTGGTCAACCCGACCAGCGAGCAGCTCACCCGGCTCGATGCGCTCGCCAGCGCCGGCACGCTCGAGATCGTGCCACCGGATGCACCGCTGGTGCTGTTCGTCTGGAGCGCGCAGCGCGTGGTGCCGGTGCGCGTCACCGACTTCTCGATCACCGAGGAGGCGTTCGATCCGGCGCTCAACCCGATCCGCGCGAAGGTCTCGCTCGGCCTGCGCGTGCTCACCACCGACGACCTCGGCTTCGCCCATCGCGGCGGGGCACTGTTCCTGAACCACCTGCGTGCACGCGAGGCGCTGGCTGGCCGCAGCGGCTCGGCAACGCTGCAGTCGCTCGGGGTGAACGGACCGCCATGAAGGAGCTGCGATGACCGATCCGATCCAGATGCTGATCGATGCCGGCGCGATCCCGGTGGAGCCGTTCGACGAGCACAGCCGCTACCGCGACGCCGGCATCGGCCTGTTCCAGCCGGGACCCGACGAGCCGCCGATCGCCTATGTACGGCGCCGCTTCATCCCGCAGCGGCGCGACATCCCGATCGGCGCCGAGGTGACCATCCATGACGGTGACCGTCCCGACCTGCTCGCGGCGCGCGTGATCGGCGAACCGCTGCGCTACTGGCGCGTGGCCGATGCCAATGCCGTTCAGGACGCTGCCGAACTCACCGATACGCCAGGCGCACGGATCCTCGTGCCGCGTACGGCCTGATCGATGAACACCGGCATCCAGCTCAGGCTGCTGATCGGACCGGTGCCGCTCGCCGCGCCCCGGGAGGTGGTGGAAGCGCTGGCCTCGGTGAAGGTCGACGACGGTACCGGCGACACGCCCGGCGGCTTCGAGATGACCTTCGACCTGCCGCCCCGCTCGCCGCTGCGCACGCTGTTCCTGGTCAGCGGCGGCGGTGCGGTGCCGCTGATGCGCGTCGTGCTGGGCGTCTCGGTCGGCAGCCGCAGCGAACCGATCGTCGATGGTGTCGTGACCAACGTCGAGACCCTGCCCGGGGCCGGGGGCGTGGGACAGCTGGTGGTGAAGGGCAAGGACCTGTCGGCGCTGATGGAACTCATCGACTTCCCGTCGCTGCCATACCCGGCGATGCCGCCGTCGCTGCGCGTGCTGGCGATCCTCGCCAAGTATGCGGCGCTGGGCGTGGTGCCGATGGTGATACCGACGCTGGCCGAAGAGCCGCCGCTGCCGACCCAGCGCATCCCGCTCCAGCGCGGCAGCGACCTGCAGTACGTGAAGCTGCTCGCCGCCGACGCGGGCTATGTGTTCTACCTCGAGCCGGGGCCGGCCGAAGGCATGAGCCGGGCCTACTGGGGCCCCGAGGTCCGGGTCGGCGTGCCGCAGCCCGCGCTCACCACCGGCATGGACGGCTTAACGAACGTGGAGAACCTCTCGTTCAACTTCGACCGCCAGCGCAAGGACATGCCGATCGTCTACTTCCAGGAATCGGTGAGCAAGACCGGCATCCCGATCCCGATCCCGGACATCAACCCGCTCGCGCCGCCGCTCGGGGTTATCCCGCCGCTGCCGCCCAACATCCGCAAGCTGCACGACACCGCGCACCTGAGCCTCGGTGCGGCCTTCCTGCGCGGCATCGCGCATGCGACGAAGAACAGCGACTCGGTGTTCGGCTCGGGTTCGCTCGACGTGCTGCGCTACGGGCGCGTGCTGAAGAGCCGGGCGCTGGTCGGCGTGCGCGGTGCCGGCACCCCGTTCGACGGGCTCTACTACGTGAAGCGCGTCAACCACGACATCCAGCGCGGAAGCTACAGGCAGTCTTTCGAGCTGGCCCGCAACGGCCTGGTATCCACGGTGCCGGCAGTGCCGGTCTGAACATGACGCCACAGTCCCCGACACCCTTTTTCGGAAAGTACCGCGGCACGGTGCGCAACAACATCGATCCGATGATGATCGGGCGGCTGCAGGTGGAAGTGCCCGACGTCGGCGGCAACATGATCCTGAGCTGGGCGATGCCCTGCATGCCGGTGGGCGGCCCGAACATGGGCATGTTCACCGTGCCGCCGCTCGGCGCCGGCGTCTGGGTCGAGTTCGAGGCAGGCGATCCGCAATACCCGATCTGGACCGGCTGCTACTGGGCCACGCCCGCGGAACGGCCGGTGATGAGCAACCTGGTGCCGCCGGGCGTGTCGGGCATCACGCTGCAGACGCTGTTCGCCAACGGCATCACCATCAGCGACGTGCCCGGGCCGGCAGGTGGCATCCTGCTCAAGACCGCCACCGGCGCGATGATCTCGATCAACGATACCGGCATCCTGATCAGCAACGGCAAGGGCGCGGTGATCAGCATGATGTCGGGCCCGATGATCGACTTCAACGCCGGCGCGATGCAGGTCACCTGAGGAGACGAACCGGTGCCCGCCCCCATCCTCCACCTCGGTGCCTCGCTGCTGTGCATGCACGGCGGACCGGCGCAGCCGGTCGCGCCGTTCCCGCGCGTGCTGGTGTCCGGGCAGCCGGTGGTCACCCAGGCCACTCCGCATGCGGTCACCGGCTGCGGATTGGCCGGCAGCGGCAGCCCGCCCTGCGCGGTGGCCAACTGGGTGGTGGCGGCGCTGCGCGTGAAGTGCGGCGGCGTGCCGGTGCTCACCGCGGCCAGCACGGCCGTGTGCGTGCCCACCGGCACCGGACTGATCCCCGCCGCGGTGCAGCCGCGCGTGCTGGCCACCTGACCAGGCGACCGACCATGGCCCACCTCGACCATCCCTGGCATGTCGACGCACTCGGGCGCAGCGCGGCGACCGACGACGCCGACCACCTGCGCGACCTGATCGAACAGGTGCTGTTCACCGCGCCGGGCGAACGGGTGATGCGTCCCGACTTCGGCAGCGGCCTGCTCGGGCTGGTGTTCGAGCCGAACAGCACCGCACTGGCGGCGACGACACAGATGCTGGTGCAGGGCTCGCTGCAGCAGCACCTCGGGCACCTGATCGCGGTGCAGGCAGTGACGGTGCAGCCGGTCGACGCGGCGCTCGAGGTCAACGTGCAGTACGTCGTGCTGCGCGACCGCAGCGCGCGCGAGGCGCGCTTCAGCTTCGGTGGAGCCGCGACATGACCTGCCAGCCCTGCTGCCTGCCGCAGCGCCTGGAACGGGTGGCCCGGGCCGGGTTCGCCAACGGCATCGAATGGATCGAGGTGCTGGACCTCGGTGCACCGCCCGGCGTCCCGCGCCAGCAGACGCTGTTCGTGCGCCTGCTGATGCCCGCGCCGGCGCTCGGCCGGCTCAATGTGCGCATCGACAGCGGCGTACGCTTCCCCGCGATCGGCATCGAATGGGCCGGCATGGGCGATGCGCTGCCGCCGGCCGCGGAAGCGGCGGTGGCCGCGCTGGTGCAGGACCCGCAGCGCACCCTGGTCATCCGGACGCGCGGCAGCAGCGACCATTCGCGCTACACGCTGCAGCTGGTGGCCGGACCGGGCAACGATGCGCAGCCCGCCGGGTTCGATCCGCTGCTTGCACGCATCCAGTTCTCCTTCAAGGTCGAGTGTCCGACCGACTTCGACTGCGCCGACCCGCGCCCCTGCCCGCCCGATCCGGTGGTGCGGCCGCAGATCGACTACCTGGCGAAGGACTACCCCGGATTCCGGCGCCTGATGCTCGACCGCATGAGCCTGCTCGCACCCGGCTGGACCGAGCGCAGCGCGGCCGACGTCGGCGTGACCCTGGTCGAGATGCTCGCCTATGCCGCCGACCAGTTGAGCTACCGCCAGGACGTGATCGCGAACGAGGCCTACCTGGGCACCGCGCGCCAGCGCATCTCGGTGCGGCGCCATGCGCGGCTGGTCGACTACCGCCTGCATGAAGGCTGCAATGCGCGCGCCTTCGTGCATCTCGCGGTCATCGGCAGCGACGTGCCGCTGGCGCGCGGCACCCGCCTGCTCACCCGGGTGCCGGGACAGCCCGTCGCGGTGCAGCCCGGCCGCCCGGAAGCGGACGCGATCGCAGCGGGCGCGCGCGTGTTCGAAGCCGCGGCCGATGCACGCCTGCACGAAACGCTGAACGCGCTCGAGTTCCACACGTGGGGAGACCTGGGTTGCAGCCTGCCGCGCGGCGCGACGCGTGCCACGCTGAAGACCCATGCCGAGGGACTGCGCGCGGGCGACTTCCTGCTGCTGCAGGAAGTGCGCAGCCCGACCACGATGACGGAAGGCGCTGCCGACCGCAGCCACCGGCATGTCGTGCGCCTCACCCGCGTGGTGCGCAGCGTCGACCCGGCGGGTGGCCTGTTCGAACCGGTCCCCGACAACCTGCCCCGCCCGGTGACCGAGATCGAGTGGGATGGCGCCGATGCGCTGCCCTTCCCGCTGTGCCTGGGCATCGCCGCCCGCCCCGGCCTGGCGGTCAGCGTCGCCCGCGGCAACATCGTGCTCGCCGACCACGGCCTCGGCCAGGCCGGCGCAGATGGCAACGGCGAGACGCTGGGCATCGTGCCGGAGCCGGCACGGCGCTTCGCGCCCGCAGCGGAGGACGGCAGCGGCTGCACGCCGGTGGCACCACCGGCCGTGCCGTCGCGCTTCCGGCCGGCGCTGGCCGGCGTGCCGCTGGCACATGGCTTCGACTTCGCATCCCTGCTCGCGCGTCCGCTGGCCACGGCCCGCGCCGAGTCGTGGTGGTCCGCTTCGGCACTGCGCCACCTGCATCCGCGCGATGCGATGCCGCTGGTGTCGCTGGCGGGCCGCGATCCGGACATCCCCGCCGCCTCCGATGACGAATGGATCGCCCGGCGCGACCTGCTCGACAGCCTGCAGGGCGACCGGCATTTCGTGGTGGAGATCGACGACGCGCAGCGCGCACGGTTGCGCTTCGGCGATGGACGCAACGGGCGGCGACCGGAACCGGGAACGGCCTTCCGCGCGACCTACCGGATCGGCAATGGCAGCGACGGCAACGTCGGCGCGGAGGCGATCGCGCATGTGGTCAGCGCATCGAGCGGCGTGTTCCTGGCGGTTGGCAACCCGGTACCCGCCTTCGGCGGCAGCGATCCGGAAGACATCGAAGCCGCGCGGCGCGATGCACCGGAGGCGTTCCGCACGCAGGAACGCGCGGTCACCGCGGCCGACTACGAGGCGGCTGCCGAGCGCCGGGCGGACGTGCAGCGCGCCGCCGCGCGCTTCCGCTGGACCGGCAGCTGGCACACGGTGTTCGTCAGCGCGGATCGGCGCGGCGGCGCGGCGATCGACGCCACCTTCGAGGCGCGCCTGCGTGCCCATCTCGAACGCTTCCGGATGGCCGGCTACGACCTGGAGGTGGATGGCCCGCGGCCGGTACCGCTCGACGTCGAGCTGTTCGTCTGCGTGAAGCCCGGCGCCTTCCGCGCCGACGTGCAGCGCGCGGTCGAACGCGCGCTGTCGCCGACGCTGGACAGCGACGGGCGTCCCGGGCTGTTCCACCCCGACGCGTTCGGCTTCGGCGACCCGGTGTATGCCAGCCGCATCGTCGCCGCAGCGCAGGCCGTGCCGGGCGTCGAATCGGTGCGGATCGATCGCTTCCAGCGGCTGCACGGCCCGAGCCCGGCCTCGCGCGCCGAAGGCGTGATACGCACCGGCCCGCTGGAGATCGCGCAGCTGGCCAACGACCCGAACTTCCCCGAGCGCGGCCGGCTCGTGGTCCGCTGCGGAGGAGGACAATGAGCGAACCGCTGCCTTCGGCGCCAAGGCTTCCGGAGATCCCGGAAGGCAGTGCGCATTGCGGGGCCTGCGACGGCGTGCAGTTGCAGACGCCACGGCAGGTGCGAAACCGGCATGGGCTGTCGCAGGTCCGCTACCGGATCGGCGACTGGTCGCAGTTCCGCGCGAGCCTGCATGCCGGCCTGTCGGACACCGCCTTCGCGCCGCTGCAGGCACTGCTCACCCGCGACGACAGCGACTTCGCGATCGCGCTGATCGACGCCTTTGCCTGCAGCGCGGAAGTGCTCGACTTCCACACCGAGCGCATCGCGCAGGAAAGCTGGCTCGCCACCACAACCGAACGGGTCTCGCTGCAGGAACTGGGCCGCCTGACCGGCTACCGGCTGCGTCCCGGCGTGGCGGCCGAGGCGCTGCTCGCGTTCTCGGTCGAGGCGCCGCCGGTGCCGGCGGCGGCGATGCCGGCCGATCCGGGCGTGTTCGTCCACGGCGTGCCGGCAAGCGTCGACCTGCCGGCAGGCTTCAAGGTGCAGAGCCTGCCCGGGCAGGACGAGAAGCCGCAGGTGTTCGAGACGCTGGAGCCGCTGCAGGCCTGGCCACACTGGAATGCGATGCCTGCGATGGCCGACGCGGACCTCGGCCCTGCCGCAGGTGCGCGCGAGGCCTGGCTAGCGGGCACCGCAACGCAGCTGCGTCCGGGCGACATGCTGGTGTTCGTCGGCCCGCAGTTCGCGGCGGATCCGGCCTCGAACCGCTGGGACGCGCGCGCGGTGAAGACGGTCGAGGTCGATGCAGCGGCCGGACGCACGCATGTCACCTGGGACGAGCCGCTCGGCTCGACGCAGCCACGCATGGCCCCGGCCGACCCGGCCGAGGTGCATGTGCTGCGCGAGCGTGCCGCGATGTTCGGGCACAACGCGCCATCCTGGCGCGCGATGAGCGACGCCTTCAAGGCGTCCTACCTCGGATACGGCGGCCCGTCCGATCTCACGCAGGCGGACCGCGCCGGCTGGCCCGGCTTCGACATCTGGGCACCGGTCGGCCGCACCTCGCCGCTGCGCGGCGCGATCAGCCTCGACCGGGAATATGCCGGGGTCGTGCCGGGCAGCTTCGTGCTGCTGGAGCGGCCGGACTATCGCGAGCTCTACCGCGTCGATGCCGCCGGCCAGGGCTCGCGCGCCGAGTTCGCGCTGCAGGGAAAGTCGACCTACCTGCTGCTGTCCGGCGCGAACCTCGACACCTATGCAGATGGCGTGCGCGATACCACCGTGCATGTGCGCAGCGAACCGCTTGCGCTGGCGCGCGCGCCGATCGGCACGCCGGTGGAAGGCACGACGGTGCAGGTCGCCGCGGACCTGCGCGGGCTCGTGCCGGGCCGCCGCGTGATGGTGCGCGGTCGGCGCGTGGCCGACGGCGTGGAGATCGCCCATGCCGCGACGGTGATCTCCGCCGTGCCCGCGGCAGCACCGGCGGACGGCGGCGCGCTGGCCATCGACCCGCCGCTGCCTGCGCCGCTGGTGCGCAGCACCGTCGTGGTGTTCGGCAACGTCGCGCCTGCCTCGCATGGCGAGACGGTGGCCCAGGTGCTGGGCAGCGGCAATGCAGCCCAGGCGCACCAGCGATTCGACCTGAAGCATGCGCCGCTCACCCACCGCGCGGCAGCCACCGATAGCGGCGTGTCGCCGGCGCTGACCGTCCGGGTCGGCGACATCGAGTGGCAGCATCGGCCAAGCCTGTACGGTGCCGGTCCCGGCGAGCGCGTCTACACGCTGGTCACCGACGAGCAGGCGCGCACCTGGGTGCAGTTCGGCGACGGCCGCAACGGCGCACGGCTGCCCAGCGCATCGAACAACCTGCGCGTGCGCTATCGCAAGGGACTCGGCGTCGAAGGCAACGTGCGGGCGGGGTCGCTGTCGCAGGCGATGGCACGACCGCTCGGCTTCAAGGGCGTCGACAACCCGCTGCCCGCCAGCGGCGGCACCGCACCCGAGGATGCGGCCAGCGCCCGCCGCAGCATGCCGCTCGGCGCACGCACGCTCGGCCGTGCAGTCTCGCTGCTCGACTATGAAGACTTCGCGCGCGCCTTCGCCGGCATCGCCAAGGCGCAGGCGCGCGTGCTCCGGCTGCGGCAGGGACCGGTGGTCGCGGTGACCATCGCGGGCTCGGCCGATGCGCCCCTGCAGGAAGACGATCCGGTGCGCGCCAACCTGCTCGCGGCCCTGCGCGCCGGCGGCGACCCCCATGTGCAGGTGCGACTGCTCGCGCACCGCGCGCGTTCGTTCCGGCTGGGCCTCAAGGTGCGCTGCGCCGACGACCATGATCCGGCGCAGGTGCTGTCCGCGGTCGAGGCCGCGTTGCGTGCCGCCTATGCGTTCGATGCGCGCGCGCTGGGCCAGCCGGTGCATGCAAGCGAAGTGGTCTCGGTGGCGCATGGCGTGCGCGGCGTGCTGGCCGTCGACCTCGATTTCCTGTTCCTTTCAGGGCTGCCGGCCGTGCTCAGGAACGGCCTGCCGGCGGCCGACACCCGGGTTGCCGCCGGCGAAGCCGTGCCCGCCGACCTGCTCACGCTGGACCCGGCACCGTTCGTGCGGCTGGAGGCGATGCCATGAGCTGGGATGCAGACCGGCTGTACGGGCTGCTGCCCGCGCTGCACCGGATCCAGGACGAACGCCGTGGCGGCCCGCTGCGAGCCTTCACCGCCCTGCTCGCGCGCGAACTCGATGCGCTCGACGGCAGCCTCGACCAGCTCTACGACGACCAGTTCATCGAAACCTGCGCCGACTGGGTGTCACCCTACATCGGAGACCTGATCGGCTACCGGCCGGTGCGCAGCGATGCAAGGGCCGGCAGCGCCGGCCTGGATTCGCCGCGGGCGGAAGTCGCCAACACCATCGCCTACCGCCGGCGCAAGGGCACCGCGCTGATGCTCGAGGCGCTCGCACGCAATGTCACCGACTGGCCCGCGCATGCCACCGAGTTCTTCGAGAAGATCGCCACCAGCCAGTACATGAACCATGTGCGCCTGCATGCGCCGGCCACGGCCGAGGTCCGCAACCTCGGGCGCATGCTGGCGGTCAGGCAGGATGGCGGCGCCTTCGACCGCACCGCGCACACGGCGGAGGTACGGCGTCCCGAGGGCGGCAGCGGCCGCTTCAACATCCCGAACGTCGGGCTCTTCCTCTGGCGCATCCGGCCGATGGAACTTCGCGGGCTGCCGCTGGTGCCGCAGCCGGGCGATGCGACGGGCACGAAGTTCAGGATCAACCCGCTCGGCTTCGACCTGCCGATGTTCCGCAAGCCGCTGCCGGAAGACGGAATCGAGCAACTGGCCGGCGAAGAGAACGTGCCGGCACCGCTGCGCATCCGGTCGCTCGCGCTGCAGTTGCGCGCAGCCAGTGCCGCCGCCGGCAGTGCCGGCGGCGTCGAGCGGACGCTCGACTACGGCGAGGGCCGCAGCTTCGTCTTCCGGCGCAACGGCGTGGCGTTGCCCATCGACCTCCAGGGACCGGCGGCGGCACCCGGGGACCCGCCCGCACCGGTCGCGCCCTTGATCCGCATCGCGGACCTGCGCGACAGGGTCGATGCCGCCGGGAACGTGACCGGATGGGCGCACCAGGACGGCCTGCAGCCGCATGAAGTCGCCATCGATCCCGAGCGCGGCCGCGTGCTGCTGGGCAGCGACCAGGTCGATGCGCAGGCGGCAGCGCCGCTGCAGGTCACCTTCCACCACGGCACCGCACTGGCCTTCGGCGGCGGTGCCTATCCGCGAACCCCGGCCGGCACGCTGCACGCCGAACAGCGCAGCGCCGCCGCCGGCGCCGACCTGCAGTCGCTGCTCGACGAACTGCACGACACGATGGATGCCGTCCCCGAAGGCACGCTGGCCGATGCCCGGCTGCTGCTGACCGACAGCCTCACGCATGCACTGACGCCGGTGCTGCGCGTGCCCGGCACCACCGCACCCGGCACCGCCGGGCACGAACTGGTGGTGGCCGCCGCCGATGGCGTGCGCCCGCTGCTGCAGGCGGGCGGCGACATCGTCGTGCAGATCGGTCCGCGCAGCACGCTGGTGCTGGACGGGCTGGTGATCTCCGGCGGTGCCCTGCGCATCGGCCCGTCGGCCGATGGCGAACCGCGCACGCTCGTGCTGCGCGATTGCACCCTGGTGCCCGGCCTGGCCCGCGAGACCGACGGCCGCGCGCGCAGCCCGGGCGAGCCCAGCCTGGTGCTGGACGACCCCAACGTCACGCTGGTGATGGAACGCTGCATCACGGGTCCGCTGCGGGTGGCGGCGCTGGCCGAGGCGTCGTTGTCGACCTGCCTGGTCGATGCCGATGCGCCGTCGACGCTCGCCTACGGCGCCCCCGATGGCGGTGCCGGTGCCCCGCTTGCGCTGTCTGCCTGCACGGTCGTCGGCCAGGTCCATGCGGTCGCACTGCCGATGGTGTCGGACACGCTGTTCCATGCAGCGCCCGGCGCAGCGGGACCAGCGCCGGTGCGCGTGCAGCGCCGCCAGCAGGGCTGCGTGCGCTTCTCCTGGGTGCCCACAGGGTCGATCACACCGCAGCGGCACCGGTGCCTGCCGGACGATGCGCACCCGGATGCACGGCCGCTGTTCGCCGCGCTGCGCTACGGCGACCCGGCCTGCGGCCTGCTGCGCGCGGCGACCGATCCGGCGATCCGCCGGGGCGCCAGCGACGATGGCGAGATGGGCGTGATGCATGCCCTGCAGCAACCGCTGCGCGAAGCGAACCTGCGCGTGCGGCTCGACGAATACCTGCGCTTCGGGCTTTCCGCAGGCATCTTCTACGCGACTTGAACGACAACGGAGTGATCCCGTGGCTGCCGACTTCTCGAAGGTGCGCTTCAACCCATACCTGAACCATGCGGGGGTGGAGTTGCAGCAGGGCCGCGTACTGCTCGACGCGGATGCCAACGAACTCGTGGCGGTGTTCGATCGCCGCCTGCGGGCTCTGGCCGGCGACGTGCTCGGCCGCGCCACCGTCGGGGCGAACACGCCCGAGGCCTTCAAGCTGTCGGTGGTCGCCGGGTCGCTCGCCATCGGGCGTGGCCGCCTCTATATCGACGGCCTGCTCGCGGAGAACCATGGCGGGGGCAGCGCCACCTTCGACCCGCTGATGGCCGGCCCGGCCGGCAGCACGGCAACCCTGCTGCGCAACCAGCCATGGCTGAAGGATGCCCCGCTGCCCACGGGCGGACGGCACCTCGTCTACCTCGATGTCTGGACGCGCGAAGTCACCCACCTCGAACAGCCCGACCTGGTCGAGGCGGCGATCGGCGTCGACTCCACGTCGCGCCTGCAGACGGTATGGCAGGTCCGCGTGCTGCCCGATGCCGCGCCGGCCGGCGTGGACTGCAGTACGCCCGACGCGCTGGTGCCGGGCTGGTCCGCGCTGACCGCGCCCTCCGGCGGGCGGCTGACCACCGGCACTTTCGACGCCGCACCGGCGGATGATCCCTGCGAACTGCCGCCCGAAGGCGGCTATCGCGGGCTGGAGAACCAGCTCTACCGGGTCGAGATCCATGATGCCGGCCAGCCGGGCGCCGGGGCCACGTTCAAGTGGAGCCGGGAGAACGCCAGCGTCGGCAGCCGTGTCGCGCGCGTGCTGTCGCCCACCCGGGTCGAGGTGCAGTCGGTCGGCCGCGACGACGTGCTGCGCTTCTCCACCGGCGACTGGGTCGAGTTCATCGATGACGCGCGCGAACTGTCCGGGCGCGCAGGCGAACTGCGCCGGGTGACCGTGGATGACGATGCACGCACGCTCGCCTTCACCGGAACGCTCGCCGACCTGCTGCCGCCCGACCTGGACGACCTCGCGGAACTCGCGGCACGCAACCTGCGCGTGCGGCGCTGGGACCAGAAGGGGCGCGTGCTGCGCGTGACCGCCGGGGGCGGCGGCACCGCACCGGCGTTCGACCTCGATGGCGCGTCCTCCACCGGGGCGATCCCGGTACCGGCCAGCGGCACCCTGCTGCTCGAGAACGGCATCACCGTCTCGTTCGAAGGTACCGGGGCCGCAGGCTTTCGCACCGGCGACCACTGGGTGTTCGCCGCGCGCACGCTGGACGCCTCGCTCGAGCGCCTGGACGCCGCACCGCCGCGCGGCATCCACCACCACCATGCACGGCTGGGCTTCTGGGACATCGGCGCCGGCACGGTGAGCGACTGCCGCCACCCCTGGCCTCCGCAGGGCGGGGACGACTGCGCCTGCACCGTCTGCGTGACGCCGGACAGCCATGCCAGCGGCCGCCTCACGCTTCAGGGTGCGGTCGACCGGATCCGCGAAACGGGCGGCACGATCTGCCTGCAGGCGGGCAGCTACGCGCTGACCGAGCCGGTGCGCATCGACGGCGCCAAGTCGCTGCGCATCGAAGGCAAGGGACCGGCGACGCTGATCGGCAGCAGTGTCACGGCCTTCGTCGTCCAGCGCAGCCTGTCGGTTGCGATCACCGACCTCGCGATCCTGTGCACGGCGAAGGCCGCCCCGGCGATCCTCGTGCGCACGGTCGCGGGACTGGCGCTGCAGCGCCTGGGCGTGCTGATGGCCGGCGAAGGCGCTACCGCGGTTGCACTCGGCGGTGCGGTTGCCGGGGCCTCCCTGCGCGACAACCTGTTCATCGCGGCGAATGGCGTGGCGGCAGCGCGCGACGGACGCGCCACCGCCCAGCCTGCGCCGGGGTCGATGACCGGGGCTGCGGCTGCTGCGGCCAATGCCACGACCGCGGAAGCCGGCTTCCTGTTCACCGCGTCGGCGCGGATCGAGGACAACGTCTTCTGGTGTGGCAACCGCGGCATCGACTTCACCGGCGTCGTCGGGCACCTCTACGCGACGCGCATCGCCGGCAACGAGTTCATCGGCTGCCGCGGCGGCGGCATCGACCTCGCCGGCTTCTGCATGCCGGGTGCCTCGATGCAGGTACAGGGCAACACGCTTGCCGTGAGCGGGCCGGGCATCCGCTGCGGCGTCGACGGCGCCTGGATCAGCGACAACAAGCTGCATGCGCAGGAGCAGGGGCGAAACCCGCCGGTCGGCGCGGGCATCGCGCTGGTGACCGGCCTCGATCCGAACGGCAGCGACCAGTGCCAGGTGCTGGCCAACCAGGTGAGCGGATTCCCGGATGCCGGCGTGATCGTCGAGGCACCGGTGAAGAGCCTGATCGTGAAGCTCAACATCATCGAGGAATGCGGCAACGGCATCGTGATGACCGACGATGCGGCCGCGGCGACCGCAAGCATCGAGAACAACCACCTGCGCGACCTCGGCCTGCGGCAGGCGAACAACCCGCGCGCGCGCAGCGTGATCGGCATCGGCGTGCTGCGCGCGGAGTCGTGCAACGTCGTCGGCAACACGCTCAGGCGCATCGGCATGTCGCCGGTCGAACGCACCGCGCAGGTCGCGGGCATCATCGGCGCAGGGGTCGCCGCCGCACGGGTGCATGGCAACGACCTTCAGGGCATCGGACCGGCCGGGGACTTCCGCGGCACCGTCGGCGGCATCCTCTGGCGCGGCCCCTACGACGAGCTCGACCTCAGCCACAACCAGGTGCGGCGCGACGAGGATCCGGTCGCGGCGCCGGGCGCGAGCGCCTGGATCGGCATCGAGGTCGCGCAGGCCGGCACCGAACAGCCGGTGCTGCGCGCGGTCGACTACACGGCGATGCGCGTCGATGCGGCGCGCACGGTGGTGATACAGGGAAATCGGGCGACGCTGGTGACCTCCAGGGCACCGGCCAGGGGCCAGGCCGGCGGCGAAGGCCGATCCAGCCTCGGCCTCAAGGGCAACGTGGTGGTCGCGCGCGGCCTCGGCCGCGCGGTGGAAGCGAGGGCCGGTGCCGACCTGATGTTCTGCGACAACCGCTGCGAACTGAACGGCACGCGGGTCGACGGTGCCGTCGCCCTGGCCGCCGGCACGGTGATCGCCAGCGCCAACCGGGTGACCGGCGGCGAACGCTCGATGCTGATCGCGGCCAGCCCGAAGCAGATGACCGTGCTCGGCAACATCACCAGCAACGGCATCGCGGTTCCCGGCGGCGCGCTCGACCCGCAATGGGCTGCACTGAACGTCACTGCCTGAAGGACTACCGACCATGCGCATCTTCACGATCGACCGCAGCACGCTCAGCGCCCAGGCCCTGCAGGCGAAACTGTTCAAGGCAGACGCGGGCAGCGGCGCTTCGCTGCAGGCCTTGCAGGACCTCAACCCGCAGGTCGACTTCACCCGGCTGGCCGAGGGCACGGTGCTGCTGGTGCCCGATGCACCGGTCGCCGCTTCAGCGTCGGGGGCGGCCGCAGCGGCAGGCATCGCAGCCGGGGCCCAGTCCTTCGAAACCGCCGGCATCGATTTCGAACGCGTGCTGGAAACCTCGCATACACGGATGGCGACGCTTTCCGACCGCAGCAGCAGCGCACAGAAGGCGCTGGCCGCGGCACTCAGGCCTGCCCCGATGAGGGAGCGGGTAAAGGCCGATCCCGAACTGCAGAAGCAGATCGACGCCGCGACCGAGCGCGCGCGAAACGACGCAAGGATCGCGGCGGAGAACCTCAAGGTACTCGAGAAGGCGCACGACCGCGCACGCAAGGAACTGGCGGAACTGGCGAAGCTGTTCGGCTGAGCATCACGGCGGGCATGGCGAACGCCGCCGGTCGCGGTAAGCAGCCGTGCGATCGCGCGCGGCCGATGCGCATGAGGGTACCGTTCGCAGCCGCCGGCATCTTCGGCACCGGGATCGCGATCCGGTCCAACCGCGACCGGCGCACGCTGCCGTTCACGGACGTTCGATGCGCCCGTCCGGCCGCCGCGCGAAGCGCGCCGGGGCGGCGCCGTGCACCGGATCTGCATCGGGCCAGGGCCAGCCGCCGAACGACGTGCGCTGGTAGTCGGCGAAGGCCTGCTGCAGTTCCTGCACACTGTTCATCACGAACGGACCATGGCGCGCCACCGGCTCGCCGATCGGACGGCCCTGCAGCAGCAGGAACTCGCAGGCCGTGTCGCCCGCTTCCAGCAGCACCGGCGTATCGCCGCGCAGCCCGATCGCCGCATGCGCATCGAGGCGCGTGCCGTCGACACGGACCGACAGGCCGGCGAAGAAGTACAGGGTGCGGCCGGTGCCTGCACCGCCGGCCGCCGGCAGCATCCAGCGCGCGCCCGGCTCGAGCGCCAGCGTCCAGATCGCCACGTCCGCCGCCGGGTCCGACGCCCATGACCGCGGCGGTGGCGCGGGTGGCGCGGCGATGCCGTCCAGCCCGAGGCGGCCGGCGATGCAGGACACCCGGGTATTCCGGCCCGCGTCGTCGGTGAACGCCGCCTGCGGCACCTGCCCGGACCAGAACATCGTGAAATGCGGGTCGGACATCTTGCTGCGCGCCGGCAGGTTCATCCAGATCTGGAACAGTTCGACCGGATTGGCTGCATCGCGCTGGAGCAGCGGGAACATCTCGGAATGGACGATGCCGCGGCCCGCGGTCAGCCACTGCACGTCGCCTGCGCCGAAGCGCGCGGCCGCGCCCAGCGAATCGGAATGATCGATGAGCCCGCTGCGCACGATGGTCACCGTCTCGAAGCCGCGGTGCGGATGCGCGGGAAAGCCGGGCACGGTCGTGCCGTGGTACATGCTCCAGCCGTCCTTGCCGCCGAAGTCCTGGCCCAGGTCGCGGCCGGCGAGCGACGCGTCCGGGCCGAACGAGGCGTTGCCGCGCGGGTAGCGATCATCGTGGTGCACGCAGAACAGGAAGGGATCCTCCGTCACCCAGGGGAAGCCGGGCTCGCGCACCCGGAGGATCGCCGACGGTTTGCGTGCGTTCATCGCTTGCGTGCGGGGCGTCGACCGGTGGCCCTGCTCATTCCACCCGGATCTTCGCCTTGTCCACCACTTCGCCCCAGCGCTGGATCATCGCGCGCATCTGGCGCGTGCCTTCCTCGGGGGAATTGGCGATCGGGATGAAGCCGAGGTCGGCCAGGCGTTCGGCCAGCGCGGCGCTGCGCATCGCACCGCCGAACGCACGGTTGAGCGTGGCCAGCGCCGCGGCGGGCACGCCGACGGGTGCATACAGGCCCCAGTAGGTGTCGGCATCGACACCCTTGACGCCCGATTCGTCGAAGGTCGGCACGTCGCGCATCGCCGGGTTGCGCTGCCGGCCGGTGACCGCCAGCGCGCGCAGCTTTCCGGCATCGACATGCGGCCGCGCGCTGCTGATGCCCGAGAACTGCATGTTCACATGCCCGCCGAGCAGGTCGCTCATCGCCGGGCCGGTGCCCTTGTACGGGATGTGCACGATGTCGACGCCGGCCACCAGCTTCATCAATTCCCCGGCCAGATGGGTCGAGGCACCGAGCCCGCCGGACGCATAGTTGAGCGTGCCCGGCTTCGACCGGGCCAGCGCCAGCAGTTCGCCGAGCGTCTTCGCCGGGACCGAGGGATGGGTGACCAGCACCACCGGTGCCGACGCGAGCATGGTGACCGCGGTCAGCGACTTCACGGTGTCGAACGGCATCTTCGCCTTGAACAGGCCTGGGTTGACCAGTATCGCGCTGTCGGTGGCGAGCAGCGTGTGTCCGTCGGGTGCCGCCTTGACCACGAGTTCGGTGCCGATCATCGAGGCACCGCCCGGCCGGTTGTCGATCAGCACCGGCTGCGCCAGCGTGGCGCTCGCGGCCGGGCCGATCACGCGCATCAGGTTGTCGGTGCCGCCGCCGGGCCCGTAGGGCACCACGATGCGCAACGGCCGGTCGGGGAAGGCCTGCGCGGCGGCATCGACGGCGGCCATGGACAGGCCGAGCAGAACCGCGAGCGCGGACGCGGCCACCGTCGGGCGGGCATCGGCACGGACGGGGAAGCGCAGACGGAAGCGGCGATGGCGACTGGCGGCAACGGATGGCATGGGAACCTTATCTCCTCGCAGGGGGCCGGCAAGCGTGCCGGCAGGCGCGATTATCGCAGTGATCGCCGCCATGGGCGCCGTCATCGGCGCGGCCGGATTGACCGTCCGCCCGTCCTGCCGCGATACTGCACGCGCCCTCCCCGACCCCAGGCCTGCCCATGCGCCGCGCACCCTCCTTCGCTGCCCTGATATCCCTGCCGCTGGCGATCGGGCCCACCCTCGCCGGCAGCGGGCTCGCCAGCGCACAGTCCTTCCCGTCGAAGCAGGTGCGCATCGTCGTGCCGTTCCCGGCCGGCGGCACCGGCGACGTGGTCGCGCGCATGGTCGCGGCGCCGCTGTCGAAGTCGCTCGGGCAGCCGGTGATCGTCGACAACCGGGCCGGCGGCGGCACGGTGATCGGCACCGAACTGGTCGCGCGGTCCGCGCCGGACGGGCACACCCTGCTCACCGTGTTCAACAGCTTCACCATCAACCCGGCCGTGCGGCCGAAGCTGCCCTACGACACCGAGAAGGACTTCGCCGCGGTGACCCTGCTCGCGCAGGTGCCGTTCGTCTACGCGGTGCATCCGTCGCTGCCGGTGAAGTCGCTGAAGGACCTCGTGGCGCTCGCGCGTGCGAAGCCGGGCGCGCTCACCTATGCGACACCCGGCCCGGGCACAGGGCAGCACCTCGCCGCCGAGATGCTGAAGCTGATGGCCGGGATAGACATCACCCACATCCCCTACCAGGGCGCGGCCCCGGCGGTCACCGCGGTGCTCGGCGGACACACGACCGTGCTGGTGGTGAACGTGTCCGACGTCACCCCGTATTCGTCGGTCGGACGCCTTCGTCCGCTGGCCGTGACCACGCGCGAGCGCTCCGCCGCGATGAAGGACGTGCCGAGCGTGGCCGAAGTCGGCTTCCCGGAGTACGAGAGCGCGCTGTGGGTGGGGCTGGTCGCCCCGGGCGCGACGCCGAAGGACACGGTGGCCCGGCTGTCGACCGAGGTCGGGCGCGTGCTGCAGCTGCCCGACGTGGTCGCGGGCCTGGACAAGCTGGGACTCTCCGGCGCGCCGCGTACGCCGGAGCAGTTCACCGCGTTCATCCGCGACGAGCTCCGGCGCAACGAGTCGACCGCCCGCAAGGCGAACATCCGCGTCGAGTAGCGGGACGACCGCCGCGATGATCGACCGACTGCCGCTCCCGCCCGACACCCACCGCCTGTCGGCGCCGGTGGCCTGGCCCGGCCAGGCCCGCTGCGCCGCGATGATCTCCTTCGACTTCGATGCCGAGACGATGTGGCTGTCGCGCGACACCACGAACATCCGCCGGCCGGCGCTGATCTCGCACGGCACCTATGCCGCCAAGGTGGCGATCCCGGAGATCCTCGCGATCCTGCGCGAGGCCGGCATCCGGGCGACGTTCTTCGTGCCCGGCTGGACCGCCGACAACCATCCGGCCGTGGTCGCGTCGATCCTCGAGGCGGGCCACGAGGTCGGCCACCATGGCTACCTGCATTTCTGGCCCGAACCGGACAAGCCGCGCGAGGAAGCCGAAGAGATCGAGATGGGGCTCGAGGCCCTGCAGCGAAACTTCGGCATCCAGCCGCTCGGCTACCGCTGCCCGGCGGGCGAGACCACCGACCGCCTGGTCGGGCTGCTCGCGCAGTACGGGATGATCTACGACAGTTCGTTCATGGACGACATCCATCCGTACGTGCACCGCCTCGACGGACGCGACAGCGGCGTGGTCGAGCTGCCCTGGCACTGGTCGCTCGACGACGTGCCCTACACCGTCTACTCGCTGCGCGGCCAGCGCGCGATACAGACCAACGACCATGTCCGCACGATCTGGTCGGACGAGTTCCGCGAGTACCATCGCCGCGGCGCGCTGTTCGACCTGATCATGCATCCCCAGGCGATCGGCCGGCCTTCCCGGCTGCGGCTGCTCGCCGACTTCCTCGCCTTCGCGGCATCGTTCCCCGGCGTGTGGTTCGCAACCGCGGGCGAGATCGCGAAGCATGTCCTGGAGACACGCCGCACATGAGCGACACCCGCACGTCCGCCGGCCCCGACCTGCTGCTGGTCGGGGGCCGGGTGATCGACCCTGCATCCGGCACCGACGCGCAGATGGATGTCGCGATCGATGGCGGGCGCATCGCCGCGGTCGGTCCGGCGCTCGCGCGCGCGGGCGCGCGGCGCGTGGTCGATGTCTCGGGGTCGCTGGTCACCCCGGGCCTGATCGACCTGCACGCCCATGTGTACCGCCACATCACCGACTTCGGCGTCGAGGCCGACGACGCCGGCATCAACGCCGGCTGCACGACGATCGTCGATCAGGGAAGCGCCGGTGCATGGACCTTCGACGGCTTCAAGGCCTTCGTCGTCGACCGGGCGGCCACCGAGGTGCTGCTGTTCATCTCGACCAACCTCACCGGCACCCTGCGCGGCTGCCGCGGCGGCCCGCTATGCCAGACGCCGGAACTGTCCGACGTCGACGTGCTCGCCGGCTTCGCCGCCCGGTTCCCGGAGATCATCCGCGGCGTCAAGGGCCACAGTGATTCCGGTGGCTGGTCGCACTGGGGCAACCGGATGTTCGAGATGTCGCGCGCTTGCGCGGATGCCACCGGGCTGCCGCTGTACGTGCATACCGGCGAGCTGTGGAAGGTCGACGAGACGAACCGGCCCGATCCTCGCTCGGTGATGCGCGACACGCTGGCGCTGGTGCGGCCGGGCGACCTGCTCGCCCACTGCTACTCCTGCCGCGACGATGGCATCCTCGGCCCGCTGGCGGCGCCGCAGCAGGAGCTGCTCGATTCGCTCGCCACCGGCGTGCATCTCGACCTCGGCCATGGCGTGAACTTCAGCTTCGACACCGCGCGCCGGATGATGGACGCCGGCCTCGTGCCCTACACGATCAGCAGCGACGTGCATGGCGACTTCTACACGCACGACAACGACACCACGCTCGACTACAGCCTGCTCGGCGCGATGTCCAAGATGCTCGCGCTCGGCTTCGACCTCGACTACGTGGTGCGCGCGACCACCGTGCATCCGGCGACGGTGCTGCGCATGCTGCCCGAGATCGGCACGCTGGCGGTCGGCTCGCGCGCCGATGTCAGCGTACTCGACGCGGTCGAAGGCCCGTGGACCTGGCGCGACAGCCTCGGCATGGCCATGCCGGGCGACCGCCGACTGGTGCCCCGGCTGGTGGTCCGCGCCGGGCAGGTGCACGTGCCGACGCGACGCCTGCTGCGCGACGTCACCGGCCCGTGGGAGCGGCTGGCCGCCTGAGCGAAGCCGACTGCGCGGCCGCGCGACCGCTGCTCAGCGCGAGCTCAGGCAGTAGTCGCCGCTGGTCGAATAGCCGCTCGGGCAGCTGCCGGTCTTCGGCATCGCATGCCGCGCACCGGGGCTGGCCAGGCAGTAGTCGCCACTGGTCGAGTAGCCGCTGGGGCAGCTGCCGACCTTGGGCACCGCGAAGCGCGCGCCGCTGCCCGGCGCGCAATAGTTGCCGCTGGTGGAATAGCCGCTCGGGCAGCTCCCGGTCTTGGGCAGGGCAACCGGGGCGGGCTGCGCGAGGAGGCCGGAACCGGCGAGTCCCAGGCAGGCGGCGAGGCCGAAGGCGAGTGCCGATCGCACGGGCTTCACCGTGCCTGGGGCGCAGCGGGCGCCACGTTGGGAACCAGCCTGACCGATGCCGAGTTGGCCAGCGGCACCGGCGCGCCGCCCGCGTCGGCGGCAGGGCCGGGCTCGGGTGACAGGTTCTCGTTCTTCGGCTCGACGTTCGCCGGCATCGACACGCCCAGGAACGTGTTCAGCCGGCGGTCCGCCGTCGACAGCGCGACCTGCAGCGGTCCCGCGTCGAACACGCGTCCATTGGCCTTCAGCACGCCGTCGGCATACTCGAAGGCCGCCTTGAGGCCGCCCGGCACTTCGGTCGCGAAACCGGTGCCCACCGCCATCTCGCGCTGGTCTGGCTTGATCGCGTTGCCCTTGATGACGACCTCGCCGCTGGAGGTCAGCAGGCGCGCCAGGTCGATCGCGACCGGTGCGGCGCCGGCCGCCGCTGCGGCATCGGCCTTCTTCAGTTCGACCTTCAGGAAGCCTTCGAGGCTGCCGCCGCCGATGGTCCCCTTGACCCCGGTGACGCCCAGCGCCAGCCCGCCGGTGATCAGCGTGCGCACCGAGGCGCGCAGCTTCTGCTCTTCCTCGGGCTTGAGCGAACGGAAGCTGCACGACTCGCTGGCGATGCGCTGGATCGTCTCCAGGCTGGCGGTATGGATGTCGCGCACCGAGACCTGCATCGACAGGTCCGCGGCCTTCTGTCCCGGGGAGGTCATCGAACGCAGGCTCGGCGTGATGGTCAGGTCGGTGCGGTCGCCGCGTTCCTCGGCGGCGGTCAGGAGCCTGAATCCTTCCAGCGTGCCGAAGCCGGTGCCGACCCGGTCGACGCTCAGCACGAGGCTGCCGGTGCCGCGCGATCGATCCTTCAGGTCCATCTCCATGCCGAGGTTGAGCACTTCCAGCGCCTTGCCGGCACCACGACCGGCGATGCGTTCGGTCTTCCACTGCATGCCGAACGCCGGACCTGCCACCGTGAAGCGGCCGGTGCTGGCCGACATGCGCATCGCCTGCGGCCCGCTGCCGAGGACGATCTCGGGCATCGCGATGCTGGATTCCATCCCGCGCGCGTACGACACCGTGCCCTGCCCGTCGATGCGCAGGGCGCCGTTGGTGACCTTGGACAGGACCGCGCCGACCTGGCCGGCGGGAACCATGCTCCACTCGAAGCGCATCATGGATCCGGGCAGCAGCATGTGCGACAGGCGGTATTCGACCTGCAGCGCGAACTTCGCGCCGCCGGCGGCGGCCGGGTCGCAGTGTTCGTCGAAACGGACCTCGAACCGGCCGTTCGATTCGAACAGGCCGGCTTCGTGGCGCGGCGCGGCGATGGTCAGCCCCGGACGGGCCGGCGCGCGCTCGGCGAAACTGCGCATCTCGCCTGCAGCCCACCGGCCGGCATAGATGCCTGCACCCGCCCAACCCGCGGCGACCACTGCGATGCTGCCGACCGCGATCGCCGCGGCCTTTCCGGTCCTGGTCATGCTGTTCCTCTGTTCCGAAGGGTCATCGCCGTATCTCGGCGCGTTCAGGCTGGTGATATCGGCAGCAACCCGCCGAACTTGAGCAGCCGGGGTCCCACTGCGATAGCATCGGGGCCCTTTGCAAGGATACCGCCGATCAGAACCGCCGCAGTCATGCACGCCGCCACCGGCTCCGCCGCCCTGCCCTTCACCACGCTCGCGAACGGCGTGCGCCTGCTGGCGATCCGCGCCCCCCACCTGCATACGGCATCGGTCAGCGTGTTCGTGCGCTCGGGCAGCGCCCATGAACCGGCCCGCGACCACGGCATCAGCCACGTGATCGAGCACATGGCGTTCAAGGGAACACCGAACCGCGACGCCCGGCGCATCAACCTGGATGCCGAGCGGCTCGGCGCGGACGTCAACGCCCATACCGACAAGGACCACACGGCCTACTACATGTACGGCATGCCGCGCGACGCGCAGGCCATGATCGGGATGCTCGGCGACATCGTGCGCCACGCCACCTATCCCGAAGCGGAACTCGAACGCGAGCGCACCGTGCTGTTGGCCGAACTGGCCGACGACCTCGACGATCCGATCTCCACCGCCTACCGGTTGTTCGACGAGGCGAGCTTCGGCAGGCATGCGGTGGCCCGTCCGGTGCTCGGCACCCGGCGCACCGTCTCGCGCTTCTCCCGAGCCGACCTGGTCGCGCACGTGTCGCGCCAGTACTCCGGTGCCAACGTGGTCGCGGGGGTGATAGGCGACATCGATCCGCAGGCGGAGACCGCCGCGATGGCGGCGGCGTTCGAGACGATGCCGCGCGGCGAGCCGAACACCATCGATGCGCCCGTGTTCGCCGGCGGCCTGCGTGCGCGCCGGGTCACCGGCAGCAGCCAGACCCACCTGATCGTGGGCTATCCGGTCCCGTCGCTGCGGGAGGACGATCCGACCGCACGCGTGGCCGCAGCCGTGCTCGGCGAGGGCATGAGCTCGCCCCTGCTGCACCACCTGCGCGAGCGGCTGGGGCTGGTCTACCACGCCGACTGTTCCGCCGACGTGATGGACGGCTGGGGACAGTTCATGGTCGAGGCCTCCACCGCGCCGGCGAACGTCGACGCCCTGCTGGGCGAACTGGCGAAGCTGCTGGATGCACATGCGGCGCGCATCGATCCGGCCGAGCTGCGCCGCGCCCGCAACCAGGTGCAGGTGGCCCGGCTGCGCACGCTCGAGCGCGGCGGACGCCGGCTAGAGGATGCAGCGCTCGACCTGTTCACGCTCGGCCGTACGCGCGGCCACGAGGAATGGCTGGAGCAAATCGCATCGGTCACCGCGGCCCGGGTCTGCCGCCTGTTCGAACGCATGCTGGCAGCGGGACCCGCGGTCGCGCTCACCGGCAATGTGCGGCCGGGCATGCGCGAGCGTGCAGCCACGCTGCTGAAGGTGCGCAACGCCTGAAACCCGTGCCGCGCATCTTCCGGCACGGGCCTTGCTCCTGCACAATGGCATCGCCGCCATCTCTCCAGGGGAACTCCATGCGCGCAGACGCCGTTTCCATCATCGGGTCCATCGCGGGGTCGATCTTCACCGCCTTCGTGCTGTCGGCAGGCGCCTCCACGCTGGCCGCCGTGTCGCTGCCCGCGCGGGCAGCGACCCCCGCCACGCCTGCGGGCGCCTACCCGGATCGCGTCGTGCGCCTGATCGTGCCGCGCGCACCCGGCGGACTCGTCGACATCGTCGCGCGCGTCTATGCCCAGCACCTGTCGGAACGCCTCGGCCAGCCGGTGGTGATCGACAACCGGCCCGGCGGGGGCGGAACCATCGCCGGCGAAGCGGCGATGCGCGCCAGCCCGGACGGCCACACGCTGTTCGTGTCCACGCAGGACAGCCAGGTACTGACGCCGATCCTGCGCCGCAAGCCGCCGTACGACGCACTGCGCGACTTCACCCAGGTCTCGCTGCTGTTCACCACGCCGCTGTACCTGTTCGTGCACCCGTCGCTCCCGGCCACGTCGGTGCAGGAACTGGTCGCGCTCGCGCGAGCGCGGCCGGGCAAGCTCTCCTACGCCTCGCTGGGCGTCGGATCGACCCAGCATCTGGCCGCCGAACTGCTGATCAGCCGCATGAAGCTCGACCTGCTGCATATCCCGTACAAGTCGACCTCGCAGGCCCTGGTCGAGCAGCTGGCCGGCGCGGTCGACATCAACCTGACCGCCGGCACCAGCCACTTTCCCCAGGTCGCCTCGGGCAAACTGCGGCTGCTCGCCTCCACCGGCCTGAAGCGCAGCAGCCTCGCGCCGAACGTGCCGACGCTCGACGAGGCCGGCGTCAAGGGCTACGAGATGGAGCCCTGGTACGGCGTGTCCGGGCCCGCCGGGCTGCCGAAGCAGATCGTCGAGCGGGTGAACCGCGAGACGCTCGCCATCCTCGCCTCGCAGGCCGTGCGCGACCGCTTCGCGAAGGACGGCCTGGAACCGCGGCCGTCGACGCCGGCCGAATTCGATGCGCGCATCCGTGCCGACATCCCGGTGTGGACGCAGACCATGCGCACCGCTGGCGTGCCGCAGGAGTAGCGGCCAGGCCGCTCAGACCATCGGCACCATCACCCGCGCGCGGAACGCGGGACGCAGCTGCAGTTCGCCGTACCAGCGCTCGAACGCCGGCAACGGCTCGCGCGCGATGCCCTCGAACGCGTGCCAGCGCCAGGCATAGATGCCGACCGGGATGTCGGCCACGCTGAACGCATCGCCCGCCACGAACGCCGAGCCCTGCAGGTGGCGGTCGAGCATCGCGAGGTGCCGCTGCGTGTCGGCGATCGACCGGTTCACCGCGTCCATGTCCCGTTCCGCCGGCTTCTGCCGCACCAGCCCGTGGAACATCGGGGTGAAGGCCACGTTCAGGCTGTTCAACTGCCAGTCCATCCACTGCTCGGCGATCGCCGCGCGCTTCGGATGGCCGGGATAGAACCCGGGCGGTCCATGGCGCTTCGCCAGGTAGCGCAGGATCGCGTTCGATTCCCAGAGCACGAAGCCGTCGTCCTCGACGATGGTCGGGATGGTGCCGTTCGGGTTCATCGCGAGGTAGGGCGCTTCGCGGTTGCCGCCGAACTCGCGGCCCATGTCGATGCGCTGGTAGCCGATGCCCAGTTCGTCGCAGCACCAGGTGACCTTCTGCACGTTGGACGAACTGGCGCGTCCGTAGACCTTCATCATCAGGCTGCCCCTGCGTTGACCGCGGCGATCAGGTCGAACGCGGCCTTGCGCTCGGCCTCGGTGGAGCCGACGTTGATCAGCATCTCGTCGATGCCGGCATCGAAGAAGCGGCGCACCGTCGCCGCGCAGGTCGAGAGGCTGCCGGTGACCGCGAAGGCCTCGACCGCGGCGTCGGGCACCAGCTTCGTCGCGGCGTCGAGGTCGCGCCGCGCCACGCATTCGATGATCGTCCCCTGGTCGATCGGCAGGCCGGACAGGCGGATGTTCTCGGCCATCAGCCGGTTGCGGAACAGGTAGGCCAGCTTGCGCCGCACGCCTTCGAACGACTCGCGCTCGTCGGTGCCGAAATAGGCGAAGCAGGCACGCGGCCGGGCCGACGCATCGATGCCGGCATCGGACGCGCCGCCGTCGAACGCCTCGACGCAGGCGCCGGCGAACGCCGGCGAGAAGCCGGCGGACAGCTGCAGCGAGGCCGAGGTGGCGCCCGCGCGGCGCGCCATCTTCGGCTCGAGGCAGGTGATGTAGACCGGGATCGCCACGCCGGCGGCCACGTTCAGCTTCGCGCCGCCGAGCGAGAAGGTGCGCCCGGTGAACTCCACCGGCTTGCGCGCGAACAGGCGGTCGAGCGCGCCGACGAAGTCGCAGACGGCATCCTCGGCCTGCTCGACCACCGCGCCCGACTGCGACAGGTCGAGCGGGTTGCCGATGCCGATCGACGCCGCCACTCGGCCGGGCGCGAATTCCGACAGCGTCGCCAGCATCATCGCGACCGTGGTCGGGTGCGCAATGAACGGCGACAGGTTGGACGGCACCACCCGGATGCGCGTGGTGCCCGAGGCGATGATGGTGGCCAGCGTCGGCGCGTCGCGTCCGCCCAGGTGCTGGGTCATCCAGATGCTGGACGCCCCCGCCGCCTCCGCGTCGCGCGCCAGCGCGCGCGCCTCGTCCAGGCCCTCGAACCCCTCGAAGCGGATACCCAGTCTCTTCGGCCGCATGCTCACCGTCCCCCTGCCTTGCCGCAGACGTCGCGGATCAGTTCGATCGCCAGCCGCCGCTGGTCCGCCGTGCCGGTCACCTCGACGATGGGTTCGTCCATGCCGGAGGCGAGGTAGGCCGCGAGCTGGTCGCGGCATTCGCGCGGCGTGCCGGACACGGCGAAGGTGGTGGCCGCCGCCTCGGGCAGGTACTGCAGGGCCGCCTCGGGATCGTGCCGCGCATAGGCGGCCATGATCGCCGGATGGTCGATGCCGAGGTTGGCGGTGGCGATGTTCGCCGCATGCCCCTTGCTGCGGAACAGGAAGGCGAGCTTGCGCAGCATCTCCTGGCGCGCGACATGGCCGTCCCCGGCGATCGACAGCAGGATGAACCCGGCCTTGCGCACCGACCTGGGGTCGCGCGCGGCTGCCGCGATGCCGGCGTCGACATGGGTCAGCATCGAGCGGCACGATTCGAGGGTCAGCGCCCCGGACAGCAGGATGCCGTCGCCGATCTCGCCGGCCAGCTTCAGAACCTGCGGCCCGGTCGAGGCCACGTACAGCGGGCACTGCACGCCGCGTTCGAACATCATCTTCGCGCCGCGCAGCCGGTGCAGTTCGCCGTCGGCCTGCACCGGCTCGCCGGCCCACAGCGCACGCAGCATCTGCACGTATTCGCGCATCACGCGCACCGGCTTCACCGGCTCGGCGCCCGACTCGGCCAGGTTCAGCACGTTGCCCACCGACACCGCGAGCGAGGTGCGCGGGCCGGCATACTCGGCCAGGGTGGACATCGACATCGCCACCGGCAACGGTGGCCAGAGGTACGGGCTGATCGCCGTCGGCACCAGCCGGATCGTGGAGGTCACGCTGACCGCGGCCGTCGCCCAGACGATCGCCTCGCGGAAGCCCATGTGCTGCGCGAACCACAGGCTGTCGGCGCCAGCCGCCTCGGCCGCCTGCGCGACTTCGAGCATCTCGCGGGTGGGGCAGAACCCGTCGAAGTAGACCCCTAGCGACATAGCACCCCCGTCCCGGCTGCAAGCTTTGATCACGGGAAGATAGCATGGCGGCCGGGCCTTGCAGGCGGAACCGGAGGTAGACTCGGGAAACGAATCAACAGCCCCGCCGGAGCCCAGCCATGCAGACCCCGCCCGTCTACCTCACATCGAGCCAGTGCCAGTCCCTGCTCACCTCGCAGGACGTGATCGAACAGATCGAGCGCGTGGTGGCCTGGGATGCCGAAGGGAAGATCCGCTGGCCGTCGCCGCGCAACATGAACATGCGCGACGTGCACGAGAACCACTACCACCTGAAGGCCTGCATCCTCGACCCGCTGGCGATCGCCGGCTTCCGAGTGGTGGCGCACCTGTCGACCGAAGAGAACTCGCGCAACGCGACCCGCTACGTGGTGGTGGTCGACGCCGAATCCTCGCGTACGCTAGCCTTCGTCGACGAGACCTGGAGCTATGCGCAGCGCACCGTCGCCTCGATCGTGATGGCGGCGCGCAAGCTGGCGCTGCCCGATGCCGGCGTGCTGGCGCTGGTCGGCGCCGGCAACCTGGCGACCACCGCGCTCGAGTACTACTCGAAGCTGTTCAAGCTGCGCGAGGTGCGCGTGGTGTCGCGCCGTCCGCACACTCGGGAGGCGCTGGCGCAGCGCGCAGAGTCGCACTACAAGGTCCCCGCGCGCGCGATGGACAGCATCCAGGCCGCGGTGGCCGGCGCCGACCTGGTGCTCACCGCCACCAACAGCGGCAAGGCGCTGATCGAGGCCGACTGGATCGCGCCGGGCGCGGTGGTGGCGACCCTCGACACTGCCGAGCCGGGCCGCGACTATGCCGAGCAGGCCGACCTGTTCGTCGTCGACAGCCGCGAGCAGCTGCAGAAGGAACTGCTCGAGCTGTTCGGCCAGGAGGGCCCGGGCTGGGTGGACGCCACCGTGGCCGAGGTGGTCGGCGGCCGGCATCCCGGGCGCACCGATCCGAGGCAGCGGGCGCTGATCGTCACCCAGGGCATGGCCAGCCAGGACATCGCGCTTGCCCACCTCGCCTACCAGCGCGCGAAGGAACGCAGCCTCGGCATGGTGATGCCGGAAGGCGGCGTATGAAAATGCCCTTGCCTTCGCCCTCGCCGCACGCCGCGCGCATGCGCGCCCTCGCACCGGGCCTGCGCCTCGGTCTCGGGCTTGTCGTCGGACTGGCAGCAGCGGGGCTGCATGCCCAGGCCTTCCCGTCCAAGCCGCTGCGGCTGATCGTGCCGTTCCCGGCCGGGGGCGCCACCGACATCGTCGGCCGCCTGCTGGCGCAGAAGCTGTCCGACACGCTGGGGCAGCCGGTGGTGGTCGACAATCGCGGCGGTGCCGGCGGCACCATCGGTTCGGACCTCGCCGCCAGGGCGGCCCCCGACGGCCATGTGCTGCTGCTCGGCACCAGCAGCACGCATGCCGTCGCACCGGCGCTGTACGCGAAGCTGCCCTACGACCCGGTGCGCGACTTCGCGCCGGTGACGCTCGCGGCGAGCGCGACCATCCTGCTCGCGGTGCATCCATCGATCCCCGCAAAGGACGTGCGCGGGCTGATCGCGCTGGCGAAGCAGCGCCCCGGCGCGCTCGCCTTCGCGTCTTCCGGCAACGGCGGCATCTCGCACCTGGTCGGCGAGCAGTTCGGCGCGATGGCCGGCATCCGCATGCTGCACGTGCCGTACAAGGGCGATACCCCGGCGCTGGCCGACCTCGCCAGCGGCCAGGTCGCGCTGATGTTCGGCACCGCGGTGTCCTTCCTGCCCTATGTGAAGTCTGGCCGGCTGAAGGCGCTGGCGGTGACCAACCCGAAGCGTTCGGCGATCATGCCCGAGGTGCCCACGGTGGCCGAATCGGGCCTGCCCGGCTTCGATGCGCTGCAGTGGTTCGGCGTGTTCGCACCTGCCGGCACGCCGCGCGAAGCCATCGCCCGGCTCCATTCCGACCTGGTGAAGATCCTGCGCATGCAGGACGTGCGCGACACGATGGCCAACCTCGGCGCCGAGGTCGTCGGCAACACCCCCGAGCAGTTCGCGGAATTCCAGCGCGCCGATGCGGCGAAGTGGGCGAAGGTGGTCAAGGCCTCCGGGGCCCGGATCGACTGACGGCCATCGACAACGACACGGGAAGTACACGATGCGAACGGTACTCACGAATGCCACGCTGATCGATTGCGTATCGCCGGTTGCAAGCCCCGGCTGTTCGGTCGTCATCGAGAAGAGCCGCATCACCGAGATCCTGCGCGACGGACGGCAGCCCGCCACCGGCGATTCGACCGTCATCGACCTGGCCGGCGAATACCTGATGCCCGGGCTGTGGGACGTGCACATCCACCCCGACTACTTCATGACCCTCGCCGAGATGCCGATCGCCGACCAGGTCGCGCTGTTCGGCCACCGGCTGATGAGCGCGCTCACCGAGTCGGGCATCATCGGCTTCCGCTGCGCGGGCGCACACCATTTCATGGATGTCGCCTGGAAGCGGGCGTTCGACTCCGGCCAGTTCGTCGGGCCGAGGCTCTACGCCAGCGGCAACTTCCTGACCACCACCGGCGGCCACTTCCTGACCAGCGGCCATGCGGTCGAATGCGACGGCCCGTACGGCTTCGTGAAGGCGATCCGCGAGCAGATCAAGAACGGCGTTGACCACATCAAGCTCAACCTGTCCGGCGGCATAATGGGTCCGGCCTGGGACCGCCATTGGCATTCGTTCCTGCTGAAGGACGAGCTCGAGGCTGCGTTCGAGATCTGCCGCCAGCGCGAGTTCAAGGTGATGGCCCATGCCACCAATCCGCAGGCGGTCAAGCACGCGGTGGTCCTGGGTGCGCACAGCATCGAGCACGGCTACATCATGGACGACGAGTGCATCGAGCTGATGCTCAAGCACGACACCTGGTACGTGCCGACGCTGGCGATCAGCCATCTCACCCCGGAGCAGGCGGGCAACGAGTGGGAACGCGCCTACGTGCAGCAGAAGAACCTCGCGCACTCCCTCTGCTGCCGCGCCGACGCGGCGAGCGACGTGCATGCCACCTGGTTCCGCAAGGCCCTGGATGCCGGCGTGAAGATGGCGCTGGGGTCCGACATCCGGCCCCTGAAGGATGCCGGGCTGCTCGAGATGGGCCTGTGGGCGAAGGACGGCGCGACACCCTGGCAGGTTCTGCTGGCGGCGACGAAGCATGCCGCGATGGTCTGCGAGGCCGCAGACGACCTGGGCACGGTGGAGGTGGGCAAGCTGGCCGACCTGATCGTGGTCGGGGCAAACCCGCTGGACAACGTCGACCATGTGCGGCAGCTGCGGCTGGTGTTCAAGGAAGGGCGTGTCGTCTCCGACAAGCGGCACTGACGCCGCGGACTAGGCTAGGATGGCGGTACGGTGCACGTTCCCGCACCGCGACCCGCCCAAGGAGAATCGTCCATGGCCGCTCTTCAACCCGGCACAGCCGCGCCGGATTTCTCGCTCGCATCGCATACCGGTGCCACGCTCACGCTCGCCAGCTTCCGCGGCCGGCGTACCGTGGTGACCTTCCTGCCGTTCGCATTCACCGGTGGGTGAAAGAACCAAGTGAGCGGGTTCCGTGAGAACTACGCACAATTCCAGGCGCTCGACGCAGAAATCCTGCAGATCAGCGCCGACCCCGTCCCGAGCCTGAAGGCTTGGGCGGAATCGCTCGGCGGATTGCCATTCCCGCTGCTGTCCGACTACTGGCCGCACGGCAGCATCGGCCGCGCCTATGGCGTGTTCAACGATGAACGTGGCATGGATGCACGTTCGGTGTTCATCGTCGACGCCACCGGCATCGTCCGGCATTCGCATGTCTACGCACCGGGCACCGTCCCGGAAAGCGCGGACCTGCTGGCCAGGCTGGCAGCCATCTGAGCGTGAAGGCGGCGGGCCGCAGGGTCCGCCGCCTTCCCTGCTGACTGCACCCCACGGCCGCCACATGCCTGCCCTGCGGGCCGGGGCGATCTGCGTGACAATGCCTGCCCGCCGGCCACCACCGGCCGCCTGGAGGCTGTCATGTCCGTACCGTACGATCCCGCCGCGATCGTCGCCGTCGAGTGCAGGGACATCGAATTCCGCAAGGTGCCGACGCGCACCCTGCTCGCGCGCATCTACCAGCCGGCCGGACCGGGCCCCTTCCCGCCGGTGCTGCACCTGCATGGCGGCGCCTGGAACAACAAGGACCGGCTGCACAACCCGATCATGGCGCATGCGCTGGCGGCCAGCGGCCTGCTACTGGTGTCGATCGACCTCACGAGAGCGCCGGAGGCACCCTATCCAGCCAACGTGCAGGACGCGCACCTGGGCGTGCGCTGGCTGAAGGCGCATGCGCGCGAATGGAATGCAGACCCGGACCTGCTCGGCATCGTCGCCAGCTCCAGCGGCGGCCATATCGCCCAGCTGATCGCGATGCAGCCGCACAAGCCGGTGTACGGCGCGCTGCCGCTGGCCGAGGCACCGGGCCTGGACGCCGGCGGGGTGCGCTATGTCGCGACCCGGTCGCCGATCAGCGATCCGCTGGCGCGCTACGAGCATGCGAAGGCGCGCGACTGGACCGAGATGATCGAGAACAGCCATCGCTACTTCAAGCCCTGGCAGACGATCTCGGAGGCGAACCCGCAGGCCATCCTCGACCGCGCAGAACCGGTCGAGGTGCCGCCGATGCTGGTGCTGCAGGGCGGCGCCGACGACAACGTGCTGCCCGGCCTGCAGGAACGCTTCGCCGGATCCTGGCGGGCGGTTGGCGGGACCTGCGATCTCGAGATCTTCGAGGGCTGCGACCATGCCTGGGTCGACGACCCGGGGCCGCAGACCGACCGCGCGATCGAGGTCGTGAAGGCCTTCATCGCACGGTCGCTGGCGGGCGGCGGCGGCACGGCTGCGTGACAATCAGGGATACCCGGCCGGGCATCCGGCCGCCACCGAAGCTTGAGGAGACAACGATGGCCACCCGCTACGACCCGGATGCATCCTTCGAAGTGCGTACCTGGGACGTCGAGTTCCGCAGGACGCCCACGCGCCAGCTGATGGCCCGCATCTACCAGCCGCAGGGCATCGGCCCGTTCCCGGTGGTGCTCGACCTGCACGGCGGCGCCTGGAACAACAAGGACCGCTTCGCCAACGTGCCGATGGACGAGGCGCTTGCGGCGAGCGGCCTGCTGGTGGTGGCGATCGACATGACGCTCGCGGGCGAAGCTCCCTACCCGGCGTCGGTGCAGGACGCGCACTACGGCGTGCGCTGGCTGAAGGCGAACTGCGAACAGTGGAAGGGCGACCCGTCCACGGTGGGCGTGCTCGGCAGCTCCAGCGGCGGCCACCTCGCCCAGCTGGTCGCGATGCGACCGGACGATCCGCGCTACCGCGCGCTGCCGCTGGACGGCCATCCCGGCATCGACGCCAGCCTGCGCTATGTCGCGACGCGCTCGCCGATCAGCGACCCGTACGAGCGCCACCTCAATGCCGAGCGGCGCGGCGTGGCCGACATGGTGCGCCGGTCGTCGACCTACTGGAACCCGCCGGAATCCATCCACGAGGGCAACCCGCAGGAAATCCTCGACCGCGGCGAGAAGGTCACCCTGGTGCCGATGCTGGTCCTGCAGGGCGGCGACGACGACAACGTGCTGCCGGAGATCCAGGTCAGGTTCGCCGAGTCCTACCGCAAGGCCGGCGGCGACTGCACCTGCGAGATCTTCGAAGGCTGCGGCCACATCTGGGTCGCCGACCCGGGACCGCAGACCGACCGCGCGCATGCGATGGTGAAGGCGTTCATCGCGCGCGCACTGGCGGCCGGCTGAGCAGGCCGGGCCGGCGCTCGTTCAGTCCAGCTTCAGGCCGAGCGAGCGCGCGACACGGCCCCAGCGTTCGATGTCGCTGCGGTTCTGCGCCTCGAACGCCTCCGGCCGCGACAGCACCGGATCGACGCCGAAGCCGGCCAGTTCTGCGCGGCCGGCCTCGGTGGCGAACGACTTCGCCAGCTCGCCCTGCACGCGGTCGACCACCGGCCGCGGCAGGCCCGCCGGACCGACCACGCCATACCAGAACACCGGGTCGAAGCCCTTCAGGCCGGCCTCGACCAGCGTCGGCACCCCGGGAAGCACGGCGACCGGCCGGCTCACCGCCAGCGCGCGTACCTTGCCGGCCTTGACCAGTTGCACCGACGAGCCGGGATTGTCGAAGAACAGCGACACCCGGTCGGCCATCAGTTCCGGGTAGACCGGCGCGGCGCCCTTGTACGGCACATGGGTCATCGTCACCCGCAGTTCGGTGAGGAAGGCCTCGGTGATCAGGTGGCCGAGCGTACCGGCGCCCGCGCTCGCATAGTTGAGCCGGCCGCTGTTCGCGCGCAGGTAGTCGATCGCCTCGCGCATCGTCTTCGCCGGGAACGCCGCCGAGGACAGCAGCACGTAGGGCGTGGTGCCGACCAGCGTGACATGGGTGAAGTCCCGGCGCGGATCGAAGCGCGGCACGGACACCAGCAGCGGCGCGACCGAATGCGTGCTGGTGGTGACCAGCCCGAGCGTGTGGCCGTCGGGCGTCGCGCGCGCGATCAGCTCGCCCGCGATCGCGCCGCTGGCGCCGGGCCGGTTGTCGACCAGCACCGTCTGCGCGATGCCTTCGGCCAGGCGGGCGGCGGTCGCGCGCGCCATCAGGTCGGTGGTGCCGCCCGGCGGCAGCCCGACCAGCAGGCGCACCGGGCGCGACGGCCAGGCGGAGGATGGCTGCGCATGGCCGGGCGGCATGTACAACGCCGCCAGCAGCGCCGCCACCAGCGCGATGCGCAGCGAAAGGCGCCAGGCAGCCACCGGCGGGCGCACGGCGGGGCACGACGCGCTCATGCCTGGCCACCCTTCTTCGCCTCGGGATACACCACCGCATCGCCGCGCTCGAACATCCACTGCATGTCCGCCTTCGACAGGTACTCGCCCTTCGTGCCGCGCGCGGCGCACAGCGTCTCGACGATGATGTTGCGCTTCACTTCCGACACCAGCACGTTGGTGCGATGGTAGGCTTCGGACACCGAACGCCCGAGCACGGTGAAGCCGTGCCGGCGCATCACGATGCAGTTGGTGTCCTGGATGAAGGTCTTGATCGGCGCCACGTCCTCCTCGACGTTCAGATGCGCCGGCAGGTAGGCCGCCGGCTTCTGCATCAGGTAGGAGAACGTGAGCGAGGTGGACCGGATCTCCTCGAAGCCCGCGGCGAGGAAGGCGATCGTCTCGTCATGGTGCAGGTGGATCACGCAGTTCACGTCCGGGCGCAGGCGCAGGATCTCGCGGTTCATCTGGTGGCCGACGGTGGTGGCGCGCTCGCCGTACACGATCTCGCCATGCGCGATGTCGGTGATCACCAGGTCGTCGATCGTCGCCTCCTCCAGCGACAGCCCCTGCGGCTTCACGTAGCACAGGCCGTCGCGGTACTTCGGATGCGGCACCCGGATCACCATGTTTCCGAGCGAGCTCTGCACGTAGCCGCGCTGGTTGAGCATGCCGGCATAGCGGATGTACGACTCGCCGACCGCGCGGTCGAAGCGCACGTCGGGATCGGGGGCGATGAGGTTCAGGCGCGGGTCCGGCGTCGGGGTGTCCATCGGGGCGGGTCCTTCTCGGGTCTGAGCAGGGCAGGAAGCGCAACCCGGCAAGGTTCGGCCAATCGCCGCGCCAGTGCAAGCGCCAGCCGCCGGACGCATACAATCCCCGGCATGGATCCAGGGACCCTGAAGACCGCCCGCGCGGCCGGTCGCCCGATGCCGCGGACCCGTTCCGCGACGGCACTGCTGCTGGCGCTGGTGGCCGCGCTGGCAGGCTGCGGCTCGCTGCGTGCGCCGTCCCTGCCCTCGTTGCCGTCGCTGCCCTCCTTCTCCCGGGCCCCGGCGCAGCCGCCGGCGACGGTGGATGCAGACGCCGCCGCCAGGGCGCGCAAGGCGGAGGCGGCCGGTGCGGGCGTGCCGGGCGCACCGGCCCGCCTGCTTGCCGAGGGCTGGCGCTGCGAGGATGGACGCACCCTCGGCACGCGCGTGCTCCCCGGCGCGAAGGCGGTGGAACTGCGCATCGACAGCCTCAGGCGCAGCCTGCCACAGGTCGCGAGCGGATCCGGCGTGCGCTTCGAGGATGCGGACTGGCTGTTCTGGAACCGCGGGGCACAGGCGATGCTCCAGCGCAAGCCCGGACCGCCGGTGTACTGCAACGAAGTGCGCGCACTGTCGCTGGTCGAGGACGCCCGCGCCCGCGGCATCACCTTCCGCGGACAGGGTAACGAACCGGGCTGGCTGCTCGAGGTCGGCCCAGCGAACCGCGTGCTGCTGGCCGGGATGCCGGGCGGCCCCGACTTCCTGCAACGGCGGGAATGGCCCGACCTCGCCGCGGCGCCCGGCCCGGTGCATGGCAGCACGCGCTACACCGGCGAGTCCGGCGGACGCCGCTACACGATCGTCGTCCTGCCGGATCCCTGCGTCGACGACATGAGCGGCGAGCGGTTCCCGGCCGCCGTACGCATCGAGGTCGACGGACGCCGGCTGCGCGGCTGCGGCACGCCGATCGCGCCCTAGCACCGCACGACGCACCGCACGACCGGCGCGCCAGCCCTACCAGCCGGAGAAGCGCGGCCAGGTATCGACGATCGACAGTCCCTCGACCACGCGGTATGCGTCGTACTGCGCGGCGGTGGCACAGGCGTGGTTGGGCAGCACGCGCAGCAGCGTGCCGATCGGATAGCGGCCGGGCAGGTCCGAGGGGCAGCTCCCGTCGCGCATCGAGACGATGCCGTGCTCCTGGTTGGCCGCGCCCATCCACAGGGCCGGCAGCGGCCGCCCGTCGACGCTGCAGATCGCGCCGTAGCCATGGTCGACCTTCTGCTTCGCGGTACCGCGGTCGCGGCTCATCGCCATCCAGCCGGCATCGACGATGATCCAGCCCTTGTCCGCCTGGTGGCCGATCACGCTGGTCAGCACCGACAGCGCGATGTCGTCCTGCGCGCAGACTCCGATGCCGGCCATCACCAGGTCGAAGAACACGTACACGCCCGCGCGCACTTCCGTCACGCCGGGCAGGTCGGTGGCCGACAGCGCGGTCGGCGTCGAGCCCACGCTCACCCGCTCGCAGGGAAGCCTCGCCGTGCGCAGCGCCGCCGCGCAGGCGAGCACCGCATCGCGCTCCTGTGCCGCCATGGCCTGCAGCGCCCCGGGCGTGTCGAGGTCGTAGGAGCCCCCGGCATGGGTCATCACGCCGGCCAGGCAGCCGGCGGCATGCAGCACGCAGCCGATCTCCACCAGAACCGGGTCGCCCGGCTTCACGCCGGAGCGATGGCCGTCACTGTCGACCTCGATCAGCGTCGGCAGGCGGCTGCCGGTGCCGTTGCAGGCCTCGGCCACCGCGCTGGCCGAGGCGACCGAATCGACGATCACCGCCAGGTCGCAGCCGCGCGCGCGCAGGTCCAGTGCATGCGCGATCTTGTTCGGCGCGAGCGCGACCGCGTACAGGATGTCGCGCACGCCCGCGGCATGGAACTGCTCGGCCTCCTTCAGCGTGGAGACCGTGATCGAGGCCGCACCGGCGTCGATCTGCGCGCGCACCACCGGCCAGCTCTTGCTGGTCTTCACGTGCGGCCGCAGCCGGCAGCCGAGCGCGCTCACCTGCGACTGCATACGCAGGATGTTGTAGTCCATGCGCGCGCGTTCGAGCAGCAGCGCCGGCGTTTCGAGGGTTCGCAGATCGGTCGAGGGATTCAATGGAGGTTCGCCTGTGGGACGGGCGGGCGGCGGCCACGTACCCGTCGCCCCTGCCCGAGCCTGCGCCGCCGATTGTACGGGTGCCGCGCCGCCGCGCCGTGTCGGCAGGCCGGGCTGGCATCAATCATGCACGGCGCATACCATCGCCCCCATCGATGGAGCAGAGGCTCGACATGACCACGCACCAGCCCGGCCCGACGTCTTCCAGCACCTGGACGGTCCACACGGACCATGTGAGCATGGTCCGTGCGCCGATGCCAGCGAGGCCGCTGCGCTTCGACGCACGCCCGCTGCCGATCGAGGTCGACCTCGCCCGCACCTGCCTGGTGGTGATCGACATGCAGAACGACTTCTGCCACCCGGAGGGCTGGTTCGGGCGCCGTGGCAACGACCTCACCGCCGCGCGCAGGCCGATCCCAGTGATCGCCGGCCTGGCCGACGCCATCCGGGCCGCCGGCAGCCGGGTGATCTGGCTCAACTGGGGCATCCGCGCCGACCGCGCCAACCTGCCCGCCGGGCAGATGTACCGCGGCCGGCGCACGCCCGAGGCCTTCGGCTACGGCGATCCCACGCCGGGCGGCCGCGGCCCCGTGCTGGTGCAGGGGTCCTTCGGCGCCGCACAGATCGCGGAGCTTCCGCCCGGGCCCGGCGACATCGAGGTGTTCAAGCAGCGGCTGTCCGGCTTCTGGGACAGCGAGTTCGATTCCGTGCTGCGCCAGGCCGGCATCACCACCCTGCTGTTCGCCGGCATCAACACCGACCGCTGCGTGTTCTCGACCCTGCAGGACGCGGCCTTCCTCGGCTACGACTGCGTGCTGGTCGAGGACGCCTGCGGAACCCCGTCGGAGGCCTACGTGGTCGATGCGATCCACTTCCTGGTGCGGCAGCTGCACGGGTTCACCGCCACCTCGGCGCAATTGATCGCCGCACTGTCGGGCCAGGCCCGCGCACCGGAGGCCCCGCGATGAGATCCATGACGAAGGTTTCCCCGGCAGCGGCCCTCTGTCTGCTGGCGATCGCGCTGCCCGCCGGCGCGCAGCAATGGCCCGCGAAGCCGCTGCGCCTGGTGGTGCCGTTCGCGCCGGGTGGCGGCGCCGACTTCATGGCACGGCTGGTGTCCGGACCGCTGTCGAGCGCACTCGGACAGTCGGTCGTGGTCGAGAACCGCGTTGGCGCCGCCGGCATCATCGGCTATGAGCATGCGGCGAAGTCGCCGCCCGACGGGTACACGCTGGTGATCCTCTCCACCAGCTACGCGATCCTGCCCAGCCTGCACCGGCTCGCCTACGACCCGGTGAAGGACATCCAGCCGGTGAGCCTGCTCTCGCGCGGCCCCTACATCGTCGCGGTGCATCCGTCGCTGCCGGTGAAGAACGTACGCGACCTCGTCGCGCTGGCGAAGGCGAAGCCCGACGAGGTCACCTACGCTTCGAGCGGCAACGGCGGCAACGTGCACCTGGCCACCGCACTGTTCTCGTCGATGGCCGGCGTGCGCATGCTGCACGTGCCGTTCAAGGGGACCGGCCCCGGCATCGCTGCCACCATCGGCGGCCAGACCTCGCTGGTGTTCGGCAGCATGAGCTCGACGCTGCCCCTGATGCGCGCCGGGCGGCTGCGCGGGCTCGCGGTCACCGGTGCGCAGCGCAACCCGGCGGCGCCGGAACTGCCCACCGTGATCGAATCCGGCGTGCCCGGCTACGACACCTTCGACTGGCAGGGACTCGCGGTGCCCGCAGGCACGCCGCGGCCGATCGTCGACCGGCTGAATGCCGAGGTGGCCCGGATGCTGCAGGACAAGGCAATCGCCGACCGGCTGCTCGCCGACGGGGTGGTGCCGTCGCCGACCACGCCGGAAGCCTTCGCCGCGTTCATCGCGCGCGACATCGACACGGTGCGCCGGACCGTCGCACAGGCGGGCGTCAAGCTGGACTGAGGGCGCGGGTCACTCCGCCCGGATGCCGCGATCCGCGGCGACCCTGCGCCAGGTGGCGAGGTCGCGCACGATCAGTTCGCCGAACGACTCGGGACTGCCGGGCGAAGGGATGGCCGCCTCGTCGAGGAAGCGCTGGCGCAGTTCGCGCTCGGCCAGGATCTTCTGCAGCTCCTGCGACAGGCGCCGCACCACCGCGTCCGGCGTGCGTGCGGGCGCCGCGATCCCCCACCACAGTTCGGCCGCATAGCCCGGCACGCCGGCCTCGGCCAGGGTCGGCAGTTCGGGCACGAACTGCGAACGCTCCGCGCTCGACACCGCGAGCAGGCGCAGGCGCCCGCTGCGCACATGCTGCAGCGCCGGCGGCAGGCTGCTGATCATCATCTGCACATGGCCGCCCATCACGTCGGTGAGGGCCGGTGCATTGCCCTTGTAGGGCACGTGGGTGAGCCTGACCTTCGCGATCGACTGGAACATCTCGGTGGCGAACTGGTTGATGCCGCCGATGCCTGCCGTCGCGTAGTTGATCTCGCCCGGCCGCGCGCGTGCCAGGCGCACCAGGCCCTGCACGTCCTTGACCGGCAGCGCCGGATGGATGAACAGTCCCATCGCGCTGCGCGCGACCAGTCCGACCGGCGCGAAATCGGCCGGCACGTTGTACGGCAGGTTCGGCTGCACCGCGGCCAGGGTGGTCAGCGTGCTCGACACCGCGAGCAGGGTATGGCCATCGGGCGCCGAGCGCACCGCGTACGCGGTGCCGGTCGCGCTGCCCGCCCCGGCACGGTTCTCGACAATCACCGGCTGGCCCAGCACGGCCGGCAGGCGGTCGGCGACCGCGCGCGCGAACACGTCGTTGCTGCCGCCCGCGGCGAACGGCACGACGATGCGCAACGGCTTGGCCGGCCAGGCCGGCTGGGCCATCGCGTTTCCGGCGAGCGCCGCTGCAAACACTCCTGCGAACGCCAGCAGCAGGGGCTCACGTTGCGCGAGACAGGCGGACCCGGAGGTTCGCGCCATGCGTTCGACCTGCATCGTCTTCTCCTCCGGTCAGTCCGCGCGCAGGTTCGCATCCTTGATCAGCCGCCCGAAGCGCGCGACGTCGTTCCTGAGCAGCGCGGCGAGTTCCTCCGGCGTGCTGCCGACCGTCTCGCTGCCGGCCGCGATGAATTTCTCCCGGACCTCGGGCCGCTGCAGGAAGCGTACGACCTCGGCATTGAGCGTCGACACCACCGGCGCGGGCAACCCGGCCGGGCCGAACAGGCCGAAGGTCGCGACGGCTTCATAGCCAGGCAGGCCGGCCTGCGCCATGGTCTGGAACTGCGGCGCGAGCGCCGTCGGCTTCGCGCTGGTCACCGCCAGCCCGCGCAGCTTGCCCGATTGCACGTGCGGGATCACGGTCGAGGCGTTGTAGAACAGTACCTGGATCTGCCCGGAGATGAGGTCGGTGACTGCCTGCGACGGGTTCTTGTAGTTGATGCGCGGGATGTCCACCTTCGCCATCGCGTTGAACAGTTCCGCGGACAGGTGGTTGGACGAGCCGGCGGCACCGGAACCGTAGTTGAGTTCGCCCGGCCGCCGGCGCGCGAGGGAGATCAGTTCCTTCACCGTCTTCACCGGCAGCACGTTGGGCACCACCAGGATGTTGGGCGACATCGTGACCAGCGACACCGGCGTGAAGTCGCGCTGCGGGTCGTAGGGCACGTTCGCCTGCAGCAGCGGCGCGAGCCACAGCGTAGATGCCGACAGCAGCAGCGTGTGGCCGTCTGGCGCGGCGCGCGACACCAGCTCGCCGGGTATGGTGCCGACCGGCCGGTTCTCGATCACGATCGGCTGCCCCAGCACCGGCGACAACCCCTGTCCGATCAGGCGTGCGGCGAAGTCGCCACCGCCGCCGGTGCCCGGCACGACGATGCGGATCGGCTTCGAGGGCCAGGACTGCGCGCTCGCCGCGAGCGGCGCGACCGCCGCCGCGAAACCGAGCGCCACCACCGCGGTCGCGGCCATGCTGCCGGCGGATGCTGCCATCGGGTAAACGTGCATCGAAGCCTCCCTGCCTTCGTTCCTGGGTGCCTGCGGGGATGCCGCTCAGGCAGCCGGACGGTTGACCTTCGTGTACTCGGCCACCTGCGCCTCGTCCATGCCGAGCCAGTCGGCCAGCACCTCCGCCGTCTGCGCGCCGAGCAGCGGCGCCGCGGTCACCGGCACGTTCGAGTCGGTCATCTTTACCGGCCACCCCGGCATGCTCATCTTCCCGCGCGTCGCGTGCTCGATGTCGGCGAACATGCCGCGCGCGCGCAAGTGCGGGTCTTCCATCAGTTCGCGCGTGTCGAGCACCGCGCCCGCCGGCACGCCGGCCGCCTGCAGCGTCTCCATCGCCTCGACCTTGGTGCGCGTCGCGCACCACGCGCCGACCAGTGCGTCGACTTCCTTCGCGTTCTTCGCGCGCGCACCCGGAGTGGAGAAGCGCGGGTCGTCCTTGAGGTCCTCGCGCGCCATCACCTTCAGCAGCCGCTGCCAGTGCCAGTTGCCGGCGCGCGTGGTGTAGACCATCACGTAGTCGTTCGGCCCGCCCGGCCGGCACAGGTACAGTTCGCTCGGCGCAGCCGCCCCGAGGGAGCTCTGGTTGCCGGAACGCGCCACCGGCTCGCCGGTCATCAGTTGCCCTGCGAACACGATGCGGTTGAAGTTGATCACCGCGTCCTGCATCGAGACCTCGATGCGCTGGCCGCGCCCGGTCGCATGGCGCTGGTTGAGCGCCGCGAGGATGCCGACCAGACAGTGCAGGCCGGCGCCGGTGTCGCCGACATGCGGGCCCGGCCGCATCGGCGGGCCGCCGGCCTCGCCGGTGATCGCGAACGCACCGCCGGTCGCCTGCGCGATCATGTCGAAGCTCAGGTAGTTCGCATACGGGCCGTCGGGCGCGAAGCCCTTGATCTGCGCGTAGATGAGGCGCGGGTTGACCTTGCTCACCACGTCGTAGCCGAAGCCCAGTCGCTCGATGCCGCCGGGGGACATGTTCTCGATCAGGATGTCGGCCTTCTCGACCATACGCATCAGCGTCGCCTTGCCGCTCTCGGACTTCATGTCGCAGACGACGCTGCGCTTGTTCGCGTTCATCAGGATGAAGTAGTACGAGTCGACCTTGCCGTCGTTGCTGGACGCGAAGCGTCCGCTCTCGCCGGTCGGCGGCTCGATCTTCACCACGTCGGCGCCGAGCCAGGCCAGCGCCTGGGTGCAGGACGTGCCCGCTTCATATTGCGTGAGGTCGACGACCCGCAGGCCCGACAGTGCGGCGCCCGTGGATGATGGCGGGACCATGGTGCTTCTCCTCTCGTGCGGACGCCGTGCGCGACGCAGCGCGTCCCTGATGTTTCCACGAGTATAGCGGCGCGGCCCGCGCGCCGTCCTGCACGCAGGCGATCGCAGTCTGTCGGAGGCAGGCCCGGGGACTGCCTCAGGCCAGCAGCGCGAGCAGGGCGAGCACCCCGAGCCAGACCAGCAGACTGCGCCACACCAGCGCGGCGGCCCCGTCCATCTGGCGCACCGCCAGCGCATACGAGTCCGCATCCCAGCCGGCGCCATCGAACGCGTCGTAGCTGCCGGTGGCGTCCGGCGCGGGCGCGCGCTCGGCAGGCACCGTACCCTGTGCCATGCCCAGCGCGCCGAACGCCGCGGCCACCATCAGCGCACGCGGGCCCTGCAAGCGCTCGCCGGCCAGCCCGCCCGCCTGCTCGCGCCGCGCCGCCTGCCAGCCTTCGGCCGCACCGGTGAAGTCGCCCACCAGTGCAAAGGCACCAGCCGCCAGCCTCGCCGGCAGTTCGTCCAGCCAGCGCAGCGCGGACAGCGCAACCGCTGCGAAGCCCGGATGCAGGCCCGCCACCGGCGCCGACGACCAGTGCACCGCGACCCGGTCGGCTGCCCGATAGAGCACCGCACCGCTCGCCCCTGGCAACACGGCGAACCAGAACAGGCCGCCGAACAGCCAGCGTCCGGACTCGCCGACGCCACGCTCGATCGCCTGGCGAGCGATGGTCTCCGGCGTGGTCGCGGGCATCGAACCGCCGACAGGTGCCAGCGGGGCGCCCTGCCACTGCGCCAGCGCGGCGCCGGCCAGGTCGAGCCGGCGCGCCGCCAGGCCGTCGCGCACCGCGGTGAAGCGGTGGCTGAACAGCCGGAAGCCGAGCGCGAAGTACAACACGCCGACGATGAACAGGAAGCACAGCAGGCCCAGCACCAGGCCCAGTGCGGCACCGATCGCCCAGGCCAGCAGCGCCGGCAGGCCGACGGCCAGCGACCAGCCCAGCCATGCATGCCATTCGCGGCCGCCATCGAGCCGATCGGGCAGCGCGTCGATGGCCATGCGCGCGGCCGCATCGACCCGCTCGCGCGGCCAGTGCGCCGCCGGACGCCACTGCTCGAGCAGCAGCGCGAACACCACCGCGAACATGTCCATCGCGCCGCCCGGTCCTGAGCCCGCCGCCGCTGCGCCGCTAGCGGCGCAGCCTCAGGTAGATCTCGGGCAGCTTCCCCGGCAGGCTGCCTACGTCGTCCAGCACCAGGTAGTGGCCGCGGCCGAAGATCTGCGGCAGGTACTGGTTGGCGAGCGTGTCGACCGTGATGCAGAACGGATGCACGCCGGCGTTCACCGCTTCCTTCACCGCCATCCGCGTGTCCTCGTGCAGGTAGCGCCGGTCGCCGCCGTCGTCATAGTCTTCAGGGCGTCCGTCCGACAGCAGCAGCAGCAGCCGGCGCGGCGTCTGCACGCCTTCGAAGCGATGCACCGCATGGCGGATGGCCGCGCCCATGCGCGTGGCCAGCCTGCCCGACAACCCGCCGACGGTGGCACGCACCTGGTCGTTGTACGGCTGGTCGAAGTCCTTGATGCGGTAGTAGTTGACGTTGTCGCGGTACTTCGAGCAGAAACCGGCGATCGCATACGGGTCGCCGACTTCCTCCATGCTCTCGGCGAACAGCATCACGCCGGCGCGGATCGTGTCGACCAGGCGGCCGTTGCCGTCGGCCACCGTCTGCATGATCGAGGTCGACAGGTCGGCGAGCAGCGTCACCGCGACATCGCGGTTGCGGATCGCGCGCCGCTTGTAGACGCGGGCTTCCGGCGAACGCCCGGCCACGCGCTCGGTGACATAGCGCACCGTCGCTTCCAGGTCGAGGTCGTCGCCATCCATCTGCCGCGTGAGCGGCGCGGGGCGCGTCGGCTTCTGCGACTGGATCGCCTTCTTCAGCCGCTTCAGCGTGCCGGCATGGCGGTCGGCCAGCCGCTGCGCCTCGGCCGGGTTCGATTCGGCGAGCACCTTCTCGGCGACCCAGGCCCAGTCGGCCTTGTAGCGGTTCTCGCGGTAGTCCCATTCCGGATAGGGCAGGCCACGATCCGGGCCATTGGCCTTGTTCGCCTGCTGCTGCGCGCGTTCGCCGGTCTTCGTCTCGCCGCTGCCCTTGCGGTTGGCCGCGGACTGGGCATGCGCGGCGGCGCCGCCGCTGTCGTCGGCCTCGGCATCCTGCGGGCCCATCTCCTGCTCGACCGATTCGCTGTCCTCGTCCGGCTCGCCCTCGCCTTCGCCGGATTCGGATTCCTTCTGCTCGCTGCGTTCGGCCTGGCTACCCGGTCCCTGCGCGGCCTTCACCTCGCGGCCCAGGTTCGGCGAGCGGCCGGGCAGGTAGGCATCCTGCACGTCCTCTGGCGTGTGCGGGTGGCCGAGGTCGGCCAGCATCGGCAGCAGCATCCGCGCGATGCGGAACGCGTCGATCACCGTCGCATCCGGTTCCAGCAGGCGCGCGAGCAGATCGGCGACCGGCCTGGGCAACGGATGCGGGCGGTCGAGCGCGAACTGCAGCGTACCCAGCGCGAGCTGGTAGTAGTCGCGCGCGATGCCTTCGGGCATCGCCACCAGCGAGGCCAGGCGCAGCATCCGGCGCAGGTGGGTCGGCGCGATCATCGCGATCGCGTTGTCCACGCGCAGGTCTTCGCAGACGTCGAACAGCAGCTTGAAGCGCACGACATCGTCGCCGAACTGGGCGATCAGCGGCTCCCAGGAGATCGCGCGCGCCTCGGTGATCTCGGCGTCGAGGCCGAGCTCGGCGAACAGGCCCTTCAGCGGCGCGACCGCATAGGTGCCGAACTGCAGGTGGCCGGCGACATGCAGCACGCCGAGCACCGCATGCTCGCGGTCGGGCAGCGTCACCGGCGCCAGCACCGCGCGGCCATCGGTCTCGACGAACGGCCGGCCCTTGTCCGGCGCCCAGCCGCTGTCCTGTACGTCGACCGCCTCGCCGTACCAGGCGGTCAGCACCATCTTCAGGAACCGCTCGTTCTGCGCGGCACGGAAGCCGGGCAGGTCGTCGAGCAGAAGGCGCAGGCTCTCGTCGGACTCGAGACGGAAGTAGGCCTCGCCCCGGAACCGGTCGGCGGTCAGCACGTCGATGCCGCGGCGCGCCCAGGGCGCGATCGCGCCGGCACCAAGCAGCGCCCGCACGCGGATCGCGCCGGGCAGGAAGGTGGCCAGGCCGAGCCTGCGCGTGGTGAACAGTTCCTCCGCCGGCGCGCTGAGCTGTTCGATGCCGGGCACGCCCTGGCGCCCGGCCAGGTCGCGCACCGGGGTGCTGAAGTAGGCGTTGCCGCTGTCGGCATGGCGAGTACACCAGGCGAAGCCGATGTCGGCCCAGCGGATCTGGCCGATCGGACCGAGCGCGCCGTAAGCGTTGCCGAGGTTCGACATGAAGCCGTCGATCGCCTTCCACGAGCCCTGCAGGTCGAGGAAGCGCAGCACCTGGCGCGTCCAGGGCAGCACCGCACCCGATGCCGCGATCGCGTCCGGGGTGCCGCGGGTGAACGCGCGTCCCGCATCGCGGTCGAACTCGAACAGCCGCCGGCAGGCGGCGAGCCATTCCAGCGACTCAGCATCGCCGGCAGCCGCGAGCACTGACGGCAGCGCCGAGGACGCATCGCGGTGGGCGACGAAGGAGACCTTCGACAGCTCGTCGAGCGCGGCGCGCACCTCGGCGCTGGCCTGCGCCAGGGCCGCCGCGCAGGGCTCGGCCGTGCTGGAACCGGCAGCGGCCGGCGTCGAGGGTTCGCTCATCTCAACCTCCCCGCATCACGCGGCGCGCTATGTAGCGGCCGACCCACAATCCGACTCCGAGCAGCAGGACCAGCCCCACGATGATCTGGTCATGCCAGCGTACATCCTCCAGCAGCGCCTCGAGCGCGCTGCCGAACAGGTAACCCGCGCCGCCGATCACCAGCGTCCAGATCGCGGCACCGACGATGTTGAACACGAGGAAGCGCCATGCCGGCACCGCGCTCATGCCCAGCGCGACCGGCGCCGCGATGCGGAAGCCGTACAGGAACCGGTTGACGATGATGATGGCGATGTCGTACTTCACGATCCAGCCCTTGATGCGTTGCACCTTCGCGTCGACCTTCGGGAACCGGTCGAGAAAGGCACGGCCGAAGCGCAGGCCGATCAGGTAGTAGCCGAGGTCGCCGATGTAGGTGCCGACCAGCGCCACCAGCCCGACCAGCCGTGCGTCCAGCAGGCCCTGGTGGGCTGCTATCATGCCCAGCACGAGCACCGTCTCGCCTTCGAGCATGGTGCCGACGAACACGAACAGGTAACCGTACTCGCGGATCAGTTCGGGCAGGTTGAACCCGAGACTCGTGAGGAAGTTCATCGTCGGGTGCTGGCTCGCGCGCCCATGTCAGGCAGGGCGCGCACGGCGCTACTCGAAATGCGCCCTGACGATTTCCAGCAGCGCCGCGGACAGTTCGATGTCATCGGTGACCGGATTGATCAGCGCAACCTGGCAGGCTTCGATCGGCGACAGGCCTGCGCTGATCATGTTTGCCGCGTACACCAGTGCGCGTGTCGAGGTGACCTCGTCGAGCCCGTGGTCCTTCAGCGCACGCGCCTTGCGCGCCACCGACACCAGCCGCGTCGCGCTGTCGGCATCGAGCCCGGGCACTTCGTTGACGAGGATGCGCCGCTCGGTCTCCTCCGCCGGGAAGTCGAAGTTCAGGCCGATGAACCGCTGCTTGGTCGACGGCTTGAGGTCCTTCAGCACCGTCTGGTAGCCGGGGTTGTACGAGATCACCAGCAGGAAGTCTTCGTGCGCGCTGATCTCGCGGCCGGTCTTCTCGAGCGGCAGCCGGCGGCGATGGTCGGTCAGCGGGTGGATGATGACGGTCGAGTCGGTGCGCGCCTCGACGATCTCGTCGAGGTAGCAGATCGCGCCGGCCTTCACCGCGCGGGTCAGCGGGCCATCCTGCCAGACGGTCTCGCTGCCCTCGAGCAGGAAGCGGCCGACCAGGTCGGACGAGGTCAGGTCTTCATGGCAGGACACGGTGACCAGCGGCCGGTTCAGCCGCCAGGCCATGTGCTCGAGGAACCGGGTCTTGCCGCAGCCGGTCGGGCCCTTGAGCATGACCGGGAGACGCTTGCCGTAGGCGGCTTCGAAGATCTCGACTTCGCGGCCCTGCGGTTCGTAGTAGGGCGCGGTGGCCGTGGGGCGCGCTGGCGGGACGATATCGTGGTCGGCCGGCAGCGGGGCAATCGAGTCGTTCATGCGAGGGTCTGAACCAGGAGTCGACGGGAGAGGAATGACCTGCGGGAGAATAGCACGGCGGTTCCGCCTACCCGGGCGGCGCGCGCCGTGACGCCGGGCCCGCCGCGCGTCCCTCCGCCGGGCCTGCCGGCGCCCCGTCCATCGCCGGATCCGGCTGCGCGGCACCGCGGACTTCGAACCGCACTTCATCGACCACGTTCCCGGCGGCATCGACCAGCTGCAGCCGGTGGCGCCCAGGCTGCGGGCGCCAGGGATGGGGCCGGTCCGCCGGACCCAGCCGCTGGCTGCCGAGGCGCCAGTAGAGGCCGCCCGCCTGCGGGCCGGCCGAGAGCAGCAGCCGCTGCCGGTCGTGCGGGATATCCGGATCGATGGCGACGATTATGCCCGCCCCCGGATACACGATGCGCGGACCGTGGCCGCGGCCGGTGCGTTGCACGCGGTCCAGTTCCGTGCCGGCGACGAACCATTCCGGCTGTGCCGCGGTTCGCACGCCAGCCCCCGGCGCCGCGACCTGCTGCACGACGCCGGCGGGGGCACGCGGCGCGACCGATGGCCGGTCGCGGTGCAGGTAGTCCATCAGTTCCTGCCACACCGGCGCTGCGCCGGTGGTGCCCGATACGTCGTGCATCGGCGTGCCGTCGAAGTTGCCGATCCAGACGCCGACCGTGTAGCGGTCGGAGAAGCCGATGCACCAGTTGTCGCGCATGTCCTTGCTGGTGCCGGTCTTCACCGCGCTCCAGCCGCGCGTGGACAGCGCACTGGCCAGGCCGAACGTGCGCGCGCCCGCGGTGCGGTCGGCCAGCATGTCGGCGACGATGAAGGCCGCGCGCGCATCGAGCACCCGGCGTGCCGCCGATGGCCGCGCCGCCCCCGGCTCCATCACCAGCGGCGATGCCATGCCGCCATTGGCCAGCGTGCGGAACGCGTTCACGAGCTGCGACAGGCGCACCTCGGCCGAACCGAGCGCAAGCGAATAGCCGTAGTAGTCGCCGCCCTCCTTCACGTCCGCGAAGCCGAGCGCGCGCAACCTGTCGGCGAACGGTTCCGGCCCGACCAGCACCAGCGTGCGCACCGCAGGCACGTTGAGCGAGCCGGCCAGCGCGGTACGCAGGCTCACCCAGCCGGCGAACTGGCGGTCGTAGTTCTTCGGCACGTACAGCCCGTTGGGCGCGACCAGGTCGACCGGCGAATCGTCGACCAGCGAGGCGGCGGTCAGCAGGCGCCGCTCGATCGCCATCTGGTACAGGAAGGGCTTGAGCGTGGATCCGGCCTGGCGCGGGGCCGACACGCCGTCGACGAAGCGCGCGCTGGAACGCGTGCCGGCGTTGCCGACATGGGCGAGCACCTCGCCGCTGCGGTTGTCGACCACCAGCACGGCGCCATCGCGCACGTTGCGCCCGGCGATGGCTTCCAGCTGCGCGCGCAGCGCCTCCAGCGCGAAACGCTGCAGGTCGCGGTCGAGCGAGGCACGCAGCGGCGGCTGGCCAGCCGCGTTGTCGGCCACCGCGAACATCAGCCGCGCGGCATGCGGCGCGAGCGCCTCGGGCAGCGCGATCGACGGCGCCCCCGACAGGCGCGCGATAGCCAGCGCCTCGAAGCGGGTGCAGGCATCGCCCGCTCCCCCGGCACTGCGTGCCAGCCGGCAGGCGCGCGCCGCCACCGACGCCGGGCGCGCACCAGGGCGTGCGATCAGTGCAGCCATCAGCCACGACTCCGCCTCGTCCAGCGCCGACGGCGACTTTCCGAACAGGCCCTGGGCCGCTGCTTCGATGCCCTGCAGTTCGCCGCGGAACGACACACGGTTGAGGTAGGCCTCCATCACCTGGTCGCGCCGCCAGTGCAGGCCCAGCGCCAGCGCGGCTGCCGCCTGGCGCAGCTTCTGCGCGACCGTGCGCCGTCCGTCCACCGGTGCCAGCGCCGGATCGATCAGCCCGGCGAGCTGCATGGTGATCGTGCTCGCGCCGCGGCTGCCGCTGCGCACGCGGCCTGCCCCAGCCTCCGGCTGCCGCGCCTTCGCCGCGTCGCGCAGCACGCCGGCGATCGCCAGCGGATCGACGCCCGGATGCCGCGCGAAACGGCGGTCCTCGGTCGCGATCACCGCGCGCCGCAGCGCCGGCGAGACCCGATCGAGCGGCGTCCAGCCGAGCCGGCGGACGCTGTCGTCGACCCGCTGCACCTGCAGCGGCTCGCCATGCCGGTCGAGCAGCCAGCGATCGCTCGGCAGGGTATCGGCCCGCACCTGCTCGAAAGAGGGCGTCGCCATCCAGGACAGCACGCCCAGGCAGGCCAGCACGACGCATGCGCCATTGGCGGCACGCAGCAGCAGGCCTGCGCGCGCATGTCCCTTCACCGCGCGACCTCGAACACCGCATTGGGCAGTTCGCCGAACGCTTCGGGCGCATACATCGCCTCCACCCGTGTCGCGGGCAGCTCGAAGCGGCCGGCCTGGTTCAGGCGCACCACGTACTCGGCGGAGAAGGTGCCGCGCGGCACGTAGCGCCAGTAGCCGCGCCAGCCTTCGAACGAACGCTCCTCGAACACGCGCTGCGCGCGTTCGCCCGCCCGCAGCGGCTGCCCGCCCTTCGCGGCGGCGGCGAGCGACGCCTGGCCGCCAAGGCCGGAACCGATGATCGTCGATCCCGCAGGCACCGGGTCGGTCAGCACCACCCAGGTCATGTCGGCCTGCGCATCCACGCTGATCCGCACCCGCATCAGGTCGCCCACGGACCAGCGGCCCGCGACCTTCTGCTCGACCGGGCTCGTCTCGCGCGACACCCTGAAGCCGGAATCGAGCCGTTCGCGCAACGGCACCGCGGCGCGGCTGCGGATGGTCGCCCAGGGACGCCCGCTGCCTTCATGGCGCAGCGTCAGCGTGGCCTCGGCAGCGGATCGCGCAGCGTACGGGACGGCACCCGACGCTCCTTCGGGCCATGCGAGCGAGGCTTCGCGGCCTGCACCGGGCGCGCGCTCGGGCGCGGACCAGTCGACCGACGCGCCCGCGCCGGGCGCCCCGACGGACAGCAGCGTGCTGCCGGCCACCGGCTGCGCCTCGAACCGTGCGGCGAACTTCGCCATCGCCAGCACGCCCCAGGCGTTGGCGACCGTGGTGTTCCAGCGGCCCCGCTGCTGGCGGGCGAGCGCGCCGCGCGCGAGGCGAGCCAGGTCCTGGACCGCGCCCTCGCCGGCCGGCGGCGGCCCGTCGAGCGCGTTGATCAGCATGCGGTTGGCGTTGACGTCGCCGGACACCATCAGCCACCAGAGCTGGTCCGTCCGCTCGGTGGAGAACCCCATCACCGTGCCCTGCAGCGTGAGGCGCGCGCGCAGGATGCGCCCGGCTTCCTCCAGCCGGCGCTCCCGGTCGGGCAGCTTCGCCGCCCGCCGCAGCAGCGACTGCCAGTCGAGCAGGGCAGAGGTCGGCCACGACTGCGGTTCGATCGCCAGCGGCTCCAGCCAGGCCGGCTCGATCGCCACGCCATGCCGGGCCAGCGCGTCGAGCGCGGCAAGCTTGCGCAGCACGAGGTCGGCCGAAGGCATGCCGGAGTCGCGCAACAGCCGGCCCTGCACGAACCGGCGCAGCGCAGTCGTCATCGTCTCCTGCGCCGCCTTCGGGATCGGCCAGCCGGCTTCGTCGGACACCTGCAGCAGGTAGGTGGTCAGCACGTCGCTGCCCTCGCGCATCGCCGGGAAGTAGCGCGCGAGGCCGTCGCGGTCGAGGTAGGCCGGCAGCGCAGCCATCAGACGGTCCCAGGCGGCACGATCGCCGAGCGCGATCGCACGCGAACCCTGCTGCTCGAGGCAGGTGTACGGATACTGCTGCATGTACTCGCGCACGCCGCGCAGGTCGCCGCCCAGCGTGCGCGCGAGCGACACCTCGATCGCGCCGCGCCCGGGCAGCGCATCGGCCGGACGCTGGACCGGCACCACGGTCGCCTCGCCCGGCGCCGCCAGTTGCACCAGGGTCGACTGCAGCGTGCGCACCGGCACCGCGGGCACGATCCGCTGTGACACCCGCAGGCGGTCGCCGGCAGCCTCCCCGCGCTCCACCGCGCCACGTTCGCCGGCCGCGATCTCCCAGGCAAGGCCGTCGCTTCCAGCCGGCACGTCGAACGTCCAGCGCGCCGGCTTCGCCTCGCCGGCCGCGAGCGCCAGGGCCTGCGCGGGCAGCCGAAGCGGCACGCCGCCGGCAGCCGACGGCGTGGCCGTCGCCGACACCGACACCTCGATCGCCCGTTCGGACGCGTTGCGCACCACGACCTCGGCATCGAAGCGGTCGCCCTCGCGCGCGAGCGCCGGCAGCGAGGACAGCAGCATCAGGTCCTGCGTGGTGCGCAGGGTCGAGGCACCGGTACCGAACAGGCCGGCCCCCGCCGCATCGTTGCCGGAGGCGATGGCGACGATGCGGAACGCGCTGAGCGAATCGTTCAGCGGGACCTCGACCACCGCCTCGCCGTTGGCATCCAGCGCGACCCGGCCGCGCCAGGCGAGCAGCGTGTCGAACAGTTCGCGCGCCGACTGCCGTCCGCCGCCCCCGCCGGGCAGCACTGCCTTCCTGCCGAAGTGGCGGCGTCCGACCACGTGCATCTGCGCGGTGGAGGTTTCCACCTCGATGCCGCGCCGGCCCATCATCGACTGCAGCAGCGCCCAGCTGTCGTTGGGCGCCAGTTCGAGCAGGGCCTCGTCCACCGCAGCCAGCGCGATCTCGCTGCCCACCGGCGGGATCGATCCGTCAGCGCGGGTCACCTTGACCACGACGCGTGCGCGTTCACGCACCCGGTACACCGTGCGTTCCGGCTTCACGTCGACCTTCAGTTCATGGGCCCGCCAGCCCACCGCGATCTCGCCGATTCCCATCCGGTAGGCGGGCTTGCCCAGGTCGACGGTGGCGGTGGGCCGCACCTCGCCGACCCGCCCGCGCACCGCGAGCACCGACACGAACATGTTGGGCGCATGCCGGCCCGACACCGGTACCTCGACCACCGGCGAGTCGCCGGACAGCCTGCGTACCGAGGCCTCGATCACGCCCTCGCGCTCGTGGGTGACCAGCACGGTCGCCGAACGGAATGGCATGCGCACCTGGAAGCGTGCGGTCTGGCCCGGCTCGTAGCGCGCCGCTTCGGGAAGCACGTCCATGCGGTCGCTGTCCTGCAGGTCGAACCACCAGGGTTCGCCACCGGCGATCCATACCTCGCGATGCGCGACGCTCGGGCGGCCGGCCGCATCCACCGCGCGTGCGCGCAGGATCAGGTTGCCGCTCGCCCCGGGCGGGCCTTCGCACGCGATGCGGCCGCGCGCGTCGGTGCGCGCGCTGCACAGCGTGCCGGTGCGGGCGATGTCCGTGTAGCTCTCGAACGCGTAGAAGCCGCCGAGCAGCCGCCGCCGGTGCGAGAACGTCTCGCGCCGGAACACGTCGACGGTCACCGGGACGCCGGCGAGCGGCCTGCCCTCCGGGTCGACGACCACCGCATGCATCTTTACCTTGTCGCGCGCCCGCACCCAGTCGTCCACGCGCAGACCGACGATCGCCGCGGAAGGCAGCCAGGCCGCCGTGCCGCTGGCGGTCAGCGTCTCGCCGTTGGCATCGCGGTACTCGAGTTCGAACAGCAGGTCCTGCGGCGTCGCGGCCACCGGCAGGCCGGCCACGCGCAGGCGCGCGCCGCCGGCGGCATCGAGCGTCGCCTGCTGCAGGCCGACGATCTTAAGCGCGCCGTCGTCGCCGGCCCGCTCGCGCCGCCCTCCCGCGCCATCGGCGCCGGATTCGTGGTCGTCGAGCATGTCGACCTCCGAGCGGCTGCCGACCAGCCCCTCGACCACGTCGCCGTTGGCGAACACGAAGCCTTCATGCGCGGGGAAACGCATCGTGCGCGGCATGGCGGCAGTACGCAGGCGCACGGCGGTGCCGCTGGCGGGACCGCCGGACAGGTAGGCGAGCTGGACGTCGATGGACGCTTCGCTCGCCGCCACCAGCGGCAGCGGCGGCGGCCGCACGGTCGCGCGCATGGTCGGCAGCCGGACCTGCTCGACCCGGAACTCGCCCAGCTCGCGCGTGCGGCGCTGTTCCCTCAGCACGATTCGGTAGGTGCCGAGCTTCGCGTCCTTCGGGACCTCCCAGCTGCCCAGCGCACTGCCGCCGCGTCCCCATTGCACGGGCACCTCGTACTTCTGCTCGCTGCCCAGGTGCTCGATCACCACGGTGGATGCGGTCAACGCGGGCGGCGGCAGCGCGAAGCCGTCGCGCTGCCGCTCGCGCGCGAACACCTTCATGTGCAGCGTCTCGCCGGCGCGCAGCAGCGAACGGTCGAGCACTGCGCGCAGCGTGTACGGACCGTCCGGGTCGCCGGTGGGCAGGTTGAACCGCCAGGGCGCGATGCCGTCGTTCCAGCCGGTCATGGTGAAGGTGAAGTCGTCGCCGCGGCTGGCGGTGACCATCAGTTCGCGCTCGTTGGGGCTGGCACAACCGGGCAGGCGCTCGTCCTCGGGCAGCGCGGCGCCGACCCGCACCAGGCCGTCACGGTCGCTGATGCCCTCGTGGTACACGCGCCCGTCGCAATCCATGACCTGCACGCGTGCGCCTTCGACCGGCTCGCCACGATCGAGCGAGGTCACCCAGACCAGGGAGCCTTCGCGCCCCCGCTTGAAATGCGCGACCAGATTCGTCACCAGCGCGGTGGCCGGCACGTAGTAGGGATCGCGCGACGGCGCCGGCGGCTTGAACTGCGGACGCGGCTGGCCACCGGCGGCGGCCTTGTCGATCGCGTCGCGCTGTGCCTGCGCCTGCGCCGTGTCGTGCAGGGCGGCCCCAAGGCGGCGGCTGGCGAACTCGACGACATAGAAGCCGGGCCGCTGCAGCGGTATCCCGATCACCTCGAACTCGCGCGGACCGGTGCTTCTCGGCAGCAGCAGCGGACGCGCGGCGTCCACCCCGGCGAGGATGGAACGCCGGCCGGGATCGCCGCCATCGGCCGGGCCGCCTTCGCTGGCCCGGCTGATCCAGCTCGCCAGTTCCCGCGGCGTAGGCGCCTCGACGCGCAGGATGCGGCCTTCCGTGCCCTGCGCACCGGACGTCGCATCGAGGTTGCGCACGGTGACCGGCAGCAGGGCACCGGCATTGGCCTCGACCAGCCCGAACCGGGCGGCGAAGCGCAGCAGTGGCGGGTCCTCGTCGGTGCGCACGGTGAGGGGGAAGCTGTCCGCATTGGACAGGCGCCGCCCGGCGTCGTCGCGCAGCCGGCCCGGCAGCTCGAGCGTGAAGGATGCGTTCTCAGGGAACGGCCCCTTGAACTCGACCCATTCGACCATCGGATCGCGCCAGGACGAACGCAGCCACCCGGTCATGGCGGCCCACCAGCCACGCAGGCGCGCGGCGATGCCGCCGGGCGCCGCGCCGTCGCCGGCCGCCGCCGCGGCACGGCCCTCGGCCGGTGCGTCCGACGCGGCTCCCTCAGCCGCCGCGTCCGCGCCCGACCCGGAAGCGGCCACGGGCTGCGCCGCCGCGCGCAGCGGACCGCCCTCGCCTTCGACGGACACCGGATAGCGGCGCCCGTCCGGGCCGCGCAGCGTGACCGCCTTCGCCATCGACGCCGGGATCGGCGCGGTGAAGAACACCCGCATCGGCAGCACCGGGATGCACTGGGCGGCCTGGTTAACCCGGGTGCAGGTGAACCGCGCACGGAACGCCGGGCGGGTGCGGAAGGCCAGCACCTGCTCGTCGCGGGTGGCGATGCCGTCCGGTGTCGCGATGCCCCGGCCCCAGACGAGGCGCACGTCGCTGTCGCCCGGCAGCTGGCGCGAGCAGCGCACCAGCAGGCGCCGGGCGCGCGCTTCGCTGCCGGAGACGGCGGCCTGCAGTGCCTCGCGCGCATCGTCGTCGGCATCGCCCGCATCGCCGAACGGCGACGGCTCGCTGCGCGCGAGGATGGCGGCGCGCAGCTGGCCGGACACGATGCGTACCGGGATGCGTTCGTTGATGCCGTCGGCGGTGCAGTAGGCGCTGGCCAGCACGCTCGCCGTGGTCACCGGTGCGTCGAGCGCCAGCACGAACACCTGGTCCTCGCCGATCTCGTTGTCGTCGGCGGCTGGCGCGACGGCGACGATCGCCGGGCCGCCGGTGGAAAAGCCTGCGTCGCGCAGCGGCTCGACCGGCGCGCCCGCGAGCGACCGCTGCCCGTCGCGTAGTGCGAACCGGCACTGCAGCCCACCGGGCAGCGTGCGCTCGAAGTCGTACACCCAGGTGCGGGTGTCGATCCAGCGGCCGCGACCGGGCACCGCGCAGGACACCGCGATCGGATCGGACAGGCGGGGATCGCCGAATGCCACCATCGGCTGGGAAAAGCGCGCGGTGAACTGGCGCACGTTCTTCGCCGTGCCCGATGGGGCGGTGTCCACCGTCACCGGCCCGGCTGGCACCGGTGCGGCAGGCGAGGCCCCGGTCGGCGCGGTCGCGGGCCGGGCGTGCACCCCGTCGGGCTGTGCCTGGCCCCTGGCCGGCCACGCAGTCGACAGGCTGGACAACGCCACCGCGACCACCGCGGCGGCCCATGCAGCGCTTCCCCGCGACAGGAACGTCATTCCGAAACCATCGTTGCGGCCCGTACTCGATCCGATCACCGAGTGTATCGCCGCAGATTCCATCGCGGGGCTTGCAGGCATCGGCACCTTCTGGCTTCATACGGTAGATGATCCGCCTGCCGCCCGACCTGCCCGACCGCTTCCTCGCCGCGAATGAAGTGCATGCGCGGCCCTACGAACCGCTCGACATCCCGGTGCGCGCATCCTACCTAGCGATCCAGGTCGAGACCGAGGCACGCGAACACGAGCGCGCGCACCTGCGAGCGCTGTGCGAGCGCTTCGGGTGCGCACCGCCGGGCGAGGACCTCACCCAGTTCAGCGTGCCGTTCGGCGAGTTCCAGCTGAAGTGGGAACGCCATGGCGAATTCTCCACCTACATCCTTCTGGTGCCCGGACTGCCGACACGGCCGTTCGCGGAGCCTGCGATCGACTACCTGCCCCCCGACTGGCTGGCAGCGATCCCCGGGCATGTGATTGTCGCCACCCATGCGCAGGTGATCCGGGCCCCGGAAAAGCCGGACGACCCGGGCATGCTGCAGGATTTCTTCGGGTCTGCGGCGGTGGTCGGCGCCGCGATCGGCGACGGTGCCGGCTTTGCCTACACCGACTTCAAGATCCAGCACGACGGCTTCGTGCGCTTCCTGATGCTGTCCTGCACGTTCACCGACTACCAGGCCGGCCGCATGATGCAGCGCCTGTTCGAGATCGAGGCCTACCGCGTGCTCGCGCTGCTCGCGCTGCCGATCGCACGCCGCGAGTCGCCGCGCGTGGTCGAGATCGAGCGCTCGCTGGCGGCGCTCACCCAGGAGATGGCCAACGAGGACCGCGGCGACGAGACCCTGCTCGGAGAGCTGACGCAGCTGGCGGCGAAGGTCGAGAGCGCGATCGCGTCCAGCCAGTACCGCTTCGGCGCGAGCCGCGCCTACCACGCGCTGGTGAATGCACGCATCAACGAGCTGCGCGAGCGGCGCATCCCCGGCCTGCAGACCATCGAGGAGTTCATGGCGCGCCGCCTGTCCCCGGCCATGGCCACCTGCACCTCGCTGTCGCGCCGGCTGCAGGAACTGTCCGAGCGGGTGGCGCGGGCGAGCAGCCTGCTGTCGACCCGGGTGAGCATCGCGCGCGAGAAGCAGAACCAGGCGCTGCTCGCGTCGATGGACCGGCGTGCCCGCCTGCAGCTGAGGCTGCAGCAGACGGTCGAGGGGCTTTCGGTGGTGGCGATCAGCTACTACGTGGTCGGCCTGATCGCCTATGTCGCGACAGGGCTCGAGGCCGCGGGCGTGCGCATCGACGCGGCGATCGCCACCGGCCTGGCGATCCCGATGGTCGCGTTCGCGGTGGCAATGACCGTGCGCTGGGTGAGGCGCAGGATCGTCGGCAACCCGCCGGCCAAGGCCGCGCCGACCGCGGTCGGCGACTGACGCGCCCCGGGCTGGCGCATGCGATGAAGACGCTCAGGGTCGAAGGCTGGCGCGGCATCAACCACTCGTACGCGATCGTCAACCAGTGGCAGCTGCTGGAGCTGTGCAGGCTGCCGGTCGAGTTGTGCCATGTCGACCGCCCGTTCTTCAACGCCGGCTGGAACCCGGGCCGCAACGGCAGCGGGTTAGGCGACGCGCAGCAGCGGCAGATCGCGTCGATCCGCGGACCCCGCCCCGGGGAACACGCCGACATCGCCTACCGGATCACCTTTCCGTTCGACCTGTCAGCCTGCGACGCAGACCGGCTGTTCGTGTTCGGCACCGCCGAGTACCAGCACACCACCGGCATGTTCGCCGGGGGCGACCTGCAGCAGTCGATCGCCGACGAACGCCTGTCGATCGTCACGCCGTCGCACTGGTCGGCGGCGGGCTTCCTGAAGACCGGCTTCGACCCGGCGCGGGTGCACGTGGTCGCGCACGGCATCGACCCGGGCACGTTCCGGCCGATCGACCGCAAGCGGCGCAAGACGATGCGCAACCTGATGCGGGTGCGCAACGACGACTTCGTGCTGCTGTCGGTGGGCGCGATGACCGAGAACAAGGGCATCGACCTGCTGCTTACCGCATTCGCCCGGCTGCGCCGCAGGCACCGGCACCTCAAGCTGGTGCTGAAGGACCAGAGCAACCTGTACGGACTGACTGCGGATCGCATCCTCGCCACGCTCGGCACATCGGCGCAGGGCAACCCGTTCACCGAGGACGTGGTGGCGTCGATCATCTTCGTCTCGCACAACCTGAGCGTCGCCGATCTCGCCGCGCTGTACGGGTCGGTGGACTGCTATGTCTCGCCGTACAAGGCCGAAGGCTTCAACCTCACGCCGCTCGAGGCCGCCGGATGCGGCGTGCCGGTCGTGGTCACCCGCGGCGGGTCGACCGACGACTACTTCGAGCCGGCGATCGGGCTGCAGGTCGACAGCAAGCGGGTGCAGTCGGGGCATCGCACCTGGCTGGAACCGGACCCGGAATCCCTGCACGACGCGCTGGCCCGGATCATCGAAGGCCGGCAGCGCTTCGATGCGGCAGCGGTCAGCGCCGCGGTGCATGCCCGCTTCACCTGGTCGAAGGTCACCGGCGACCTCGGGCGGGTGCTCGGACTCTGAGCCGGCGGCGACGGCCGGCGAGGCAGGCGCAGGCGGTCAGAGCAGCACCGGCCGGTCGGGCACCTCGTTGCGCGGCGAGCCATCGCCCGGGTAGTGCGCCGACAGCAGCGCGCCGACCGCCTCGATGCCAGCCAGCGCGCCTGCCTCGAACCGGGCTTCGCGGAACGCTGCCTCCATCTGGCGGCAGACCGCTTCCCAGCCCTCGGCGCCGACCCTGGAATGGATGCCGCGGTCGGCCACGATCTCGACATCGCGGTCGGCCCACAGCAGGTAGATCAGCACGCCGTTGTTGTGCTCGGTATCCCAGACCCGCAACTGGCCGAACAGCTCGACCGCCCGCTCGGACGCCGGCTGGCCGGTCCAGAGCGCGGGCCCGTCCAGCGCCGCCTCGATCGCGAAGCACACCTGGCCACCGTGCAGCGCTTCGGTGCCGGCGATCGCCTGTTCGATGCGGGCGAGCGAGGCATCCGGGAAGGCCCGGCGCACGGATCGCGCCGAGGTGAACAGGTGGCGCAGGCGGCGCGCGATGCCCATCGCAGCGCCCCTACCAGCGGCCGGAGGCACCGCCGCCCCCGAATCCGCCGCCGCCACCGCCCCAGCTTCCGCCGCCACCACCACCGCCGGAGGACCAGCCGCCGCCCGACGACCAGCCGCCGCCGCGCCGGCTGCCGCCGGTGCCGCCGCCGGCCAGGGTCAGCACCAGCGCCAGCAGGGCCGCGCCGATCGCCACCAGCAGCATGCCGCTCATCGCCCAGGCGATCACGCCCACGCCGGTGCCGACGATGCCCGCGGCTGGCCCCTTGCCGACCATCGCACGCAGGATGCCGCCGGCGAACGCCGCCCCGACGAAGGCGAGCACCAGCAGCGACTCGTAGTCGACCCCGCCCTGCCCGCCGCCCCTGCGCGCCTGCGGCGCCGGCAGCGGTTCGCCGTCGATCACGCCGATCATGCGGTCGATGCCGGCCTCGATGCCGCCGGCGAAATCGCCGCCGCGGAAGCGCGGCACGATGACCTCGTCGACGATGCGCCTGGCCACTGCGTCGGGCAGCGCGCCCTCCAGTCCGTAGCCGACCTCGATGCGCAGGGCACGATCGTCCTTCGCCACCAGCAGCAGCGCGCCGTCGTCGACCTTGCCGCGGCCGATGTTCCAGGCCTCCGCCACCCGGATCGAATACTGCTCGATCGCTTCCGGCTTCGTGGTGGGCAGCATCAGCACCGCGACCTGGCTACCCTTGCGCTTCTCGAACGCGGCGAGCTTCGCTTCGAGCGCCGCCACCTGTGCGCTGTTCAGCGTCTTCGTGAGGTCGGTCACTCGCCGCTCGAGGGGCGGTACCGCGACCACAGCCTGCGCAGCCGCCGGCGCGGGCGCGACCAGTGCGCACAGGCACGCGAGTATCGCGCCCAGCACCGCCACGGCCGCGGGCCGCAGGGCATCCGCGGTGCCGGGCATGCGGCCCGCCGCGATGCAGGGCGCGGTCACGCTACTTCGTGGGGGTGGTTGCGGGAGCGGCGGCAGGCGCGGCAGCGGGCGCGCCAGACTGCCGTCCGAAGTCGATCGTCGGCGGCTTCGCGATCGCCGCTTCGTTCTCGACGGTGAAGTTCGCCTTCACGCCATAGCCGAACAGCATCGCCGTGAGGTTGGTCGGGAACTGGCGCACGGTCACGTTGTAGGCCTGCACGGCGTCTACGTAGCGCTTGCGGGCCACGGCGATCCGGTTCTCGGTGCCTTCCAGCTGCGCCTGCAGGTCGCGGAAGTTCTGGTCGGACTTCAGTTGCGGATAGTTCTCGGCCACCACCAGCAGCCGGGACAGCGCCGAGGACAGCTCGCCCTGGGCCGCCTGGAGCTTCGCGAAGGCGGCCGGGTCGTTGACCAGTTCGGGCGTCGCCTGCAGCGAGCCGACGCGGGCGCGCGCGTTGGTGACGCCGATCAGGATCTCCTTCTCCTGTTCGGCGAAGCCCTTCACCGTGGCCACCAGGTTGGGCACGAGGTCGGCGCGCCGCTGGTACTGGATGATCACCTCGGACCAGGACGACTTGATGGTCTCGTCGGTCACCTGCAGCGTGTTGTAGCCGCAGCCGCCCAGCAGCGGCGCGGAACAGAGCGAGAGGATGGAAAGCAGTCGGCGCATCGGTGGCTCCTTGGGTCGCTGGATCGCCGGGCTGCGGGCCTCGCCCGTCCGGGGCGAGGCCCGCACCCGTTGCATGGCAATATGGGGACGTTGCCGCGGCATTCAATGGACCGCACGAAGGAGGCCCGCCCTGATCATCGATTGCCACGGACACTATACGACGGCGCCGAAGTCTCTGGACGCCTTCCGGCGCAGCCAGCTCGACGGGCTGAAGGATGCGTCGCTCGCGCCGCGGGCCGGCTCGCTCATCATCGGCGACGACGAGATCCGCGCCAGCATCGAGGGGGCGCAGCTGCGCGTGCAGCGCGAACGCGGCGTCGACCTTACCCTGTTCTCCCCGCGCGCGGCGGGCATGGGCCACCACCTGGGGAACGCGGCGACCAGCGAGGCCTGGAGCGCCCTGTGCAACGAACTGGTCCACCGCGTCGTCTCGCTGTATCCGCGCTCGTTCGCCGGGGTGTGCCAGCTGCCGCAGTCGCCCGGGGTGCGGCCGGACAACTGCATCGCGGAGCTGGAACGCTGCGTGCGCGAATACGGCTTCGTCGGCTGCAACCTGAACCCGGACCCGTCCGGCGGATACTGGTCGGACCCGCCGCTGACCGACCGCTGGTGGTACCCCCTGTACGAGCGCATGGTCGAACTCGACGTGCCGGCGATGGTGCATGTCAGCGGATCCTGCAACCCGGCCTTCCACCATACCGGCGCGCACTACATCAACGGCGACACCACGGCGTTCATGCAGTTCCTGGCCTCCGACCTGTTCCGGGACTTCCCGACCCTGCGCTTCGTGATCCCGCACGGCGGCGGCGCGGTACCCTACCACTGGGGCCGGTACCGGGGCCTCGCGCAGGACATGGGCAAGCCACCGCTGGCGGAGCTTCTGCTCGGCAACGTCTGGTTCGACACCTGCGTCTACCACCAGGCCGGCATCGACCTGCTGGCCCGGGTGATCCCGGCGGATAACCTGCTGTTCGCGGCCGAGATCCTCGGCGCGGTGCGCGGCATCGATCCCGAGACCGGCCATGCCTACGACGACACGAAGCGCTTCCTCGACGCGGTCACGTGGCTCGACGCCGGCGCCAGGGCGAAGATCTTCGAGCAAAACGTGCGCCGCGTTTTCCCCCGGCTCGACCGCCTGATCGCACCGGCCTGAACGCGGGCGCCGGCCCGCTCACGGCGCGGGCACGTCCCCCGCCTCCGCGCCGGCCCCGTCGCGCCAGGCATCGACCTTGTCTCGGATGAAGCAGAGGTCTTCCCAGGCCTTGATCTTGTCGGGCAGGGTGCGCAGCAGGTAGGCCGGATGGTAGGTGACCATCAGCGGCGTGTCGCGATAGCGGAACACCTTGCCGCGCATGCTCGCGATCGACTGCTCCTTGCCGAGCAGCGTCACCGCCGCCGTCTTGCCCAGCGCCACGATCACCTTCGGCTGCAGGAGCTGGATCTGGCGGTGCAGGTAGGTCTCGCAGGCCGCCACCTCTGCCGCGGCCGGCACCCGGTTCCCGGGCGGGCGGCACTTCACGATGTTGGCGACGTAGACGTCGTCGCCGCGCCGCATGCCGAGCGCGGCGAGCATGTTGTCGAGCAGGCGGCCGGCCTGGCCGACGAACGGCTCGCCCCGTTCGTCCTCTTCCGCGCCCGGCCCTTCGCCGACGAACAACCAGGACGCGCGCCGGTCGCCGACACCGAACACGGTGCAGTTGCGCGTGCCGGCGAGCGGGCAGGCGGTGCAACCCGCGACCGCCTGTTCAAGCTGCGGCCAGTCCATCTGCATGATCGCCGCATCGCGCGGCAGCGTCGGAGCCGTAGCCACCGTTGGTGCGACGGGTGCAGCCGGCGGTGCGCTGGCCGGTGCGGCCACCGCCGGCGCGACCGCCGCCACTGGCACGCCCTGCACCAGCTGCGCAGCGCCGTCGCGCAGCCGCCAGCGCGGGGACAGGCCCATCTCGTCGAGGATGTCGCTGCGCCGGCTCATCGGGCGGGATCGTCGGTGTCGATGCAGGTCATAGCGGAAGCGACATCACCCATGCGTCCTCGCGTCCGCCTTCGTCCGGATAGTAGCCCTTGCGCACGCCGATGCGCCGGAAGCCAGTGGCTTCGTACAGCGCGATGCCGGCCGCGTTCGACGGCCGCACCTCGAGGAACATCGTCGCCGCTGCCACCCTGCGCGCATCGTGGATCGAGGCAAGCAGCAGTCGCCGTCCGAACCCGCGCCGCTGCCAGTCGCCGGCGATCGACAGGTTGAGCAGGTGCGCCTCGCCCGGCCCGAACATCATCACCCGGTAGCCGACCAGCACGCCACCGAACTCGAGCACCGCCCCATCGTAGCCGGACAGGATCGCATCGCGGAAGTTGCCCTCGGTCCAGGGGAAGGCATAGATGCGCTGCTCGACCTCGACCACCCGTGGCAGGTCGGCCACCTGCATGCGGCGCGCCTCGGGGCGCACGTCCCAGCGCGCGCTCAACGGGTGTCCCCGGCCACGGCGGCGCCGCGCGCACGCGTCGCCCCGGCGCGCAGCGCGGCCTGCTCGCGTGCATCCAGCGCGACCTTGTCGCGCACGTACAGCGGTGCGGCGAGCGCGGCGTCCAGCGCGCGGCCGGCACGCAGGCCGAGCGCCCCGAGCACGGCCACGGAGCGCGCATCGGGCATCGCGTCGGCATCGATCGCCACCAGCCGCGGCAGGCGCGCGCGCAGTCCGGCCCCATGCAGCGCGAAGCCGTTGCCGCACCCGCTCCAGCCATCGCCGGGGGGCACCGGCACCACGTCCGGCGCGCACACGGTCGGTACGACCACCTGCTCGATCGTGGCATCGATCGCGTGCGGCCCCGGCCGGCGGATGCGGCAGGCAGCGACATACACCTCGCCCATGCGCGCATCGAGGCAGGCGATCACGTCCGGCCGGCCGCTTGCCCAGGCCATCGACGACAGCGAATCGACCGGCACCACGGGGCGATCGATCGCCAGCGCAAGCCCCTGCGCCACGCCACAGGCGATGCGCAGGCCGGTGAACGATCCGGGGCCGGCGCCGAAGGCGATAGCATCGAGCGCCGACAGCGGCACGCCGGCCTCGGCGAGCAGACGATCGACCATCGGCAACAGCAGCTGCGAATGCGACGACGGCCCGGGACCGCTGGCATCGACGCAGCGCGATTCGACGTGGCCCGAGCGCAGCAACGCGACCGAACAGGATCCGGCAGTGGTATCGAGGGCAAGCAGGACCATGGAGGCGTCCGGGGAAGGACCGCGGATTCTACCGGAGCGCCAGCGCGCTTCCCCGCGGCCCGCGCGGGTCGAAGGACCGGTGGCCGGATGCGGCGGCCCCGATCATCGCTCGCGGCGATACAGGTCGCGCCCGGCCTCGTGCAGGTCGCGGCGCAGGCTGCGCCGCTCTTCCGGCGTCATGCGCTCCCGCCGCTCCTCGAAATGGCGACGCCGCTCCTCCCGATGCTCGTCGCGGCGCTCCGGGCGCATCTCGTCGCGCCGCTGCCGGCGCTCTTCGAGACGCTCGCGCGGCCCGGCCTGCCGCTCGGACGGCTGCGCCGCCACGGGTGCGGCCGGCAGCAGCGCCAGCAGGAGCAGGCCCGGCAGCACGCACGCGCGCAGCAGCCAGCCGCCGGCCGCCGCAGGGGCGGGCTGACGGGCGGGCAGCTGCAGTGGCTGCCGCTGCGGGTCCTGCTGCACTGACTGCTGCCGATCGAAATCCACTGCGACGCCTCCTGCGGTGATCCAGGGCCCGATCGTAGAGCGATTGCCGGCGCGACCCAAGCCGGAAAGACCCTCCTTTGTAACAATATGTTGGCCCCGGGCGCCAGGGTCATGCCCTGTTACCGCCAGCCGGCGCGCGCCTGCACACGCTGGTGGCCAGTGGCGCTACGATGCGGGCCATGGACAAGACGATCAAGACCCGCCTGCTGGTGGTCGACGACGACGTGCGATTGCGCGAACTGCTCAACCGCTACCTGACCGAACAAGGCTTCCAGGTAGTGGTGGCCGCCGACGGGGCGGCCATGGACAAGCAGCTCGCCCGCAACGTGATCGACCTGCTGGTCCTCGACCTGATGCTGCCGGGCGAGGATGGCCTGTCCATCTGCCGGCGACTGCGTGCGGCCTCGCCGACCCTGCCGATCGTGATGCTCACCGCCAAGGGCGACGAGGTCGACCGCATCGTCGGCCTCGAGATGGGCGCCGACGACTACCTGCCCAAGCCGTTCAGCCCGCGCGAACTGGTGGCGCGCATCAACGCGGTGCTGCGCCGACGCGGCCCGGCCGCGCCACCCGGTGCGCCCGATGCGAATGCCGGCAGCGTCGCCTTCGGTCCGTTCGTGCTCAGCATCGGCAACCGCACGCTGCTGCGCGACGGCCAGCCGATCGCGCTCACCACCGGCGAGTTCTCGCTGCTCAAGGTGCTGGCGTCGAGCCCGGGCACTCCGCTGTCGCGCGACAAGCTGATGGAACTCGCGCGCGGCCGCGAACTCGAACCCTTCGACCGCAGCATCGACGTGCAGGTGTCGCGGCTGCGCAAGCTGGTGGAGGAAGACCCGGCGAAGCCGCGCTACATCCAGACCGTCTGGGGCTTCGGCTACGTATTCGTGCCCGATGCCCTGCAGCACTGAGCGGATGGCGCTGGCCGTGATGCGACGATGATCTCCTGGCCGCGCAGCCTGCTCTGGCGCACGGTCGCGCTGCTGATCCCGCTGCTGGTGCTGTCGCAGTTCGCCTGGTTCGCGCTGCTCTCGCTGTCGGACCGGGAGCCGCGCGCGCGGCAGATCGCGGAGCGGGTTTCGAGCATCGTCAACCTCACGCGGGCGGCACTGGTCGGGTCGCGCCCCGAAGGCCGGCGTGCGCTGCTCGCAGAGCTGAACGAGTCCGAAGGCATCCGCGTCTACGCGGACGACGAGACGCTGCCCGAAGGCACGCTCGGCACCGGCCCGGTGATCGGGCTCGTGGTGGCCGAACTGCAGCGGCGCCTCGGCCCGGACACCGTGATCCACGATGCGCGCGGCGGCGAGCGTGCGCTCTGGGTCAGCTTCCGCATCGACGAGGACCGCTTCTGGCTCGCGCTGCCGCCGGCACGCGAACGGCGCCCTTTCCAGTGGACCTGGGTAGCCTGGGGCCTGCTGGTGCTGCTGCTGTCCATCGCGGGCGCCTACCTGATCGTGCGCCGAATCACCCGGCCGCTGCGCGCCGCCGTGCCGGCCGCGGCCGCGATCGGGCGCGGGGAACTGCCGCCGCCGCTGCCCGAGTCCGGGCCGCTGGAGGTCGCCGCGCTCGGCCGGGCGTTCAACGAGATGGCGCGCGACGTGCGCTCGCTCGAGCAGGACCGCAAGCTGCTGCTCGCCGGCATCTCTCACGACCTGCGCACGCCCCTCGCCCGGCTGCGCCTGGGCATCGAGATGCTGCCCGCCGGCAGCGATGGCGCACTCGGCGCGGGCATGGTGCAGGACATCGAGGACATGGACGCGATCATCGACCAGTTCCTCAGCTTCGTGCGCGAAGGCAGCAACGAGGAAGCCGCGGTCGACACAGACCTGGATGCGGCGGTCCGCGCGGTGCTCGAGCGCTACGACCGCCAGGCTTCGCCGGTGCGCCTGCAGGCGGGCGCTGCAGCGAAGGTCCGGCTGCGGCCGCTGTCGTTCCAGCGGCTGCTGTGCAACCTGGTCGACAATGCACTGCGCCATGGCGGCGGCGACGTCGAGGTGCACACCGGGCGGCTCGACGACGCCCATGCCCACGTCACCGTGCTCGACCGCGGCCCAGGCATCCCGGAGTCGGAGCGTGCACGCATGCTCGAGCCGTTCCAGCGCATCGGCAGCGCACGCACCGATCCGGGTTCGGGACTCGGCCTGGCGATCGTCGACCGCATCGCCCGGCTGCATGGCGGGCGGGTGACGCTCGACGGGCGCGAGGGCGGTGGCCTCAAGGTCCGGGTGGAACTGCCGATAACGTGATCGGGCGGGTTGCGCGGCTGCATCCTGGCACCCGGGGCATCGGCGCCGCGGACGCGCAGAAACCGTTTGCGGTCCGGCGGAACCGGTGCCCATAATGTTTCTGCAGCAGTCGACCAACGGAGGTAGCGCGATGAGTGTGACCTGGGTCCTGGTGGCGAATGCAAGTGCAGCAAGCCTGTACGTCAACGAAGGTCCGAAGAAGGGCCTGCGCAAGTTCCGGGAGTTCGTGCATGCCCGAAGCAGGGCGAAGCTCTCCGAACTGATCACCGACCAGCCCGTGCATGGTCGAAGCGGCGCCCCCCGGCGCGCCGCGTACGAACCGGCGAACGATCCGAAGACCGCGGAAGCCGATCGTTTCGCCGGCGAACTGAAGGACGCGCTCGAGGCCGGCCGCCAGCAGCGCGACTACCAGCGGCTGATCGTGTGCGCGGCGCCGCAGTTCATGGGCCGGCTGAAGCGCCACTTCGGCGTGCCGCTGCAGCGCATGATGACCGACTCCTTCGAGAAGGACTACACGAAGGCCGACCACCGCAGCCTCACCCGCAGGCTGGAGGGCTGCATCTACCTCTAGCGCGGTGGCGCCCGCGGGAGTCGGCGCGGGCGCTTGGCTGCCCGCATCGCTAGCGGGTCACCTCCAGCGTCACCCCGATGGTCACTGTCCGCCCTGGCGACGGCTCGTAGAATCGGCCGTTGGCATCGGCCACGATCACCGATCCGATGTATCGGCGGTCGCCCACGTTGTCCACGCGCACGAACTCGGTGAGGCGCCAGCCCTTGCCCCGCTGCTGGAAGCCGCTGCGCAGGTTGCCGACCGTATAGGCGGCAGCGGCCTCGCTGTTCTGGTCGTTCACGAACACCTTGCCGCTCTGGCGCACCTCGATGCCCGCGTGGAAGCCGCTGTTCGGATGGCGCCACACCAGTTCGGCATAGGCGAGCCGCGGCGCGACGCCGGGCAGGCGGCTGCCTGCGGCGACGGTGGTGGCGGGCGTGCCCGAGGTGAACGGCTGGCGGAAACGCGCATCAAGCGCGGTCCAGGCCACCGCCGCCTCGAAGCCCCCCACGAAACGCTGGCGCCAGGCGAGTTCGAGTCCTTCGCGCCGGGTCGCGGAAGCATTGCGGAAATCGGTGCGGCCGCCCGACGCGCTGTTCACCACGATCTCGTCCTTCACGTCGACCTGGAACAGCGCGACGTTGAGATGCCCTTCGTTGCCGGTCAGTGCCTTGACGCCGATCTCGCGGTGCAGGCTGTTGGAAGGCCGCAGGGCGAAGTTCAGGCCGCTCGCACCGCCCGGCCGATAGGCCAGTTCGGCGAACGTGGGCGTCTCGAAACCGCGCCCGGCGTTCGCGTACACGTTCAGCAGCGGCGCCACCTTCCACAGGAGGCCGGTGGCCGGGGTCGTGCGCGAGAAGCGCAGGCCGCCGCTGTCGTCGACGTTGCCCGGGCGGATGAAATAGTCGCGCGATTCGAAGCGCACCCGGCTGTGGCGCAGCCCGGCGAGCATGCCCAGGGCGGGAAGCAGCTGCCATTCCGCCTGGGCATACACGTCGGTGTTCATCACCGTGTCGTCCTGGTCGCGCTTGAGCAGCCCGGCGACGCCGTTGTCGTTGATGAAGCCGCGGCGGTTCTCCTTCATCCGGTCGTGGTCCAAGCCGACACTGGCCGTGAAGCCGCGCCCGGCCAGTTCGGTGGACCGTGTCCAGCGCAGCCCCAGGCCGGCGAAGCCGCGATCGAGGTCGACCACGCCGCCGGCACTGGTGGCCGCGGCCTGCGCCGCCGCGGGCGTGGCCAGGTACTGCGTGACCTGCCGGTCGCCGGCGTAGGCGCGCAGGTGCAGCCGGTCGCTGCCCGACAGCGGCAGGTCCCAGGTCAGGCCGCCCTGGGCCTGGAAGATGCTCTTGCGCGTGTTGAACTGGTACGCGCCCGGGACGACCTGGCGCGGGTTCAGCGCAGCCTGCACCGCGGTCAGGCCGAGCGGATCCTTCGTCTCGGGCTGGTCGAGCGTGTTGGCGACCAGGGTCAGCGTGCCGGCCGTGCCGAGGTCGAACTTCACCTTCGCGTTCGACTGGTCGCGCCGCGCCCAGCTGTTTGCGCGATAGCCGTCGGTCTCGAAGCGCGACACGTCGACCAGGCCGTTCACCGGGCCATGCTGCCCGCCGTACTGGAAGCCGATGCGCGAGGTGCCGGACGAGGCACCGAGCAGGCTGCCGGTGAAGGTCGGCCGCGCCGGTCCGTCGGCGGTGAACACCTGCACCACGCCGCCCGAGGCATTGCCGTACAGGCTCGAGAAAGGACCGCGCAGCACTTCGATGCGCGCCGCCGACGGCAGGTTGAACGACGCCGCCTGGCCCTGCCCGTCGGGCATCGTCGCCGGGATGCCGTCCGCGATCAGCCGGATGCCGCGCACGCCGAACGCCGCGCGCGCGCCAAACCCGCGCGAGGAGACCTGCAGGTCCTGGGCATAGTTCTGCCGGTTCTGCACCGCGATGCCCGGCACGCGCACCAGCGCCTCGGACAGGTTCACCTGCGCGTTCGCCTCGCGGATCGCGCGACCGTCCAGCACGTCGATCGACACCGGGAGATCCATCGGATCGCGTTCGACCCGGGTCGCGCTGACCGTGACCTCCGGCAGCACGACCGGTGGCGCCGGCGCCGCCTGCTGCGCGCGCACCTCGTTGCCGGCCGAGATCGCGACCGACACCATCATCCAAGGAAACACTCGCATCGCCCCCCCGGTTCCGCCCTGCCCCCGCTCCGCGGTCGAGCACGGCCCGCCGCAGGATGGCGGCCGCATTGTGCCCGTGCGGGGTGCCCCGGCGCTAGCCTCGGACGATCGTGGCCACCGCCTGCGCGGCGATGCCCTCGCCACGGCCGGTGAAGCCGAGCCGCTCGGTGGTGGTCGCCTTGACGTTCACCGCCCCGGCTTCGATGCCGAGGTCCGCAGCGATGTTGGCGACCATGGCCGCCACGTGCGGGGCCATGCGCGGCGCCTGCGCGATGATCGTCGCATCGACGTTGCCCACGCGCCAGCCGCGCTCCACCACCAGCAAGCACACATGGCGCAGGAGCCGGCGGCTGTCGGCACCCTTCCAGCGCGGATCGGTATCGGGGAAATGGCGGCCGATGTCGCCCAGCGCGGCCGCGCCGAGCAACGCGTCGCTGATCGCATGCAGCAGCACGTCGGCATCGGAGTGTCCGTCCAGGCCCCGCTCGTACGGGATGTCGACGCCGCCGATCACCAGCCGGCGGCCTTCGGCGAACGCGTGGACGTCGAAGCCGCTGCCGATGCGCATCGGGGGCATTGCAGAGGGAACTGCCGGCTCGGTGCTCATCGCGTATCCGGGAAGTGTTGCAGGAAACCTTCTGCGAGCGCGACGTCCGCCGGCCAGGTGACCTTCAGGTTGCGGGGATCGCCCAGGACCAGCCGTGGCCGCGCACCCGCGGCCTCGATCGCCTGGGCCTCGTCGGTGGCCGGCGTGCCGCCCGGCCGCCCGGCGGCCTCGACCGCGGCATCCAGCGCGCGGAGCAGCCGGCCCAGGCGGAACATCTGCGGCGTCTGCGCGGCCCAGAGACCCTCGCGCGAGGGCGTCGCCTCGGCGCGCCCGCCTGCATCGGCGCGCTTGAGCGTGTCTGCCACGGGCATGGCCAGCAGGCCGCCGACCGGATCGTCGAGCAGGGTGTCGATCAGCCGGGCCAGTGCAGCCGGTGGCAGGCAGGGGCGGGCTGCATCGTGCACAAGCACCCAGTCGTCCGCATCGAATGCGCCTGCCAGCACGCGCAGCCCGTTGCGCACGCTCGCGGCCCGGGTGTCGCCGCCGCAGCGAAGCACGCGCACGCGCGTATCGTGGCGCTGCAGGCGCGATGCGCATCCCGATGCGGTGAAATCCTCGTCGTCGGCGGCCAGCACCACGGAAACGCTCGACAGGCGCGGCTCGGCAAGCAGTGCCTCGAGCGTGTGGATCAGCATCGGCTGCCCTGCGAGCAGCAGGTACTGCTTGGGCAGCGGCGCATCCATTCGAGTGCCGCGTCCGGCGGCAGGGACCAGCGCATGCAGGCGGGGAGGATCGATCACGGCGGGCAGGGTCGTTGCAGGCGCGGCAAGTATACGGCGCAGCGGCCGGGCGGAGATGCGCCGCTATAATCGCGCTCCTTCGAAGCGGCGACACCGAGCCTTGCCTGTTTTTCCCCTTGCCCCCCGTCCGAGTCCCGGCAGGCCGCGGCGTGTCGCGCCGCTGGCCCCATCCGCCGACGCACTCGCGATCGCGCGCTGGGCCGGCACGTTCGGCCCCGTGGCGGTATTTGCGGCCGATGCGCCGGACAGCCAGCGGCTGCGCGAGGAGATCGCCTGGTTCGACCCGAAGCTGCGCGTGCACCAGCTGCCCGACTGGGAGACCCTGCCCTACGATGCCTTCTCGCCGCACCAGGACCTGATCTCCGAGCGCCTCGAGACGCTCTGGCAGATCAGCCAGGGCGCGTTCGACGTGGTCACCATGCCGCTGACCACCGCGCTGTACCGGCTGGCGCCGCCCGAGTTCCTCGCCGGCTACACCTTCTTCTTCAAGCGCGGCGAGACGCTCGACATCGACCGCTTCCGGATGCGCCTGGCCTTCGCGGGCTATGCGCACGTGTCGCAGGTGGTGTCGCCCGGCGAGTTCAGCTTCCGCGGCGGCGTGATCGACCTGTTCCCGATGGGCAGTGCCCTGCCCTACCGGATCGACCTGTTCGACGACACGATCGAGACCATCCGCACGTTCGACGTCGACTCCCAGCGCAGCATCTATCCGGTGCAGGAAGTGCGGCTGCTGCCGGCGCGCGAGTTCCCGCTCGACGATGCGGCGGTGACCCGCTTCCGGCAGAACTTCCGTTCTTCGATCGAGGGCGACCCGTCGAAGCGCCGCCTGTACAGGGACGTCAGCAACCGGGTCGCGCCTGCCGGCATCGAGTACTACCTGCCGCTGTTCTTCGACCACACCGCGACGGTGTTCGACTACCTCGGCACCGGCACCGCGCTGGTCGTCCATGGCGACGCGCACGCGGCCGCGACGCGTTTCTGGGGCGACACGCGTTCGCGCCATGAACTGCTGCGCGGGGACTCCGACCGTCCGCTGCTGCCGCCGGAACAGCTGTTCATCCAGGCCGAACAGTTCTTCGTCGCCACGCGCGAGCATGCGCGCATCGACCTGCGGACAACGGCTGCCGAGCGTCCGGCCGGCACCGGTGCCGCGCAGCTGCGAGAGGTCGAAGCGGCCGAAGCGTCGCGCGCCGCCGATGACGATGCCGGCGACGGCGACGGCATCGTCGCGGCCGGCGCGAGCGCCCCGCTGCCGCCACTGGCGATCGACCGCAAGGCCGACCTACCGCTCACCCGCCTGCTGGACTTCTGCACGTCGTTCGCCGCGGACGGCGGCCGCGTGATGCTGGTGGCCGAGAGCCTCGGCCGGCGCGAAACCCTCTTGCAGCTGCTCGCCGACCACGGGACGAAGCCGCAGACGGTCGACAGCCTGGCCGCCTTCGTGGACGACGCGGCACCGCTCGCGCTCGCCGTCGGACCGCTGTCCAGCGGCTTCATCCTGCCGCAAGCGAAGCTCGCCTTCGTCACCGAGGGCGAGATCTACGCGCTCACCGCGCGCAACCGCTCGACGCGTGCCGGACGCAGGGTGTCGACCGAGAACATGCTGCGCGACCTGTCCGAGGTCAAGGTCGGCGACCCGGTGGTGCACGAGCAGCACGGCATCGGCCGCTACGCCGGCCTGGTCTCGCTCGACCAGGGCGAGGGCGTGACCGAGTTCCTGCAGCTCGACTATGCCGCGGGCGACAAGCTGTACGTGCCGGTCGCGCAGCTGCACCTGATCAGCCGCTACACCGGCGGTTCCCCGGAAAGCGCAGGCCTGCACCGTCTGGGCAGCGGGCAATGGGAGAAGGCCAAGCGGCGCGCGGCGAAGAAGGCGCGCGACACCGCGGCCGAACTGCTCAACCTGTATGCGCAGCGGGCGGCGCGCAAGGGCCATGCATTCAAGCTGAAGGAACACGACTACCAGGTGTTCGCCGACGGTTTCCCGTTCGAGGAGACGCCCGATCAGCAGGCCGCGATCGAGGCGGTGATCGCCGACCTGTCGCGCGGCAAGCCGATGGACCGGCTGGTCTGCGGCGACGTCGGCTTCGGCAAGACCGAGGTCGCGCTTCGTGCCGCGTTCGTCGCGGTGAGCGAGGGCAAGCAGGTCGCGGTGCTGGTGCCCACGACGCTGCTCGCCGAGCAGCACCACCAGACGTTCTCGGACCGCTTCGCCGAATGGCCGGTGAAGCTTGCCGAGCTGTCGCGCTTCAAGTCGGCCAAGGAGCAGAATGCCTCGCTCGCCGGCTTGGCCGAGGGCAGGATCGACATCGCGATCGGCACCCACCGGCTGATCCAGCCGGACGTGAAGTTCAGGAACCTGGGGCTGGTGATCATCGACGAGGAGCACCGCTTCGGCGTGCGCCAGAAGGAGCGGCTGAAGGCCCTGCGCGCCGAGGTCGACGTCCTCACCCTCACCGCGACGCCGATCCCGCGTTCGCTCGCCATGGCGATGGAGGGCCTGCGCGACTTCTCGGTGATCGCCACCGCACCCGAGAAGCGGCTTGCGATCAAGACCTTCGTGTCGCGCACCTCGGACGGCCTGCTGCGCGAGGCCTGCCAGCGCGAGCTACGCCGCGGCGGCCAGATCTACTTCGTGCACAACGACATCGGCACCATCGCCAACCTGGAAGAGAAGCTGGTGCGACTGATCCCCGAGGCGCGCATCCGCATCGCCCACGGCCAGATGCGCGAGCGCGAGCTCGAATACGTGATGCGCGACTTCTACCAGCAGCGCTTCAACCTGCTGCTGTGCACGACCATCATCGAGACCGGCATCGACGTGCCGAGCGCGAACACGATCATCATCGACCGGGCAGATCGCTTCGGCCTGGCGCAGCTGCACCAGCTGCGCGGCCGCGTCGGGCGTTCGCACCACCAGGCCTATGCCTACCTGCTCACCCACGACGAGGCGCCGGTGAGCGCCGATGCGCGCAAGCGGCTCGATGCCATACAGATGATGGAGGAGCTCGGTTCCGGCTTCTACCTGGCGATGCACGACCTGGAGATCCGCGGCGCCGGCGAGGTGCTCGGCGACAGCCAGTCCGGCGAGATGCAGGAGATCGGCTTCGGCATGTTCACCGAAATGCTGTCCTCCGCGGTCCGCTCGCTGCGCGCCGGCAAGGAACCCGACCTCGACGCACCGCTGGCGATCACCACCGAGATCAACCTGCATGCGACCGCGGTGCTGCCCGAGAACTACTGCGCCGACGTGCACGAGCGGCTGGTGCTGTACAAGCGGCTCGCCAACTGCGAGTCCCTGCCCGAGCTCGATGCGCTGTCGGAGGAACTGGTCGACCGCTTCGGCCTGCTGCCCGAGCCGGCACGTACGCTGGTGGACACCCACCGCCTGCGCATCCTGTCGAAGCCGCTGGGCGTGATGCGCATCGACGCCGGAGCCGGCGCAGTCCAGATACAGTTCGTTCCCAACCCGCCGATCGATCCGCAAAAGGTGATCGCGCTGGTACGCAGCCGGCCGGGCCACCGCCTGACCGGTTCCGAAAAGCTGCGCATCGACGTCCCGCTTGCCACCACCGGCGAGAAGGTGGACCTGCTGCGCAAGACCCTGCAGGCGCTGCAATGACCCGAACAGAAACGCCCGCCGCACTGATCGTCCAGGGGGTCGATGTCGAAACCCGTGCGCTCAAGATGCTCGCCACCTTCACCGGCGCACGCTCCATCGCCGGCCTGGGCAACGGCGCGTTCCGGCTGGTCGAGGCCCAGCCGCACGAGCACATCGCCGGCTTCTGCGCGAACGAGAAGCTGGACTGGGCCTGGGTGCCGGCCACGCGCGGGCTCGACACGCTCAGGCTCGCCGCCTTCGACATGGATTCCACGCTGATCACGATCGAGTGCATCGACGAACTCGCCGATTTCGCCGGCTGCAAGGACAAGGTGTCCGAGATCACCGCCGCAGCGATGCGCGGGGAACTCGACTATCCGTCCAGTCTGCGCAGGCGGGTCAAGCTGCTGGCCGGCATCGAGGCCACCTTGCTCGAGTCGGTGTACCTGGAGCGGCTCAAGTATTCGCCCGGCGCCGAGTCGCTGCTGCGCCGCCTGCGTGCGCTCGGGGTGCGCACGCTGCTGGTCTCCGGCGGCTTCACCTTCTTCACCGACCGGGTGCGCGAGCACCTGCAGATCGACTTCACCCGCTCGAACACGCTGGTGATCGAGGACGGCCGGCTGACCGGCGAACTCGAGGGCGACCTCGTCGACGCGGATGCCAAGGCCGCCGAACTGGCCAGCCATGCCCGCGACCTGGGCATCGGCGCCTCCCAGGTGCTGGCCGTCGGCGACGGGGCCAACGACCTGAAGATGATGGCGCTCGCCGGCACCAGCGTCGCCTGGCGCGCCAAGCCGGCGGTGCAGGCCGCCGCCACGCATGCGCTCGACCATGCCGGCCTCGACGGCGTGCTCAACCTGTTCAACCCGGTGGATCGCTAGGCGCGGGGAGGCTGCAGTGGCGCAGGCAATGCTCGATGCACTGATCATCGGCGGTGGCCACAACGGGCTCACCTGTGCCTGCTACCTCGCCGCGGCCGGACTGAAGGTGCGGGTGCTGGAGCGACGCCCGGTGCTCGGCGGCGCCGCCATCACCGAGACCTTCCATCCGGGATTCCGCAACTCGGCGCTGTCGTACACGGTCAGCCTGCTCAACCCGACCGTCATCCGCGACCTGCGCCTGGCAGAACACGGCCTGCGCGTGCTCGAACGGCCGCTCGCCAACTTCCTGCCGCTGTCCGACGCCACCTTCCTGAAGATGGGCGGCGGACTCGAGGCGACCCAGGCGGAAGTGGCGAAGTTCTCGGCTCGCGACGCACGGCGGCTGCCGGAATACTACGACCGCCTCGAACGGGTCGCCGACGTGCTGCGCGGCATCGTGCTCGAGACGCCACCCAATGTCGGCGGCGGCATGGGCGAGATGCTGCGCGCGCTGTCCACCGGCAACCGGGTACGCAAGCTGTCCATGCCCGAACGGCGCGACCTGCTCGACCTGGTCGCGAAGAGCGCCGGCGACCTGCTCGACGGCTGGTTCGAGTCCGATCCGATCAAGGCGGCGCTCGGCTTCGACGCGGTGGTCGGCCATTACGCGAGCCCGTACACCCCGGGCAGCGGCTACGTGCTGCTGCACCACTGCTTCGGCGAGGTGAACGGCCGGCGCGGTGCCTGGGGCCACGCCGTTGGCGGCATGGGCGCGATCACGCAGGCGATGGCGGCGGAAGCGCGCGACCGCGGCGTCGAACTGGTCACCGATGCCGCGGTCGCCTCGGTGATCGTGCGCGACGGCCGCGCCACTGGCGTGGTGCTCGGCGACGGCAGCGAGGTCGAGGCGAAGTGCGTCGTGTCGAACGTGAACCCGAAGCTGCTCTACCGCGACCTGGTGCCGCAAGACAGCCTCGATCCCGAGTTCCGCCAGCGCGTGGCGGGCCATCGCAACGGATCGGGCACGGTGCGCATCAACGTCGCGCTGTCCGCGCTGCCCGAGTTCACCTGCCTGCCCGGTACCGGCGTGCACCACCAGTCGGGCATCATCTGCGCGCCTTCGCTCGCATACATGGAACGCGCCTTCTTCGACGCGCGCACCGAGGGCCTGGCACGCGAACCGATCGTCGAGGTGCTGATCCCGAGCACGGTGGACGATTCGCTAGCGCCGCCGGGTCAGCACGTGGCCAGCCTGTTCTGCCAGCAGTTCGCGCCGGAACTGCCCGATGGAAGGTCCTGGGACGATGCGAGGGACGAAGCCGTGCGCCGGGCGTTCGCGGTGGTCGACCGATTCGCGCCGAACTTCAGCCGCTCGGTGATCGCGTTCAAGGCGAACACGCCGCTCGACCTGGAGCGCGACTACGGGCTGGTCGGCGGCGACATCTTCCACGGCGCGCTGACCCCGGACCAGCTCTACAGTGCCCGCCCCTTCCTCGGCCATGCGGACTACCGGGGCGCGCTGCGCGGCCTCTACCTGTGCGGTTCGGGCACTCACCCCGGCGGCGGCGTCACCGGCGCGCCGGGGCACAATGCCGCACGCGAGATCATCAAGGACCGGAAGCGCGGCCGGCTGCCGCGCTGAGCGGGCGGCGATCGACGGCGGCCCCGCCGCCCTCCCGCCGGGGCCGCGGCGCGGTCACTCAGTCGCTCGCCGAGATCTTCGCCTGCTCGACCACGCGCTGCCAGCGCGCGAGGTCGGCTTCGATCAGCTTGCCGAAGGCCTCGGGCGTGGATGTAGTCGCATCCAGCCCCTGCTTGGCGAGGCCGGCCCGCACGTCCGGCAGCGCCATGATGTCGACCACCGCGCGATTGAGCGCGACCACGATGTCGCGCGGCGTGGCGGCTGGCACCAGCACGCCGTACCACATGTCGGTGTCGATGTTCTTCAGGCCCTGCTCGGCCAGCGTCGGCACCTCGGCGGCGCTCGGGTCGCGCTTCGGACTGCCGATGCCGAGTGCATTCAGCCGGCCGGCGCGCACCTGGGCCATCGCGACATGGATCGGCAGGAACATCACCTGCACCTGGCCGCCGACCAGGTCGGTGACCGCACCGGCGGTCCCCTTGTGCGGCACGTGCAGGATGTCGATGCCGGTCTGCTGCTTGAAGAACTCCATCGCGACATGGTGCGGCGTGCCGATGCCGGGCGATGCATAGTTGAAGCGGCCGGCGTTGGCGCGCGCCTCCTTGACCAGGTCGTTGGCGGTGCGCAACCCAGTGCCGGCGTTGGCCACCAGCATCAACCGCCCCCACGCGGTCATCGACACCGGCGCGAAGTCGCGGATCGGATCGTAGCCGGTGTCCTTGAACACGCTCCTGTTGATCACGTGTGAATTCACGTTCATCAGCAGGGTGTAGCCGTCCGGGGCGGCACGCGCGACCGATGCGGTGCCGATGTTGCCCGAGGCGCCGACCCGGTTCTCGACCAGCACCGGCTGGCCCCAGCGTTCAGCGAGCCGGGTGCCCAGCGTGCGCGCGAGGATGTCGGCACCTGTGCCCGGGGAGTACGGCACGATGACCCGCACGGCCTGCCTGGGCCAGGCGGACGGCTGGGCCCGCGCGTCGGGCGCCAGTGCGGAGGCGACGACCACGACGATGGCCGCGGCGACGGCGAGTGCACCACCGGCAGTGGTCGACGGCGGGCGATGGGGACTGCGGGCACCGCGGGCGCGGCTCGGTCGGATCATGGCTTAGGGGCTCCGGAAGTTCGGGTGCTGGAGGGTTCGGGCGGGTGCTCCGTCCCTGGGGCAGTGGCGGGGGCAGGCAGGTCTTCGGGCTCGAAAGCGGCCACCGGCGGTGCGCTGCCGGCGAGGCCGAATTCTTCCCAGCGAGCAGCGACGCGGTCGTAGGTCGAGCGGCGCAGCCGGGTGCTCTTCGGGAACTGGGCCAGGTGCTGGTGCGGCCGGCAGGCGTCGATCAGGACCTTGGAGCCATAGGGGCGCGATTCCGGCGGGAACCTGCTAGGATCAAGGCCGGTCGACCAGGTCTTGCGCAGCACGTCGAGGTCGGTCGCCGGGTCGCATCGGGTCGACAGCGCCCACAGCACCTGGTTGAGGTCCGTCGGATCGACATCGTCGTCGACCGCGATCACCCATTTCGTGTAGTAGGCAGCGGCCGGGCACTGCCCGGCCAGTGCGAGGACCTGCGCGACATGGCCGGCGTACTGCTGCGCTACCGACACCACCACCATTCCCCAGCCCGATGCCGCTGCGGGATGCGAATACGCGCCACGGATGCCCGGCACGCCGATGCGGTCTAGGTCGTCGAGTATGCGTGCCGAGCGCATGATCGCGTAGTACGCGCCGATCTCGCAGGACGGATACGTGGCCATCAGGGCCGCGGTGACGATCGGCTGCCGCCGGTAGTGCACAGCGCGCACCTCGATCACCGGCTGCTGCGAACGCGGGTTGCCGTAGTAGCCGGTGAACTCGCCCAGCGGACCTTCCGGGCGCATCGCACCGGGATGCAGCAGGCCCTCGACCACCACCTCGGCGCGCGCGGGGATCGGCAGCGAGCCGACGGCCCCGGGCGCGAGTTCCACCGGCCTTCCCATGATGCCGCCGTCCACGTCCAGTTCCGACTCGCGGGAACTGAAGCTCTGCGCGCCGACCATGAACAGCACCGGGTCCACGCCGTAGGCAGCCACCACCTCGCACGGCTCGCCGCGCGCCCAGCAGGCCTCGCGGTCGAGGCGCCCGTGCTTGCCCGGCGAACAGTACAGGCCCACGTGCCGTGCATCGTGCAGCATCTGCCGGTACACGCCCGCGTTGACGCGGCCGGTCGCCGGGTCGCGGGTGAACGTGATGTCGCCGGTACCGATGTAGCGGCCACCGTCGCCCGGCCAGAAACGCGGTGCCGGCAGCCCGGTGAGGTCGATGTCGTCGCCCAGCTGGACCACTTCGTTGACCGGCGCGTCCCCTGCATCGACCATGACCGGCGCGATGCGCGCGGTCATGATCGACCGCGTGGCCTCGATGATCGCCGGCAGCGACAGCTGAGGGTCGAGGCCCACCGCGATCGCATATCGTTCCACGCTGGACCCGAGCATGTTGGACAGCACGCGGGCACCGAGCCGGTCGCCCCGGAGCCGCTCGAACAGCAATGCGGGGGCGCGCTCGCGCCGGGCGGCGAGGAAGGTGATCGCGGCCAGTTCCTCGTCGGTGTCGACCTCGGCCGCGATGCGGTGCAGTTCGCCCGCCGACTCCACGCAGGCCAGCCATTCGCGCAGATCGCGCCAGCCTTCGCGCGCACCGGCGGCGCCAGGCGCCTCGCGGCCGGCCACGCCGCGTCCGGGGAAACCCGAGGCACTCATCTCGTCCACCCACCGTCCTCCATCCCGTGCCGGCGGCCCGGGATGGCCCGGTGCCGCCCTCGGCGCGGCCTGCCGGCAAGGTGCCGGCGACCGGGACGGAGGATATCGCAAGCGCCACGCCCCGGCCATCGCCGGCCCCCGGGACGCAACACCGCGCGCCCGGGTGGACGCCTGCCGGACGCCATGGCGGGACCCTCGCGCCGGAGGTATCCTACACACCCATGGATCATCGTTCCCAATCTCGTCTGAACGGCCTCTGCGGCTATGTCGTGGATCGCGTCACCCACCTGCGCAGGGATGCCGACTGGCTGGCCACGCGCCTGGCCGACCCGTCGAGCCGCGTGGTGCCGGTTTGGCGCAGCCGTAACCTCGTCTGCGCCGGCGGCGATCTTTCCGCGGTCATGCTCGACCGCGAGGCCGCGGCCGAACTCGTCGCGCTCACCGACACGCTGGTGCTCCTGGGCGAGGACGAAGGCATCGCCTACTTCGCGGTGGGCCTGCCCGGACGCGAAGACGAGGTGCACGGCCGCCTGTCTGCGATGGGCGAGTTCCGCGACCTGCGCGACACCGCGGCCCTGCTGCCGGCCCGCGAGGGGGCGCTGCTGGCACATGCGCGCGCGATGGTGTTCTGGCACCAGACCCACCGCCACTGCGGCAGCTGCGGCTCGCCGACGCGCATCGCCGAAGCCGGGCACTCGCGCGTCTGCCTGAACGAGGCGTGCAAGCGCTCGTGCTATCCGCGCACCGATCCCGCGGTGATCGTGGCGGTCAGCCGCGGCGAGCGCATCCTGCTCGGCCGCAAGCCGGAATGGCCGCCCGGGCGCTTCTCGACCGTCGCCGGCTTCGTCGAGCCGGGCGAGACGCTGGAGGAAGCGGTGGCGCGCGAAGTGAAGGAAGAGACCGGCATCGTGTGCAGCGAAGTGGTCTACCACTCGTCGCAGCCATGGCCGTTCCCGAGCTCCATCATGCTCGGCTTCCATGCGTTCGCCGCCAGCGAAGACATCACCGTCGACACCACGGAACTGGACGATGCACGCTGGTTCACGCGCGCGGACATGGTCGCGGGTCTGCTGTCCGGCAGCTTCCTGCTCCCGCGCAGCCTGTCGATCTCGTTCCGGCTGATCGAGGACTGGTTCGACGCCGGCCGCCCGGACGGCACGCCCACCCTGCGCGAACTGGGCGCGGGCCGGACCTGGTAGGCCTCGCTACAGAAGGTCGAACAGGCTGAGGTTCTGCACCTGCACGAACGACTTCTGCGCCGCCTCGAGCAGGGTGCGCTGCAGGGTCAGGTCGCTGATCGCCTGCGCATAGTCGACGTCGCGCAGGTCGCGCACGCTCTCCTCGAACTGTATCGCCAGGTCGCGGTTGGTCTCCTCGGTCGCGTCGATCTCCTTCATGCGCGAGCCTATCGCGGTCTGCGTGTCGAGCGCGCGGTTGATCGCCTGGTCGATGTTGGCCAGCGCGGCGCCGAGGTCGTTGGTGAGCTTCGCGCTCTGCGCCGGCGTGCTGATGGTGGTCGACAGCGCGCTGATCAGGTTGTTCACCGTGCTGAACATGCTCTGCGTCGGGCTCTGCACCAGGGTGAAGGTGTCGGCATCGGCCGGGCTGCCGGCGATGGTGACGGTGGCACCGAAGTCGAACGCCGGCTCGAGGCCCTGGCTGCGCAGGTTGATCGCGCTGCCAGGGGTGAAGGTGCGCAGGTAGGGCCCGGTGGCCGAAGCCGGCGTACCGGTCAGCAGCGAGTTGCCGCTGACGTTGTCGACGATGTCGTAGGTGGTGGTGGCGGGGTTGGTCGCCGTGTTCACGTCGAAGCGCAGCGTGAAGTTCGACGGATTGGCCGGCGCGTTCCACGCCGCGGGATCGAGCACCGCGCCGATGCCGATGGTGCCGGTGCCGGCGTTGCCGACAGCCGCCGCCGCGGTGAAGTCGCCATTGCCGGTGCGGATGCGCTGGAAGATCTCCGAGCCGGCGTCGCTCACCGGGACGTAACGCGCGGCGCTTATCTGCAGCAGCCGCTGGCCCTGGTCGCCGGCGTACTGGACCGTGCCCGGGGCCGTCTCGGAGAACGGCTGGGTCTGGCCGCGGTAGCCCGAGAACAGGTAGTTCCCCTGGCCGTCGGTCGCATTGGCGAGCGCCAGCAGTTCCTGGTAGTTGCCGCGCAGCTCGCGCGCGAGGATGGCGCGGCCGCTGTCGCCGAGGGTTCCGTTGCCGGCGTTGACGATGGTGCTGCGCACGTCCTGCAGCGTGCGGATCACGCCCTGCAGCGACTGCTCGGAAACGGCCAGCGAGGCGGTGGCGAAGCCCGCGTTCTCGACGAACTGGCTGGTGGCCGCCTTCGACTGGGTGAGGTCGAGGATGCGCCCGGCGGCGATCGGGTCGTCCGAGGGCGCCAGCACGCGGCGCCCGGTCGACACCTGCTGCTGCACGTCGAGCAGCGCCCGCTGGCGATCGTTGATCACCGCGATGCCCTGGTCGAACACGCTGTTGGTGCTGATGCGGATGCCCATGTCGTGCCTGCCGCCCCTGTCAGTTGATCTCGAGGATGGAATCGAACAGCCGCGAGGACACCGAGATCAGCTTGCTCGCGGCCTGGTAGGCCTGCTGGAAGCGGATCAGGTTCGCCGCCTCCTCGTCGAGGTTCACGCCGGACAGCGACTGCTGCGCAGCCTTGGTCTCCTTGAGGATCTCGGTCTGCGCGCTGCCGGTCACCTTCACTTCGCTGGCGACCGCGCCGACGCGCCCGACCATAGCGCTGTACGCGGTCTGGTAGGTGCTGGCACCGCCATCCAGGCCAGGCGTGGACTGCAGCGCCGCGAGCAGCAGCGCGTTGCGGTTGTCGGCACGCCCGCCGGTGTTGGCCTGGACGACCAGCGTATCGCTCGCCTCGGGCCGGCCGGCCAGGCGCGTCGACCAGCCGTTGTAGCTGATGGTCATGCCGGCGGTGAATGCGACGTTGGTCGCGAGCGTCGCCGCTGCCGTGTTGTCGACCACGTTGAACGTGGTCGGCGGCGAATTGAAGGTGATCGTGACGGTGTTCGACAGCGCGGCATTGAGCGGCGGCTGGCTGCTGGCATCCACTACCGGCGCGTCAATGGTCGCCGTGCCAAGGTTGGACACGGTCGCCGACGAGCGCACCGGCGCGGCGGCGGCGACCAGCGAAGGATCGTTCACCGCCAGGCCGAGGTCGCGCGCGCCGAATCGGGTGGGCTGGAACAGCCATGAGTTGCCAGCCGCCGGCGTGCCACTGCCAAGCGACAGCCTGACGCCATCCACCGTCTGCGGCAGCCCCGCGAACGGCCCGCTAACGACGTTGTCGGACAGGCGAGTCACCGAATAGCTGGTGCCGTCGTAGGCCAGCCGGTAGTCGCTGGTGGTCAGCGCGGACACGTCGGTGAACGCCGCATTGACGACCGCGGTGGTGCCGCTGCGCGGCGTCACCGCCGGCGCAGGCACGGCGAAGAAGTCGACGCCCGCAGCCCCGTTCAGGTCCTGCCCGAGCCGGTGCTGTTCGTTGAACATCTGGCCCAGCCCGATCGCGATGCGGCCCAGCGCGTTTTGCGCCGGGTCGAGCGACTCGCTGCGGAACTGCAGCAGCGCGCCGAGGCTGCCCCCGGTGAGGCTGCGCCCATCGATCGGCACCGGCGCGCCGGTGAACAGGTAGCCGACGTCGAGCCGGCGCGGGTCGTCCGCGTTGGGCACCACCGCCAGCCGCAACGGGGTCTCGCCGACCACCAGCGCCTGGCCGGTGCCGATGGTCACGTTGTAGCCGCCATCGTTCTGCCGGATGACCTTCGCGGACACCAGCTTGTTCAGCTCCATCACCAGGTTGTCGCGCTGGTCGAGCAGGTCGTTCGGCTGGATGGTGCCGTTGCCCGAGAGCGACCCGATCTTGCCGTTCAGCGTCGCGATCTGGCTGGCGATCGTGTTGATGCTGTCGATCGTGCCGGCGATCTCGACGTTGACGCCCGAGCGCAGGTCGGTCAGCCGCTGGTCGAGCGCATTGAAGCGCGAGATCATCGCGCCGCTCTGCGAGATCAGCGCCTGGCGCGAGGTGGTCGTTCCCGGGCTGGCGGCGACGTCCTGCACCGCGCGGAAGAACTCCTGCATGGCCGGCGACAGTCCGGAGGCCGGGTCGGCCACCAGGTTGTTGACCTGGTTCACCTGCGCCTCGTAGGTGGCGTAGAACGATACCTGCGTCTGCGCCAGCTGCATCTGCCGGTCCAGCACTTCGCTGTAGGCGCGGCGCACGTTGTCGACCGATACCCCGCGCCCGAAGAAGCCGGCACCGGAAAGCTGGGGGATCTGCGGGGACGAGTCGACCCGCTGCCGATGGAAACCAGCGGTCGCCGCATTGCTGATGTTGTGGCCGGTGGTGACCAGCCCCGCCTGCGCCGCGTTCAGCGCGGTCAGGCCGATGTTCATCACGCTACCGGCCATCGCGACCTCCCTGCCGGATTATCGGCATCGGCTGCCCGATCTTGACCTCGCCGGCCGCGCCGCCGCTGGCGAGACCGCTGGTGCCGGACGCAGCCGCGGCCTGTTCCGCCGCCTTCGCGATCGCGCGCGAGCGGTCGATCTGCGCGATCACCATGTCGGCCATGCCGATGCCCCGGCCGTTGGCGATGCGGTTCGCCAGCTGTTCGTCGAGCAACCCGGTGTACATGCGCGATTCGTTGCTGTCGAACAGTCCCTGCCCGTCGCCCCTCTGGGCCTCGCGCATGCTCTTCAGGAGCTGGTTGAGGAACAGGGATTCGAACTGCTTCGCCGCCGCCTCGATCGCCTTCGGATCGTCGGCGCGCGCCCTGGAGCGCAGCGTGCCGAGTGCATTGGGGTCGAGCGACGAGCTGCTCGGCACGAACTTCGCGTCCATCAGATGATCTCCAGTTCCGCCTGCAGCGCGCCCGCCGCGCGCATCGCCTGCAGGATCGACAGCAGGTCCTGCGGGCTGGCGCCCACCGCGTTCAGCGCGCGCACCACTTCCGCCAGCGACGGGCTGGCCGGGATCTGCACCAGCTGGCCGCGGTCTGCCTTGACCTCGATGTTCGCGGTCTCGGTGACCACCGTCTGGCCACCGGACAGCGCGCCCGGCTGGCTCACGCCCGGGGTGCTGCTGATCGTCACCGACAGGCTGCCGTGGGCGACCGCGCAGGGCAGCACCGTCACCAGCTGGTTCATCACCACCGAACCGGTGCGGGCATTGATGATCACCTTCGGCGGGGCTTCGGCGCGCGCCACCGGGAGGTTCTCCATCGACGCGAGGAAGCCGACGCGCTGGTGCGGATCCAGCGGGGCCTGCACCCGCACATGGCGCGCATCCAGCGCCTGCGCGGTGCCGTTGCCGAACTGGGTGTTTATCGCGGCGGCGAGGCGGTTGGCGGTAGTGAAGTCGGCCTCGCGCAGTTCCAGGTTGACGAACTCGCCCTGCCCCACCGGCGTGGCCGGGGTACGTTCGACCGTCGCACCGTTCGGGATGCGCCCGGAGTTGAGCTGGTTGATCTGCACGCTGGAACCGCCGGAGGCCGCGCCCGCGCCACCGAGCAGGATGTTGCCCTGGGCTACCGCGTAGATCTGTCCGTCCGCGCCGCGCAGCGGCGTCATCAGCAGGGTGCCGCCGCGCAGGTTGCGTGCATTGCCCATCGACGACACCGTGATGTCCAGCGTCTGGCCGGGTCGGGCAAAGGCGGGCAGCGAGGTGGTGACCATCACGGCCGCGACGTTGCGCAGCTGCAGGTTCGTGCCGGGCGGCAGCTGCACGCCGAGCTGCCCCAGCATGCTGACGATGCTCTGCACGGTGAACGGGGTCTGCGTGGTCTGGTCGCCGCTGCCGTCCAGGCCGACCACGATGCCGTAGCCGACGAGCTGGTTCGGACGCGCACCCTGCAGCGTCGCGAGGTCCTTGATGCGGTTCTGGCTCCAGGCCGATCCGGCCGCCGCGCCGAGCAGAACGGAGGCAAGGAAGGCCAGCAGGACCCGGGCCGGGCGTGAAAGGTCGGAACGAGGGCGCATGGTCGCGGTCACGGTGAAGGTCAGAACGGCAGGAAGGTCAGGAACAGGCGAGCGAGCCAGGCCATGCGCTGCGCCTCGCTGATGTAGCCGGCACCGCGGAACTCGATGCGGGCATCGGCCACCCGGGTCGAGGACACCGTGTTGGCGGCGGTGACGTTGTTCGGGTTCACCACGCCGGAGAAGCGGATGTACTCGGTGTTGGTGCCGATCGACACCTGCTTCTCGCCGGACACCAGCAGGTTGCCGTTCGGGAACACCTCGATCACCGTGACCGCGACGCTGCCGGTCAGGATGTTGTTGGTCGAGGCGCCGCCGCTGCCCGCGTGCGAGTTGCTCGACGACGCGTTGACGCTCAGGCCCTGGAAGGTCTTGCCAAGGATGCCGGCGATCGTCGGCACGCTGGCGGTGGTCTCGCCTTCGCGGCTGGCGCTGCTGGACGTGGTGTTGCTCGCCTGCAGCCGTTCCTCGATGGTGATCATGATGGTGTCGCCGACGAAGCGGGCACGGCGATCGTTGAACAGCAGCAGGCGGGCGGTGCCGTCCTGGAAGATCGCGCCGTCGGCCGGCGCCGGCTGCGCCTGCTGCGCGGGCCGCACGCTCATCGGCTGGTGCACGTTGGTGGGCGGCACGGTGCTGCAGCCGGCGGCGAACGCCAGCAGCAGGACCGGCAGGAAACGCGGGAAGGTGCGGAGGAAGGCGTTCATGGTCGGCTCATTCATGGCAGGGATGCGGGTGCGTCGCCGGATCACAGCTGGGTCAGCTTCTGGAGCATCTGGTCGGAGGACTGGATCGACCGCGAGTTGATCTCGAACGCGCGCTGCGCGGTGATCAGGTTCACCAGTTCCTCGGTGACGTTCACGTTGGAGGTCTCGACGAAGCCCTGGTTGAGCGCGCCCAGGCCGTTGGTGCCCGGCACGTTCGTCTGGGCGGTCCCCGAGGCGGCCGTCTCGAGGAAAAGGTTCTCGCCGCGCGCCTGCAGGCCGGCCGGGTTGATGAAGTTCGCAAGCTGGATCTGCCCGACCTGGGTCGGCGCGGTGGCACCGGCCGCGAGCACGCTCACCGTGCCGTCGCTGCCGATGGTCACCGTGACCGCGTTCGGCGGGATGGTGATGGTGGGCTGCAGCGGATAGCCGTTCGAGGTGACCACCTGCCCCTGGTTGTCGAGCTGGAACGCACCGTCTCGGGTGTAGGAGACCGAGCCGTCGGGCAGCGTCACCTGGAAGAAGCCGTTGCCGTTGACCGCGAGGTCCAGCGGATTGCCGGTGTTCTGCAGGTTGCCGGTGGTGAAGATGCGCGCGGTGGCCACCGGGCGCACGCCGGTGCCCAGCTGCAGGCCGGACGGCACCTGGGTCTGCTGGGTGGACTGGGCACCCGGCTGGCGCAGCGTCTGGTACAGCAGGTCCTCGAACACCGGACGCTGGCGCTTGAAGCCGTTGGTGCTGACGTTGGCCAGGTTGTTCGAGATCACGTCGACGTTGGTCTGCTGTGCTTCCAGACCGGTCTTCGCTACCCAGAGTGAGCGGATCATGTGGGGCTTCCCGGAGTTCGGTGGATCAGGCGTTGAGGCTGAGCAGCTGGGAGGCGGCGCGCGCGTTCTGGTCCGCGGTCTGGACCATGCGGATCTGCATCTCGAACTGTCGCGCCTGCGAAATGATGTCGGTGATCGCCGACACCGCGTTGACGTTGCTGCGCTCGAGCGCGCCCGAGGCCAGCGCGACGTTGTTGTCGGCCGGCGCCGGCTGGCCGCTCGAGAGGCGGAACAGCCCGTCGTCGCCGCGCACCAGGTCGCGCTCGTTCGGGTCGACCAGCTTGATGCGGCCGACCGCGTTGGTGATGTTCGGCACGCCTGCCGTGGGGATCGTCGACACCGTGCCGTCGCGCCCGATGCTGATGCGTGAATCCGGGGGGATCGCGATCGGGCCGCCGTCGCCGATCACGTTCAGCCCGGTCTTGGTCTGCAGCTGCCCGTTGGCATTGACCTCGAGCGCCCCGCTGCGCGTGTAGGCCTCGCGGCCGTCGGGCGTCTGCACCGTGATCCAGCCGCGCCCTTCGACGGCGACGTCCAGGCCGCGGCCGGTGTGGTCGATCGGCCCCGGTGCGAAGTTCGTGCCCACCGTGGAGTCGACCACGAAAGTGCGGGTCGGCTGCCCCGGCCCGATCACCGCCGCCGCCCGGGCGCTGTTGTACTGTGAGCGGAAGCCGTCGGTCGACACGTTCGCGAGGTTGTGCGAGGTCGAAGCCTGCTTCGACAGCGCATGCTTCGCGCCGTTCATGGCGATGTAGATCAGGCGGTCCATTCAGGTCTCGATCCGGGGGAGCGAAGGGTCAGCGCAGGTTGACGAGGGTCTGCATCACCGCGTCGTTCGTCTTGATCGTCTGCGCGTTGGCCTGGTAGTTGCGCTGTGCCGTGATCAGGTCGACCAGAGCCTCGGTGAGGTCGACGTTGCCCTCCTCGAGCGCGGCGGCCTGCAGCGAGCCGAGGGTGCCGGTCTCGGGCGCGCCGGTGACGGGGAGGCCCGAGCGCGGCGTCTCGGCATACTGGCCATTGCCGAGCGGGTTCAGGCCCTGCGCATTGACGAAGGTCGAGAGCACCACCTGGCCGAGGTTGCGCGTCTGGCCGTTGGTGTAGCGGCCGCGGATGATGCCGTCGGAGGCGATGTTGAAGCCGGCCAGCTTGCCGGAAGTGAATCCGTTCTGGCTGAGGGCGGTGACCCCGAAGTCCGATCCGAACTGGGTCGACCCGCTGAAGTCGAAGGTCACGCCGAGCGGGGACACCGCGCCACCGGTGATCGGCATCGTCACGCCGGTCATCGGCTGGGGGGTGGTGAGCGCGCCGGTGTTCGAGAAGTTGATCGAGGCCGGCAGGCCGGTCAGGTTGGGCGTCGCCGAGTTGTCGACGGTACCGAAGAGGTTCCACTGCCCCGGGGTGGCCGTACGCACGAAGAACAGTTCGATCACGTGCGGATTGCCGAGGGAATCGAACACCGTGCTCGCGGTCGTGTTCGTGTAGGTCGCCGGGTCGTTGGCGTTGAACGGCAGGGTGATCACGGGTGCGCGCGAATCGAGGTTGAACACGGCATCGAACTCGGAGGTCGGCGTGGGCGCGACGTCCGAGGTCGAGATGCGAAGCGGCGCCGGCTGGCTCGGCAGGATCGTCCCGTCGATGTCCGCTAGGTAGCCGGTCAGGTTGTAGTTGGAGGCGTTGACGATGTTGCCTGCATTGTCGATCTGGAACTCGCCGTTGCGGGTGTAGGACACCGCGCCGTTCTGGGTCATCCGGAAGAAGCCGTTGCCGGAGATCGCGACGTCCAGCGGGTTGTTGGTGACGCTGATCGTGCCCTGGGTGAAGTCCTGGGCGATGGTGGCCACCTTGGTGCCGATGCCCACCGAGTTCGAACCGCCGCCGCTGAGCGAAGCCGCCATCACGTCGGCGAACTGCGCGCGCGACCCCTTGAAGCCGGTGACGTTGGCGTTGGCGACGTTATTGCCCACCACGTCGAGGTTGCGGGCCGCACTGTTCAGTCCACTCAATCCGGTCTGGAAGCTCATCTGTCTCTCCTGGAGTTACGGGTTCTGTGCTTGCTGCTTGGAAGTTCAGGGCGCCGCGCCGATACCGCTTCAGTCGATGCGCCGTACCTGCGAGACGTCCGCGGCGCCCAGGCCGCGCAGGTTCAGCCGCGAATTCGTGCCCTGCATGCTCACGCTGTCCACCAGTCCGGCAACCAGGCCGCTGGCAGCCACCGCCTTGCCGCCGGCCGTTGCGTCCAGGCGCAGCGTGTAGTCGCCGCCCTTCACGCGTTCGCCGGCGTCGTTGCGCCCGTCCCATGCGAAGGTGGATGCACCCGCGGGGAAGGCGCCGAACGCCATGGTGCGCACCGAGCGGCCGCTGGCGTCGAGGATGGATACCCCGACCTTGTCGGCCGCCGAGCCGAGTTCGACGCCGACCGTCACCGGGTTGGTGCCGTCGAAGCGCACCAGGTCGCTCGAGACCACCACGCTGCGCCCGATCAGCGACGCGTTCTGCGTGGTCGCCATCGCGCTGGACATGCCCTCGAGCGAACTGTTCAGCTTGTCGATGCCGCTGACCGTGCTGATCTGAGCGAGCTGCGTGGTCACCTGCGCGTTGTCCATCGGGTTGAGCGGATCCTGGTTGCGCATCTGCGTGACCAGCAGCTTCAGGAAGCGGTCCTGGCTGTCGTCGGCGGTCGAATCGACCAGGTCGCCGGGCACCGACGCGCGGGGAAGCACGTTGACGGCGCTGTTGACGGCGGGCAGTACGGTGGACATGGTCAGGCTCCTCAGGTCTGCAGCAACGACAGCGTGCGCAGCGCCATCGTCTTGGCCGCGTTCATCACGTCGGCGTTGGTCTGGTAGGCGCGCGAGGCGGAGATCATGTTGACCATCTCCTCCACCGCGTCGACGTTGGGCATGGTCACGTAGCCGCGCGCATCGGCCAGCGGGTGGTTCGGGTCGAACTGCAGCCGCGGCGGCGTGGGATCCTCGATCACGCGCGCCACCTGCACGCCGATGGCCGACTTGTCGCGGCCGACCGGCTGCGCGCTGAACACCACCTGCTTCGCCTTGTAGGCGCCGCCGGTGGAGCTGGCCGCGCTGTCGACGTTGGCGAGGTTGCTGGCGACGACGTTCAGCCGCTTCGACTGCGCGGTCATCGCGGAGCTGGCGATCTCGAACACGGCGTTCATGGACATGGGAGCGGGCTTCCGTTCGAAGGTTCGCGGGGCGCCGGGCGATCACTGGCCCGAGCTCGCGCGCTGCAGGCCGCTCACGCGCGACTGCATGAAGGCCACGTCGGCCTGGTACTTGATCGAGTTCTCGGTGAAGCGGGCCATCTCGATGTTCATGTCGACGGTGTTGCCGTCGATCGAGCCCTGCACCACCTCGCGGTACTTCGCGCCGCCCGAGCCGGCGACGCCGGAAGACGGTGCGATGTGGCCGGCGTGGGTCTGCGCCATCGCGAAGCCACCCTGGCCGGACTGGATGCGGGCGAGCTGGGTGCGGAAGTCGATGTCGCGCGCCTTGTAGTTCGGCGTGTCCGCATTCGCGATGTTGGTGGCGAGCACCTGCTGACGGGCGGCCCGCAGGTTCATCACCTGGAGGCGGTAGTCGAAGTGCTGGTCGAGGCGGCTGGTCATCATGGCAATGCGGCAAGGTGAGGAGTGACACCTGCTGTATTGCGATTACCGTGCCAGCGCGCGCATTCGCCAATAAACTCTTGTTCCGTCAATGCCTTGCAGAGATTCTGGCCAAGTGGCGGCAGCCCTGCGGAAGCTTGCCGCCGCGGCATCGATTGCCGCCGGCGGCAACCGGTGCCATGCACCGGCGACCGCTCAACCGTCGATGAACACCCGGTTCTTGCCGGCCTGCTTGGCGCGGTACATGGCCTGGTCTGCCCGCTTCACGACCTCGGCTTCGGACTCTCCGGGGCGCAGTTGGGCGACACCCGCGCTGAAGGTGATCAGCAGCTTCTCGTTGTTGGCGAGGAAGAACTGCTTGGTCAGCTCGCGCTGCAGCCGCTCGATGGCGATCTTGCCGGCCTCGACCGTCGTCTCGGGCAGCAGGATGACGAACTCCTCGCCGCCGAAGCGGCCGATGGTGTCGCTGGGGCGCAGCAGGGACTTCACGACCTTCACGAGGTGCACCAGCGCCTCGTCGCCGGCATGGTGGCCGTGCGTGTCGTTGAGCTTCTTGAAGTTGTCCAGGTCGATCACCGAGACGCAGAGCGCGTTGCCATAGCGTTCCGCGCGTGCCGTCTCGCGCGTCAGGGCCTCGTCGAGGCCCCGCCGGTTCAGGCTGCCGGTGAGCGCATCCTCGCGCACCTTCTCGCTGATCTCCTCCAGTTCGGTCTCGAGCTGGCGGATCTTGGATTCTGCCGCCTCGGCCTGCTGGCGCGCAGCGGCGACATCTTCGCGCGAGCGAAGCGCTTCGCTCTGCATCGACCGCATGTCGCCCATCAGGTCGTCGAGCACGTCCTTCAGGCTGCCGATGTCCTCGGTGCGCTCGATCCGGTCGGCGTAGACGCCGATCTTGTCGTGGTACACCGCCGTGCTCTCTGACATCTCGCCCAGGCGCTCGATGAAGATACCGATCATGTCCTTCAGCGTCGACTTGGCGTCGGCGAGGCTGTTCTTCAGCGCGCCCTGGCGCAGGATGATCTCGCGGAAGCGTTCCTGGGCATCCGAGAGCAGTTCTCGGGTGAGCGGCTGCGCCATCAGCTGGCGCATCACCTCGACCTGTCCGCCGATCCACTGGTCGTCGTCGACCAGCTCCCCGATGTTCTCGACCAGCAGCCGTACCAGCCCCGTAAGGTCCGGTACCAGCCGGCCGTCGAGGTTACGCGACTGGGCGGCCGACTTCCAGAAGGCGTCCAGCCGCGAGGCGAGTTCATTGCAGGTCTCGGCGGAATCGGCCTTGCCGGCGAGTTCCGCCAGGGTCAGCAGTTCCGAGTTCAGCGCCGGTTCGATCACGAACCGGGGCGCCACGTCGTTGCGCAGTACCTCGGCAAGCAGGCGGCGCAGGGTCTCCGCGGACGACACCTGCGACCCGCCCATGTCGAGGCGGGACAGCGCGCCGGCAGCCAGCGGCATCGCTTCGCCGGCCGCCTGGCCGTCCGCCGGCGCCACGTCGATGCCGGTACCGCTGCCCCGCGAGGAACCCCAAGACTGGACCAGTGCAAGCAGCTTGTCCTTGAGCAATGGCGAGCGTCCGAATGCACCGAGCACGCGCTCCAGTCCTTCGCGCTTCTGCAGCGGCGACACGGCAGCATGGCGCCGTTCGAACTGCCTGAGCAGTTCCCGGATGGTATCCGACCAGGTGTTGCCTTCGTCCTTGCCGAGCCCGTGGGGGGCCATCCCGACACTGCCCTGCCCGGTGAGCGTCGACGTCGACGGCGCCGTCGACGCAGCCGATGCGCCACCATCCGGCGACGTTTCCCGCAGCGCCAGGATTTCCGCACCGAACGCCTTCCAGTTGCGGCTGACCAGCGCGCGCTGCAGGCGGGCGACAGGTTCCTTCAGGGCCGGATCCGAGCGGGGCAACTCGCGCAGCGCGCCGAGCATCTGCTCCAGGCCTTCGCTGGCATGCTGGCCCTGGGTGCCCGAGATTTCCTCGTAGAACCGCTGGTAGTTGTCGGGCGTGGGCGCGAGTTTGCGGATCGACAGCATGCGCAGGGTCTCCCGCGCGATGTCGGTCGGGGTCTTCGCTGTGGACGCGGCGGGGGCTGTTGGCGCGACGACCGCCGGTTTGACACTTTGCATGCCTGATCCGTTCTCGCTGCTGACAAGGTGGTGGTCTGTGCTGTAACGTCATTCCGGGCCGGATTCTTTAGACGAAATCGTGCCCGTGCCCCCTTTCCCCTTCCCGGAACGCTGCCGACCATGACCCGATGTCTCGTTGACGGCGCCCGCCGCATGTCGATGTCCCTGCTGCTGGCCGCCGCGCTCGCCTCGCTGGCCGCCGCTGCGCAGCCTGCCGCCCCGGCCACGCCGCCGGCCGCTGCCGCGCCGGCCAGCGCACAGGCTGCCGGCAACCCGGCGCAGGCCGAGCGGATCATGCAGGCCGTACAGCGACACCTGCAGGAGCAGACGGCGTCCCTGCCGGGCGAGGTGCGCATCACGGTCAACCCGCTCGACGAGCGCAACCGCCTCGCCATCTGCGACGACCTGCAGGTGTTCCTGGCGCCGGGCGCGCGCGCCTGGGGACAGGTCTCGGTCGGGGTACGCTGCCTGCGACCGCAGGCCTGGCAGGTCTACGTGCCGGCATCGGTCAGGGTCTTGGCCCCGGTGGTGGTGGCGAGCCGGTCACTGATGGCGGGCAGCATCGTGGATGCCGGCGACCTCTCCACCCGAGTGGAGGAACTCACCGCCCTGCCCGCCTCGGTGCTGCAGGATCCCAACCTCGCGATCGGCCGGGTGCTGGCATCGACCGTGCAGGCCGGCAACGTACTGCGCGCCGAGAACCTCAAGCAGGTTCTGGCGGTCGTCAATGGACAGACCGTGCGCGTGGTGTACGAGTCGCAGACGCTCAGCGTGACATCCGACGGACGTGCCCTGGGTAATGCAGCCGTGGGCCAGGGCGTCGACGTGCGTGTCGGCTCGGGCAAGACCGTGCGCGGCATCGTGCGTTCCAACGGCGTCGTGGTGATCCAGTAGGCACGCGCGTTGCGTGCCGCGCAGCTGTGGGGACGGTCGCGGCAACGCGGACCCCTTGCGTGGAAGCAGTGACTGACGCAACATAGACGGCTGAAGGCCGCATGCTGTGCCGGATCCTCCCGACGGGTGTCGCCCGTACGGTTCTTTCCTAAAGGTTCTGCCTCCCCGGTCGTAAATGAGCTCATGAAGATGAAGATCGACAGCGGCATTCCTTCCTCCACCCCGGTCACGCGTGTCACCGAGACACCCGGTCGCCAGGGGGCGGTCGCCCGCGCCCCGGCCGGAGGTGCTCCCGGAGACAGCGTCGAGATCACCAGCCTGTCTGCGCGGCTGAACGAACTCGAGGGCGTACTCGCCGGGGTGCCGGTTGTGAACAGTGCGCAGGTGCAGGCGATCAAGGATGCGATCAGCGAAGGCCGCTTCCAGGTCGACTCCGAGGTCGTGGCCGACCGCCTGCTGTCGAGCGTCAAGGAACTGCTGCTGCAGCGCGGCCCCGCCTGAACGCGTGAACGCGCAGGCCGCGCCGCGAGTGAGCCCGGCGGATCCACGCTCCCGGTTCATCTCCGACCTGCAGGCAGAAGCGGCGGCGTTCGCCGACTTCTTCGAACTCCTGCGCAGCGAACAGGCTGCGCTCGCCGTGCGCGACATCGAAGCGCTGCTGCAGATCGGGCCGGCAAAGACGGAGCGTATCACCGCGCTGAACGACCTCGCGCGCCGGCGCGCAGCCTACCTCACCGGGCAGGCATTGCCCGCCGACCGCGACGGCATGGCACGATGGCTGGCCCTGCAGGATGGCAGCGAAGGCATCGCGCTGGCGGCCGTCTGGCAGCGACTGCTCGATGCTGCCGCCCGGTCGCAGGCATTGAATCGCGAGAACGGCGTTCTGATCGAGACCCGCCTCCAGCACAACCAGCAACTGCTGTCCGCGCTGGCATCCGGGGCGCAGCCGTCGCTCTACGGTCCCGACGGACAGACGCGCATGGGCAGTGCCGGGCGCATCCTCGGCAAGGTCTGACCGCCGTCACTTCTTCGGGACGGCCGGAGCCGGGACCGGGGCAGCCGGAACGGCAGCCGCCTCCGGCGCGATCCCGGGACCGGGGGCCGGCGCCTGCGGCAGGCTGCCCGGCCGGGGCAACTGCGGCTGGCCGGGCACCGGCTCGGCCTGGATGATCACCGCCACCCTGCGGTTGCGGGCACGAGCCTCGGGGCTGCCACCAGCCTCGATCGGATGGTTGTCGGCATGCCCGATCGCGGTGAGCCGTGCGGCCGGGATGCCGGTCTCGACGAACAGCCGCACCACTGTTGCCGCCCGGGAAGCGGACAGTTCCCAGTTGGACGCGAACGCCGGCGTCGAGATCGGCACGTCGTCGGTGTGGCCTTCGACGGCGATCGCGCTGCGGGTACGGGCCAGCACGCGCGCGACCTCGGCCAGCGTCCGGGTGGCAGCCGGCTCGAGCGCGGACTGTCCCGAGCGGAACAGCACGCTGGCATTGATCTCGATCACCAGCCCCTGGCGGGTCTCGCTCACCCGCACCAGGCCCTCCTTCACCAGGGGGTCGAGCATCGTCGACAGTTCGGCCCCGAGCTCGCGCATGCGCGCCATCATCGCCCGGATGGCCGCCTCGTCCTCGGGGGAACCCGGCGCCGGACCGATGATTCCGCCCTGCTCCTTGCCGATGATCGAACGCGGGGAGTTGGTGGGGCTCTCCGCGTCGGGCAGGCGCGACGGATTCTGGAACGCCTGCACCAGCGAATCGCTGAGCACCCGGTACTTGCTCTCGTTCACCTGCGAGATCGCGTACATCACGACGAAGAAGGCGAACAGCAGGGTGATGAAGTCCGCGTACGACACCAGCCAGCGGTCGTGCGATTCCGGATCCTCTGGTGGACGCTTGCGCGGCATCGCAGCGGCTAGACCAGGTAGCCCTGCAGACGGAT
>JAJTHE010000027.1 GCA_021298815.1 Betaproteobacteria bacterium | reverse complement strand
GCCCAGGCGCATCACGAAGTCGGGGGTGATCGGGGGCTGGCCTACGCGGCCGCGCACGCCGTCGGTGCCGAAGTACTTGCGGGTCAAGGGTGGGGTCTTGTGCCTGAGGGGTTGGACGCGTCGAGCGCGCGCCAGACCGAAAGGGCATCCCGCGTCTCGCGCACGTCGTGGACCCGGATTATGTCAGCGCCGTGGAGGGCGCACCACAGGGCGCCGCCGACGCTGGCCGCCAGCCGTTCGCCGGTCGCCCGCCCGGTGAGCGCACCGAGCATCGACTTGCGCGACAGGCCGACCAGCACGGCGCAGCCGAGTTCGTGCAGGCGCGGCAGCGCCTGCAGCAGCGCGAGGTTGTGTTCCAGCGTCTTGCCGAAGCCGATCCCGGGGTCGACCGCGATGCGCTCGCGCACCACGCCGGCATGCACCAGCGCGTCCACCCGTCCGGCGAGGAAGGCGACCACCTCGGACACGACGTCGCCGTAGCGCGGTTCGCGCTGCATCGTCGCCGGCGTGCCCTGCATGTGCATCACGCACACGCCGGCCTCGCTCTCGGCCAGGGTCTCGAGCGCACCCGGGCTGCGCAGCGCCTGGATGTCGTTGACGATCGAGGCGCCGGCGGCGATCGCCGCGCTCATCACCGCCGGCTTCGTGGTGTCGACCGACAGCGGGACCCCGGCATCTGCCAGCCCCTCGATCACCGGCAGCACGCGCCGCATCTCGTCGGCCACGCCCACTTCGGCGGCGCCCGGCCGGGTCGACTCCCCGCCGATGTCGAGGACGTCCGCCCCGTCGTGGACCAGCGCGACGCCGTGCGCGATGGCCGATGCCATGTCGAGGAACTGCCCGCCATCGGAGAAGGAGTCGGGGGTGACGTTGATCACCCCCATCAGCCGCGGACGGTCAAGGGCGATCCGGAACCGCCCGCAACTCCAGTAACGACGCACGGAACCGGGCTCCGCGCAGGGGCTCAGGCCTCGGTCGCGGGCGTCGTCGACGGCGCGGGCGCACTCGGCGTGGCGGCATTGCCACCGCCCGACGAGGCCGGCGGCTGCGACGGCTTCGGCGGCCGCGGCGGACGGCCTTCCATGATGTCCTGGATCTGCTCGGCGTCGATCGTCTCGAACTCGAGCAGCGCGTTGGCCATCGCATGCATCTTGTCGCTGTTCTCCTCGATCAGCCGGCGCGCCAGCGTGTACTGCTGGTCGATGATGCGGCGGATCTCGGCGTCGACCTGCTGCATGGTCGCCTCGGACACGTTCTTGTGCGTGGTGATCGAGCGGCCGAGGAACACCTCGCCCTCGTTCTCGCCGTATACCATGGTCCCGAGTTCCTTGCTCATGCCCCACTGGGTGACCATCTTGCGCGCGAGGTCGGTGGCCCGCTCGAAGTCGTTCGAGGCACCGGTGGTCATCTGGCCCATGAACACTTCTTCGGCGATGCGGCCGCCGAACAGCACGGCGATGTTCTGCAGGATCTGTTCGCGGTCCATGCTGTAGCGGTCCTCGACCGGCAGCTGCATGGTTACGCCGAGGGCGCGACCGCGCGGGATGATGGTGACCTTGTGCACCGGGTCGGTCTTGTCGAGCATGCGCGCGACCAGCGCGTGGCCGGACTCGTGGTACGCGGTGTTCTTGCGCTCGTGCTCGGGCATGACCATCGACCGGCGCTCGGCGCCCATCATGATCTTGTCCTTGGCCTTCTCGAAGTCGTCCATGTCGACCAGGCGCTTGTTCTTGCGCGCGGCGAACAGCGCGGCCTCGTTCACCAGGTTGGCGAGGTCGGCGCCCGAGAAGCCGGGGCAGCCGCGGGCGAGGATGTCGGCCCGCACGTCCGGCGAGATCGGCACCTTGCGCATGTGCACCTGGAGGATCTGCTCGCGGCCGCGGATGTCGGGCAGCGGCACCACGACCTGGCGGTCGAAGCGGCCCGGGCGCAGCAGCGCCGGGTCGAGCACGTCCGGACGGTTGGTGGCGGCGATCACGATCACGCCGACCGCGCCCTCGAAACCGTCCATCTCGACCAGCAGCTGGTTCAGGGTCTGTTCGCGCTCGTCGTTGCCGCCACCCAGGCCGGCGCCGCGCTGGCGGCCGACCGCATCGATCTCGTCGATGAACAGGATGCAGGGTGCGTGCTTCTTCGCCTGCTCGAACATGTCGCGCACGCGGGCCGCGCCGACGCCGACAAACATCTCGACGAAATCGGAACCGGAGATGGAGAAGAACGGCACCTTGGCCTCGCCGGCGATCGCCTTGGCGAGCAGCGTCTTGCCGGTACCCGGGCTGCCGACCATCAGCACGCCGCGCGGGATACGCCCGCCCAGCTTCTGGAACTTCGACGGGTCGCGCAGGAAGTCGACCAGTTCGGACACTTCCTCCTTCGCCTCTTCGCAGCCGGCGACATCGACGAAGGTGATCTGGTTGCTGTTCTCGTCATGCAGCTTCGCCCGGCTCTTGCCGAACGAGAACGCCCCGCCGCGACCGCCGCCCTGCATCTGGCGCATGAAGAACACCCAGACCGCGATCAGCAGCAGCATCGGGAACCAGGAGACGAAGATGTTCATCAGCAGCGAGGGCTCTTCCTCCGGCTTCGCCTCGATGATCACGCCGCTCTTCAGCAGGTCGCTGACCAGCCAGGGATCGGACGGCGAGTAGGTGACGAAGCGCTTGCCGTCGCCGCGCAGGCCCTTGATGACCCGGCCTTCGATCGTGACCTTGGCCACGCGCCCCGCCTTCACCTCTTCGATGAACTGGGAGTACTCCAGCGTGTTGCTCTGGACCTGACGCGTGTTGAACTGCTGGAACACGGTCATCAGCACCAGGGCGATGACGAGCCAGATCGCGACGTTCTTCACCAGATTGTTCAAGCGCTGCTCCTGCTGGGGTCACGCACGGGTGATGACCCATGCGAAAGGAAACATTCTAAACCCGAAACAAGGCCGGAAAGGGTCCGGCCGTGCGTCGACCAACGCGGGCGCCGGGACGGGTTGCCACGCCTCCGGCGGGAAGTCCTTGCTCAATATCGGCCCGCGAGCCGGAAAACTTGCGTCCGTCGCCCGGCCGTCGCGAACCGTGCCGCCCGCCGGCGCCCGCCCGGTCAGCCGCCGGCACCCGGCTTCAGGTGCCGTCCGAGCAGGAACTGTTCGCTGCTGCGGTCACGCGACGCGGCTGGCTTGCGGCTGGCGACCGTCCTGAACACCTGCATCATCTGGTTGCGGAAATCCGGGTACCCGGCCCCCTGGAACGTCTTCACCAGGAAGGCGCCGTCGGGGGCGAGCCGGCTGCGCGCGAAGTCGAGCGCCATTTCGGCCAGGTTCACCGCACGCGCCTGGTCCATCGACGCGATTCCGGAGATATTGGGGGCCATGTCGGAAAGCACAAGGTCGACCGGACGGCCGCCCAGGCGGGCATCCAGCTGCGCGAGGATCGCGTCGTCGGTGAAGTCGCCCTGGATGATCTCCACACCGGGCAGCGGCTCGATGTCGAGCAGGTCGACCGCGACCAGGCGCCCGCCCGGGCTGATGCGCCGGATCGTGTACTGCGCCCAGCTGCCCGGGGCCGCGCCGAGGTCGACCACGGTCGCACCGGGGCGCAGCAGTCGGTCCTTCGCATCGATCTCCGTCAGCTTGTAGACCGCGCGCGACCGGAACCCCTCCTTGCGCGACAACTGCACATAGGTGTCGTTCTCGTGCTCCCTGAGCCAGGTGTTGCTGCTGTTCGAACGCTTCATCGCCCCGTCGGTCCACCTTCGGCACCGTGCGGGATGCACGGGCCGGCCTTGCAGATTACACTCCGCCACCCTGCCGTGCCGGAGCGCCGATGCCCGCAATCGAACTCACCCCCGCCGAACGCAAGTCACTGAAGGCCGACGCGCACGCGCTGTCGCCCGTGGCCGCGATCGGCAAGGCCGGCATCACGCCGGCCGTCCTGAAGGAAATCGACGCCTGCCTGCGCAGCCACGGACTGATCAAGGTGCGCGCAGGCTCGGACGAGCGCGACGAGCGGGCTGCCTGGCTGCTCGAACTGGCCGGGCAGCTCGATTGCGCGCCGGTGCAGAGCATCGGGCGGGTGCTGGTGCTGTGGCGCCCGAAGCCGGACGAGCCGGCGGCAGCCGCGCCCGGGAAGCGCGCGCGCCAGCCGGCAGCGGCCGGCCGCAAGCGCACGAAACGCAGCTACCAGGCGCGCTGACGTCATGCACTGACGTCGCGCACCTGCGTCACGCGCCGACCAAGCGCGCTGGCGCCGCGCAGCCGCTGCGCTCAGCGCATCCCGGTGCGCTGCAACAGAACCATGGCTACCGCCAGGCCGCACTGGACCAGGTAGATGACGCTGGCCACGCCATGCCAGGTGCCGAACCGCTCGCGGAACACGCTTTCCACGATCTCCTTCGCCAGCGCCTGTTCGCGCAGCCCGGCCAGGATCGGCTGCACCCCGAACCTGCCCACCAGCACCAGCGCGAGCATCAGCAGCACGATCCAGGTGAAGCCGTGGCGGAAGGCGCCACCACCGAAGCGCACGAACCGGAACAGCAGCAGCCAGGCCGCGCAGCCGATGCCGATCCAGGCGACCCAGTCGAACAGGACTCCGGCGATGCGTCCGGCCAGCGCGCGATCCTCGAGCACCGAGAACAGCGTCGGCGCGACCAGCAGGCCGACGGTCCAGAGCGCCCCTGCCCAGGTCGCGATCGCCAGCCAGTAGAACGCTTCGCCCAGCCGCTTCAATCGGACCGCTTCAGATGTACTTGACGTTGAGCACTTCGTACTCGCGCGCGCCGCCCGGGGCCTGGACCTCGGCGATGTCGCCCGCGTACTTGCCGATCAGCGCGCGAGCGATCGGCGACGAGATGCTGATCTTGCTCTGCTTGATGTCGGCTTCGTCGTCTCCGACGATCTGGTAGGTCACGACGTCGCCTGAAGCGAGGTCTTCCAGCTCGACCGTCGCACCGAACACCACCCGACCCTCGGCGTCCAGCAGCTTCGGGTCGATGATCTGCGCGTTCGACAGCTTGCCCTCGAGCTCGGCGATGCGGCCCTCGATGAAGCCCTGCCGTTCCTTCGCCGCGTCGTACTCGGCATTCTCGGACAGGTCGCCGTGCGCCCGCGCCTCGCTGATCGCGGCAATGACTTCATGCCGCGCCACCGTCTTCAGGTGGTGCAGCTCGGCGCGCATCTTCTCCGCGCCGATCACGGTCACCGGAACAGTCGCCATGGGAACAGCCTCGAAAAGGTGGGGGTGGGGTTGCTGGGGTGGTTGGATGGGTTGCGCATCGCTGCAGCGGCGCGGCGCGCCGCGACCGGGCCGGGTCAGCCGGCCAGCGAGCGGTGCAATCCCTGTAGATCGTAGACCTTCATGCCGCGGATGTCGCGCATGCCGTAGGCCGCCGCGCGCGCGCCGGCCACCGTGGTGAAGTTGGCGATGCGGCTCTGCAGGCCCGCAGCGCGGATCGAATACGAATCCTGGATCGCGGCGCGCTTCTCCTCGACGGTGTTGATGATCATCGCGATCTCGCCGTTCTTGATCATGTCGACGCAGTGCGGCCGGCCTTCGGTCACCTTGTTCACCGCGGTGACCGGCAACCCTGCCGACTCGAGCGCTGCGGCGGTACCACGGGTGGCGATCAGCGAGAAGCCGAGTTCATGCAGCACCCGGGCGACGTCGATCGTCTTGGGCTTGTCGGCATCGCGCACGCTGATGAATACCTTGCCGCTGCGCGGCAGGCGCTCTCCGGCGGCCATCTGCGCCTTCACGAACGCCTCGGCGAAGCTCTCCCCCACGCCCATCACTTCGCCGGTGGACTTCATCTCGGGCCCGAGGATCGAATCGGCGCCGAGAAACTTGGCGAACGGGAACACCGCCTCCTTGACCGAGAAGTAGTGCGGCACCACCTCCCTGGTCACGCCCTGCATCGCCAGCGGGATGCCCGCCATGCAGCGCGCCGCGATCTTCGCCAGCGGCAGCCCGGTGGCCTTCGACACGAACGGCACCGTGCGCGACGCACGCGGGTTCACCTCGAGCACGTAGATCTGGTCGCCATCGGCGGTGGACTGGATCGCGAACTGCACGTTCATCAGGCCGACCACCTTCAGCGCCTTCGCCATCGCCACCGTCTGCGTGCGCAGTTCGTCCTGCAGCGCCGGAGACAGGCTGTACGGCGGCAGCGAGCAGGCCGAATCGCCGGAATGCACGCCAGCCTGCTCGATGTGCTCCATCACGCCGCCGATCAGCACCACCTTGCCGTCGCTGACCGCGTCGACGTCCACTTCGATCGCATCGTTGAGGAAGCGGTCGAGCAGCACCGGCGAATCGTTCGACACCTTGACCGCCTCGCGCATGTAGCGCTCGAGGTCGGCCTGCCGGTGCACGATCTCCATCGCCCGCCCGCCGAGCACGTAGCTCGGGCGCACCACCAGCGGGTAACCGATCTCGTCCGCCAGCGCGATCGCCTTCTGCGCGCTGCGCGCGGTACGGTTCGGCGGCTGCTTGAGCTTGAGCTTGTGGATCAGCTTCTGGAAGCGTTCGCGGTCTTCGGCCACGTCGATCGAGTCGGGCGAGGTGCCGATGATCGGCACACCGCAGCGTTCAAGGTCGCGCGCCAGCTTCAGCGGCGTCTGGCCGCCGAACTGCACGATCACGCCGAACGGCTGCTCGATGGCGACGATCTCGAGCACGTCTTCCAGCGTCAGCGGCTCGAAGTACAACCGGTCGGAGGTGTCGTAGTCGGTCGACACGGTCTCCGGGTTGCAGTTGACCATGATGGTCTCGAAGCCGTCCTCGCGCAGCGCGAGCGCGGCATGCACGCAGCAGTAGTCGAACTCGATGCCCTGCCCGATCCGGTTCGGCCCGCCGCCCAGCACCATGATCTTCCGGTTCGACGTCGGGTGCGACTCGCACTCCTCGTCGTAGGTCGAATACATGTACGCGGTGGAGGTGGCGAACTCGGCCGCGCAGGTGTCGACCCGCTTGTAGACCGGGCGGATGCCGAAGCCGTGCCGCCGCTCGCGCACCGCGTCCTCGGTGGCCTTGGTGAGGTAGGCCAGCCGGCGGTCGGAGAATCCCTTGCGCTTGAGCATGCGCAGCTCGGCCGCGTCGATGTCCTCCAGCGTGCGCGTCTCGATCGACAGCTCGATGTCGACCAGCTCCTTGATCTGCACCAGGAACCAGGGATCGATGCGCGTGAGCCGGTGCACCTCGTCGAGCGACATGCCGACGCCGAAGGCATCGGCGACGAACCACAGGCGCTCCGGCCCGGGATAGGTCAGCTCGTCGGCGATCGTCTCGGGGTCCACCGTCTTCAGGTTGAATCCGTCGACGCCGGTCTCCAGGCCGCGCAGCGCCTTCTGCAGCGATTCCTGGAAGGTGCGGCCCATCGCCATCACCTCGCCCACCGACTTCATCTGCGTGGTCAGGCGCGAATTGGCCTGCGGGAACTTCTCGAACGCGAAGCGCGGCACCTTGGTGACCACGTAGTCGATCGAGGGTTCGAAAGAGGCCGGCGTGGCGCCGCCGGTGATCTCGTTGCGCAGTTCGTCCAGCGTGTAGCCGACCGCCAGCTTGGCGGCGACCTTGGCGATCGGGAAGCCGGTGGCCTTCGAGGCGAGCGCCGAGGAGCGCGACACGCGCGGGTTCATCTCGATGATCACCATCCGGCCGTCGGCCGGGTTGATCGCGAACTGCACGTTCGAGCCGCCGGTCTCGACGCCGATCTCGCGCAGGCAGGCGATCGAGGCGTTGCGCAGGATCTGGTATTCCTTGTCGGTGAGCGTCTGCGCCGGCGCGACGGTGATCGAGTCGCCGGTGTGAACGCCCATCGGGTCGAGGTTCTCGATCGAGCAGACGATGATGCAGTTGTCGTTGCGGTCGCGCACGACCTCCATCTCGAACTCTTTCCAGCCGATCACCGACTCCTCGACCAGAACTTCCTTCGTCGGGGAAGCCTCGAGCCCGCGGTCGATGATCGCGACGAATTCCTCGCGGTTGTAGGCGATGCCGCCACCGGTGCCGCCCAGCGTGAACGACGGGCGGATGATCGTCGGATAACCGACGACCGCCTGCACCTGCAGCGCCTCTTCCATGCTGTGCGCCAGCGCCGAGCGCGGGCTCGCCAGCCCGATCTTCGCCATCGCGCGCTTGAACTTCTCGCGGTCTTCCGCCTTGTCGATCGCCTCGCGCGAGGCGCCGATCATCTCGACGCCATGCTTCTCGAGCACGCCGTGCTTCGCGAGATCGAGCGCGCAGTTCAGTGCCGTCTGGCCACCCATCGTCGGCAGCAGCGCGTCGGGCTTCTCGATCTCGATCACGCGCTCGACCATCTGCCAGGTGATCGGCTCGATGTAGGTCGCGTCGGCCAGGCCCGGGTCGGTCATGATGGTGGCCGGGTTCGAGTTGACCAGGATCACCCGGTATCCCTCGTCGCGCAGCGCCTTGCAGGCCTGCGCCCCGGAATAGTCGAACTCGCAGGCCTGGCCGATGACGATCGGGCCGGCGCCGATGATCAGGACGCTCTTGATGTCGGTACGCTTAGGCACTGCGCGCCTCCATCAGGCGGATGAAGCGGTCGAACAGGTAGTCGATGTCGTGCGGCCCCGGGCTCGCCTCGGGGTGTCCCTGGAAGCAGAATGCCGGCCGGTCGGTGCGCTCGAAGCCCTGGAGGCTGCCGTCGAACAGCGAGACGTGGGTGATCCGCGCGGTGGACGGCAGCGTGTCCGGGTCGACCTGGAAGCCGTGGTTCTGGCTGGTGATCATCACGCGTTTCGTGTCGAGGTCCTGCACCGGGTGGTTCGCGCCATGGTGGCCGAACTTCATCTTCTGCGTCTTCGCGCCGCTGGCAAGGCCGAGCAGCTGGTGGCCGAGGCAGATGCCGAACAGCGGCACCTCGCGGTCGAGCAGCGTGCGGATCGCCGACACCGCATAGTCGCAGGGCTCGGGATCGCCCGGCCCGTTGGACAGGAACACGCCATCGGGCGCGAGGGCCAGCACCTCGGCCGCCGGCGTCTGCGCCGGCACCACGGTCAGCCGGCAGCCGCGGCTGGCGAGCATGCGCAGGATGTTGCGCTTCACGCCGAAGTCGTAGGCCACCACGTGGAAGCGCGGGGCGGGCGGCGTCGAGTGCCCGCTGCCCAGCGTCCAGACGCCCTCGGTCCACGCATAGGCGGCGCTGCAGGTGACGTCCTTGGCGAGGTCCATGCCACCGAGGCCGGGGAAGCCGCGCGCCGCGGCGAGGGCACGATCGGCGTCGAGGGTGGCACCGGCGGTGGCGGCGGCGACCAGGCAGCCGCCCTGGGCACCCTTCTCGCGCAGGATGCGGGTCAGCTTGCGGGTATCGATCTCGGCGATGCCCGGCACGCTGGCCGCCTCGAGGTAGCCGGTCAGCGACTGGGTCGAGCGGAAGTTGCTCGCCACCATGGACAGGTCGCGGATCACGAGCCCGGCGGCGAACACCCCAGCCGACTCGACATCCTCGGGATTGACGCCCACGTTGCCGATGTGGGGATAGGTCAGCGTGACGATCTGACCGGCGTACGACGGGTCGGTCAGGATCTCCTGGTAGCCTGACATCGACGTGTTGAACACGATTTCCCCGGTGGACTCGACCGGTGCACCGATCGATCGGCCGTGGAACATCGTTCCGTCGGCAAGCGCAAGCAAGGCGGGCGGACGGGTTGACACGAAAGAACCTCTCCAGACTGTGGCGGCAGGCGCGCTCGAGGGGCGCGCGCCCTCGCTCGCAGCCATTGCGGCAGCGTGCGGACGGGTTCGGACAGCCCCCTGCAGCGGCCCTCCGGGCCGTATACATGGCAAGCGGGACTGGCACGTGCAGGCCCGGCGGCGCACGCCCGGGCATCCACGCCGTCCCGCGGAATATTTCACGAATTATACGCGAACCGACCGTCGACCGCCTACTGCATGGACAGGCGTCGCTGCCGGCGAGGTCAGCGACCGCGCAGGTCGAGTACGTCCTGCATGTCGTACAGCCCCGGGGCGCGGCTGTCGAGCCAGCGCACCGCACGCAACGCGCCGAGCGCGTAATTGGACCTGCTGGACGACCGGTGGGTGATCTCGATGCGTTCCCCGGCACCGGCGAAGAACACCGTATGGTCGCCGACGATGTCGCCGCCACGCGCCGAATGGAAGCCGATCTCGCGCGTGGTGCGCTCGCCGGTGACGCCCTCCCGGCCGTGCACCGCATCGGTCGAGAGGTCTCGTCCCAGTGCCGCCGCCGCCACTTCGCCCAGTCGCACCGCGGTGCCCGACGGTGCATCGACCTTGTGCCGGTGATGGATCTCGAACACCTCGACGTCGTAGGCGTCGCCGAGGATGCGGGCGGCGGTCTCGACCAGCTTGAAGGCGACGTTCACGCCGACGCTCATGTTCGGCGCGAACACCAGCGGGATGCTGGCGCCGGCCTGCGCCAGGCGCGCCCGGCCCGCGGCGTCGAAGCCGGTGGTGCCCACCACCATCGACACGCCGGCGCTGCGGCAGGCGTCGAGGTGCACGAGCGTGGCCACCGGCAGCGTGAAGTCGACCAGCGCATGCGCACCGTCGAGCGCGCGCGCGACATCGCTGCCGATCGTCACGCCGGTATGCACTCCGGCACCGTCGCCGGCGTCGCGGCCGATCGCCGGACTGTCGGCGCGGTCGAGGGCCGCATGCAGGCGCATCTGCGGCGCCCGCGTCACGGCTTCGATCAGGGTACGGCCCATCCGGCCGGATGCACCGGCGATCACCACGTTCAGTGTACGGTCCATCGGTTGCCTCGTCGTCGGGGGTTGCGTGCGGATCCGCGGGGTCAGAAACCGATGCGATCGAGCATGCGCCCGAAGAAGCCACGCTGCGGTTCAGGCGCGTCCGGCTTCGCGGCGGCGGCCTTCGCAGGGTCGGCCTTCGCAGGGTCGGCCTTCGCAGGGTCGGCCCTGGCAGGGTCGCCCTTCGTCGGATCGCCCTTCGCAGCCTCGCCCTTCGCCGCGGCGCCCTTCGCGGCGTCGCCCTTCGCGGCGTCGCCCTTCGCCGACGGACGCGGGGCGACCGTGCCGGACCCTGGCACCACGTCGCCCTCCACGCGGGCGAGCAGATCGCCATCGAAGATCACGGTGACGCGACGCTGCTGCGGCGCTTCGCCCTGCCGGCGCAGCAGGTAGACATAGTCCCAGCGGTCGTTGCGGAACACGTCGACCACCAGGGGCGTGCCGAGCGCGAACCTGACCTGCGATCGGGTCATCCCGGGCTTGAGCTTGGACAGGGCCTCCTGCTCGATCACGTTGCCCTGCTGCAGCGGCGGCGAATAGGCCGTCGGCAAGCGCATGCTGCACGCCCCCAGCGCGAGGGCGAGCGCGACCATGCCGGCGGTGGACGCGGCGCGTGCGGCGGCGAAGGCGGGCGGGCGACGGGACGGCGGCATCAGCGACGGAAGGGACGACGAAGCGGGCAACGAATCTGACGGCAAAGGAGTCGGCATGGCGCGAGCTGGCCGAAGCGAAACGCGCCGGCGGTGGATTCGAGGTCGTATATGATACCGAATCGGGTGGATGCTCCCGCATCCCGACGGCGCCACGGAAGACCTGTGATGGGCAAATCGGAAGAACTGAAGACGATCGGCCTCAAGGTCACCACCCCGAGGCTGCGCATCCTGAACCTGTTCGAGACGAGCCCAGTCAGGCACATGACCGCCGAGGAAGTCTACCGGCAGTTGTCGAAGGACGGCATCGATGTCGGCCTGGCCACGATCTACCGGGTGCTGACCCAGTTCGAACAGGCGGGCCTGCTGGAACGCCACCATTTCGAGGGCGGCCGGGCGGTGTTCGAACTGAAGCAGGGCGGCCACCACGACCACCTGGTCTGCCTGCAATGCGGCCGGGTCGAGGAATTCTTCGATCCGCAGATAGAACGCCGCCAGGAAAAGGTGGCCGCCGAACGCGGGTTCGCGATCGTCGACCATTCGCTCTACCTGTACGCCGAGTGCCGCACCGCGGACTGTCCGCACCGCGCCGCACCCGCCTGACACCGGCACCGCGTCAACCGGCGGCGGCGTCCTCGCGCGCCTGGCGCAGCAGTTCGTCCGCATGCTGCCGCGTGGTCGCGGTGATGCGCACGCCGCCCAGCATGCGCGCGATCTCCTCGATCCGCGCTGCGGCATCCAGCGCTTCGACCCGGCTGACCGTCTGGCCGCCCACGACCCGCTTCACGACATGGAACTGTCGCTCCGCGCTGGCCGCGACCTGCGGCAGGTGCGTCACGCACATCACCTGGTGGGTGCGCCCGAGTTCCCGCAGCAGCCGGCCGACAATCTCGGCCACGCCGCCACCGATCCCGGCATCGACCTCGTCGAACACCAGCAGCGGCACCCGGGTGGCGGCGCTGGTCACCTTGCGCAGGGCCAGGCTGATGCGCGACAGCTCGCCGCCCGAGGCCACCGCGGCGAGCGCCGCCAGCGGCATGCCCGGGTTGGCCGACACCCGGAACTCGACGGTCTCGTCGCCATGGCTGCTGCCGGACGCCTCCGGGCCGGACGCCTCGGCACCCGAAGCCGGCACGGCAGTGGCCTCCGACGCCGAACCGGCACGGGCTGCCGGACGGGCCGCAGCGCGCGCCGCCGCCGGGCGCGTCGCCGACGCCGCCCCGCCCGCCCCGGCCACCGGCAGCAGCGCCACCTCGAACCGTCCGCCTTCCATCGCCAGGGTCTGCATCGCCTCGGTCACCGCGCGCCCGAGCCGGGTTGCCACGCGCTGGCGCGCACGGGTCAGCAGTACCGCAGCCTCCTTGTAGGTGGTTCGCGCCGCCGCCTCGGCCGCCGCCAGGGCGCGCGGATCGCCGGTCCGATCGAGCTGCCGCAGCTCGCCCTCGAGCCGCGCCTGCAGTTCGCCCAGTTCGGCCGGCGGCACGCGGAACCGGCGGGCCGCATCCTGCACCGCCTCGATGCGGGCATCGAGCTCGCGCAGCCGGGCCGGATCGATGTCCAGCCGGTCGCGGTAGTGGCGCAGCTCGCGCGCCGCCTCCTTCAGCTGGGCATCGGCGCCAGCCATCAGTTCGAGCGCGGCCTCGGCCTCACGGTCGACGCGGGCGCTGTCCCTGAGCCGCGCGAGCACCGTGGACACCTGCGCCAGCGCCGAGCCCTCGCCCTCGCCCAGCACGGCAAGCGCATGTTCCGCCGACTCGATCAGCGCCGCCGCATTGCCCAGGCGTGCATGCTCCGCGTTGACCGCCTGCCAGTCGTCGGCATCGAAGGCCAGCGTCGCCAGCTGGGCAGTCTGCCACTCGAGTTCCTCCCGCCGCTGCGCCAGTTGGGCCTGCCCGCGCTCGGCCTCCTGCCGGGCACGGCTGGCCGACTGCCAATGCTGCCAGGCGGCTGCGACCCGGCGCAGCAACTCGTCATGCGCGCCGAACCCGTCGAGGATCGCGCGCTGCTCCGCCGGCCGCGCGAGCGACTGGTGCGAATGCTGGCCATGGATGTCGACCAGCTGCTCGCCCAGTTCGCGCAACTGCCCAAGCGTCACGCCGCGGCCGTTGATGAAGGCGCGCGAGCGGCCGCCGGCGTCGATCACCCGGCGCACCAGGCAGGCCCCGTCGTCCGGGTCAGCCAGTTCGCGGGCACCCAGCCATTCCGCGACCGCCGGTTCGCTGCCGATGTCGAACTCCGCCGACAGCTCGGCCCGGTCGCGCCCCGGGCGCACGACGCCGGCTTCGGCCCGGTCGCCGAGCAGCAGGCCGAGCGCGTCGATCAGGATCGACTTGCCGGCCCCGGTCTCGCCGGTCAGGGCGGAAAATCCGGCTTCGAACTCGAGCTCGAGGCTATCCACGATCACGAAGTCGCGGATCGCAAGTGCTCGCAGCACCGGTCCGCGACTGCTGTCCGGATGCGCCGCCATCGCTACAGCGCTTCGCTCCACTTGAGCTTCTCGCGCAGCATGTGGAAATAGTCGTAGTCGTCCGGATGCAGCAGCATCACGTCGTGGTCGGACCGGCGAACCTGCAGGCGGTCGGCACTGCCGATCACGGCATCGGAGTGGCTGTCGAAGCGGACCACCGCCTCGCTGCCGTCGTGCATCCGGACCTCGATCGACGACCCGGCCGACACGATGATCGGCCGGTTCGACAGCGTGTGCGGACAGATCGGCACCAGGCTCATCACGGACAGCGAAGGATGCACGATCGGACCGCCGGAGGACAGCGCGTAGGCGGTCGACCCGGTCGGCGAGGCGATGATCAGGCCGTCGGCGCGCAGGTTGGTGACGTACTGGCCGTCGACGAACACGTCGAACTCGATCATGCCGCCGCGCTCGCCCTTGCTGATCACGACATCGTTGAACGCGAGCACGGTCGACGGCGGATCGGCCAGCCCGGCCCCGGGTGCCGCCTCGGCGCCGGCGGCCCCCTCGACCGCGTCGCTGGCCGGCCCGATGGTCGCCTCGAGCAGCATGCGCGACTCGGCGATGTAGTGGCCGTCGAGGATCGCGTCGATGGCGGCGGCCATGCGGTCGACCGAGAGGTCGGTAAGGAAACCGAGCCGCCCCTGGTTGACGCCGACCAGCGGCACGCCGAACGGTGCCAGGGTGCGCGCGATGTTGAGCATGGTGCCGTCGCCCCCGAGCACGACGGCGAGCCCGGCGCGGCGGCCGATCTCCTCTAGCGAAAGGGCACCGGCAGCATCGCCGCCCACGTGGGCTGCGGTGAGCCGGTCGATCAGCACCTCGACGCCGCGTGCGGCGAGGTGGCGCGCGAGGTCGGCCAGCGGCTCGGCGATCAGCGGGCTCTTGTACTTTCCGATCAGCGCCACCGTGCCGAAGGTGCGCGAAGGGGTACGCGGCACGGTCCGTCCGCCCGGCAGGCTGCCGGCGGACATCGCCACGGGCCCGGGCGGGTCCGTCTGTCGTGCGCCTCGTCGGGCGCCGGGTCGGCTGGCGGTATCGGTCATGGTCGGATTAGAACACACGCATCCGGCGGGCAAGCGGGGATCGAGGGCTGGCGGGATGACCCCGGGCAAGCCGAGGGTTGCCCCGCCGGGGTTTCCGGTAGGTAGAATCAGGCCATGCTCAACGACCGTGCACAACTGCTGCTGAAGACGCTTATCGAGCGATACATCGCCGATGGCGATCCCGTCGGCTCGCGCACGCTGTCGAAGTATTCCGGGCTCGAGCTGTCGCCGGCGAGCATCCGCAACGTGATGGCCGACCTGGAAGAGATGGGTTTCATCGCCAGCCCGCACACCTCGGCCGGGCGCATCCCGACCGCGCGCGGCTATCGCTTCTTCGTCGACACGCTGCTGCGGGTGAAGCCGCTGGAGCAGGTCGAGATCACCCAGCTCGAGGGCCAGCTCGAACTCGACAGCCGGCAGCGGCTGGTCACCTCGGCCTCGCACATGCTGTCCGAGCTCACCGCCTTCGCCGGGGTCGTGATGACCCCGCGGCGGCGCGACCAGGCGTTTCGGCACCTCGAGTTCCTGCGCCTGTCCGAGAAGCGGGTGCTGCTGATCGTGGTCGCCCCCGACGGCGAAGTCCACAACCGCATCCTCACCACGGCACGCGACTACACGCCCACCGAACTGATCGAGGCGTCCAACTTCGTCAACCAGCATTACGCCGGCATGCAGTTCGACCAGATCAAGCTGCGGGTGCAGGACGAACTCGTCGCGCTGAAGCAGGACGTGTCGGCGCTGATGAACGCGGCCATCGAGGTCGGCAGCGCGGCGATGACCAGCGCGGAAGACCTCGTGGTCTCGGGCGAGCGCAACCTGCTCGGCATCCCCGACCTGTCGACCGACATGGGCCGGCTGCGCGAACTCTTCAACGTGTTCGAACGCAAGACCGCGCTGCTCCACCTGCTGGATACCAGCCTGCACGCGCACGGCGTGCAGATCTTCATCGGCGGCGAATCGGGCATCTCGCCACTCGACGAATGCAGCATCGTCACCGCGCCCTACGAGGTCGACGGCCAGGTGGTCGGCACCCTGGGCGTGATCGGTCCCACCCGGATGGCGTACGAACGGGTGATCCCGATCGTCGACATCACCGCGAAGCTGATCGGCAGTGCGCTCAGCCACCGGTAACCGCCTGCGCCCCGGCGCAGGGCCGGCGCCTGCCGCAGCCGGCCGGCCGGCCGGCTGCGCGCGCCTGTCGCCACTGCCTGCGCCGGGCGCGAATTGAGCACCGTCGACTACCGGCATGGTACTCAGCCGCGTGCCGGCGTGCTGCTGGTCAACCTAGGCACCCCGGCCGCCCCCACCGCGCGCGCATTCCGGCCCTACGTGAAGCAGTTCCTGTCCGATCCGCGCGTGATCGAGATCCCGAAGCTGATCTGGTGGCCGATCCTTAACCTGATCATCCTGAACACGCGGCCGAAGAAGTCGGCGGCCAAGTACGCGATGATCTGGACGCCCGAAGGTTCGCCACTGCGGGTGTATACTGAACGCCAGGCCAAGCTGCTGGCGGGCTACCTCGGCGAGCAGGTCCGCACGCCGCTGATGATCGACTACGCGATGCGCTATGGAAAGCCGTCGATCGAGGAGCGCATCCAGGCGATGGTGGCCGGGGGCTGCGACCGCATCCTGGTGGTGCCGCTGTACCCGCAGTACTCCGCCAGCGCCACTGCCACCGTGTTCGACGCGACCTTCGACGTGCTGAAGAAGATGCGCAATCCGCCGGCGCTGCGCACCGTCAAGCATTTCCACGATGATCCGGCCTACATCCAGGCGCTGAAGTCGAACGTGCAGCGCTACTGGTCGGAACATGGCCGGCCCGACCTCCTGGTGATCAGCTTCCACGGCATACCGCGCTTCGCCCTCGACCGCGGCGATCCGTACCACTGCGAATGCCACAAGACCGGGCGGCTGCTGGCCGAGGCGCTCGGACTGCCGAAGGAGAAGTACCGGGTCACCTTCCAGTCGCGTTTCGGCCAGGCCGAATGGCTCAAGCCGTACACCTCGGAAACGCTCGAGGAACTGGGCCGCGCAGGCACGCGGCGGGTCGACGTGGTCTGCCCGGGCTTCGTCGCCGACTGCCTGGAGACGCTCGAGGAGATCGGCATCGAGGGCAAGAGCACCTTCCTGTTCGCCGGCGGCAAGGAGTACCACAACATCCCCTGCCTTAACGACCGGCCCGACTGGATCCACGCCCTGACCGGGCTGGTCGCCAGCCAGCTGGCCGGCTGGGTGGATCCGGCGTTCGACCCGAAGGCGGCAGTGGTGGCCAACGAGGCAACGCGGGCGCGCGCACTGGCGCTCGGCGCCCGGGACTGAGCGCGGGACTGAGCGCGGGACCGGACCCGGATCAGGCCCGGATCACGGCCGGGTCACGGAGATTCACGGCTGCGGTTGAGCGGCGTTGCACCCGTGGTCGACCCCTCCCGCTCATCGGGCGCGAGGACCAGGGTGCGCGACGCGCCGAACGTGGAATTCGCCGCCGACACGAACCCCTCGGGCAGGTCGGTCGCAGGCCCGGCGGCCGGGGCCTGGGCAGGACGCGGGGCGGCAGGCGGGGCGACCGGCGGCAGTGCGCCCGGGCCCGGCCTGGGAAGCGCCGACGTGCCAGGCCATGGCAGCGCTCCCGTGGCCGGGAGCGGATCGAGGCCCGGCTCGGGTACCAGTTCGAGGTTGACCAGGCCGGGGACCGGGATGCGCGCTGGCGGGGCATGCTGCATCACCTTCGCGTTCGCGCTGCGCAGCCGGCGGATCAGCGCGCCGATCAGCAGGTTCTGGAAGTGCTCCTTGCACTCCTCGGACGCGAGTTCGTAGGCGGCAAGGTTGACTTCGAGGAAGGTGACGTCGCCCACCGCCACCACGGTGGCGCTGCGCACCGCCTGGGCCGGCGACAGGAACGTCATCTCGCCGAGCACCTCGCCAGGCCCCAGCCGCGCGAGCAGCCGATGGTCGAGCGATACCTCGACTTCGCCGTCGATCAGCACGCCGAAGGTGCGGGAATCGTTGCCCTCCTCCATCAGCGGCACGCCGTCGCCGACCTTGCGCCAGCTGGTGATGCGCAGCACTTCCCACAGCTCGACCCGTTCGAACTGCGCGAACACCGGCAGCGAGCGCAGCAGTTCGAAGCGGTTGTTCAGCTTCTCGGCTTCCTCGTCCTTGAGCTGGTAGCGCGCCGACGCGAGGTCCTTGCCGAAATCGGCGCCGGTGCGGTAGCGCGAATAGAGGTCCTTCTCGAGCGCCCGCTTGACGATCGGATCGAGTTCCGGCGGGATCGCCGGGTTGAGCGCGCTGACCGAAGGCGCATCGGAGTTGATGATCTTGTAGATCAGTTCCGGATAGTGCTTGGCGCGGAACGGTACCCGGCCGGTGAGCATCATGAACAGCACGACCCCGAGCGAATAGAGGTCGGTCTGCTGGTTCAGGGCGTAGCCCTTGACCTGCTCCGGAGACATGTAGGCCGGAGACCCGACGCCCATCACGAAGGTGGAGTCGTGCTCGGTCTGCTTCTGCACGTTGAGGGCGAGACCGAAATCCATGATCTTCGGGTTGTCGTCCGGGTCGACCATGATGTTCGCCGGCTTTATGTCGCGGTGCACGACGCCCTGCCGGTAGGCGTAGTCGAGGGCGAGGCAGCACTTGAAGATGATGCCGACCACCCTGGGCAGCGGCAGCAGCCGGTCGAACGCGCAGAACGCGGCGAGCGTCGTGCCTTCGACGTACTCCATCGCCATCAGCGCGGTGTTCTCGTCGACCACCGTGTCGTAGACCTTCACGATGTTCGGATGGTCGAGGCGGGCGGCGACCGCCCCTTCGGTCTGGAACAGCTTGCGCAGCCGGCGGTGTTGCTTGACCCGCGCATCGCCCTCCTCGAGGTCGCCCCCGAACTTGATCACCTTGAGCGCGATCTCGCGGTCGTGGCGCGGGTCGTTGGCGAGGTAGACGGTCGCGGTCGCACCGCGCCCGAGCGGGCGGATTATCTCGAAACGGCCGATCCTGGCCGGTTTTTGTGGGACGTCGGACACTATTGCCCCGCGGCCTTCTTGTCCATGGAGTGATTATGCGCTCCTTTGCGCCTGCAACAAGATCGGCACTTCCGGGGCAGGACTTGAATTCCGTCCGCCAGCCCCCACTCCCCCTTGACGGGTTGCAGCCGCTACCGACCCGCAAAGGGTCGAATCCCCCCGGCCGTCGTCCGAACACCCCAAGGAGAGCCAGACCGATGTCGCAACACGATTCATCCCAGGCCGGCCAGCCGGACACCCCCGAGCACCCCGCCGGGGCCGCCGACGGTGCGCCTGCCGGAGCCCCCGCCGACACGGCCGGCCTTGCCGAAGCCCTCCGAAAGGCCGAGGCACAGGCCCAGGAACACCAGGAGAACTGGCTGCGCGCCCGCGCCGAGGCGGACAACATCCGCAAGCGTGCCCAGATGGACGTCGCCAGCGCCCACAAGTACGCGATCGACAATTTCGCCGGCGAGCTGCTGCCGGTCTATGACGCCCTGGACGCCGCGCTGGCGACCGGAAACGCCACCGCCGAGTCCCTGCGCGACGGGGTGGAACTGACCCGCAAGCAGCTCCGGACCGCGTTCGAGAAGTTCGGCCTGATCGTGCTCGACCCGGCGGGCGAGAAATTCGACCCGCACCACCACCAGGCGATGACCGCGATCGAGTCAGACGCGCCGCCGCAGTCCGTGCTGCAGGTATTCCAGAAGGGCTTCAAGCTGCACGACCGGGTGATCCGGCCCGCGCTGGTCGCCGTGTCCAAGGCGAAGGCCGGCGACGGGGAAGTCGGCACGGCTCCTGCTTGAAAAGCGCGCCCCCGACCCCAAGCTTGGACCCAACAGCAGGCTACTGACGCGGACGAACGGCCTGCCCGCAAGACTTTCCAGACATCAGGCTTCCACGAATTCCCGAGAGGAAAAAACATGGGCAAGATCATCGGCATCGACCTGGGCACGACGAATTCCTGCGTGTCGATCATCGAGAACGGGCAACCCAAGGTGATCGAGAACGCCGAGGGTGCGCGCACCACGCCGTCGATCATCGGTTATGCCGAGGACGGCGAGCTCCTGGTCGGCGCGCCCGCCAAGCGGCAGGCGGTCACCAACCCCAAGAACACCCTGTACGCGGTGAAGCGGCTGATCGGCCGGCGCTTCGAAGAGAAGGAAGTGCAAAAGGACATCGACCTGATGCCCTACACGATCGCCAGGGCCGACAATGGCGACGCCTGGGTCGAGGTGTGCGGGCGCAAGATCGCCCCGCCGGAGGTGTCGGCGCAGGTATTGATGAAGATGAAGAAGACCGCCGAGGACTACCTCGGCGAACCG